>JAZDPV010000001.1:0-52089 GCA_043797265.1 archaeon
TCTTTTTTCCCAAACAAAATCTCAACTATTCTTCCAGTATTGACACCAGCCAATTCCTCGACGAGATCATGCAGAAGTTTAACTTGCATCCATCGTGAAAATAATTCTCTTTTAAATACCTTTCCACCAAATTTGTTGTAATTATTAAATTACTATAAACCTATAAAAAAGAAATTCACCAAACCATACCATGGGATTTTTCAGCAAAGAAAAAAATGAACCAGAAATACCAACGGCGCCAACATTGCCAGAACTGCCAAAATCACAAGTCAGCGAAAAAAAAATGTTGCCAGAACTTCCGTCATTCCCATTAAATTCTAAAAACAAAAACCCAAATCAAGAAATAATCAAACCAGCGACGGCAAATAATATTTCTCCTAAGGGGAAAAGAGAGGATATGAATATTCAAAACGATATTCATATATTAGAAGAGCCAGAAGGGGAATCTCTGATTCCTCCAAGGCCCTTTGAGAATCCTTCAATCCCGGAATTCCCGATGCAATTATCAGTCGCTGACCTCCCAAGAAGAACACTGGAAATAAATCCGATAGAAGAAAAAATCACAAGAGAAGTCGAACCAATCTTTGTCCGAATCGACAAATTCCAGTCGGCCCAAAAAAATTTCGAACAAATCAAAATCAAAATCAAAGAAATAGAATCAATCATCGGAAAAATAAAAGACACAAAATCAAAAGAAGAAATCGAATTAAAAGGCTGGGCCGAAGACATCGAAAGAATCAAATCAAGATTGTCCGAAATAGATTCAAGCATTTTCGACCAAATCTAATGGTACTAAAAGAAGAACTTTTCATTTCAATATCCCCAATCACTTATCGGGAAAACAAATCCAACATTCTAAAAAGTCAAGCCGACATTCTCCAATCCCTCAAACGACTTCATAATCTGAACATCCTCGCACGCCAAAAACATGACCTGAAAAAAAGACTACACAAACTCACGTCGTCGGTAATATCCGAAATAGATTCAATCCAAGATAAAATACCAACTCCGGGCATCCCAAAAACAATCCAAAGACACGAAATAAAAAAAATAGAATCAAAAGAATCACTTTCAAAATACAACGACATCGAGGACGAACTCAGATTAATCCAAGAGAAACTAAGAAATCTAAATTCTTAAAAACTCCAATTCTCTAATCATCTCATGAACCGAAAACAACTAATCAAAAAATACATCGACTTCTTCAAGTCAAAAGACCACAAGGAAATCCAGAACGCATCCCTAATCCCTGAAAACGACCCGACAGTTCTTTTCACAACAGCAGGAATGCACCCGCTCGTCCCATTTCTACTCGGACAAAAACATCCGCAAGGAAAAAAATTAGTCAATGTCCAACGATGCATCAGAACCGGCGACATCGACCAAGTCGGCGACACAACTCACCACACATTTTTCGAAATGCTCGGCAACTGGTCACTCGGCGACTACTTCAAAAAAGAAGCAATCGAAATGTCTTTCGAATTTCTGACAAAAGAACTCAAAATACCGTCGGGAAAAATTTCAGCAACATGCTTCGCGGGAGATAACGATGCACCAAAAGACACCGAGTCGGAAAAAATTTGGAAATCATTAGGAATAAACAAAATAAAATTTTTAAGCAAGAAAGATAATTGGTGGGGACCGGCAGGAAAAATTGGTCCGTGCGGGCCTGACACAGAAATATTTGTCAACAGCGTCGAAATCTGGAACGACGTCCTGATGCAATATTACAAAAACGAAAACGGAAACTACATCGAAGCAAAACAAAAAAACATCGACACTGGGATGGGCGTCGAACGAACAATCGCAATCCTAAACAACCTCGACGACAACTACCTCATCGACTGCTGGAAACCAATCATCGAAAAAATAGAAAGATTATCCAAAGAAAAATACGCCGAAGACGAAGAAAAAACTCGCATAATGCGAATCATCGCCGACCACATCAAGGCCGCAGTTTTCATAATCAACGACGGCGTAATCCCATCCAACACCGAACAGGGCTACGTCCTCAGAAGATTAATCCGACGAGCAATAAGATACGGAAGACTTCTCGGCATAGAAAAATTCACAACAAAAGTCGCCGAACCAATTTTTTACATCTACGACGACTACAAATTAAACCAACAAAAAATTTTGCTCGAACTCGAAAAAGAGGAAGGAAACTTCCTAAGAACTCTTGAACAAGGAATTAGCATTTTTGAAAAATTCGCCAACAACTGCAAAAACATCGACGGCAAAACGGCATTCTTACTATTTCAATCCTATGGTTTTCCGCTGGAGACAACAATCGAGCTCGCAAAAGAAAAAGGAATCAGTGTCGACGAAAAAGCCTTCAATCAAGAACTCAAAAAACACCAAACACTTTCAAGAACTGCAACACAAGGTAAATTCAAATCCGGTCTAGCAGACAACTCAGAACAAACAACAAAACTTCACACAGCCTGCCACCTCCTAAACCAAGCATTAAGAGAAGTATTAAATAATAAAAACATTTTCCAAAAAGGCTCAAACATAACGCCCGAAAGATTAAGATTTGATTTTAACTTCGACAGAAAATTAACCGACGACGAAATAAAAAAAATAGAAAACTTGGTCAATAAAAAAATCCAGGAAACAATTCCAGTAGGATTAGAAGAACTTTCATTAACCGAAGCAAAACAAAAAGGTGCACAAGGCATCTTCGAATCAAAATACGGCGACAAAGTAAAAGTCTACTCAATCGGAAACTTCTCAAAAGAAATCTGCGCCGGCCCTCACGTCGACAACACATCCGAACTCGGGCACTTTAAAATCACAAAAGAAGAATCATCAAGCCAAGGCGTCAGAAGAATCAGGGCAATCTTGGAATAATGTTAGAAGAAATAGACGATGAATATGAAGAGCCAAAAAGCAAAAACGAAGAAGGAATAATTATTTGTAACAAAATGTGGGAGATATACACAGTGGCGGGAATGTGGTTATACTCAGACGACGAATGTAAAATTTGTGACGGTTTTAATAAATTATGTAAACACTACGACCCAATTGACTAATAGAAAATTAATAATACCAAAAAAATCCGTGTCCATTCGCGTAATTCGTGAGCAAATCAACTCGTGAGCTACCTCTTCTTCCCAATCTTCTCCAAAATTTCATCAATCTTCTTCTCAGCCCGTCGATTAACTTCATAATCATATTCCATCTTCATCCTGTCCTTTTGCGCCTGCCTATTCTGGCTCATTAAAATCACCGGCGCCTGAATCGCTGCCAGACACGACAAAATCAAATTCAAAAGTATAAACGGATAAAAATCAACCAAATCTCCTCGAAGATATTTCAAAACAAAAACACCATTCGTCATCACCCAGCCCCCGAGAAAAACAAAAAACAAAATAATAAAAGTCCAGCTTCCCGCCCACCTCGTCAAGCCATCCGCCGCTCTCTGCCCAAGCGACCGGTTGCCATGAATAATCTTCACAATCACACCCTCTTTTTTCATAATACACAAACACAAAACTACTTTATATATTTTCACTCAACATAAATACTAACTTTCCCCGGCTTCGCCTTCTTCGCTCTCCCATCGGGGTCGTACTTCCCAGAATCATTAACCGCAAAAATCTTAACATCTTTCCCAACCGCTTCAGAAATTTTCCCGACGTCAACCTTCGCCAACTCAAACGGCATCACATAAATATAAACTTTTTTCTTATCCAAAAATTTCTCAACAATCTTCCGAACATCTTCAACGATTTTCTTATTCAAATCCGAAACAACTCCCTTTTTCAAAATCTTAGATTCATCAACTTTCGGCCATTCAGCAACGGAGATAAAATCCTTATTCCCTAATTTAAACCAAATCTCTTCGGCAACATGCGGACAAAACGGCGCCAACAATTTCAACGAGTTCTCCAAACTTTTCTTGCCAACATTTTTCTGCCGCGCCAACAAATCAAACAATTCTCTCAACTCAATCGTCGCCGGCCGATAATCAAAACTCTCAATATAATTCCCAACGTTCTTAATCGTCAAGTTCAACTTCGACAAAACCTCGTCGCTGTCATCGCCAATTTTCACATTACTAAACAAATCAACAATTTTTTTAACAAATCTTGACGCGCCATTAATCCCGTCCTCGCTCCAATTAAAACCCTTGTCCGGCGAAGCAACCGACAACAAAAAAAACCGAGTCGCGTCGACGCCATACTTCGCCATCGTCTCCAACGGTTCAACAATATTCCCCTTCGACTTACTCATCTTCTCACCTTTCTCGTCGTTAATCATCCCCTGATGAAACAACCTAACTGCCGGTTCGTCAAAATCAACCAGCCCCAAGTCCCTCAAAAACTTCACATAAAATCTCGAATAAATCAAATGCAAACACGCGTGCTCAGCCCCGCCGACATAAACATCAATCGGGCACCAACTCCCAACTTTCTTCACATCAAAAATTTTCTTGTCATTCCTTGAATCGCAAAACCTCATGAAATACCAACTCGAATTCACAAACGTATCCATCGTATCACTTTCCCGTCGAGCCTTCCCCCCGCACTTCGGACACCCCACATTCAACCACTTCTCATTCGTCTCCAACGGATTACCCTTCCCAAACTTCACATCCTTCGGCAACTCAACCGGCAAATCTTTCTCAGCAACAGCGACGACACCGCACTCCTCACAATACACAACCGGAATCGGCGTCCCCCAATACCTCTGCCTCGAAATCCCCCAATCTCTCAACCTAAAATTCACAACCCGCCTCGCCAGTTTCTTCTTCGCCAACCAATCACTAATTTTCTCCTTCGCCTCTTCACTCGGTATACCATCAAACTCGCCAGAATTAGCAAGTATACCATTTCCAGTATAAGCATCCTTTGAATCCTGTTTATCCTGCTCTTTGTTTTCGATAACCTGTTTTACCTCAATATCATACTTTTTCGCAAACTCAAAATCTCTCGCATCATGCGCCGGCACCGCCATCACCATCCCCGCCCCATAATCAGCGACGACAAAATTCCCAATCCAAATCGGAACCCTCTCCCCATTCGCCGGATTAATCGCATAACTCCCACTAAAAACTCCCTCCTTCTCTAAATCCCCGACATCCTTCGCTGAAACCGACCTCAACTTTTTCAAAAACTTGTCAACATCTTTTTTCTGCTCAGCCGTCACCAACTCATCCAACCGAGCATGCTGCGCCGACACAACCATAAACGTCACCCCAAAAATCGTATCCGGTCTCGTCGTAAAAATCGACCAAACACTTTTCTTTTCTTTAAATCCGTGTTCATCCGTGTTCATCCGTGAGCTATTCTCTTCTCTGCGAGCAATCTCAAAATCAATTTCAACTCCGTGAGAACGCCCAATCCAATTTCTCTGCATCGCCTTTGTCTTATCCGGCCACCCACTCAACTTCTTCAGTCCTTCATATAACTCGTCGGCATAATTAGTTATTTTCAAAAACCATTGCTTCAAATGTCGAACTTCAACTTTACTCCCGCACAAACAACAAACTCCACCCTGCACCTGCTCGTTCGCCAAAACCGTCGCGCACTTCGGGCACCAATTCACAGCCGAAACTTTCTGATACGCAAGTCCCTTCTCCAACATCTTCAAAAAAATCCACTGGTCCCACTTGTAATAATCAGCGTCGGCAGTATTAATCATCCTCGACCAATCATAACTCAACCCAAGCCCCTTCTGCTGTTTCATAAAATTCAAAATCGACTTGTCCGTATAATCCTTAGGATGCGTCCCGACTTTAATCGCCGCATTCTCCGCCGGCAACCCCAACGCGTCATACCCAACCGGATGCAAAACATTAAACCCATTCATAATCTTGAACCTCGCGAAAACGTCCCCAATCACAAAATTAAAAGCATGCCCCATGTGCAACCCTTCCCCCGACGGATACGCAAACATTTCCAAAACATAAAATTTCTTCTTCTTGGACCTCTCATCAACCTCAAAAATTCTCTCCCCCTCCCACCTCTCCTGCCACTTTTTCTCAATCGCCGCAAAATCAAATTCATTCATATTAAATCTTGTCAACCGAACTTTAAAACTTTACCGCTAAACTTTTAAATCAATCCAATCTCATAATCTAAGCTCCTGTAGTCTAGTGGCCAAGGACGCCGCCCTCTCAAGACTTGCCTAAAGCAAGAATGAATGACGGGTTTAACCCGACTTTCAAAGAGGTGGGAAGCCCTCGTCGATGAGACAACGACTTCAGTTCGCTTGAACAACCACTGAAATCTCTTTCGAGATTTTGTTGGAGAACGGCGGTGACCCGGGTTCAAATCCCGGCGGGAGCATATAACTTTTCTCTGAAATTTGAAGTCAAATCTCAAATGATTTACCTCCCAAAACAAATCAAATATATTTTTCAAAATCAAATCATAAGACAGATAAAATCAACTATCTTCTAATCCCAACACCGACGACAATCAAGAACATAATCACAACAACAATCAACAGAACCCAAAAAATCCAAGAAATTCCCGACGACGAAACGACATCTTCTCCGCCAAGTTTCACAGCCCCCGAAGAATCAACCAAAATAGAATTGCTAATTATCCCCCCACTCTTAACAGAATAATCTACAACTTTCTGAGTCGTCTTCGAACTACCCGATTTTAAAATTACATAATGATTATCATCTTCATCTTCATCTTCCTCGTCCTTCAATGTTCTCGCGCTATCAGAAACCCCATCGTGATTAATATTATAAGAATCATCCATCGTCAAAATCTTCAAGGTATAACTCGTATCTTCCCCTAACCCCGTCGCATTATAAAACTCGTCGCTGACATTCGCAACATTCACCCCGTCCAAATAAATCAAGTTCAAATAAAAATCATCATCAGCCGGGTTGCTCCAATTCCACAAAATCCAACTTTCACCGACGGCAACATCTCCCAAATTACTAACCTTCCCCGGCGCGGCATCATCACCACAAACATAACCAATAATCCCCTCGTATCTCCAGCTCGCCCACTCCAGCGTCCTCAATTCATTCTTCTCGTCCTCATCCGTCGTATAAATATGATTACTATTCGGAACATTCCAAAACCTATAAACAGGCAGACTATTCACCCGCTCTTCCTCATAAATATAAAACACAACGCCCTCATAAATCCAATCCGCCCCCCACATCTTCTCAAAATTTTCCCTTTCATTTCCTTCATCTGTAACATAAAAATGATCACCAAGTCTCGCGCTCCAAAATCTATAAACCGGAATCGTCCCCTCGCCCTCCTCCGCAAAAGCACCCCCAATAATCCCCTCATAAACAAACGCAGGATACTTCTCAATATTTTCCTTTTCTGCCTCGCTTATCGTATAAAAACGACCCCCAGTTTCAGAATTCAAAAATCTATAAATCGGAACCGAATCAGCGCACTCACTCTCGTCGACGCAACTCTCACATCCGCTAACAAAAACGAGACAAACTAAAAACATCATCGCCAACCCAAGCCCAAACATTTTTTTTATTACCATTTTCCAAACATAACAAAATCCCGAGCAAACATCCCTTATAAAAGATTATGGTAGTCAAATGTATACATTACAAAATAGTAAATTACATCACATCCTCATCCTTAGTATCTCCCCATTAACAAAATAACTCGGCTTCTTCCCCGAATAAGTCAAACACAAAAATCTCTTCGCCCTCGAAATCGCAACATAAAACAACCGACGCTCTTCCTCCTCCCTGTCGTACTCATCCCTCTTTATCATCTCAATCGCCGGATGGTCAGACGCCTTGCACGGAAAATTCGATTCATTAACTCCAATCAAAAAAACTTTCTTCGCCTCAAGCCCCTTAATCGCGTGCACCGTCGCAAGCATCACCCCGCCACCTACCTCCTTATCCTTACTGCTTATCGAGTCGTCTTCTCTCACAAAATGAGAAACCCCGCGCGACTTCATCAACGCCGACAACTCCACCAACTGCCGATTCGTCCTCGCCAAAACAAAAATATCCTCGGGCAAAACATCTCCTTTCAAAATCTCGCCCAAAACAAATTCCCGCTCCACCGCCTCGCTTTCAAAACCCAAAATCCTAATTCTATCCCTATCGTCTATTTTCAATTTTCTATTTTCTCTTCCCGACTGCAAGTCGGGAAGTTCCATTTCGGAAATCGCCTTATTCATAAAATCAACAATTTCCCAACTACTCCGATAATTTTTTGTCAAATGCACAACCTCGACATTCCTCCCATTTTTATCAAAACATAAAATATAATTTATATTCGAACCCCTCCACCCAAAAATCGACTGCCTCGGGTCACCGACGACAAACAAATTCGACGGCGCCAACAAATCCAGCAACTCAATCTGCATCGCGTTCACATCCTGATACTCGTCAACCAAAACATGTTCAAATTTCGGAATAGCGTCGGTATTCTTTTTCAAAAATCCAATCGCATCAATCATCTGGTCGCTATAATCTCTCAGCCCCTGCATCTCCATGTGCCCTTTCAAATACTTAGTAATATCCCTAATTCTCTCCGCGTTCTTCCGATGTTTCTCGTCAACGCCCTTGCTAAAATCATACTCCTTAATACCGGTCGCCTTGAAATAATCCATCACTGAAAAACAATCACTCACAAAACTGCCGGCCATCTGTCTCCCTGTCATAAATTTTTTCTGCCCGACACTAAAATACCCATCCAAAACATCGCCCATATCCAGCCCCATCGACGCCAAAGCCATATTCATCCCAAGAATTTTATCCCCATAACTTTGCATTCGAATCGGCCGCCCGTAAATTCTCGCCTCATACTTTCTCAAAATCCTCTCGCAAAAAGAATTAAAAGTATGAACAGCGACGCCATTAACCCCTAAGCCATAAAGTCGTCTCTCCATTTCCTGTTTCGCCTTTCTCGTAAAAGTTATCGCCAAAATTTTCCCCGGCGCGACCCCGCGATATTTCACCAAAAATTCAATCCTCTTCGTCAAAACCATCGTCTTCCCCGTCCCCGCCCCGGCAACGCAAAGCACATTCGCCGCCTCGGAAATTATCGCCTTCTTCTGCTCATCATTAAACCTCTTCAAAAAACTATCAAGCTCGCGAAACTTAATCCTGTCCTCGTCGGTGATTTCAGTCTTCCCAAAATTAAATTTATTCACAACTTTTTTCCCATTCAAACTCGGACTAAAAATTTCAGCCCGCCCCTTCGTCGTCAAAGACAAAACTTTCACAAATTTATTATAATCACTAACCACAAACTCAACCATCCCATTCACAATCAACCGCTCAATTTCCCGAAAAATTTTATCCCGCTCCCAATCCAACTCCCCAAAACTCTCCAACTCATCCAGCCGATTTTTAACAACAGATTTATTTTTCAAATTCCCATTCAAAATATCAACCAACAAATTTTTCCCGACGGCAAACGGCAATTCCGCCAATGCCTTCAAAATACAGACATAACCCAAAGAATTTTCCATAAACAAATATCAGCAACAACTTTTTAAATTTTTACAAACTCCAAATTCAAACTCGGCGACAAAGTCACCCTACGCTGTCACACCGGCGACATTATTCCCCTCGTCCAACTCCCTCACAATATTTTCCTTGTCAATATAAAAATCAACAGCATCAAAATCACGCGACGGCATCTTAAGGTTCTCAACATAAAGAGTTCTCCCAAACCCAAACTCAATATCCCCGACGCCAAAAACCCTGACAACCTCACCGTCGGCAATAACACTTAAATTAACACCGAAAGCATCAGACAGTCCCTCATTCAAAATCGTCAAATTAAAATCCAAGTACCGCCCTCTTTTAATCGCAGTCAAATCGCTTATCCTAACATCAGCCAGCGCCTCGACAAAATACAAGCCATCAATAAACCTAACCATGTCATCTGTCATTCTTTGCTCGCACCTCGCATACGGGAACATGACACTCAACGGATCGTCAGAATGATCAAAACCAAAAACGTGCCCCAGCTCATGCAACTCGACGACAGGATAATTACATTTCGGGTCATCATAAAGAAAAATTTTCCCTCTCTCAATAATCTTAAACAAGCTCGTGTTAATAATCCCAACCTGCCCGCCCTCCCCCGCCGCAACCAAATTATCACTAAGCATCATTGACTTATTAGAGCATTCAACATCAATATCAGCGTCGCCGTCAACCCCATAAAAATAAATATAATCAGTCATTCTCTCGAATATACCAAACGCCTCAATCATCGATTCCCTCCGACCCTCCGGACAAGAATCATTAATAAAATAAGAAATGTTATTATGATTAAATCTCAAGTTATCCCAATACACCGGATTCCCATCATAACTCACCATAGAGAACGACTCACTCCCCACCTCGCCAACCTTCATTTTAACAGGCTCGCTCGGAACATTTTGATACACAAGCCCGACCAACAACAACACAACAAACAACGCGAACATCACCACGACTATTTTCCAAATCATCCAAAACAAAACAAATCACCCTATTTATTCTTTACCAAACAACCACAAACTTTTTATACCAAAAATTCCTACCATCACAATGAAAATAGCGTCGGTATTTATTCTGTCAATAATATTTTTTCTAAGTATGGTTTGCGCAGCCAGCACAGCGTCGGCAAACAATCAACAACAAACACAACTTCAAAACGAAATTACATCCAACACACAAGAAAGAATTCAAGAAATGCGAAAACTAAACGAAGAAAAAATTGAAAACCTCAGAGAAAGAATACAAGAGAGAGAAGAAATTTTATTAGAAAAAAAGAACATCACGCTAAAACGAATCGACGACAAAATTATAGAAATGAAAGAAAAAGGAAACATAATTAGAACACGATTAAACTTAAGCAGCGAAGGTAACGGAAGTCAAATAAGAATCAGACTAAGTAACGGACGAAACGCTGAAATCAAAATCATGCCTGAAACAGCGTCGGCAAGAGCAATAGAAAGATTAAGATTAAAAAATTGCGACGGCAACTGCACAATAGAACTCAAAGAAGTCGGACAAGGAAACAAAACACGGGCAGTCTACGAAGCAAGAGTCCAAAAAACATTCCGGCTCTTCGGATTTATTAAAAGAAACAAAGAAGTGCTGACTCAAATCGACGCAGAGACCGGCGAAGAAGTCACGACAAGAAGACCATGGTGGTCATTTTTGGCAACCGAAAAAGAAAAATAACTAATCCGAAGCACTTCATGATTTAGAAAACATTTATAAGTAATTAGCCATTATACAACACAAGAAAAACAAGGTGGAAAAGTGAATTACAAGAAAAAAACAAAACAAAACAAAGCAAAAATTATTTTAATTCCATTTTTGATTTTCATTTTTTTAATACTCTCCGCCGTCGTTTATATGCAAGTCCAAAAATATAGAGATTCCTCCCAGGGACTTTCCTCTTCGGATTCCTACTCCCAACTCGAAAAAAATAATGGAGTATGGAACGGAGACGGAAAAGAAATTGATAAAGAAACAAATTCTACAACAAGCAGCCAAAGTGGTAGCGCAACTAGCGGAGGCGGTGGAGGAGGAGGTGGAAGCGGAGGCAGCAGCGGAAGCACAACTAACAGCGAAGGTGGAATCGTATCCGCAGAAGAAAAGTCCGCAGAAGAAAATATCGCACAGGCGCAATCTGAAACGAGCTTTTATGTAGACAACTCACTTCCAAGCGATTGCAATAATTATAATGCGGCTACAAGAACATGCGGGAATGGAGACAAACAGGCATATAATACAATACAAAAAGGAGTAAATATTGTTAAGGCAGGAGAGACACTGACCGTAAGAGGCGGGACCTATAAAGAATCAGTTATTCTTAAAAACAGCGGAACAGCTGCTAACAGAATTACAATAAGAAATTATCCGGGGGAAGAGGCAATATTTGAGGGCTCTGAAAAAATAACTGGGTGGAAAAAATGCACTTCCCAAGCAGAATGCCTGGGAAATAAAAACTGGGACAAAATTTATTATGCTGATTTTCCCAATACAAGTAATGCTTTTACTTTTTTTATGCAAGGTTCTGAATTTTTGTATCCCTCCCAGTATCCAAATATGCGGGATAGATTTTATCCAGATGAATTTACTTATTATCTTTCTATTCCTAAGGCGGATATAGGAACCAATTATATTATTGATGAGCGATTGGAAAGTTTTGGGGGCAGCAGTTTAATTGGTTCTTATGTAATGGTTCAGCACAGCAATAATCAGGTTGACCATAAAAAAATATTAAACTACACACCTGCAGAAAAGAAAATAATAATTGAGCCAATAATCCCGGTATATGATCCTACCAAATATTCCATTGTGAATTACTATAGTAGTACATTCTTAGATTTAGAAGGCGATTATTATGTTAATGAAACTAGCAAGAATGGGATGAAAAAGATATATGTATGGTCCCTTCATAATGTTAATCTTGAAACTAATGGAGAAGTTACAAGGGCGGTAAGGGGAAATTTTTTGACAATTGCCAACAAAAATTATACGACAATAGACGGATTTATTTTTCAAAAAGCATCTGGTGATGTTCTATACACTGAATCGCGCGGAACCGATTATGGAAATATATTCAAGAACAACAAGGTAAGATATAATCAAGGGACTTATTTATTAAACATTAAATCTTCAACAAATTTTATTATAGAAAACAATTACATTCATGAAAATAAAGGGCCTTATATAATAATTCAAACTGTTAATGATGACATTATTAAACCGAGAGGGATTATTATTAAAGATAATCTTTTTTATAAGCAGTTGGGAGATAATATTGTGTTTTGGTCTTGCATTAACTGTGCAGCAATAAACAATACTGTAAGAGACTGTTATGGAATTCATCAAAGTGGAATGAAATCTTATGTGGGCGGAGAAAATATCCTTTTTGCAGGAAATAAATTTTTTAATACTCCAAGCGCATTAGCTTTCCAGCAATTAGAAAACCTTACTTTATACAACAACATTATTTCAGGAGGAAGAATTGACCAATGGAGTGCCATGAAAGGAAAACTAATTATAATTAATAATATTTTAAACGGAGATCTATCTCTACCTTATGCGCCTGCAGAAACTATTTTTAAAAATAATATTTTTGATTCTTCTTTGGGTCCATTATCTCTTGATTACACAGAAAATTTAGTAATTGGAACTTGGTATGCTGGATTTAAGATTAATCATGTTCCATCTGACAGGTCATTAATATTTAAAAATAGCCCAAAAGTAGTTGCAAAAATAACTTTTCAAAATGCAATCAATGCAGACACACTATATATTAGTTCGGGATATAGTTCATTAATAAAATCAGGAGATTATTTAATTCACGAGAACGACGGGATTATCAGAACAGTCAAGAGCGTAAGTGTTGGATGGTATATTGGCGGAATGTACTACACAAAAATCGAGGTTAATGAGCCTTTTGCAGAATTAAAGCCTGGCAAAATCCAGATTTGGAGCAGTATTTCTAATTTAGCAGTCGATTATAGTTTAAAAGAAAACAGTATGGCGATTGATAATGGAACCGATATTTCTGGAATAATAAATGAATTAAAGCAGTACTTTCCTTATTATAATTTCTATCAGGATATAAATGGAAATCCAAGACCTTCTGGAGCAGAGTGGGATATAGGGCCTTACGAATTTCAGGAGATGAAAAAATGCACCTCAAACACCGATTGCACCGACGGACTATACTGCAACGGCGCCGAAATCTGCTCGGGAGGAAAATGCATCTCTGGAAGTTCCATAAATTGCAATGACAAAATAAGTTGCACGACAGACAACTGTAATGAAGCAACCGACTCATGCGACTACACTCCATCCGACGCATTATGCGGAGACCAAATATCATGCACAGACGATGTCTGCAATACATTAAGCGGATGTAAAAATATAATCAACAACAACCACTGCGAATCTTGGGAATATTGCGATACATCTAAAAACTGCGTCGAAAAAACCTGCAACTCATGCAACGATTGTGAATTATTTTGGGGAATCGGTTGCAATTACGACAAATGCAAAAGCAACTGCCCCGACTGTTATTACGACCCTCTTTTAGGAAGTGAGAATTGCATTGAGTTTAATGAATTTTGTTCTTCAAGAATTTCAAGTTGTGGTGATTATCACGAAACAGAATGTGACGCTGATGCATGCTCGCTGGATTGCAGATGGGACGGAAGCAATTGTGTTAAGGCAGGCGTCTGCAAAAATGGAGAAACAAGAAGTTGTGGTTCAGACATCGGAGAGTGTGTTGCCGGAACTGAAACATGTATCAATAAAAATTGGAATGGCGTATGTGCCGGCGAGATAACCCCATCAACAGAAATCTGCGACGGGAAGGATAACGACTGCAACGGGATTTCAGACGACAAAGATTTCGGAACAACAACTTGTGGTTTGGGCGCTTGCTCTCACACAACGCAAAATTGCCTATCTGGTTCACAAGAAATCTGCAATCCAACACAGGGTTCATCAACAGAAATCTGCGACGGCAGCACAGACGAAGATTGCGACGGCAGCACAGATGAGGGCTGTTTATGTATTAATGGGGAAACAAGAATTTGCGGAATAGACACAGGAGAATGCCAATCAGGAACCGAAACATGCACTAACGGAGTTTGGGGCACATGCTCAAATCAAATAACCCCATCAACAGAAATCTGCGACGACAAGGATAACAATTGCGACGGAACCATCGACGAAGGCTGTCAAGTCTCCACCTCGTTCCCCACCGACTACATAGCATACTGGAAATTCGAAACAAAAACAGGGGCAATCACTCCCGACGAAACCGGAAAAAATAATGGAATCCTTCTCGGAAACGCCAACATCATAACAGACGCCGATAAAGGTAACGTGCTAATTTTAGATGGGAATGGAGACGCAGTCAAAATACAAAGAACTGCAGACTTAGAACCGCAAAGCATTACACTAAGCGTCTGGCTAAAAACAACAGCGTTCGGAAACAACTACCCATACGTCATCTCTAAGCCATACAGTTCCGGCAGCCCCTCTTTTGGAATCTACAAATATACAGCAACACCAAGATACCAATTCACAACATTTAATACTGGCTCACGAGAAATCAATTCCCCCTCCGTAGCATCCGCATTCGTCGAAGACGGAAAATGGCATCACTTAGTAGGAACCTATGACCACAATTATGTCAGGTTTTATCTTGACGGCATCGAGCAAGGAAGCGGGACAACCAACAACTTAAACATATTATATACAGCAGCCCAAAATGTAAGCATCGGTTGTTTCAATCCAGACTTGACAAACTATTGCGGAAATGGTTTAGTAGACGAAGCAATGGTTTACAACAGAGCATTGAGCTTAAGTGAAATACAGCAGATTTATTGCTCTCAGGGAGGAAGCGCATCTTTTTGCCAAACTCAAACACAAACCTGTTCAGACGGAATTAAAAACCAGGACGAAACAGATGTTGATTGCGGTGGAACAAAATGCAGCAAATGTTCTAATGATAAAATATGTACTTTGAATACTGATTGCACAAGCAATACCTGCACCAACGGAAAATGCATTGCAACATGCACAGACACATGCGCAAGCTTAGGATATTCATGCGGAACTCAAACAATATGTGGAGCAAGTGCATCATGTGGAAGTTGTTCAGCAGGATATACCTGCACCAACGGAAAATGCATATCTTCTTCTGAATGCACAGACAGCGACGGGGGAAAAGATTATTACATTAAGGGAACAGCAACGGGTAAAAGTAGTATTAGTTATACCGATTCTTGTATTTTGACAACAAGATTATACGAATCTTTTTGCAGAAGTAATGGATATGCAAGCAGAGAACTTTATTCGTGTCCGAATGGATGTTCAGATGGGGCATGCATTAAAAAATTAGAAGGGTCTTTCCCGACCGACTACGTCGCATATTGGAAATTTGAAAACAACGCAAACGACGAAACCGGAAAATACAACGGAATAGCAGCTGGAAATTCAATTTATGTCTCAGGCAAAAAAGGACAAGCCCTAAAATTAGATGGCAATGACGATTACATGGTCAGCTACTACGGATACACGCTGAACCCATCCGTCACACCCCATACTTACTCGCTATGGGTCAAGCATTACGCAACCGGCGGGAGTCCTTATCCTATATTCTTATCGCAAAGTTCCGCATGGGCAAACCAGCGAATGTATTTAGCAATAAGTTCTT
Source organism: archaeon (assembly GCA_043797265.1). Lineage (GTDB taxonomy): Archaea > Nanobdellota > Nanobdellia > Pacearchaeales > GW2011-AR1 > JAGVXH01. The sequence goes on from JAZDPV010000001.1 coordinate 16,158, forward strand.
CTGGGAAATGGGCAATGGGAATTGCGGGAAGTTCTTCTGACTCAACCAGCGACATCTCAGCAGACAACAACTGGCACATGATTACAGTAACTATGGATGGAAGAACCGCAAGAATGTACGTCGACGGAGTGGACATCGGCCACACAAAAATCTACTCAAGCTACGCATTTGACAGCTACCTAAGATTCGGCGTCTACTCAAGTAATCTCGAATACGATTTCGCCGGAGAAATAGACGAAGCAATGGTTTACAACAGAGTATTAAACACAAACGAAATACAGCAAATCTACTGCACCCAAGGCGGAACCGCCAGCTTCTGTTAATAATAAACAAGCACTTTTACATAATCCAATATACAATGATAATCCAATCCCCAGCCTTCAACCACAACGAAAAAATTCCTATCAAATATACAGCCGACGGAACAAACATAAACCCGGAACTCAACATTACAAAAATCCCAGAAAACACAAAATCATTAATCTTAATCATGGACGATCCCGACGCCCAAAAAGTTTGCGGCTTCACTTGGATTCACTGGGTCCTGTTTAATATTCCTGTAAACAGCAACCAATTAACAATCCAAAAAAATTCAATCTCAGGAACTCCCGGAGAAAGCACTTACAAAAAACCAGAATACAACGGACCAAATCCCCCAGCCGGCTCCGGAACTCACAATTATAATTTCAAAATCTACGCCCTCGACAAAAAACTCGAGCTCCCAGAAATGACACCACTCCCAAGAATTATCGAGGCAATGAAAAATCACATCGTCGCAGAATCAATCTTGACGGGCAAATACTCAAGAGATTAAACCAAATACTCAAACACTTTATCATACGGGATAACCCATTTCACGGCCTCATCTTTCGACGCCCGCTCCATAATTTTTCTAAACAGCCGAATCGAATTTCCATGCGCCGAAATCGCAACATTAACTTTGTTCTTCCTCATAAATTTTTTCAAATCCTTAACAAACTTCCCGACTCTCTTTTCAACGTCGGCAAACGACTCCCCTTCCGGCGGTCGGCAATCAAATCCCCGATGCCACAACTCATATTGCTCCACCCCAAATTTATCAACAATCTCATAATGATATTTTCCCTCCAACTCGCCATAACTTCGTTCAATCATTCTATCATCCTCTAAAATAATCTTGCACTCCGGATGAGACTTCAAAACTATTTTCAAACTATCCTTCGACCTCGACAAACTCGTATGAATCGCCACCTCAAATTTCTTCCCCTTCAACTCTTTCGCAATTTTCTCAGCATGTTCTCGTCCCTCCACCGTCAACTTCGCATCCTTAAACCCAGTAAACCGCCCATCCCGATTAAACGTCGTCTGCCCATGCCTAAACAAATAAATTTTAAACTTCTTTCTCATAAAACACACCTCCTGAAACCTGAATTCTAAAACCTGAATTCTCGAAACGCAAAGCGTTTCGCCGCCCATGCCGAAACAAATAAATCCTAAACCTCTTCATAAATAAAACAACAAAACACCATATAAAAACATTTTTATAATAAGACATCCTAATAATATATGATAACCCAAGTAATAATAATAACAGTATTCGCAATCATCGGCCTGATAATTTTAAGAACCGAACACCAAGCGCGAAAAATCAAAATCCTTGTCATAATCGCCATCGGATTCCTCTTATATTTCTCAATCGTCACCTTGTTCACATCCGAAGAAGTCGACATCTCATCACCACGAGGCGTAGTCCAGGCAACATATTTATACTTCGGCTGGATAGGACGAAGCGTATCAAACTTATGGGACATCGGCGTCGACACCACTCACCTCATCGGCAACGCAATAAAAATCAACAACACAAAAACCCCAGAAACACAAAGGTAAATTTAAATACAATACCTCAATAATTCTAACAAGCCGCAGTAGCTCAGCAGGTAGAGCGTTACATTGGTAATGTAAAGGTCGAGAGTTCAAACCTCTCCTGTGGCTTAGTGACCTTTACGTAAAGGTTAAGCAATTCGCTTCGAGCAACAAAATAATTAAAGATTATTGCGAAATGCAAATTGCGAACAAAAAGCGAACAAACCACTACCCACTACCCACTACCCACTACCAACTAATGTGGCTCCCCAAAATCTTATAAACCCTACATCCAAACCTAATTAATGGAAGACAAAAATTTCGACCTCGAAAAAGCATACAATGAACTCAAACAAAAACACAGCCTGCCAGAATTCAAAAAATTAATACAAGATTTCGACGTCGAAAAAATTCAAGACGAAAAACCAATTCTGCTAATAAGAGAAATCCGACGAACAATCAACGAAAAAATCATGGCATACATTCACCTGTTCGAAAATCTAATCAACCCAAACGCTCCGCCAATATTCATTTTCTCAATTCTCAAAAACATTTCAAACCAAGACAAAGACACAATCAAGGAAATTTACAAAACATTATCAAGAACACAAATCGAAACAATGAAACTCGACACCATCTACGACGAAACCGCCGAAATAAAATTCATCAACGACATTTTCAACAAATGGCAGGAAATCAAGCCAAAAATTTACAAGCTCATCGAGAACTTCGAAACAAACTTCGAAACAAACGACACATCAAAAAAAAGCAGTTACTTCAGTTAATTAAAACCCATCCAAATTTATTTTTACCGACGATAAGTATTTGCATCTGATTAATACTTATGTCCAAAAATTATCTGTTCCAAGTAAAGCTCTCGCCTCTCAACACTATAAGAAAAAATCATTCTTAATTTATCAATTCTAATTCTACAACTTCCCGAAAAATCATAATGCATATGTTTATATCTTTCAGGATTTTCCGCGACTTCCTCAATTTTTTTCTTAATTCTTTTTTGAAAAAACAAATCAACCTTTTTAAAATCTTTAATAAATTCTTTTGTCGGAAGTACTTTATAACTCATCCAAATCACCAAAATCTCTTTCTTCTATTTGCTTCTTGGCTCTCTTATTCCCCGCCACAATTTCAGCGTCGCTCATCAAAAACAGAGATTCCATTCGCTCATTCATTTCAGCGACCAATCTAACTAAATCTTTCATCGCGTCCTTATCTACACATACACCTACCATATTTTATACAATCAACTTGAGATTAAATAGTTTTTGATTAAAAAGCAGTTACTTCAGCTAATTAAAATCCACCCCAATCTCCATCCCCACAACCGGCATCTTAATTTTCCAATTTTTCAAAACTCTCGGCGCAATCTCGCCAATTCGGCCAATCTCTTTCCCGCCGACGACAATCTTCCCGCACCGCCCAATAATATAATTCGAATCCCCTGCTCGCAGGTTCTCGTGCCCCGAAGGGGTATCAACCGCTTCAATCAAATATTCAATCCCCAACATCTTAAACAAATAATCCAAAACCTGTTTCATCTCGGTAAAATTCACACTCTCATCAACCAAAGCAATGGCCAACTTTTCTTTTTCCAAAACCATTGTCTCGTTTTCCCCTTTGCTAAAAACCCGACCAATCTCAAAAATTTTATGCGGGTAAGCCGCATCCGAATTCTCCGACGCTATCTGCAACAGTCCCGTCAACAAATCAATCCTCAAAACATCCCGCCCAGTTTTCGAATTCTCAACCTCGACAAAATCATTAAAATCATAATGCATCTTTCTGACATCTTTCTTCGTCGTCAAATGAAAACTCGAGCACTCCAAAAATCCAAGCCCGGCTAAAATATTTCCAATAACTCTTTTCATCCTATCAGCAGGATTCTCCTCGGCAATCGTAGAAATCTTCGGAATCTCCGACTCAAACTTGTCATACCCATAAGCAATCGCAACTTCCTCCGCCAAATCAATCCAATGCAAAATATCCATTCGATAAGCCGGCACATCCGCCACCATTTCCCTGACACCCGGCGCCTGGCTCTTGACACCTTGCGAAGCAATTCCCATTCTCGCAAGATAACCAACAATTTCCTTTTCGCTCAACTTAATCCCAAGCGTCTTCTCAACATCCTCAATCCTGAAATCCATTTTCTCCGGCGACATATCGGGCGAAACAAAATTCCCATCCCTATAATCCTTGACATCCATCGCGTAAACTTTCCCGCCCATCTCCGAAATCGCCGCGACAATAATATTCAAACACTTTTTCAAATAAACCAAATTATGTCCCGAACATTCAATAAAAATATCCCTCGTCTTCTCGTCAATCCGCCCCGTCTTCTCAGAATTAATAATCGGCGGCATCGACAAAATCTCATCATTAGCATCGACAAAAACCGGAAATACACCACAGCCCTTCAATAAATCTCCATACTCTCGCCCAGCCGGATGCCCACGCAAAATCTGTCGCCCCGTCATCTCAGCCCGCGCCTCCAACGGCATAAATTTAATATCCTCCGGCTTTCGCCCGACAAACCGAATCGGCAACTTAATTTTATCAAGCGGATAAATCCCAATCGCCAACTTCCGACGCTTCCGCCCAATCGAGCCGTGCAACTTTTCCTGAATATCAACAATCTCCTTAATTTTCTCGTCGTCAAATCTCATCCCTTTCACAATCGCGCAAACACTATGTGGCCTAACTTCCTTAACCGACTTGTCAATCGTCACGACAAAATCTTTCTCCGGCTTGTTCACATTAAAACTCGCAACTCTCCCCTTCACGACAAATTGATTAATCGCTCTCATAAAATTCCCAGCCGACAACAAATCCGGCCGATTCGGAAAAACCTCAACCGACAATTCATCGTCGCTGACTTCCTCAATCGGCGTCCCAAACATCGAAATTTTTTCCTCTAGCTCTTTTGTCAACTTCCCAATCTTTCTCTCAAATTTTTTCCTATTAATAGTTAGTATCGTCATTTTATTTTGATTTATCAAAGTCCTCTTTGGTTATATAATAAATTTTTTTGCCATCACCAAAATATTTTGAAAGCTTATTAACAAAAGCCCCATCAATAAAAACCAACGTATCTTTCATAACAAACCTCCACAAAAACAAAATTCATCCAGCGACCCCGTAGGATCACTGGGGAACATATTAATGTAACGTAGACCAAATGCTTTATAAGTTTTTCCGTCCCCAACCTTCTTCTCAAATTCCCTTCTATTAATCGTCAGTATCGTCATCTTTCAAAAACTCCATTATATCTTTTATTTCTTCAGTCTCATTAAAATGTCCTTCGCCACTTTTTACAATAATTTTAGAATTAAGTTTTTTCTTAAAAATCTTAGTTTCAGACAACGGAACATAAGGGTCATCGTCGGAAAAAATAGCCAAAACTTTCGTCATATGATTCCTCGCTTTTTCAAAATCCATCGGAACGCCAACCCATGATTTCACAATCTCAACACTTTCCTCGCCTTCTTCCTCAATAGACTTCTCATTTAACTTTGTCCACGGCGCAACAAAAACAATTCCGCCAACCTTAATATTACCTCCGACATCAGACAAATATCTGATTATAGTTTGACAACCTATGCTATGCCCGACAAAACAAGTATTTTCATCCAAATCACCGATAACTTCTTTCAATTTAGAAACCCACTCGCCCATCTTCGGATTATCACTATCAGGCATAGCCGGAGCAATAAATTTTATACCACTAATTTCGCACTCCTTTTTTAACGGTCCAAACCACGACTCACCATCCGGACTTCCTCCCCACCCATGAACTAAAATTAGTTTTTCCATCATCCCTTCAACACCTCAATCAGCTCATCAAATTTATTATTAATCGTCTCTTCCAAACTTTCAAGCTGTTCCTTAATTTCCTCCAAAGAATTTGGGTTCGCCTCACCTTCCATAACCCAACCCCTCCCTTCTAATCAAAAACAAAATCCTTTTAATCCTGTTTATCCTGCTTATGTTCTCCATCACTTCCTCCAAAACTTCATCTCCCTCAATTTATTTATATCATTCTTGTAAACTTCTCTCAAATCACTAATCCCAAAAAATTCCGTGATAATTCTATCAAACCCTTGTCCCCACGCCAGAACCGGAATGTGCCGCCCAAACATCGGAATCGTAACCTCCGGCCTAAACATCCCAGCTCCGCCAAGCTCAACCCATTTCTTTTTATCCGGATGAAAAACATCAACCTCCAACGACGGCTCGGTATACGCAAAATACGCCGGCCTAATCCGAATTTTCTTATACCCCATCTTCCGATAAAACTCTTTCAAATATCCAAGCAACTGCCGAAAATTCGCATTCTCGTCGACGACAATTCCCTCGGTCTGATTAAACTCAAACCCATGCGACCAATCAACCGTCTCGTTCCTAAAACATTTCCCAAGCGCAAAATATTTAGCCGGAAATTCCTTGTTCTTTCCAATCTCTAAAAGTTTCCTCGCCGACAACGAAGTCGTATGCGTCCTCATCAAAACCCTCTTCGCCTCTTCCTCGCTCCATTTATACTGCCAACCTTTCGACCCATCAATCCCACCCTCGTGCGCCTTCTTGACTTTTTCCCAAACACTTCCCACTTCCCACTTCCCACTTCCCACCGCACTTTTTACATCTTTGATGTAAAAAGTGTCCTGCATCTCCCGAACCGGATGGTCCTGCGCCGTGAACAAACTATCAAAAACCCAAAACCCGCTCTCAACCAAATTCCCGCTCATCTCCTTGAACCCCATCTCCAGCCAAATCGACTTCGCGTAATCAATCGCCTGATTCACAAAATGTCTCTTCCCCCCATAAACCCTTGGCACCGCCGACGTCAAATCATACCGCCTAAACTTCTTCCCCTTCCACCCGCTCCCCCTCAAAATCTTCGGCGTCAACGCTTCAATCAAATCATCGCCCAAATTCATCTTCGAAATCTTTTCCCCCAGCCTCGTCAACTTAACCCTCACGCTTTTCCGTTCCTCGACCTCGACAATATCTTTCCGTCCACGCAAATTCGCAAACGCCAACTTGTCCAAATCAGCGATGGTATCCAAATCCATCGGCAACTTTTCCATAAAAATTTCTTCAATCATTTTGTTCGTCACCTCCTCCGGCTTCGCATTCAAATTCACTCGCCCGTCCTTAATCTCAACCAGCGCCTTCTTCTTCAAAGTCCCCAGCGCAATCTTCGCCTCATTCTCATTCAGCCCACAAACATTCCTAATCTCGCCAATCAAAATCGCCTTCTTCTCCGCCAACTTCCCCAGCAAAATCCTCTCCGGCAATTCCTTCTTCAAATAATTAATCCCAAGGATTCCCAAAATCACGACGCTCTTCTCCAAACTTTCAATCTCAACCAAATCCTTGTTCTTCAAAAAACCAACCGCCCTCAAAATCGAAGTCCTGTCCAAACCAACCTTCTCAGCGACGACATCAACATCTAAAAACTTCCCGCCAAGCGCCGGCAAAATCTCACGCTCCATCGGCGACAAACTTTCGACAATCAACTTCTCTTCCATAAAATCAACTAATAAAAGAACTATTTAAAATTAACCAACTAAGTCTTTACAAGCGAAACATCCTAATATAACAACTTATGTATCTCAATCAAATGTTCCAAATGTTTCTTCTTCTGCTTCTTAAAATCAAACTTCTTCCCGTGAATTATCTGAGCCAACTCCTGCCCCGCCAAAATCTTCGGCGTCACGACGTAATCTGCCCCCGCCTCATACAACTTCAGCGTCTCGCTAATCCGCGAACCTGTCACGACAATCTTGACACTCGGGCCAACTTCCCTGACCTTCTTCACCAAATACAAGCTCTCATCAAAACCCGGAATCGTCGAAACCACCAGCTTCAACTTCCCAATATTAATCTTCCCCAGCAACTCCGGACTCGTCACATCCCCATAAATGCACGAAATCTTTTTTTTCATCAAAGCATTAATCACCTCAGGATTATAATCAACAACCAACAACTTACTCCTCTTCTCCAGCAACTCCTCCATCAACACCCCGCCCATCCTATGCGACCCAATCAACAAAATCTCTTTGTCGCCCTCGCCCTCATATTCAAGATCCTCTTTCATCGGCAGAAACTTCAAAACAGCGACGGGATATTTGAAAATTTTATAAAACCAATTTTTATAGTTAATAAAATAAGGAGTAACCGACATCGTGACAATCGTCGCCAGAACCACAGTCGATAACAAACTCGCATCCAAAACTCCCATCATCACGCCGACAAATCCAATAATCAAAGAAAACTCAGAAAGTTGAGCCAATGAAATCGCAGTCAAAAAACTAGTCCGCGACCTGTATCCAACAACTCTCAAAAGTAGCAGCGTCACAACCGGCTTCACAATACAGGCGCCGACCAAAAGCAAGACAAGTAATCCCATCCTCGCACCAATCCCGACAAAAATAATCTGCATTCCCAAAGCTACAAAGAAAAGAATCGCAAAGAAATCTCTCAACGGAGAAATCCTTGATTCCAACTCTATCTTAAACGGCGAATTCGCCAACGAAATCCCGGCAATAAAAGCCCCAATCACAATCGACAACTCCGAAACATAAGCCAGAATAATAAACAAAAACAAAACAGCCAGCGACGACAAAAACAAAAGCTCGACCGAAGCCGCTGCAAACCTGAACAATTTATTCAAAATAAACTTTTGAAAAACAACAGCGAACGCCAAAATTCCAACAAGCTTCACGAACGCAATCTCGATAGGAGCCACGGCAAAACTCCCGCTCGTAAAAATCACAATTGCCACAATCGCAATAAAATCCTGCAGCAACAAAATTCCCAAAATCAAACGCCCATGCAAAGTCACCAACTCGCCCCGGTCAGACAACAACTTAATATCAACCATCGTCGAACTAAACGCCAGAATAATCCCGATATAAGCCGCCTGCAACGAAGTCAAATTCAAAAAACCAGCAAACAATAAAACAACCCCAAAAATAATCACGACCTGCAGCAACCCGACAATCACAATCTTCTTCAGCCCAGCCTCCTTGATTTTCTTAAACGAAATCTCAAGCCCCGCCGTAAACAACAAGAACGCAATCCCAATTTCAGAAAACGCATAAATCAAATCCATGTTCTTGACAAACCCAAAAACCAGCGGTCCAATAACCAAACCAGCGACGACATAAGCCGGAATCAACGGCTGCCTCAACATTCTCGCAACAAAAGCCAAAATCGCCGCGACAATCAAAATCAAAGCAATATCAAAAATTATCGCCTCACTCGCCGGCAATTCTCCAACGCGACTTCCAATCTCATTTATCACCCCAAAAGCAAAACCTGTAATACCCATCAATTATAATGCCAATCATCTTTTATAAAAGTTCTCAAAACTCAACACTCTCAGCAATCTGTTTCGACGACATTCCCAAACTTGTCCCAAACGCTTTCCTGCCTTTCTCGTCGATAACTTCACTCTCGCTCAAACCAAGCGACGCAATCCCAATCCTACATCCCGCCTTCCGGCAAACTTTCACATTCTGAATAATTCTCCCCAACCTCAACGCCTTTTCTTTTCCATTCAACTTTCCAACTTCCGACATATCAACAACAACTAAAATATTTTTCTCTTTCGCAATCTTCGCGACGACGTGATTGATTCCCGAATCTCTTTGTTTCAATGTATCGCTTTTCGTTCCCCGCTCAGGCGAAATCAAATAATCAATCCGCAAAGTCTCGACAATCCGTCGATTAAACGCATCATCCCCGCCGACAATCCCAATCTTTTTATCAGAACCTTTCAGTGAATCAACAATCCTCCGAGCTTCCTTTTCCGTCGCCCCAATTAAATATCCATCGCAAGAATCATCACCAAAAATCCCCTCCTTCGATTTAACCTTCTTTAGATAAATAGAACCTTTCAAATTAAATAAATTAATATCTCCCATATCATAAATTGTCCAAAGGACTTTTTATATTCTCCAGTTTTTGATTAGAAACATGAGTATAAATTTCTGTCGTAGAAACATCACTATGTCCAAGCAACTTCTGAATATATCGAATATCAACTCCCTGCTCCAAAAGATGCGTCGCAAAACTATGTCGAAGCATATGTGGGTGAATCCTAATTCCAATTTTCTTTCCAAGTCTCTCTAAAACTTTTTGAACAGACTTCTTACTATATTTCCTGCCATCTCTCCCTTCAAAAACATAATCCGTTCGAAATTTCATAGAGCTATAATATTTCAATAAATCATCCTTCAAATTATCAGACAAAATACTAATTCTATCTTTCTTCCCCTTACCCAGCCTAACCAAAATCAGTCCCCTGTCAAAATCAATATCACTTCTTTTTAAATTCAACAACTCCGAAAGCCGAAGTCCAGAAGAATAAAACAACTTCACAATCAATCGATGTTTTATGTTATCACAAGCCTCAATCATTTCTTTTATTTTTTCAGCACTAATAACTTTCGGCAAAGTTTGTTCTTTTTTCTTTATAGGAATTTGCTCAAAATCAAACGGTTTATTCAATATTTCACGAAAAAAGAAAGCCACCGCGGCATATTTTAACCTCATAGAATTAACCGACAAATTATCGCAAGACAAAAGATAAGATTTAACACTTTCATTAGATAGATTAAGACTACATTTATGACAATAATCTATGAATCCCATAATATGAAAATTATATGACCTAATCGTTTGAACACTAAACCCATGTAATTTACACCTATTGATTATTCTATTTTGATATTCAGACCGAACATTCTGATAATACATCAGCGACAAAATAATAACATTTATTTAAATTCTCGTTGAAATTATAAAATTATAACATCTACTAGATAGATTTGTATATCTAATAGATGTTAGCCAAAATTTTCTTACTGCCTCCTAGCGTCGGTAAACCTCAAATTCTGATTTTGATATCTTCGTTTAACGCTCCAATGCGAAATTAAAATTGTCGCATAACATCGCTGATTAAACGAAATTGCTGAAAATAAAAACTAAAATTGTCTACCTAACCCCCACGGAAAGAGCGCGCGAGTTTTCTACGAAAACAGATAGTCGGCTTCGCCGAAATTATTTTAATTCTTTTGCAACTTTTTCGCCATCTTTTGTTCTTCTGTAAATCCTTCCTGTTCTTTCTTCAGGGTTTACAACTTCAACTAATTTCTTTTCTTTCAATTCAGACAATGCACGAGAAACAAGATTGAAATAAGTATTGCTGTTGCTTTTGTAAATTTTTATAACCAATTCAGAGGGCATCAGAGGTTTATCTAAATTCATAAAAACCTCTTTCCTATTCTTCCCTCTTTTTACAAAACCTATTGCTTTTAGCAATTCCATAGCAATCTATAAGCAATTTGGCTTAAGAAACAAATTCAACAATCTATTAGCAAATTGTAAACGAAAAAAGAAAAGTTTTTAAAGGAGTTATTACACATTAATTCATTATGGCGAAAGAAAATCATACCTACCAAATTATTTCGGTAATTCTTTTAGTTGCGGTAATCACTTTTGCAGGATTATATTTTACAAAATCTGCTCCTTCACAAGAAATAAACGAACAAACTTGTTCAGATTTTATTAACGAATGCCCAGAAATTCCGGCAGAAAAGGCTTTAATATTTGGAGCTTTAAATTCTTGGGGAGAAAATCTTTATGACTCTAGTAAAAATCTCTTTACTGTGGAAATTTATAATTTTGGAAATGTTGAAGCAAGAAATGTAGAAGTAATATGCGATGTTACTGTTGGAGATGAAGATGGATATGAGGTGTCAGATATTCCCGTATCAACAGTTACAAAAAGGATTGGAAATGTAGCATCAACATCTTACAAATATGTAGACCTTGAAAACAATATAAACAAACAGAAAGAAGGGAATTATCCTCTTGCAAGCTGTCGTATAAGTTATTGTGAAAACTGTGAAATTTTATCTGACAGAATTCCCGATTTAGAATAAAATGTTTTTCATATTTGGTTGGGGACATAGAAATATAAAAAATTTTGGTCAAACTCTTGTCCAAAAATGTCCTGTTTGTTCTCACACTTCTCATTATTCTCTTGTAAGAACAAGAGATTGGTTTACTTTATTTTTTATTCCAATCTTTCCCTATGAAACAAAATATTATTTAGAATGTCCTGTTTGTAAAAATGCTTTTGAATTAGAGAATGAAAACAACATAGAAAAGTTAAAAGAAATCGCGGAACTTATAGAAAAATTTGACAATAAAGAAGTAACAAAGAAAGAATTAAACAAACAATATAATAGTTTAGTGAAAGAAATAAAACCAGAAACAAAAGAAGAAGATGAAGAAGATTAATTTTCTTTTTTAGAAAAAAAGAAACAAAAAAGCGCGCTCTAAAACCAACGACAATTTTAAAGACAATTTTCAGCAACTACGATATCAAAGAATTTTCGGCAGTAAAAAAACTCTCTCCGCTACGCTCCGAGCCACGCCTTGCAGGCTCTCCTCACTTCGTTCGTCGGGTCGGCTAACAGCGATTAAAGAGAAAATCCTTGCAGGATTTTCCCAAATTAATTTCTCATCCAGCTCGTAAACTCGCGGGAGAAATTAACTTTCTTTAATCGCGATGTTAAACCCAAAAAATCCGCCCTCATCCGCGAAATCCGTGGTTAAAATTTCTCTCCTCTAATAATAGTCCCAACAAACTTCTTCCCACGCAAAATCCCATCAATCGCTTTCAACGACCCGACGATATAAGTTACAATCTTCTCGTCCCGAATTACCCTCGCCGCCGATTGGTCCAAAACAAAATGCTGCCCCGCTTCAAACTTAATTTTCCTAAACATCCCATAAAAATCATCCCAGCTAATCCTCGAAATAAATCGCGCTCCCTTGTTCGTCTTCGGATTCGCGCTATAAAGCCCCCGAACATTCGTCAAGTTAATAAACGAACATCCCAAATATCCAGCCAACTTCGCCGCAGTCCCGTCGCTGGTATTTTTCCTGTAATATCTCAACGCCCCGCAAAACACAACCCGATTTTTTCTCAACAAATTCTTAACCCTTTTCATGTTCAACGGCACATCCTCATTAGCGACCTTCCCAAAAATTCTCGCCATAAACCCGGCATGCAATCTTGTCACCACAATCCCCTCCATCGACCGCGCTTTCATCCCCTTCTTTAACTTTTTCAACGCTCCCATATACCTCCGCGCCGTCGACCCCCCACCAGTCACGACGACAAACCTCTTGTCTCCATGCGAATCCAGCAATCGCTTAAACCTAACCAAAAATTTATCATCGACATCATCCGGCACAATCCTCGACCCACCCAGCGAAATCACCCAAACTTTTTCCATCATCTAAAACAACAACACAACTTTATATATATTATGAAAACAGAAAAAACTATTAACAACAAAAACCTCAAACAAACATGGAAAGAAATCCCATAACAGAATCTCTCGCTAAAAATTTTCGTGAATATTTACAAGACCCATCGCTTAACGGAGGTTACAAAGCCGAAATCCCCTCGCCAAATCTAATAACATACAACGTCGCCAACCTTCATTTCGAAGTAGAATTCGTAGAAAAATACCAATGTAAATTAAGAATAACAAATGGTTCAAAGATAGAAGAACAAGTAAGCATCCCATACAACGAATTTTCCAAAACTCCAGATTGGCAAATTTTTCTCGAAGGAATATTCGCACTCACAAGACAAAGATTACTTCACCGTGAATAACTCGTCGTCATTCACATCAAAAATTCCCAGTCGAACTCCGGCGTCCAACCACCCATGCGCGTAACTCAAAGCCGCGAAAGCATTCACCCAATCACCCTTTCTTTCAAAATGTCGCGCGTCAGAAACATAATTCCCAACCATCCCGATAATCTCATCCGCCTCGCTCCCTTTCCCGTCGACAACATTCTTCTTCGCTTCAGCCAGCCCCCGCCCGGTCAAATCAAAATACCTGTCCAACTTTTCTCTCGAAATTTCATTCCCCATAAAATAAAAATCAAATCAACCCTTTTAAAATTTCCCTTCCAACATGGCATAAGCATTCTGCTTCTTAATCACGAACCGCGAACCAATAATATCAGAAACAACAGCGCTAATAAAAAAATTATCAATAGCCGCACGAAACACGCCCTCCAAAATCGGAATATGAACAGAATCAGAAACTTTATCTAAAACATTCTTTATCTCGTCAGCACTCAACACAATTCTCGTCAACTGCTTCTGTCCCGCTCGAATAACAATCAACGGCTTCCCGGCGCCATGACACTCAATAGTCGAAACCGAAACGTCATTAAGCAGCAACGTAATCTTCCCATAATCCTGGCTCAACCCAACATTGCCCATAATTCTCGGCGGAACCATAATAAAATTTCCTTCTCCAACCTCCCCCAACTTCTCCCTGCCTTGCGTCACTTTCCCACCAGGTGGCACACGCATCACTTTTCGAATCGGAACACGCGGCGGAACAACAGGAATTTTAGGCAAAACCTTAGGAGTTTCCATCGACGCCATCATAACTTTTTCTGAAAACTTCGGCACCAAATCCGCATGAACAACAAATTTCTCATCGTGAACTAAACCATTGGCCCTAATATTCTGCAAAATCGCCAGAACAAATCTCCGGACAAAAGGATGCTCAGCCACCAAAGAAATCTGCTCAGAGCTCATATACTCGGCAACGGCTTGGGTCTCGCCATCACACCCGAAACCTGACTCCTAAAACCTGAATTCTCAGAAGATTCCATCTCTTGTCTTCCGCGTAACTTCCCCTCCATCAAAACCAATCCCTTCGCAATCGTTTTGTTCTGCTCCAGCAACGAATCAATTTTCTTCAACATATCCTTGTCATCAACTCGCCCCCCCGATACAAACCCCTTCGCCGCCTCCTCAAAAACATTCAACAGCCTCGTAATATTATCAGACAACGCCCCAAACTTAATCGACAAATTCGTCATCGCATGTTGCAACCCCACAAAATTCTCAACCAACAATTCCTCTCTTTCTTTCGCTGTCATTTTATTCACAGAACTTTTTCTAACTTTCACATCCCCAGAATCCTCTTCCTCTACCACCTTCTTCACCATATCAAAATTAAGAAGACCTTATTTATAAAAGTATTGGGAAGAGGATAATAAATATAAATTTATTATAAATTTATATGGGCGCAGGAGGAATCAAACCCCCGCCTCCCGGGCTGGAGCCGAGCAGACTATCATTATCCGATGCACCCAATATAAAAATAAAGATAACACATCTTTTAAATTTAATCATGGGCCGCAGGAGGTGAGCAATTCGCTTTTGAAAAATAATTTTCGTAATATTTTTTCAAATGCAAATTGCGAATTAGAACCCCCGCCTCCCGGGCTGGAGCCGAGCAGACTATCATTATCCGATGCACCCAATACAAAAATAGAGATAATACAATTTTTAAATTTAATCCCAACAAACAAACGCAGACAAACCGCGCAACATCCCACTTCCAGCGACGACAAAGTTGGCGCGGACTTCCAGCAAAGCGGACTACCCACTTCCAGCAAAGCGGACTATCTCATCTATTTCATTAGATGAGATAGCGCACCCTTTAAACTTAACACCATACAACAACGCATCCAACAAATCCTTGCTTTTCCCGAAGGAAACCAACCCCTTTTTCCACGCAATATACACCAACTCCGCCGACCGAATAAATTTAACATTCTTCAAATTATCCAACAACTTCAAATTCGCATCCAACGGCATGTGCAACTTTCGCTCCATCATTCTCTCCAAATCTCCCGGCGCTTCAACCAGCATCCTCGTCGTCCTTTCATCAATCACAACCACGTTCTCATCTCCGCACAAATTCGCAAACGCCAAACATTCCGCCTCGCCATCATGTACAATTTTTATCTTTTCTCCCGTCGCTGTCACCCGCAAAATCCCATTCACAATTTTCAAAATCCGCTTCGTCTCCCTATTCAATTTTTGTGGTGCAACAAAATCCGTCGCCATCTTAAAAATCCCGCGAGAAATCAAATCCTCAACCTGAATCGCTTCCAGTTTAAACTTTTTAATTCCCATCGGCTTATCAATCACTTCCCCTTTAATCCTCGGCGTCAAAATAAATTCTCCGCCAAAAATCAACTTCAACTTCTCAATCACTGGCAACATCCCATTCATAGTAAGAGAAATTATCGGCCCGGCATCGAAGATTAAATATTTCATTTCTTGTCCTTCAAACATTTATTTAATTCTTCTTTCTTTAAAATCAAATAAGGAAATTTCTGTCTCAACTCATTCGAAAACCCTCGGGCGACAGAAACACACAAAACATCTTTCCCAATTTCACCAACCAAATTCAAAGCCGGAACAAAATCAGCGTCGCCAGAAATTAAAACACAACAATCAACTCCATCTATCGCCGCCTTAACTACATCAATCGCAATCCAAACATCAATACCCTTTTCCTTCTTCTGATTATCAGCAATATCCAAAAACGCCTCCTCGACAATCGGCTTACAAACCTCACACAAATCCCACGCCTCAACCAATTCCTGCCGTCTCTTCTTCAACTCCTTCGTAGATAATTTTTGCAACTTTCTCGTAATTATTTTAATTCCCTGCTTTTGCAAATACCCCAAAAATACCCTCTGTGTTTTATATATAATTTCATTGTCTTTTCTATCGGGCATCGATGCATACCAACGAATTTCAGAAACATTCAAATAATATTTTTCAGAAATAAAATCACAAAGTTTCTTTATATCAACCAATCCTGGCTTAATCAAATGCTTAACATTATGATACCAATTATTAGCGTCAATAAAGACAATAGTTTTCTTATCCATTAAACACCTCAAGAATATGAAGCCCGGCATGTCCGAAGAGATACCGGGGACTTAAAGTATAATAAAATACACAACTTAGTTTATATTTGTTTCGATTAGAAATTATCGGCCCAGCGTCGAGAATAAGATACTTCATAAAAAATTCCTCCTGAAATCTGAATTCTGAAATCTGACATCTCGCGAAGCGCGTCTCGCATCAAAAATCAAATACTTCATCCAACCACTCCATCCCTATTTTTTATCATCTATTTTCTTTTTCACGACTTGTCGCGAAAATCCCCTCCGCAATTTTAATCCTCTCTCGAACCGGCATCGAAACCGAAACTTTCGCGTCGCCAATATGCGACTGCCCAATATATCCAGCCATATCCCACAAGCTAACCCCCAACAAATCAGCCGTCGCCTCCGACGACAAACCATGCTCATACAACTTGAACGCCTTGTTAATTTCTGCCTTTCTGAAAACATCTTTAATATACTCCCCCAAATCCCCGTCAATCTTATTCAGCGAATTTCTAATCCGCCCCAGATAAACCCGAGCATTCTTAACATTACCCCTCTCCAGCGCCCCAACGGCCAGCCTCAAATTTTTTATAACAGCGTCGCGAAAACTAACCCAGCCCTCCATCGTCCGATAATTATCCCGCTCCAAAACCTTCCCCAACGAATAAACCAAAACCGCCACGACAATATTATCCCCATCCTGAAAAATCGCCGCCGCATGAATCGTTTGATTCGAAAGCGACTTCAACTCATCAGCATTATCATCTTCAAAAAATTTCTTAGTCTCCCGCAAAATCCGCAAAACATTCTCAACCTCTCTCATGAAATTCTAATAATCCCAAACATTATAAATCTTCTCACATAATCAATACAATGAAAATCCTGCTCGACACCAATTTCATCCTGACCTGCGCAAAACAAAAAATCGACATAGACACCTCTCTAAATAAAATCACAACAGAAAAAATAGAATACCTCGTCCCCCAAGACGTCCTCAACGAACTCGGCAACCTAAAACAAATCCCAAAACACAAACAAGCCGCAGAATTATCTTTCCAAATTCTCCAAACCCTAAACCCAAAAATAATACAACTCAAAACCAGAAATCCAAACATCGACATCAAAATAATCAACTACATAATCGACAAGCCAATCATTCTCGCCACCCTCGACAAAAACCTAAAATCCCGCATCAAAAACAAAATCCTCACAATAAGGAATAAAAAAAATTTAGAACTCTTATAGCAAACTTTAAAAATCAAATTTTTCTCTCTATAATATGTTCTACGAAGTTTTAGTAACAGACCATGTAAGAGTAGAGCCGAACAAATTCGGAATGAATACTGACGAAGCTGTCCGGGCCCAACTCGAAGAATCCTACTCCGGTTTCCAAGACAAAGACATCGGCACGGTAGTCGCAGTTCTCGACGTAACCGAAGTAAGGGAGGGAATCATAATCCCCGGCGACGGCGCCGCCTATTACGAATCAACATTCAAACTAATCGTCTTCAAACCAGAACTCCAAGAAATCGTCTACGGCACAATCGAAGAAATCACAAACTTCGGCGCATTCATATCTATGGGCCCAATTCGCGGCATGATTCACATCTCACAAACAATGGACGACTTCGTATCATTCTCCGACTCCGGCGTTCTGACCGGCAAAGACGGAAAAAAAAATTTAGTCCAAGGCGACAAATGCATCGCACGAATCGTCGCCATTTCATATAAAGGCGAAGAACCAAAAATCGGACTAACAATGCGACAACCCGGTCTCGGAAAACTCGAATGGATAAAAACCGAAAAAGAAAAAGGACAAAAGAAAATAAAACAAGAAACCACAAAAGAAACTAAAATAACTAAAAAAGAAAAGAAAAAATAATGGCGCAAAAGGAAAAATCATGTCTAAATTGCAGAACAATTTATTTCGGCGACAAATGCCCAAAGTGCGGCGAAGTCCCATCATCTGAAACATTCAAGGGCAGAATCCATATCTTCGACGCCAAAAAATCCGAGCTCGCAGAAAACATGAAAATAAACAGCGAAGGCGAATTCGCAATCAAATCAAAATGACCGAATTCAAAATAATTAAACAGGAAAAAAACCCATTTTTACAACGGGAAAAAATCACGCTGGAAATCAACAACAAAACAACGCTAAGCGCCGACGAGGTAAAATCATTAATCAAAAAAGACCCAAATTTAACAGTAGTCAAAAAAATAAACACAAACTTTGGCAGCCAAACATCCATCGCAGAAATAATGGTCTACGACAACCAGGAAGCAAAAGAAAGAATTGAAACAATCCCAAAAAAAATTCGCAAAAAAATAAAAGCCGACGAGAAAACAGAAAAAGAAACCAAAAAAAAAAGCAGAAGCAAAACAAAAAGAAACCGAACAACCCAAAGAAACTAAACCAGAAGAAAAAACAGAATAATGGTAGTCAAATCAAAAATCAAGGGAAAGAAAAAACACGTCAATAAACCCACATCAGTCAAATACAAAAAATACACAATCGAAGGAAACAAGATAATAAAAAAAGCCCGAAGCTGTCCAAGATGTGGTCCCGGAATTTTCCTCTCCGTCGGCAAAGGCAGAAATTACTGCGGCCGATGTCACTTCACCGAATTCGACAAAAAAGAAGTCGAACCAAAACTCGAAACAAAATAATCTCACTGCCTTAAACACAATTATCTATCTTAGGACTTATATGAGTCATTAAATTATAACTACGCCGATTGTCGAATACCAATAACCGACAATCACAAAATGCAAAACCTTTTACAAACCCTACCACTTTTTCTTTAGAAAAAGTTGAGATGAGAACTTTCCGAAGGAAATTTCGAATTAGGTTACTATCTTAAAGCCGTCCGCAGGACAACCCTGCAATTCGCAGCTGAGCGTAGCGATGACCGAATTGAGATGAGAACTTTCCGTAGGAAATTTCGAATTAGGTTATAATTTTACGAAGTAAAATTATAACCCTAGGAGATGCGATAAAGCGATTAAATAGTTGCCCTACCGCTCTCTCCTGGGGAAAAAGAGGTGATACTATAACTAATTAGTAATACTTTTTAAACCTTTCGTCTGTAGTAATTTGTAAGTGACACACACAAATAACAGCACCAAAAACACAACAAACAAATCCGCGTAATCCATAAACCATTCTTAATCCCACAAACAAATATATATTAACACATCCATCCAATAATACAAATGAAAACCGACGACAAAATAAATCAAAACCAATTCTTCGACCTCATAACCGGCGAAGAACTTAGTTGGCAGGCAATAATCTACGACCTCATCAAGACAGAACAACTCGACCCTTGGGACATCGACCTCGCCATCCTCGCCGACAAATATGTCCAGATAATCCAGCAACTCGAAGACGCCGACTTCTTCATCTCTTCAAAAGTTTTATTGGCCTGCTCACTCCTCCTCCGCCTCAAATCCGAAATTCTAATCAACTCCTACATCCATGACCTCAACGACGCACTCTACGGACGACGCGACGAAAAAAAATATGAACTCGAAAGAATTGAAATCAACGAAGACGAACTCCCAATTCTAATTCCAAAAACCCCGATGGCGCGTCATAGAAAAGTCACACTCAAAGAATTAATGGCCGCACTCAATCAGGCAATCGACACCGAAAACCGCCGAATCAAAAGAGAAATAAAAGGAATCCAGGCAAAAAAATCCGCGTTAGACGTCATGCCAAAAAATTCCTTCGTCCCGTTAAAAATCAGAATCAAAACAATTTTCAACATCATAAAAAATCACATCAACGACGGCAACGACCACATGAAATTCTCACACCTCGCCCCAGACAAAGAAGAAAAACTCGCGTCCTTCGTCCCAATCCTCCACCTTTCCAACGACGGTAAAATTTTCCTCAGACAACAAACCCACTTCGAAGAAATCCACATGACATTCCAACCCCACCTCGACGAGCACAAAGAATTAATAGAAGAGCTGGGGCTTAGTGACGACATTCAAGAACAAATAAAACGAGAATAATTTTACAGATAAAAATCAAAATAAAAGAGGTTGTGCATTTCTAAATCTACTTTGATAAATTGAAAGGTAATTTCTTTCTATAAAATCTTCCTCGACTAAATGACGTAAATCAGAAATCCCTACCTTACTTACTACATCCCAAGCAAAACCCATAGCATCCCTTCCAGATTTAAACGGTCCATTCTTATCCCGCCCCCACTCATACATACAAAAAAGAGAAGTCCCAATCGCCATCGACGCACAAAGCGCCGGAGTACCAACATAAAATACAACATCCCCAAAATTTACCATATTTCTTCAGATAAAATGAGTTTAAAAAATTATATATACTCAACTAATCATCTCAATAATCTCATTCTCTTTTAAAAATTCCTCTTCCCCGCTCTCCATATCTTTAACTTTAAACTTCCCCTTCGCAACCTCATCCTTCCCGACAATTACAACCTTACCAATCCTCTTCGCATTCGCGTACTCCAACGCCTTTCCAACCGACTTGTCCATCAAGACATTAACAGAAATCCCAGCGTCACGAAGTTTCCCTGCCAAATCAATAACAGCATCGTCCTCATCAATCGAAATAATCTGGACCTTCGTCACATCGCCCTCGACATCAGACAAACTCACAATCCTCTCCAGCCCAAACGCAAAACCAAAACTCTGAACATCATCAATCAAATAAGCCCCGCCTCCGCAAATAGAATCCTTCATCTCACCGCTTCTAATTTCAAAAATCGTCCCGTTATAATACGACAATCCCCGCGCCAGCGTCGGCAAAAACTCCAACTTCAACCCATAAGCCCGGCACGCCTTCTTCATCACTTTAATCTCCTCATAAAACTTATACTTCCCAAAATCGCCTTTCTCAAAAACTTTCAAAATTTTCTCAGCCCCAATTTTTTTCAAATTATCCGCAACCTCTTTCCTCGACAACTTGTCAAACTTATCCAGCTCCCGAATCACGCGCTCCCTATCTCTCTCGGCAACATTCTCCGAAACCAAAATCTCATTCAACAACTTCCGATTATTAAAATAAATAACACAATCAATCCCGACCTTGTCCAAAATTCTCTTCGCTAAACTCAAAACCTCAACCTCGTCCTTCATCGAACTCCCGACGACATCAACATCACACTGCACAAATTCCCTAAACCTATTGGCACTAACCGGCTCATCCCTAAAAACCCGGCAAATCTCATACCTCTTATACGGCAACTTCTGATTCTGCGCAATCCTCTTCAACTGAAAAGTCGACTCATACTTCAACGCCAACTCCCTCTGCCCCCTGTCCTCCAATTTGAAAATCTCCGAAACAGCCTCGTCATTCTCATTCTCGCCACGCACAAACTCCTCGTATTCGACCGTCGGCGTCTCAGTCGGCTCAAACCCATAAAGCTCAAATTGCTCCCGAATAATCTTCAAAATTTTCGCCCGCTTCATCGCCTCAACCCCGACAAAATCCCTGAATCCTTTAACCGTATTTGTTTTCATTTTCTCAATCTATTTACTAACGCATCCACCCTCCTCTTGATAGCGCCCAACGTCTTATTAATCTTTTCTTTATCATCTCCAAAAACATCAGCGATTCTCCAAACAACAACTTTATCTCGCCAAGCCGGATTATCAAAAATAATTTTAGGAACATCATCTGCAACAATAATTATTTCATCCTGCACCTCAAGCAACTTCACATTAATCCCGCGCGACTTTTCACTTAAAGGAATACAAAATTTTTCCAAGATATATTTATTTCTCCTTTTCTCGTCGGATTTCATTGGAACATTCACTTCAACAATTCCCGCGCTACTAACTTCGATATCCTTATTTTTATTAATAGAATTAAAATAAGCCTCAGCAAACTTACTTCTAAAACGATTATACTTGCAAATAAAAAGTATTTTTTTCACCATCTTCCATCAACTATTCTCTCGCAACTTCGTCGCGAGGCGGAAGCCGAGAATCGAACTCGGGCCGTTCGGACCACAACCGAACATTCTGCCATTAAACTACAACCGCCATTAAGATTTAATTGAAAACCAGATATAAAAAGTTTGGCATCAAAGTCACGACTAAAAAAATCCCGTCCAATGCCGATAACTCCATGCACCTACCATACAATATCCAAAAATTTAACATACTTAAATCTTCTTATTAAAAAATTAAAGCCGGCGACCTTCCGCCCGGCGGCTTCAAAAATAAAAATACATAAGGAATTTAAGCCGCCTCTTCAGATTCTTCTTCAGCCGGAGCCTCAGTCGATTCTTCTTCAGGTTCAGCGTCTACCGATTCCTCAGGTTCTGGAGCCTCTTCTTCAGCCAAAGCATCCTCAGATTCTTCGACCGGAGCCTCTTCAGTTTCTTCCTCAGAAGCAACTTCTTCAGTTTCTTCCTCGGGAACTACTGTTTTTCTTTTCATAAAAAAAGAACACAAAAATTCTTTATAAAGATTTAGGTGCACTCACAAATAAGAACTAAGAACATTCCCCGTAAAAAAGTTTTCCCGACGGCACCGAATAATTCCCGCACGCCCAAACAAACCCAACAACAAAATCAAAACCAACACAAAAATTATCTTCTCATGAAATACAAAAATACAATTATTTAAAAATTATCATGTCATACAACATAATGGTCCTCCAATACAAACTCAAATCATCAACTCGCTGGAAAGATTACCCCGGCAAAAACAAAATAAAAAAACCGCTAAACAAATACGACTTCCGTCTCCTCAGTGAAGACAAATCAAAAGTCCTCGCAGAAAAAGGCCCTTACGAAAAAATCATGAAACGTTTTCGTCAAATCGAATTTTTCAAGCATAAAAAATAACAACCCTTAAAAACCAAAATCAACATTCAAACACAGCTCGCGTAGTCTAGTGGCCAAGGACACTGCCCTTTCACGGCAGTAACCCGGGTTCAAATCCCGGCGTGAGCATCCGAGTAAAATGTTATCTTGCAGGGATTTTTTGTATCGTATAAATCCAAGGTCTTTTTTAAAACACCTTGATTAAATACAGCATGAAATTAGATCCATATAATCACAAAGAAAGATACCTCGAATGGAAAGAGAAAAACAAAAATGGAATCGATAGTTTGAGCGAGTTTAATTCTAAAATGATTTTGGATTATCTGTATGATATGGAGAATGGGCTTAATGTGGCAACAGGTAGCAAAAAAGGAGCAAGAAGTTATATTAGATTACATTCAATAAAATTAAGACTTGTATTTTTACTCAGGCAACTTGAGAAAAATTTTCACACATACAAAATCACGGACATAACAGAGAGGCAGCTTCATAATTTTTTTACCGATATGAGAAACGGCACAATAAAGAAATCGAGGGGGACAGAGTATAAATCGACGGCCGATTACGTTAAAAACTTCAAAGCGTTTTGGCATTGGCATCAAAAAGTTAATAGAAAAAAGGGAATAGAAATTCAGGATATCACCTCTGACTTAGATATAAGTCGTGTAAAACCAGATTGGGTTTATTTAACTGAAGAAGAAATAAAAAATTTATGCAATAAAGCAAAGTATGAGTATAAAGTTTTGATTATGTTTTTATTTGATAGCGGGATTAGAGCGCCAACTGAATTAATGAATATTAAAGTTTCAGATTTTTATGATAATTTCAAGGAACTCAATATCAGAGAGGAAATAAGTAAAACATTTGGAAGAAGAATAAAATTAATGCTTTGTTCCGAATTAATAAAAGATTATATAAAAAATAAGAATTTAAAATTAGAAGATTATGTTTTCAAAATAAGTCCGCCCTCCGTAAATCAATATTTAAAACGACTTGCAAAAAGAATATTGGGAGATATAACTAGCCCAGCCGGACAAAAATACTCAGAACTTACTATGTACGATTTCCGACATTGTTCCTGCTGTTATTGGCTTCCACGTTATAAATCAGAATCGGCCTTAAAATTTAGATTTGGTTGGAAAAAATCCGATAAAATCCACTATTATTCTGAGATGTTAGGAATGAAAGACACAATCAGAGAAGAAGATATACTCCTCGACGTCACAAAAACAGAACTTGAAAAACAATTAATTAAAACTGGAAACGAAAATGAAATGTTAAAAGACAGAGTACAAATTTTGGAAACCCAAATTCAGAGAATTTCACAAATGATTAATTTTTCTATAAATACAGGAAAACAAATTTTAGTTGTAGGACAATAAAAATTCTACTGAGTTAAATTAATTCTTTCCCTCGCCATTTTCACCCACTTTTTATCCAACTCAATTCCAATCCAGTTTCTTTTTGTTTGTTGACATGCAACACAAACAGAACCGCTTCCGCAAAATGGATCAAGAATTAAATCACCTTCTTTGGAACTATGTTCAATCATTTTTATTATTAGATCAATCGGCTTTTCATGAGGATGAGTTTGCAAATTATGATTAATATGATTTGCATTTTGCACATCGGCAAAATTCCTTAAATTATATTTTGGCTTCCCTTTCTCCAAAACAAGAATTAATTCATACTGATGACGAAAAGCCCAACCCAACCCAAATCCATGTTTTTTCCAAACGATAAGATGCCTAATTCTAAAAACAGTATACCTCAAAATAAATTCTGTTAAAAATGGATAATGTTTCCAGTTTGTAAATAAATAAAGTGAACTATTCCTTTTTAATATTCGATAAAATTCAACCAAAGCCGAACAATTTATTAATGGATTTTCATTATTGATTATTGTTTTATTGGTCGTGCCATAAGCAACATTATCGCCGTAAGGTGGATCGGTAATAATTAAGTCAATGCAATTTTTTGGAAGCCCCTTCAGGATTTTTATACAATCCCCTTCGATAATTTTATTTGTTTCCATTTTTCATAAGAATTTTTCCAATCATAAACTCAATTCTATCTAATTGAAGAGAATTTTGCAATTTTAGTCTGCAAAATTCTGAAAGTGTCAGCATTCTTTTTTTGGCTTCGTTTTTAAGATGATAAAGAAATTCGGTTTCAACAACTATGTGAATATGTGAATTTTTGCCCATTTTGTCTTTCTTCCAAAATCCTTTCAAGAATGTAATTTAATTCTTTTAATTTTGAAATTATTTCCTCACCAATATCGTAAGAGATTTTTTCTTCCATAGAAAATTTATAAAATCAATCCTTATAATAAATCGGAAAATTTTTTTGGGTAAAAAATTGTATCATTTTTTTCTCCGAGTTAATTTATAAGGCGTCCATCTCGACAAATCATGAAGAAAATTATTATCGAATCTGATAAAATTTATTGCGGAGATTCTCTTAATCTTTTAAAAGAAATTCCAGATAAATTTGTAAATTGCGTTGTGACTTCCCCGCCCTATTGGGCATTGAGAGATTATAAAACAAAAGGGCAAATCGGGCTTGAAGAAAATTTCAATAATTATATTGAAAAATTATGCAACATATTCGACGAAGTCAAAAGAGTTCTGAAAGACGAGGGCACTTGCTGGGTGAACATAGGAGATACCTATTATACAAAATCGGGAAGCTCCTTCTTAAACGACAATATAGTTTCAAATAAAAAAATAAGATCAACCGGAATCAACAAGGCCAATCTCATAAGAGGAAATGGATTAATCAAAAGTAAAAATCTCACCCTAACTCCCTTTAGATTTGCAATTGAAATGCAGAAACGAGGCTGGATAATTAGAAATGTAATAATCTGGCACAAGCCAAATTGTATGCCAACTTCTGTAAAAGATAGATTCACGGTTGATTTCGAATATTTATTTTTCTTCGTAAAATCTAAAAAATATTATTTTGAACAACAACGAGAACCCCATAAAAAAACAAGTATTCAGAGAACAAAATATAAATGGAATGGACACCGGGAACCGGGAAGTAGTTTTGCGGGAATGGACATCAAAAAAATGTGCTACCCCGACGGAAGAAATAAAAGGTGCGTATGGAATATTTCAACCGGTTCATACAGGGGCGCTCATTTTGCAGTTTATCCCGAGAAGTTAATCGAAATTCCAATAAGCGCAGGATGCCCTCCCGAAGGAATTGTTTTAGATCCCTTTATGGGAAGCGGAACTACCGGAGTAGTTGCCAAAAAATTAGGAAGAAATTATCTTGGATTTGATATAAATAAAAAATATTGCAGAATAGCAGAAAAAAGAATTAATTCTGAAAAAATAAAATCAGAGACATGCTACATTTGCGGGAACACCATTAAAGAAAACGAAATCTGTCAAACCTGCTTCGACTTTTTCAAACAAAAATATCCTAATGAAAAAAAATTCAAACAAATTTTACAATGGCACAAAAACCATACCCAACTAAACAAAAAATGCTGAAAATCCTTCCGCTTGCAATTTTCGTGTTGCTCGTGTTAACACAGATTGGAATAGTTGTTGCAGCAGATGAATCTGACTTTGAACAGATTTTAATGCCCTTGACAACGGTTTACAATCTTGTGAAATATGCAGCAACGATAATTGCAGGATTAGTGATGCTCTTCGCAGGAATCACTTACATCTCAAGCGGTTCAAATCCCGGCAAACGAGAGAAAGCCAAGAACATGGTGATGTATGTCATTGTGGGTCTGATTGTAATATGGGCAGCACCTTTCGTCGTAGATTTGATATTGGGGGGATAAGCAAAAATACAAATGAAAAATTTGTTTGTTTTTTTAGCGGTTGCTTTAGCTCTGCCTTTAGCAACCGCCTTCAATTGCACCGCTCTCGACGGCGAAAATAAAAAGGTTTGCAACTATATAGAAAGCACCGACTGGCCCCAGTCTGAAAAAGATTTTATTATCAAAGATATGATTAATTCTGGAGGCTCCCTTAATGGAAATTTTGAATCTATTTTAAACAAACCCGTAGAAAATACGATTCAACTAAATAAACTTGAAGAAGTAGATTTAAAGATTAGCGACGAGAACAAGAAGTTTTTAATAGATTTTTCCTCAATCTCAATCTTTGGATATGTTATCTACGCCTTTCTTAAAAAATATTATCTTCTGCTCAGATTTATATGAGTTCTTGCGGAATTACTAATCTGGGAACTTGTTTAGTCGAAAAATTATTTGATTTTATAATTTATATTTTAAATCTTCCCGTCAAACCTCTTTTGGCCCTCATTAATAATCTTATGATTGAACCGGTAAATATTCAAATTTTTGTCGGGACATGGTCAATAATAATTTACATGCTTTCCTTATTTTATGGCATACTTCTTTTAATTACAGGATTTAGATTTTTAGTTTCAGGATATTCCCCAGAACAACGAGAGAAAGCCAAGAAAAGTCTTGCAGATATTTTAATCATGATGGTTTTAGTTCAAACAAGTTTCTTTCTTTATTCGCTGGTTTTAGAAATTGTAGCGTCGATGACCGCAGTAGTTTATGGTTCAATTCCTGCAAATTTTTTCTTAGCAACTTCAGACGGCTTTGTTAATATTGGATTGGAATTAGTGATGATGGTCCCTTATGTCGCAACACTTTTAATAACTTTAATTTTCTTGGCATTAAGATATATTTGCGTTGGCGTTGGCGTTGTTTTCTGCGCTATTGGAATTTTCTTTTATTTTTTCGAGCCATTACAATCTTACGGAAAATTAATCTTAAATTATTTAGGGGTTTTAATCTCCCTGCCGTTTTTCTACTCAATTATACTTTTGGCTTCTTCTAAATTTTTAGAAACAGAAACTTTCTCCGGTCTAAAAATTCTGGTGATGATTGGAGGATTTAGTCTCGTCAATCTCTTTACTTTATTTATAGCATTGTTTGTAATTTTCAAAGCAGCCAACGCCGTAGCAACACCAGTAAAACAAGTCGTGACTCTCGTCGGCGCAGGAGATTAAAATGTACGAAATACCGCAACAGCTCGAGTATAAATAAAAAATTGTCTTCGACCTAACTTTTCCCCAGTTGGCCTACGCTCTTATTTTTTTCCCGATTATTTTTTCTTTGTTGTTCAAGATTAATGCAAACATTTATGTCAGAGTTTTTTTAGCATCAATTCCCACACTTTTAGCGTCGGGGTTTATGTTTTTTGATTTGTCAACTCACTTAAAAAATTGGTATACTTGGTTTAAACTGAGAGAATTAAAAGAACCCGAGAAAATTAAATCTATTTTAGAAATTGGAGAAATAAAAGATAATTTTATTTATTGCAAAAATAAAAAAATTGCCGTCTTAAAAGTTGATTCAATCAATTTCGGAATAAAACCGCAAAAAGAACAAGAGACCATCATGCTTTCTTTTCAAAAATTTCTTAACTCAATTGATTTTCCCATTCAAATTTTAATGACGACGGAAACACTCGATTTAGAAATTTATCTAAAAGGTCTCAAAGAAAAAGCGACCGAAAAAAAGAATAAAGAAATTTTTGATTCTTATCGTACCCACATGAAAGATTTGATTGAGAAAAATAGCGCAATGAATAGAAATTTTTACGTTGTGATCCCAGAGTCGACAGACATCGGAATTCAAATAAAATTATGCGAAGAAAGGCTTCACAGTTTAAATCTTAAAACATGCAGATTAAATAATTTCCAATTAAGCGAAATATTTTTTAAAATTTTTAATTCAAAAAACCCCTTGCCCAACTTGATAAAAAATTCTCCGGACTTTCTCGAAATCGACGGGAAATTCCATAAAATTATTTATGCTCATGGTTATCCTCGTTCCGTCGATAAAGGCTTTCTTGATAAACTCGTCAGCTGTTCAGGAAACTTTGATTTTTCCTTACATATTAATCCCCAACAAATAGAACAAACTTTAATTTTACTAAATAGAGAATTGCAAAAACAAAGAGCCGACCTTTACTCAACAAAATTAAAAAATCAATTTAATCCAAGCCTTGAAATAAAATATAAAGATACTAAAGGGGTTCTTGAAAGTTTACAAAAAGGCAAAGAAAAACTTTTTAATATCGGGCTTTACATTAATTGCAGAGCAGATAGCCTCGATGGGCTTAGACTTCTAACTAAAAAAATAGAATCGGAATTAAATTCTTTGCTTATAATTCCACGACAGCCAAACTTCAGGATGATTCAAGGATTTAAATCCTGCCTGCCTTTAGCCAAAGATTATTTAGGCACCACGAGAAATATAACAACATCGGCACTTTCGGCGTTTTTCCCATTTACTTCCCCATTCTTCAAATTTGACGAGACAGGAATTTGGTTCGGATTGAATAAAAATCATATCCCTATAATTCGGGATATTTTTAAATTATCTAATTCAAACGGGATGTGTCTGGCAAGTTCAGGAGCAGGAAAGAGTTATATGACGAAACTTTTCATAACAAGACACTTGCTCAATGGCACAAAAGTCATCGTGATTGATCCTCAAAGCGAATATAAGGGGTTAGTTAAAAAATTTGAAGGGCAAAGAATTAATTTGTCCCGAACTTCCGATACGATAATTAATCCTCTTGACTTAATGGGGCACGATTATGCCGAAAAGAGACTTTCGTTGATGGACTTAATGCCCGTGATGTTAGGGCAGTTGACCGAACCGCAGAAATCATTTATTGATCAGGCCTTAACGGAGGCTTACGAGCGGAAGGGAATTTATATGAACGATAACGAGAGTTGGGGCAACGAACCGCCGATTTTAGGCGACGTGTTAAAAGTTTTGGAAAGAATGGAGAAGATGGCTATTAACCTCGAGAAAACGACGCTACGAAGCCTGATAAACCGTTTGCGACTATATGTCGACGGAGTTTTCTCGTTTCTAAATCGGCACACCAATATTAATTTCGGGAATAAATTTGTCTGCTTTGATATCGGGAACATGCCCAAACAGGTTAAACCGACCATTATGTTTTTGGTTCTTGATTATGTCTATATGAAAATGAAAAGGGATATCGAGAGAAAACTTTTGGTGGTTGACGAGGCATGGACTTTACTTTCACGAGCCGAAGAGGCGTCTTATATTTTTGAAATTGTCAAAACTTGCCGTAAATTTAACATGGGACTTTTTCTAATTAATCAGGAAGTTGAAGGGATGATTAATTCTCAGGCAGGACGATCCGCCCTTGCAAATTCTTCTTATACAATTCTCCTCAGACAAAAACCCGCAGTAATCGAAGGCATTCAAAAAACATTTCATTTAAGCAATGTCGAAAGAATCGCATTACTTACTGCAGGAGTCGGCGAAGGCATACTTTTAATGGAAGACGAACACTCGGAAATAAAAATTGTCGCCTCAAAAGAAGAGCACAAATATATAACAACCAACGCAGACGAACTCCTCAAAGAAGAATCCCAAGACATCGAAGGCAAGAGCGTAAACATTAAAGTTGACGAAACAAAAAGAATTCATCTATCAAAAAATTTAACAAAAAGCGAAAAGGATTATTTAATTAAGAAAGAATTTCGGGAAGAATTCTTCAAAAGTATTTCTTCAAACAAAAAAGAAAAATATTTTATCAAACCAAGATTCAACGAAACCCCAAACCACCTTTTTGTAATTTACGACATTAAAAACTATCTTGAAAGAAAAGGAATTCAGGTTGAACTTTATGCAACAAAAAAGCCGGACATTGTTTTTAGTTTGAATAACAAAAAATATGCGATTGAAGTTGAAACCGGAGCGGGCTTAAGTAAGATTAGTCGGATGGAAGAAAAACTAAAAGTACTAAAAAATTATGATGAATGGTTTTTTGTTGTGACTGATAGAAATAAAGTCAAAGCTTATAAAAAGTTTGGAAAGTCAGTAGATTTAAGATATTTGAAACAACGACTTTCTAAGTTCTGACGATAAATATCTCAAAGTCAGTCGGCATAATAAACTATTATTGAGATAGTGACTGATTAAGATTCTTTATTCCCTCAATAATCTCTTTCTCCAGTTTTTCAATTTTCCCCATAATCTTTTCAGGCTTCTCATAAACAACTTCCTCATACTCAATCTCCTTATACTTCGAAATAGACAAATCATAATCATTCCCAATAATCTCTTCAACCGGAACAAAAAAATGTTTAGCCTTCCTGTCTTCATTATCTTCTTTCTTTCTTTTCTCAAACCTCTCTAAAATATCCGGGATATCATTCTTATTAGGAGTCTCCGTCCTCTTATCATCCAACGAAAACCCATCCGCCTCCATATCATAAAACCAAACTTTCTTGGTCGGCTCCCCTCGTGTAAAAAATAAAACCGCAGTAGAAACACCCGCATACGGCTTAAACACCCCAGACGGCATCGAAACAATCGCATCAAGCCTACAATCTTCTAACAACATTTTTCTAATCGCCCTATGCGCCTTCGAACCTCCAAATAAAACTCCATCCGGAACAATCACCGCACACCGCCCCCCATTCGTCAAAGAATTATACATCAATTCCAAAAACAACAACTCCGTCTTCTTTGTCTTAACCGTAAACTCATCACTCATCTCCGACTCATCAATCGAACCCTTAAACGGCGGATTCGCCAAAATCAAATCATAAGTATTATCCTTATACCTTTTCGAAAGCGTATTCAACTGCTCAATATTCGGCTTCTTAATTCCATGCATCATCATGTTCATCAAAGAGATTCTCGTCAAAACCGGATCAATATCAAAACCATAAAGATTATCCTCGTCCAAAATCTGCTTCTGCTTTGCGCTCAACGTACTAACCCCATCCTTTTTATTCGAATCCAAAATATACTCATAAGTATTAACCAAAAATCCCGCAGTCCCACAAGCCGGGTCAAGAATCAAATCATCATACTTCGGCTTCGCTAATCCAATCATCATCTGAATAATATGTCTCGGCGTCCTAAACTGTCCATTCTTCCCAGCTGTCTGCAATTCACTCAAAAGATATTCATACATATCTCCCTGTGCATCCTGATTCTGCTCTTTAATATGCATATCATTAATTATCTTAACCGCCTCAATCAACAACGACGCATTAGGAATCTCAAAGTTCGCACTCTTCATATATTTCGAAAAAGAATCCCCGTCCCCAAGCGTCCTCATAAAAAGAAAAACCTTATCCCTAACATGTTCAAGAATCTTATCTGCCCCATACTCACTCCAAACACTCCAACGACAATCCACATGTCCATGAAACACTGAAGTATATTTTTCTCCCGTAAGCACCGCCTCCTGCTCTCTTTGAGTATCCATGTCCTCAAACCTCTTCATAAAAATCAAATAAGATATCTGCTCAATCGCTTGTAACGGGTTAGAGATCCCTCCAGACCAAAACTTATCCCAAAGCCTTCTTATTTTTGATTTTAATATTGGGTCTAGCATTTTATTTTTTAGACTTCCTCCTTTTTTTAGGTTTGGGTTTCTTACTTTTAAAATAATAATTTATTATTTGATCTATAAAAAAAACACTAATCGATATTAGTATCGCCAATAAAGAATATCTATTGGCTCTCATTGCAATTTTTTCAACATTTTTAGTTTTCTGAAGAAGAAATTCCTCAGTTGACATAACGACCTCATAATTATCTTTCTGAGTAAAGTTCCCCTCATTAATTACATTTCCATAAATACTAATTAATTTAATTTCTCTAGATTCTTTATTATCTATTGAGGTATCTAAGGGAAAGACAATAGTTTCATTACCCCTGTATTCATAATCAACATTAATCCCATCTATTTGAATCGATTTTATTTTTGTTTCATTAGTTATTTCTAATTTTAATATAGCTTCTTCATTAGCCTTATAAGTTTTTTCAAATTCTGAAAGTATATTCGAACTTGAATTAGGAAATTCAATTATTACATATCCAGCCATTCTCATTTGTATGTTGCCTATCCCAAAATAAAACATAAAAGTAGCAGTTACAATAACTAAAATAATCACAATCATAATAGAAAAAACCTCCAGATCTCCATCTGTTTTCATAATATCTCCCCCCGAAAAGCCTTCTGCATCAACACCCCAAACAAATCACCAATCTCCTTCCCCGATTTCCCCTGAGCTTCCTTAATCCTCTCAACCCTCTCAACAATAGAAGCAAACTTTTTCTGAAGAGCAATAGGCGGAAGAGGAATTTTTATTTTTTTCATTACTCCTTGGTTTAACTTTCCCCTTGTTGTTCCAGAGATATATCTGTTCAAATCAGTTAAATTAAACCAATACATAAGAAATTGGATATTTACCAACTCTTTCTTCACTCGTAAAGCATGGGCATGATTATTTACCCAAGACTTTCCGTTAATAATATAAGAACATTTTTGTTTATACCCCCAGCTTCCTCCGTCTTCGGCTAAAAGCAAGAGCCTTTCGTTAAAAATAAAATCTGCAACGGAGTCTTGCTGCCCATTTGCGCCATAATAAGGAATCCCCCCCTTTTTTCTATCTGACTCGGTTATTGGAATTCTTTGACTATCTAAACATTCGATTATCTTTCCCAGCTCAACCTCCCCAAGCTCCTTCCCCAAAAACATCTCATTAAAAACACTCTTTAAATAATCATCCATCAACCCATCAGCCTCCTCCCGCCGCCGCTTCAACCCTTCCGCCCGCTCCAAAACCTCAACTATCTTCTTCTGAGTAGATAATGGCGGAAGAGAGATTTTTATTTTTTTTAATGGAGTTAAATTAATACTACTTCTAGTTGATCCTCCCGCAAATGCTAAAATCTGCCCCTGACCTCTTTCTGTTGATAGATATATTTTTAAAAATTCAGGGTCCATATCATTTTTATCAACCGAAATCTTTGCACAACTTGAAGCAATTAATCCTTTTTTTATAGATTTAGGCAATAAACAAACTTTTCCTATTGTTGCGCCAGTTTTTGCAAGAATTATATCCTCTGGATAAACCGCGCTACGAATAATCTCACTAAATTTACTTTCAGTTATATAAACCAAATCGGAGCCATTAAATTTATGATCTTTAGTTATATTTTTTATTCTAATAACAGGAATGCCCTCGCTAACATATTCAGAAGCATGAAGCTGTGTCCCAAAAGGTCCATCTACTACAGCGAACTTTTTATCTTCTAAAATATTTCCCATCTCAACCTCTTTCCACCCAGTAGGCAACTGTTTAACTTCCATTCCCATCCCCCTGCTTAGCAATAATATAATTTATTAAAGCCGAAGATAAAATTAAAATCAATCTAGCTTCTTCTTCATTAGGATTATAGCCCTGCCCATCACTTCCATGCCTTATCCCACCATCATCACTTGTCCATCCATAAAGTTTCCCAATTGCGTCCTTGAGTGATTGATGAATATTAAACTTTTTTATTAACTCTCCCAAAGTACCCTTTTGACTCAAAACAATCTTCACAAGAGACTCAAGGGAACTAATAGATTCTTTTATAGAATTTTCATAGTCGGGCTTTTTTCGATTAGATAAAAATTTAAGTGCTTTGTCTAAATGTGTTTGAACAGGATTAAATTTGTCTTCTTGGTCAAATACTTTTTCTATTTCCCTTATTTCCTCTTCGGAGATTATTTCTACAACTTGATTATTTACTATTCTGTATGCCGAATTTTCTTCCTTTAGTATTCGATTAAATTTCTCTGTTAAAGATTGTTGACTAAATTCTTTAATCGTCTTTTCTATCAAATCAAAAATCTCGTACCATTCTAACCCACTATATTCATTATCTACTTCTCTTATTAGGGAATAGCTAGCGATTTTTCTAAAATCTGAAATACCCCTCTTAAAAATAGAGTCCCAACAATTTTCCAAAAAATTAGATACATTACGATCGCTTAGTGGATATTCTACTTTTGATATAATTTCGTCATAAAAAACATTCCAAAGACGCACCTTTAAAGAATCGCTAATAAAACCTCTCTGTAATTCCTTACTCAAATCTGAATACTCATATCTCTCTGAAAATTTCATCTCCCCCTACCTCCCGCCCCAAGAAACATCAACACGATCATCAAATAAATCAACCCACCCAACAGAATACCAAAACTAAAACCAAACGCACCAACAAAACTTTTCATAATATCAGAAAAAGCATCAGTACCTGCCAGAATCAAAATAATAAATGCTCCAAAAATCAGAGCAATAATCTCATTCACCATCCTCAGCCCCTAGATTAAACTCTTTCCTAATTATCTCTCTAAGCTTTGCATTCACAGACTTACTTTCTTGCTCACAAAGTTTTTTCAAATAAAGAAATTCACTTCGATATAACCTCGTCGAAACAATCTTTCTTTCCTCCCCACTGAGAGGGTGATTTTTCAATACCATAAGAATCAGAAGCTCTACGGGTATTTAAAGATTTATGTTTTATACTAATCATGTATACACCTTTTTCTTAAAAATATCCAAATATTCCCATACAAAGTTTTATATATT
>JAZDPV010000002.1:0-57010 GCA_043797265.1 archaeon
ATTCTTAATATCTACAACTAAATTAAAGAGGAAACAATGTATAACAATAAAGGATTATCTGCAATCGTTGCAACTGTCCTAATAATTCTATTGGTTATCGCGGGTGTAACTTTAGTTTGGACTCCAGTTAGAAAATTAATATCAAACGCAGCTGAAGAATCAGAAGCAAACTGCCTATTAGCTAACCCACAAATTACAAAGGCCTGCATGAATGGAGCTAACTTGGAAATAACAATCTCAAATGGCGCAGAAGGAATTATCGACGGCATCCAAGTTATCTATGGTAACACAGCGGATAATTTAAATAATACTAATTCCACCACCACCACTATTGGAATAAACGAAGTTAAAAAAATAACAATAGTCGCGGCCGGAACTCCAACAGCAACAAAAATTGCAGCAATAATCAGCGGAGAAACCTGTGCAGCTGGCAGTATATCAA
Source organism: archaeon (assembly GCA_043797265.1). Classification (GTDB taxonomy): domain Archaea; phylum Nanobdellota; class Nanobdellia; order Pacearchaeales; family GW2011-AR1; genus JAGVXH01. Next base: position 443 of record JAZDPV010000002.1, read on the forward strand.
CAGTAGCCACTACTTGCGCTTAAATTAAATTTTTATTTTTATTCTCTTTCTAAATTTTTTAAATAGTCAGGGCTTTAATCAGAAACATATTTAAATCAAAATTCTCATTCCATTCCATGAAAATCGGAAGAAAAACAAGCGGGGGGAAATATAAAAGACCAAAAAAAAGAAAACTAACCGGCCGGCAAAACCAAGCAAGAATTGTAAAAATCGGCGACAGAAAAACAAAACTGCTAAAAACACGAGGTGGCTCAAAAAAATTAACATCCTTCTTCAACAACATCGCAAACATAATAACAAAAAAAACACCGAACACCAAAACATCAACCAAACAACAAAGAACAAAAAAAGTAACAATAAAAAACGTAATAGAAACCCCATCAAACACTTTCCTCGCAAGACAAAACATACTAGTCAAAGGCGCAATCATAGAAACCGAACTCGGCAAAGCAAGAATCACAAACCGCCCCTCTCAAGAAGGAAACGTCCAGGCCGAACTCTTAACCCAAGATTAAATAATAATTCTCAAATTTAATAATTAATTTATCGTCGACAAAAACCAAAAACCTTTTAAACCCAATCTTTTTATAAACCTTGCTATGGCTAACCCCAAAAAATGCCCTGAGTGCAATAGTTCTAAATTAATATACGATGAAACAAGAGGTGAAGTAATCTGCGGAGCATGCGGCTTGCTCGTCGAAGAAAATATGGTGGACACTTCCCACGAACTCCGCTCATTCGACAAATCAGAAAAAAAATCCCGAGGTGGCGCGCCAATCTCTCTGCAAAAATTTGACAAAGGCCTCACCACAAACGTCGGCGAAATCTCAGACATCTACAAACTCGATTCAACCCAGCAAACTCGAAAATACCTGAGATTAAAAAAATGGCAGGAAAGAGTTTCAACATCAATCGAAAGAAACCTTCGGCTCGCAATGTCAGAACTCCGAAGAGTTGCATCTTTCTTGGATTTGCCGTCGGTAGTTCGAGACGAATCCGCAAGAATTTACAACTTCGTTCTGCAAAGAGGATTAGTAAGAGGAAGAAGTATGGAATCTGTAATCGCATCCTGCATCTACGCCGCCTGCCGCTCCTACAACATCCCGCGAACCCTCGACGAAATTTCAAACGCATCCGAAGTCGAGCGAAAAGAAATCGGCCGAACATACAGATTCATCATTAGAAAAATCGGGCTAAAAGTAACCCCCTCCTCTCCAAAAGATTACATCTCAAGATTTTCTTCGACGCTCCATCTCTCGCCGCAGTCCCAAAACGAAGCCCTCAGAATTTTGAAAAAAGCCGAAATCTCCGAACTCACATCCGGACGAGGTCCAGCCGGAATCGCAGCCGCCGCACTCTACGTCGCCGCCCTAATCAACGACGAGAAAAAAACCCAAAGAGAAGTCGCCGACGTCGCGGGAATCACCGAAGTAACAATCCGAAACCGATACAAAGAATTATTAGACCGTCTCAACCTCGAAGACAAACTCAAAATAAAAGAAAACGAAAAAAAGAAATCGATAGCCGCCTAATCTAAATGAGGGAAGGAGGACTCGAACCCCCGCAGGCATAAGCCACCTGGTCCTAAGCCAGGCCCGTTTGACCACTCCGGCATTCCCTCATTATATCTCGGTCAAACCGTTTGACTGAGCGATTCGCTTTTGCGAATTTATATTCTCTATCTTGAGCAAATGCAAATCGCGAACAGCGTAGGCATTCCCTCACAACCCTACAAACAAAATTAATATAAAAAACTATGGTTTAAACCTTATTAGAAGAAACAACTCTTTCAAAAATAATCTCACCATCTGAACTCCTTGAAACCAAATAAATCTGTTCTTCTCCGTTCGCCATCAAAATCATCATTTGCGTTTCCTCGCTATACTCCTTAACAGAATTAAAGCTTCCGTCCTTACTTAATTTCAAAAACCGCCCACCAGCTCTCACATCGCCATAACCACCCTCAACCAAATCATCCCAACTAACTCTCTCCTCTGCACTCTCAACAACTTTCAATCTACACTCCCCTACATCACAATAAGCATTCTCGCCACCGCAATCCTCATTAACCCTGCACATCACACACTCACCATTAACACAAAACCCAGCACCACAATCTTCATCAACTCTGCACTCAACATCAACATCACTCGCAACCGGCTCCGGCTTCATAACAGAACTCTTTCTCTTCTCGCCAACAATCATCCGATAAACACTCGCCTCCAACGCCAACGCCTCCGCCCTGTCCGCATTCGTCCCAGCCAAACCCTTCTCGTCAACGCCAGTAATACTCGCAAGTTCATTAAAAATATCATCAATCCCCGAACCAACATCAACCACCCCATACCCCGCCAACTCACTCGCGCTCAAACCCTTAATCCTCTCGCTCACCGACGCCAAAACTTTCCTGACTTCCTCCAAACTCAACTTCTCGTTCTCAATCAATCCCTTGTTCTTGTCCAAGACCGCAATCGAACTTCCTTCGACCGTCGCAACTCTTTCCAAATTATTTTTCACACTATCCGAATCCAGCCAGCACCTCATCTTGCTATCCCCGCAATAACCAACATCCTGCCATCTCGTATCACTAACCCCGCTCCCCGGACTCTGTGTCGCGCAAACCCGAACAATCCCGCTCATCGCAATCTCGGGATTAGCAACATCCTCCGCCCCCGCCTGCAAATTCAAATTAACCATCGACAAAGCCGACGGACTCCCCGAAATGCACTCGCTCTCCGTCGTGATACTGCTCTTCTCCGCCTGCTCCTGCACATACTTGTCCTTCACAAAATCCAAACCGAAATCCGTCGTCACCGACTTAAACCCGCACTCTTCCCTCGCATCAATCACAACACACAACTCCTTGTAGCCAGCCGGCGCCGTAAAATCAACCGTCTCATCTGCCGACGAACCCTTCGCAATATAACCCGAATCAACCCACACGCTCGGAGTCGAAGCATAATAACTCGTCATCGGCGGATTCTTCAGATAAACCCGATACTGAACCCCTTTGTCATTCCCCGCATAAATATGATAATAAACCTTATACTGCGAAGTCGCTGGCACAGTCGCCTCGCTAAACAAGTTCTCCGAAAACTGCGCATAAAACTGCGTCGGACTTTCCGGCTCCAATAAACTATCCAGCAAATCCGCCGACGCCGGCACGCTCGTCCCGATAAACGCCCGACAAACCTCACTCCCGACCTCCTCGGTATTCTTCAACTGGAACGCCCTGAAAGCATTCTGCGCATAAACATCCCTGAAATAACTAATACTCTGTTGCATCGTATTCCACGACTGCTGAACCAACGCATACTCCCCGCCGCCGCGAACTCTCTGCCCCGGCGCAATAATCCCGGCGACAAAACTCGGCAGCAACTGGTCCAGCACCGGCGACAACTGCCTCCAGAAAAACTCGCACTTGTAAATCGCGGTAATCTCGTCGCAAATCCCGACAAACTCCCCGTTCTCCAAATTCTTCTCAAGACAATCTCTCTCTGACTTCAAAATAGAAAGATAAGAATCCAGCCCCGCGTGAATCCCGCTCAGACAAATCGGAATATAAATTCCCTCAGCCGCATTCGGCAAACACAAAACCAAACTCCCGATAACCCCCGTCTGAATAACATCGCTCACCGGCATCTTCCCGCCAAAATCACATCTCGACGGCGGACAAATCACCGGGTCACAAACATTAAACATCAACTTGCATTCGTCCGCGCTCATAAAATCCTGGCACTCAAACCCTCCAACCTGACTCATCGGCTTACCTAAATCCATAGTTATATCACTATTCATACAAGCCCTAATTCTAACAACACTCTTACCATTCTGCTCAGACGCTTGTTGAATAGCCTGCCTCGCACAACTATACAACTTCTTAACATCAACACCCGAACACCCACCAAAACTATCAACACTCCCGACGCTATTTGCATCAAACGACTGGCACAAATCATCACCCTGCCCGCTCTGCATCAACCTATCCGAACCAATATTGCAAATCTTAAAATACCTAACATCCCCCGACGCCGTATAACCTTGAGGCGAATCATCCAAAAAAGTCCCGCCCGAATTCGGAACCATCGCATACCATCCATTCTTCAAATCAAACGGCACAATCGCCGGCAACCCTTTATTCTTCCCGCTCTCATAATAACTAACACTCGCCTTCCCCTGCGCCCATGGATTAGAGCAACTCCCAATCTGCACCATTTGAACACTCACTCCACTCACCCTCGGAAGAACCCCTTTATCATCTCCAACACTCAACTGTTCAGTAATCCCATTAACTTTGTAAACTCCCAACTGCGCCCCCTTGCTATCAAATACATAAAGATAATTATCAGAATTCACATGAACAATCTGTGCACCGACATTATCACTATCTTTAACGCCACCTAAATCTAAATTTTTGCCAACAATCGAAGACAACTTGCCCTTACTAATCCTCATCCCTCTGTCAGGAAACGCTTTCATCCCCTCAGACAAAACACTAACGGGAAACGACTCGCCCTGAAACACAAACTGCTTCTCTAAATCAAACTGTTCCTTCTTCCCCTCGACAAACATCGCCGTGTTCCTCAAACTCTGCTCCATCTCTGCCTTCGCCGCCTCGCCCGCAACTCCCTGCCCCTTCATCTCCTCATACAACATCACCGCCCTCAACTCCGACACGCTATCAATCTCGCTCACCGACACATTCACAATCTTGCCCCCGCCGACGTCAACCGGAATAATCTTAGAACCAATCTGCCCCCTCAAACTCTCAACGTATTTCGTCTGATTAACAACATGCTCCCCGCCAAACAACCCGCCCGACGACTCGACATTCCCCGCCTGCGCCGCGTCCATCTTCCCATTAACGCTACTCAACGCCGTCGTCATCGCCGTAACATCTTTCTCAATATCATCCTTATAAAAATCATTATAACACTGCGTCCTCGAAATCTCACCATGATTCGTATCGCACATCGCCTTGTATTTAGTCATAACTTTTTGCCTCGCAACCGACTCCCCGCTAAATCCAGTTACCGCATTCTTCAGCATCAAAACCGTCGACGTCGCAAAACACGCGCCCTTCATCCCGCTAATCACATTCCCCAACTTCGAAACAATCCCCTCCCATTTCTCAATCGTCGCATTCAAATTCTTCAGCATCTCCTTCGTCTTCGCCGGCGACAACTCAATCCCTCTCTTCTCAATTCCAATCCTAAAACTAAAATCCGCCTCCGTCTTCGTATGCTTCACCTCCGGAATCAAATCCACATACGCAACCTCGCTCACCTCAATATTCCTGACATAAACATCAACCCCATAAAAACTATACTGCTCATTATTATTAATCCAAACCACCTCTGACTTCTCCCCTTTCTTCGAACTCTTGAAACTAATCCTGACCTTTCCCGGAAGAATATCACTAATTGTCATATCCTTCCCATCTCCTATGTTAAAATTCTCGCCCTTGCTCAAACTCTTTACATCCTTCCCCGCAATTTTCAAATCAACTTTCCTCGCCCCCTCGTCAACTTTCTTGAAATCCACGACGCTAATCGAATGAAATTTATTATTCACATAAACACTCACAAAAGAATTACTAAAATCCGTCCCATTAAGCATCTGTCTATTATACCTGACCTGCTCGACAATCTTCGACGACGGATACTCCTCAATAAACTTATCCATCAACTCCGCCTGCGTCTTCAATTTCCCAATCTCCCCCGCCAAAACAATCTGCAAATACAACGCCTCCTCCCCAAACGCTTCCCCCGTTTCCTTCATCTCCGAACCATAAATCTCAACCAAATTATTAACGACCTCATTCGACTTATCAAAATACTTATCAACATCATTAGTCAAACTACCATCACTCAAAACACTTCCATTCCTCTCACTCAAACTCAACGGCTTCAAATTACTATTCCCCGAACACCTAATGCTAACATTCCCGACCCTATTCTTATCAACATTAATCTTACTAACCACGCACTTGTCATTCAAAAACTTAGAACCAGCCCTGACCCAAATCTGCTCGTCGTCGATATTCAACAAAGCCGAATTCTCCGGCGCAACAATGCTATTCAACTTAATCTTCAACCCCGCTCGGCAATAATAACCCGGCAAATAAGTCAACCCGCTCGTCTCCCCGACTTTCAAACTAAATGTTTGGACAACCCTGTCCTTGGAAATCAAAAGCTGAATCCTCGCCGTATCGCCATAAACACTCTCGACTCTCAAATAACCCCGCCCATTCCAAAAAGCATTTCTATTATAATCCGTCTCCCAATCCTCGTCACTCATCACCGGCAAATAATATTCCGACTGTCCCGTCCCATACGCCTCGTCCGCATCATACCGAATCGTCGCCGTCAAATTCCCAGCAACCCACTCCGCCAAATCTCCTTCGACCCGATTCTGCTTCAAAATAATCACGACATACCCGATATTATTTATCAAAGGGTCTCCCAGCAAAGTATCATAAGATTTCACAGCCGCCCTCGCCGGATGAAACGCAATCCCCGAAACACCGTCGGGATAATTCCCCGTAAAAGAAATCGACCTTATCGACGAAACCTTAATCAACGGGTTAACCTTTATTGCATACAACTCGCAAAAAACCGGCACGCTCTGGTCCGCCAGCAAATCACTCCTTACAACACTCGGCGTGCACCCGCCCGGCGGAATCCCGATAATAAAATCACTCGTCGCATTGCACTGGTCATTCTTAATCCTGTTCAAAATCGGCCAATAAGTATCCATCTGCCCCGCATACAAACGATTAAAATTCGGCTGATAATATTGCCAGCTCCCAATACCCCCGGAATAACTCGAACCAATAGTAGAACCACTAAAATCCATCCCCGCACTCCCGCCAAACTGGTCAGCCGCCAACACCGTCGCTGCCATCAAAAACAAAACCCCAATCACAAAATATTTTTTCACCAAATTTCCAACCTCTCTTTAATTAAACCCATATCCTCTCTAATTTTTCTAAACCCATTCTCAGATTTCATCTCTAACTTAATCAACTTCTCATTCATGCCCCCCATCTTTACAAACCCGACCACAATAAACGGAGCAACAACCTGCAAATCCGTAGGGCTATCACCAAAAATTCTCCACAACACCATTATAATTCCAACTATCAAAGAAACCCAAAATACCACATCCAAAACTTTTATTTTATTCATTCAAACTCCAAATAAATCCTCTCGTCCTCTGCCCGAAGATAATTCGCCTGCAACCCATCCAAACTGCTCGGCAACCCGAACAAAGGCACCTTGATATTTAATTCAACCGCGCTCTCCAGCATCCCCGCAGTAATATATTCCATCATCTTCCCGCCGCCAACGACGGCAAAATCAACATCCATCTCCGGCACATTAATCTCATAACACTTCTCGCTCTGCGCCCCAAACAAACCAGCAAGCCCGCTCTCCGGCACATCAACACACTCACTCCTGCTGCTCGCCGGAAACTTCAACGACGAATCATCATAAATAAAAACACTCACATTATAATAACCCTCGACCAACTCGACCGAATCCATCTCCGGGTAAAGCACCGTCGCCGAATAATCATCCGAAACAAAACTGACCAACGCTTTCTTAACATCGCCCAAATCCAAACCGACCTTATACTTCTTCGCCAAAACAATATTCGCAATGTCCTCCTCGTTCGTCGAAATCTGATACTTCGCATCCGCATAACCATCCGCGCTCACTAAAATAAATCCATTAACACACTGCGGAAACTCGCCCCTCAAAATCGCCTCCCCGTTTTCATTCTTCGTCCCCCCAATCTCGCAAACATCATCCAGGCACCTGAACCGCACCCTCGCCTCGACCGGATTCAAATCAACATCATAACTATAAACATCAACATCCTGATTCCTAAACTCACAAACTCTCGATTCAATCGAAGCCCCAGTCGTCGTCGGCAACGCAGCCCTCGCCCGATTCTTCGAAATCACAACCGCAACCGGGAACTGGAAAATTTCCTTCTCATCGTAAAACTGAACCAGCACCGGGAAATTAATATCATAAACAAAATGATAAGGCACATAACAAAAACCCATCATCCCCATCCCTTCCTGCAACCCAACCGGCTTCGCAACCATGTCCCCATAAATCTCAATCGACGTCGGCCAGCCCAGCGAATAAACAAAATTAACATTCTCATCGATTCTTTCGCCAATATCCGTAACAAAATAACTCTCCTCCTCCGACGACAAATCATAATAACTCCCATCCAACTTCAGCATCGGGATATTCGCCCCAAGCCCACCAATAATATCTTTCTTAATATTCTCTTCGACAAAAATCTTCGGCGCGCAACCAATCTCCGTCCCCGTCACCGGCGCATACAGCCTCATCACATCCAGCGCATAATTCTCTAAAAACATCGAACTCTTCTCATAATCATAAACATCAATCGCCATCCCATAAAATTTCCCCAACTTGCTTCCGACCGAAAACTTGTGCTCATCAACGACAACCGCACTCTCACCCTTGAAAATCGTAACCTTATTATTAACCTCCAAATCAACACTCAAACTATTTATCCTCGATGAAACACTCCCCTCATCAACATAAACATCATAACCCGCCTTTTCAAAATCCGAAAAATCACAATCACCAACTCTCTCCGCAACATAACTCGCCAACTCATTCTCCATTCCCGTCCTGCTCGGAACACTTTCCCTCAAAAAATTATTCCCCGAAACATACATCCAATACGGAACCGCCTGCCCCAAAAAATTCAACTGCGACGAAAACGGCATATAAGCAGAACCCGACTCAAACTCAGGAATCTCAATCCGCCCCCCCTGCTCCCCCAAAAGATTAATTCCCTCGCGCGCACTCGCCTCCAAACACGAAATATAACAATCATAAACCGGCCTCAACTCCTCCGGCACACTCTCACCTAAATTATCCCTCAAAAGAAAATACATCGCAACCCCGACGACAATCACAACTGCAACAATAATAAAAATCGTAACCTGTGCCCTTCTATCGCCTACCATTTATCCCCACCTCTCAAAACAAAATCCGTGTTAGTTAGCATGCCCCAACCCATTTGAACTATTAATTTGTGAGGGTACCGCGTTAGTCCGTGTGCTAATTTTTCCCCCATACAAAGTCGCCCCCATACACCTGCCCACGACGAAGTCGTAGCCCCAATCACGAAGCAATTATCCCCTCGACGCGAAGCGTCGTATCCCCATTTTTGCAAAGCAAAAATATCGCCAAACGAAATCTCTGATTTCATTTTTTTACTTTCTCCTTAATTAATTCCATAATCTCGCTATTAATATCTTTCTCAATTTTCGCCTTAAACTTCTCCCACAACTCCTCATCCTCGACCAACAACAAATACTTTTTCATTTTTTATTCCCACAAAAATGAAACATGAAACATCTTCGATGTTACTTTTTCACCAAAACCCAAACAAACCCAAACTTATAAACTTTCCTAAATAAATTATTAACTAACTTACTTAGTAAGTTCATCCAACACTCTTAAATCCAATAACTTTTCAAACCCGCCCATAAAAACCCCAAAAATAAAAAGTGCCACCAAAACTATTCCACAACTTTTCTTTTTAACCCCAAATACTCCATAACCCTCTCAGTATCTCTCATTAAAACTTTTGGTACCATACAATGACTTTCTCTATATTCTCCATCCCAACCAACCGAAAAAGTTCTTTCCCTTAAATTTATTGTGCCTATCTTTTTTTGAACATACCCCCATTTCTTCCTATATCTCTCTGCCGGAGCATATTCAATATTTACATTTCCGGGTCCTTGCCTATTGTTGAATCTGGATAAGCCCACAATCCCGACAAGAGAATCCTTCCCGCCATAATTAACTTGCCCCCTCGGCCGCACCCTATAAAGCCATCGCACTACATTATTCAAAATATCTTCAAGATCATAAGAATCCTCAACATCTGCCATCATGCCCCCAAGTACTCTATTTAATCCATCTGTATCCACAAGTGCTCTATCCCCAACTTCTATATGCACAACCCTTTTCCCCATATACCCAAAATCATTTACACTATATTTAAATATTATTGCAGTTGAATTAAGTAACCCATTCTATAACAAATAATCACTCAACTATCTAAAATGATCCCGCCAAGAATCGAACTTGGACCTATACCAAGTCAAGGTATCGTTCTACCACTAGACTACGGGATCGCAGAGCCCGTAGGATTCATGATGCATCTTCGATGCAACTTTAGACTACGGGATCCTTCCCGTCGTCTCCATGAAACATCTCCGATGTTACTTTAGACTACGGGATCTAATAAACATATAATTCAATCACTTTTAACTTTTCCGCTTCCAAACATTTCATAACACCCAATCAGAATCCGTGTTAGTCCTGCGTTAGTCCGCGTGCTATTTCTCTTCTCTAAAACTAAAAGCTAATAACAAGTTTTAAAAACCAAAATCCAAACTTAATACTATGAAAATCCCAAAGACAACAAACAGATACTGCCCCTATTGTAAAAAGAAAACTCCACAAAAAATTAAAGAACCAAGCAAAGGAAAAGCAAGTTCAATGAAACGCGGAAGCAAAATTAGAATGAAACTCCGAGGACTCTGGCGAGGCATAGGCAACCAGGGAAAATATTCCCGTATGAAAAACCAAGCAAAACAAAAAAGAAAAACAACTAAGAAAACAAACCTCATGTACACCTGCTCCGTATGCGGAAAATCTAAATATCAAAAGAAAGGCAAACGAACCTCAAAAGTTATAATTGAATAATGGCAGAAAGAAAAAAATACATCGAAGTTCAAATCCCAATTCTAAATTCCGCGACAAATGTTTTAGGAACCCCGGAAAATCTAAACAACAAAACAATAAAAATCGACCTGACACGACAACTCCGGGGCAAAGGACTAACAATCAAACTCAAAATAATAAACCAAAAAGGGACACTCATCGCCATCCCAAATAGCATGGAACTCTCGATATCCTACATAAGAAGAATCATGCGAAAAAGAATAAGCTACGTCGAAGACTCCTTCAAGACAAAATGCGCCGACGTCCAAGTCACAATAAAACCATTCCTAATCACGCGAAAAAAAGTCTCAAGGGTAGTTCAAAAAAATCTAAGGAACACCACAAAAGAATTCCTGATAGAATATGTAAAAGAAAAAGACTACAACCAAATCTGCCACGAAATCCTCGACAGCACACTTCAAAAAACCATGCTCCCAAAACTAAAAAAAATATATCCCCTCTCCTTTTGCGAAATCAGAAAATTCGAAACAAAAGAACTGGGAAAAATAAACATAGAAAAAGCGTCCAAAATAATCGCCGACCAAGAAAACCAAATTGAAGAAACACTAAAAGAAGAAACCATCGAAAACAAAGAACCAGAAAAAGAATGAAAAAAATATTTTTAGGGGCACCAGGCTCGGGCAAAGGAACCGCCGCTTCAAAAATCGCGCCAAAACGCAACGTCCCGCACATTTCAACAGGCGACCTATTCAGGGAAAATATAAACAAAAAAACGCCCATCGGAGCAAAAGCAAAAGAATACATAGAAAAAGGAGAACTTGCCCCGGACGAAATAGTAATTGAAATGTTAAAAAAAAGAATACAACAAGAAGATTGCCAAAACGGATTTATCCTCGACGGATTCCCGCGAACAATTTCACAAGCAGAAAAATTATCAAAACTAACTAACATCGACCTCGTAATAAACATAAGCGTCCCAAAAGAAATAATCATCCAAAGATTATCCTCAAGAATCACCTGCAAAGAATGCGGAAAAATCTTTAACGCAATCTACCATAAACCAAAAAACGAAAGCAAATGCGATCAATGCCATGGGGAAATAATCAGAAGACCCGACGACAAACCAGAAATTATCCAAAACAGATTAAAAATCTACGAAGAACAAACCGCCCCACTCATCGAATTTTACAAAAGCAAAGGAATCCTGCAAAATATTTTATGCGACGACATCAACAAGCCAGCAGACGAAACAGCGCAATTAATTATAAACTCTATAAAAGAATTCTCAAACAAAATAAGTCAAATTATTCTACCTTCAAACCTTTCTTCTTTGGCCTCTTCTTCCTGCTCCTCGAAGTCCCACTAATTAACTCCCTCAATTTTTTCTTCCTCCGCGCAACTCTCCAAGAACGATTCCTATCAAGTCGCTTCGGCTTATTTTTCCCCGGCATAATAACTAATCAAAAAATCACATTTTAAATCTTTTGTTTGACTCACAAGCCTGCGAAGGGAGTCAAACCCTCGACCCTCTGTTTACAAGACAGATGCTCTATCACTGAGCTACGCAGGCACAATATACCATCAAGAAACCTTGTTTTAAACTTTTTGGACTCACAATTAATTTTAATTTTCGGTAGGGAATTTCGCAGCGTAAAAATTTCTGCAGTGTATTCAAATACATAAAGAAATTTTTACCAAGAAATTACCAGCGAAAATTAAAATTAATCCTCATCAATGACTTCAACCCGCTTATCCTTTTCAAGAATATCCACAATTTCAAATTCTAAATTTGCAACCTCTCCCTTCCCAAACGGCCCAACATCCCTCCCGCTAATCCCTAAAAACTCCGGCACATCCTCGAGAAATCTAACCAACCGATGTTTCCTCTCATCCCTCGCCGAACCAAACATATCAACCGCCTGATTTTTTTCCGCCCTCTCCAGCGCCTTCACCAACTCCTCAAACAAATCCTTCTCGAACCCCAGCAAATTCTCAAAATCCTTCTTCGAAATCCCAACCTGCGACGCCACAAACGCCAAATTTAAAATCTTCTTTTTCCGAATCCTCAGCAAATCCCTAAAACTCGAAACCGCATTATCCAACTTCTTCTTGTTTTTAATCGCAACATCCGAAAACAAATCGTCCTCCTTCCCAAGAAACTCCTTCTTCTCCCGAAAATACTCCGACACCTCAATCAAAAACCTCTTCGGCAAAACCTGCAAATTCTCGCTATACTTCTCTTTCCTCATCGCTTCATAAATATCGCTAAACGTCAACATCCCAACAAAAAATCTACCCCATTTAAAAGAATTGTTATACTAAACAAATTTAAACCAAAACCGCCTCGAAAAACCATGTTCGACTCACTGAAATCAAAACTAAAAAACTGGCTAAACAAAAATAAAGATGCCCCAGATACCAGGGGATACGCCGAGCGGCGACCCATAGCCGAAACCCCAAAAAAAGAAAAGAAAAAAATCAAGACCAAAAAACCAAAAAACGAATTAGAATTATCTTTAAAAAAAACAATTGAAACACCAATTGAAAAAGAGAGCTTCTTCTCCAAATTCAAAAAACGACTGACTGAAGAAAAATTCGAAGAACTCTTCCAAGAACTCGAAATGATTCTCCTGCAAAACAACGTCGCATACGAGGCTGTCCAATCAATAAAAAACTCCCTCGCTGAAAAACTAATCGGCAAAATCCTAAACGAAGTCGACCTCTCAAAAGAACTCAAAGAATCAATCGAATCAATTCTAATCAACCCGCCAGACTTCCTAAAAGAAATCAAGAACTCGTTAGAAATAAAAAAACCATTCGTAATCCTCTTCGCCGGAATCAATGGCTCCGGCAAAACAACGACAATCGCGAAAGTCGCAAACTATCTCCAAAAAAATAAACTAACTGTCTGCCTCGCCGCTGCCGACACTTTCCGAGCCGCCGCAATCCAGCAACTCGAAGAACACGCAACCAAACTAAAAGTTCCATTAACAAAAAAAGATTATGGCTCAGACCCAGCATCCGTCGGATTCGAAGCAATCGCACGCGCAAAAAAAAATAAAATCGACGTCGTCCTAATCGACACCGCCGGCCGAATGCAAAACCGCGACTCGCTAATGAAAGAAATAGAAAAAATCTCACGAATCACAAAGCCAAACATGACAATCTTCATCGGCGAATCAATAACCGGCAACGACGCAACCGAACAAGCCAAAACATTCAACGACGCAATCAACATAACCGGAATAATCCTATCTAAAGCCGACGTCGACGAAAAAGGCGGCACCGCAATCTCCGTCTCCCACATCACAAAAAAACCAATCCTATTCCTCGGAACCGGCCAATCCTACAACGATTTAGAAATTTTCGACAAAAAAAAGATTATTGAAAAACTAGAACTATGAAATTAAACATCCCTTTTCGCAAATCAGAAATAGACACAGAATGCGCCCAAAGATGTCTCCAAATGGTTCTTGAATATTTCGAACAAAAACATTCAATCAAAGAACTCTCAAAACTAACCAAACAACTCCCATCTGGAATGACATGGACAGCAGGAATAGCAAGAGCTTCAAAAATTCTCGGGTTCGAAACAAAAATAATTTCCAAAACAAATTTTTCCCACGACGAAAACGAAATAAAATATTACAAAGAACACGCAAAAGAAATGAAAACACTTTACAATTTAATCAAAAAAAATAAAAAACTAAAAATCTCGACAGAAGAAGAAAATCTCTCAATCAATCAACTAATAAAACTCCTAACAAAAAATTCAATCCCGATAATTCTTATTAATTGGAATACATTAATCCAAAAAGAAAATTATCAAGGACATTTTGTAGTTCTTTCAGGATATGACAATAAAAATATATATATTCACAACCCTGGCATAGCAAAAGCCCAGCCATTTATGAAAATCAAAAAAGAATTATTCAAAAAAGCATGGGAATCAAAAGGCACCGACAAAGACATTGTATTAATTTCAAAACCCAAAATTTAATAACTCCAATTAAACCCCTATTTCTATGGTACTAGACAAACTCGGCTCAGCGATAAAAGGCGGAATAAACAAAATATCAAACGCGATATTCGTCGACAAGAAACTCATAGATGGAATCGTCAAAGAAATCCAAAAAGCCCTAATCGAAGCCGACGTCAACGTCGAACTAGTTTTACAACTATCTCAAAAAATAAAAAAACTCGCTTACGACGAAAACATAAAAAACATCGACAAAAAAGAACAACTAATAAAACTAATCCACGACGAAATTCTAAATCTATTAGGCGAAAAATCCGAACTCAAACTCCAAAAACAAACCTCAATAATATTCCTCGGACTTTACGGCGCCGGAAAAACAACGACAATCGCGAAAGTTGGATTCTATTATGCAAAACGAGGACGAAAAGTTGCTTTACTTGGATTAGACACTCAGCGACCAGCCGCGATGGACCAGCTCGAACAAATGGCAAAAAAAGCCAAACTCTCAGTCTTCGTCGACAAAAAAGAAAAAGACCCAATCAAAATAATTAACAATTTCGAAAAAGACCTCAAAAAATACGACCTCATCTTAATCGACACCGCCGGCCGCGACGGACTGAACAAAGAATTAACAAAAGAAATCGAGAAACTAAACAAGAAACTAAAACCAACCTACCGAATTTTAGTAATGCCCGCCGACATCGGGCAAGCCGCGAAAACTCAAACTCAAGAATTCCAAAAAGCACTTTCCATCGACGGTGTAATAATCACGCGAATGGACGGAACTTCAAAAGCCGGAGGAGCCCTGACCGCTTGCGCCGAAACCAAAGCCCCAGTTTTCTTCATCGGAGTCGGCGAACAAATCCACGAAATCGAAACCTTCGACCCAGAATCTTTCATCTCAAGAATACTCGGGATGGGCGACCTCCAAGGCCTACTCGAACACGTCAAATCCGCGACATCCGAAAAACAAATAAAAAAAGCCGAAGCCAGATTAAAAGAAGGCAAATTCACTCTCCGCGATTTGCAAACTCAATTAGAACAAATGAACAAAATGGGAAGTATGGACAAACTAATCGGCATGATTCCTGGAATGTCGTCAGCAAAACTCCCAAAAGACGTCCTCGCAAAACAAGAACAAAAAATGTCCCACTGGAAAAACGCAATCTCCTCAATGACCGAACTCGAAATTGAAACCCCCGAAATCCTCGAAAAACAAACCTCCCGAATCCAGCGAATCGCAAAAGGTTCCGGCACAACCACAACCGAAATCCGCGAACTCCTAAAACAATACAAACTCCTCAAAGAAATGATGAGCATGCAATCCGGACTCACCGACGGCAAAATCGACCAAAAGATGATGCAGAAAATGGCGAAAAAATTTAAAGGGAAAATTAAATTATGATTTTGTCCTGTACCCCGTTCCATATACCTCACAATAATATTCATCACAAGAATAAGCGCAATGTTCCTTTCGTAAAATTTTAAATCTTACTCCAAAAACACAAGAACATCCTTCCCTATCTGCCTTTCCTTTTAATAGTTCTATAGCCTTTCTAAACGCAGATTCTTTTCCACCATGATACTCCCCATTCCCTCGACACAAAAGCATTTCCCCCATTTCTAACCCGGGAAACAACTCCAATCCACCCGCACCCCTAAAAGATTGATTAGTAACCAAAACCTGCTCCTTCCCTTTTGCCATACATAATTTACAATCCTAATACTTATAAAAACAACTATACTCCAAAATATATAATGAAACCACAATTAATATCCCAAGGCGCCGAAGCAAAAATATACCTAATTGAAAATCCGCGCTCATCCTGCGAGAATCCGCGTGCTAAATTATCGTCCAACAAACACACCCTCAAATCCAGAACCCCAAAATCCTACCGCCACCCGCAACTCGACAACCAAATCCGAACACGCCGAACAAAATCCGAAGCAAAAATCCTAACCAAAGCATTCTCCATCGGAGCCAACGTCCCAAAAGTTATAACTCAAAACAAATTCGACCTCGAAATACAATTCATCGACGGAGACCGCCTCTCCGAAACCCTAAACTCTTATCCCGAAAAAAAACAATTCCAAATCATGCAGCAACTCGGAACCCAAGTCGCCCTCCTCCACGCAAACAACATAATCCACGGCGACCTCACAACTTCAAACACAATCCTCTCAAGTAACCAAGTTTACCTAATCGACTTCGGTTTAAGCTTCATCTCAACAAAAACCGAAAACAAGGCCGTCGACATCCACCTGCTCAAACAAGCCCTCGAAGCAAAACATTTCCAAAACCACGAATCTCTTTTTAAAAATTTCCTAAAAACCTACCGCAACAAAGAAATCATCGAACACCTAAAAACCGTCGAAAAACGCGGCCGCTACAAACATTAACCTTTAATTAATCTTCGATTAATTTATGCTCTTCTTATAGAAGAGCTTAAAAATTCCCAAACTCTATCTAAGCTACTAGCCTCGTAGTCTAGTGGTCAAGGATGCAGGGTTTTGGTCCCTGTGACCCAGGTTCGAATCCTGGCGAGGCTATATGTTATTGAGCAAAGCGAAATAATATTATTCTATCCAGGATGAGAACCGATGGTTCGACGAGCAATTCGCTTTTACGAATTATTTCACTATCTTGAGTAAATGCAAATTGCGAGCACTGGCGAGGCTATACCTTAACTTTAAAAACCACTATTTATACAAACTATCATGGAACAACTAACAAAACCCGCCTGGGTAAAAATGCAAGAACCCGAACTAAAAAAAATAATCTTAGAACTCTCAGAAAAAAACTCACCCTCCCAAATCGGCTTCATCCTCCGCGACCAATACGGAATACCGACGACAAAAATCTTCGGCAAAAAACTAAAAACCTATCTGGAAGAATTAAACATCAATAGAAACGAAGACCTCGAAAACGCCGAAAAAAAAGTCGACACGCTAAAACAACATGTGGGAAAAAACCTCACAGACAAAAAAGCAAAACACAAACTTCAACACGCACAGTCCCGACTTAATATCACAAAAAAATATTTCAAAATTTCAACAAGAGACAAAAAATAATCCAAATCTTTTTAAGCAGACACAAACTGATTATCTAATGTTAAAAGAGGTCAAAAAATTTACAGAAGAATTTCTAAAACTATCAGAAAACAAACCAATCAGAATCATAAGCCACTACGACACCGACGGCATCACGTCCGCCGCAATTCTCATAAAAACCCTCAAGCGCCTCGACAAAAAATTCACAATAAAAATAGTCAAAGGCCTCGAAGAAGAAACCATCAAGCAAGAACTTGCAAAACAGCCAGGGGAACTAATAATTTTCTCCGACCTCGCCTCCAGCAACCTTGACCATTTCCAAAACCTCAAAGAACCAATTTTTATAATCGACCACCACGAAATCAACGAAAAAAAACTAAACAACAAAATAAAAATCATAAATCCGCACCTCACAGAAAACCAGAAAGACAACGAATGCACCGGCGCCGGGCTATGTTACCTCTTCTCAAAAACTATTTCCCCAAACAATCAAGACCTTTCCAAACTCGCAATAATCGGGATGATAGGCGACCGCCACGAATCAAACCTTTCAAAAATAAACCAGCAAATAATAAACGACACCCACGACCTAACCATCAAAAAAGGAATTGTTTTATACCCGGCAACAAGACCGCTACGACGAGCATTAGAATGGTCCACCTCTCCATACATCCCGGGAGTAACTGGCAACGGACCGGGCGCCATAGAACTACTGAGAGAAACCGGAATCTCGTACGAAAAAAGTCTCCTCGAACTCAGCGACAACGAAATGTCAAAACTAATAACAGCAGTAATGGTCCGACGAGCCCGCCACAACAAAATCAACGACATCCTCGGCAACCTCTACATCCTGAAATTCTTCAACACAAAAGAGGACGTCCGGGAAATATCCGTCCTAATCAACGCCTGCTCCCGGCTCGGATACAGCGACATCGCAATTTCATACTGCCTCGAAAACGAAAAGGCAAAATCCCGCGCGCTGGACATCTACACTGAATACAAACAAGAACTCGTCTCTGGATTAAGAGTCGCAGAAAAAATGGAAAAAATAAAAGGCAAAGGCTTCGTAATTCTAAACGCAAAAGACCAAATCAAAGACGCTATCGTCGGGACAATCTGTTCAATGCTATCTTCCTCCCCAGCATACACCGAAGGAACAATCCTCATCGGAATGGCATACAACGAAGATAAAATAAAAGTTTCTGCAAGAATAGTCGGGCGCGAAGGCCGAAATCTAAAAGAAGTCCTAGAAAAAACATTAGCAATATTCAAAAATAAACATCCAAAATCAATCACAGAAGTCGGCGGCCATCACTTCGCCGCGGGCTGCCTAATCGAAAAAGACAAAGAAGATTACTTCATCGAAACACTAAAAAAAGAACTCGAAATCGAAATAGTAAAAATCTAATCAAAAACCTTAAAAACCAAATTCCTCATCCAAACTCATGAAAACAAAAGGAAAATTCATTCGAGTAAATTGCTCCAAATGCAAAGCATCACAAATAATATTCGGAAAAGCGTCGACAAAAGTCAGATGCCTCGAATGCAACACAATTCTCGCACTCCCATCCAGCGGCAAAGCAAAAATACGTTCAAGAGTAGAAGAAGTTCTATGAGCCCGCCCAAGCCAAACTTAATAAAATATGCGAGAGTGAAATTTAAATAAACGAAATTACTAAAATCAAAATGGAAGAAGGCGACTTGGTATTATGCAAGGTTGAACAAGTAACAAATACAATTACATCCGTGAAAACGCCAGACGGCCACGAAGGAACAATAATCTCGTCGGAAATCGCCCCCGGTCGAATCAAACTAATGCGCCAGTACGTCGTCCCGAATAAACAAATCGTCTGCAAAATTCTAAAAATAGAAGGCAACCGAATCCACCTATCCCTAAGACGAGTAACCTCAAAAGAAAAAAAAGAAGTAATGCAAAAATACAAACAAGCCCAGGCAATCAACGTCGCATTCAAACAAATCCTCGGCGAGAAAGAAGAACAGACAAAAGAAAAAATTCTCAAAGACTTCAAAGACCTCTCCGAATTCATCAACAAAATCAAAGAAGACGAAAAAATATTATCAAAATACATCCCAAAAGAAAAACAAGAAGCAATCAAAAAAGTTTCAGAAAAAAAAAAGAAAAAACATAGAATTAAAACAAAACATCAAAATCAAATGCCCAGAAGAAGATGGGGTAAAAAGAATAAAAAAAATCTTCGACCTCGACGACAAAAACATTTCAATCACTTACATCTCGGCCGGAAATTTCAAATTAAAATTAACAATCGAAGATTTTAAACAAGGCAAAAAAAAAATAACAGAAATTATAGAAGAATTAGAAAAACGCGCAAAAGAAAACAACTGCGAATTTTTCGCCACCGAAGAAAAATGACCACGCTAAAAAAATGCCCCGCCTGCAACAAATATACATTAAAAGAAAAATGTCCGAACTGCAACAAAGAAACAAAACAAGCAAGTTATAAATTTATAAAAATCAAAAACGCCCCGCCACGCTCAGTCCCATTTAAAAAATAATCACACCTCACCGACGACATTCTTCACAATCTCCATAAAATTCGCAGCGACCGAAGGGCGACCGAATTTTTCGCGTGGCTTTGCCACAAGACTAATTAAAAATTTCTTTCTTCATAATCTCCATAAAATTCGCAGCGACCGAAGGGCGACCGAATTTTTCGCGTGGCTTTGCCACAAAACTAATTAAAAATTTCTTTCTTCACAATCTCCATATCTTTCTCCCACGCACCAATCAACGCCCTTTTGTAAATAATCGCCGCCGGATGAAACAGCGGAATTAACTTTACTTTCAATCCGTCAATCTCAATATCTCTAACCCCCCCATGAACCTGCGTAATCCCCAACTGCTCGTTCATCTTGTCAACATCGCCCCCAGCCAAAAAAAATTTCGTCGCATAATTCCCCAACGAACAAACAACCTTCGGCTTCATCTCCCGAATCTGCTTCAACAACCACGGCGTATGCGCCCTAATCTCATCTGGCAACGGGTCCCGATTCTCCGGCGGCCGACATTTCAAAATATTCGCAACATAAACATCATCCAAACTCAACCCAACATTCGCCAGCAACTTATCCAAATTTTTCCCCGCCGCCCCGCAAAAAGGAATCCCCTGCTCATCCTCGCTCCGCCCCGGCGCCTCACCCACAAACAAAATCTTCGCATTCAAATTCCCTTTCCCGACGACAATATTCGCGCAGTTCCGAAACGGCTCCGTCTTCTTCACCAGCGCCGCCTCATAGAAAAAAAACTCCGACGAATTCTTATTTGATTCCATAAAGAAAATAACTTAATATTATTAATAAATTTACGCCCCCACGAAGAATTGAACTCCGATTACACCGACCGCAACGATGTGTTCTATCCGTTAAACTATGGGAGCTTAAATAACCCAACAAAGATAATTTATAAAAATATCTAATCAACTAATCATATCACAAAAAACAAAACCGACACGTATCCTAACCGACTATCTCTTCGCTCTAATTTCAATAAACTTATTTCTCTTGCCTTTCAAAACATACCACGCAATCCCACCAATAACACCGACGACAACAAGAACAACCGCAACAATATCCCAACCAAGCTTCTCAACCAGCTCCGTAATCTCTTCCGTCTCTTCGGAAACCGTCCCACCGCCCAAACCTCCCCCGCCACCAGCACCTCCCACCTCTTCACTAATAGTAGTCTCATTAGCCGTCGCATTAACGGTTCCTCCACCTCCGCCACCGCCTCCACTATCAGTCGAAGCAGCAGCGGGTGGCGTCACCACCGCAGTAGGAACCACAACATTATATCCTGCCCCCGCAACTAAACCCATCATCAAAAATCCAACCAACAAAATACACAATTTCATCTCCATCTTAAAATCCTAACGACACAGGAATTTTACATGCTGTCGCAGTAGTCCCTGTACAATTTACATAAGCACTAACATTCTTGGCATTAGCCCCGGTATCATCCACAAAATTAAACGTATTAGCCGAAGAATAAGCAACCGGCATATTCATCTGAATATAATCCCCGGCACCGCCAAGATGCATATCATCAATCAAATTATTCCACTTCTTCAAACTCGAATTCATTCCCATCATATCCGTCGTCGCATTACAAATAAACGCACTACCCATATCAATCTTCACCGGCTCATAAATATTAATCCCATAAAACCCAATACTTAAACCATCTCCACAATTACTATGCACCGTCATATTCATACTCTTTGTAACCGAAGTATTCGTCTTTATCCCAACATCAAATGCGGTAGGCACACCATTAATAGTAAATGTCTCACTAAAATTATAACCAGTCTTATTCAGGGCAGGAATATCGACGGTATAACCATCCGGCAAATCAAGCTTAAAAATAAATGACTTCGGAACAATACTCGCCTTCGTTGTAAAATTAGCACAGGCAGAAACCCCGCAATTACCCGACGGGTCACAAGTTTTAATCTTGTAATAATAAGCCGTCCCATTACTCAACGCATATCCCAAACTCCCACTAACTAAATCAATGGAATGAAATGGCTTAAAATTCGCATACTGCTGATAGACCTCACTCCCTACATCCTCCATAGTAATATTCAAAACTTTACAAGTCGAATCACTCAGATAAAACAACACGCTCATATTCGAAGGTTCATTCGTATCGACCTTCATAAACGCCCCATCCCATAACGTATCAACCTTGCTAAACATTACCGTCGGCGCAACTTTATCAGTATTATTAGCCACAAACGAAAATGCGGCCCCACTCGCACACTTAGGAGTAAATGCGCATATAGGATCCGCGCAATCCGCCAATCCATCCTCGTTATCATCAACTCCATTCATGCACTCCTCAAAAACATTAAACCCAAACTTCTGTATATTCTTGCACTTCGGATCCTTCGTACTCGGATTAGAACAATCAACAAATCCAAAATCAATACTCCCGGGAGTATAATATCCGGGCCCGACATAATCCGAAGGACTAGTTCTACTATCGCTGGCATCGGCGCTCGCCATATAAATCCTCATATTCGCCGTCTTAACATATTCCGAAAAAGATTCCAAATCCTGAAGCGCCACCGCCACCATCACTCCCCCAATCTCCCCACAACTCATCTTCTTACTTGTCGTGACTAAAGCATTAGTCGCCGTCCATGTCCCATTACTACACCTCATCAACTGCTTAGTCTCAACAACTCCGGCAGTAGTATTCCTCGCCACATAACTAATCATGAAATCATAACCCGAATAATTCGTATCGCCTATAGCATCGCAAGCACCACTATTAACTCCGTCGGTATCTAAATACCAATAAAAACTACCAGAAGCATTTCCGGTTCCAACAATCCCCGAACTCACAGTCCCATTCATCTGCATCATTGCCATAACATTATAACCATTACAGACAATAGAACCACTAATATTAAAAATACCCGCACCAAAATTAAATCCCTCGGCACTAACTCTCATTCCAGTCCCCATAATATCCACCTCGCCCCCCACTCCGGCTTCTGCACTTGGACCAGACGGTCCAAAACTATTCCCAGAATCCATTACTAACTGAATAACATCCCCCTCCATCGCTCCAAAATGCTGGAACTCCGCCTTGTCCATACACCACCCACTCGGCTCCGTCGCTGATAAATTATTATTAGAATAACTATCATTCTTATACTGACAAGTAACACTACTCAAAGCACATCCAGTTTCATTTCCATTATACTGCCAACATCCAGTCTTCCCGCCACTTCCCATCCCCATCATCATAAACGTCGACGGCTGACAAGTAGCACTCATATTCTTCCATTGACATAATCCGCCAAAAGTTTCATTTTCACAACCCGTTTGATTAAAATTTTGATTCATACAAGCAATATCGCACCACCCGCCAGTCATAGAAAAATTATCCGCTCTCCAAGTACAATTTAAATTAGCACCGCAAGAACTAGAATTTAATTCCATACAAGCAGACATCGGAGCATAATCACACCATCCACCAGAAGAAACTCCTCCCCAAGTATTATTCTTCCATGCACACCCGGACAAACCAGCACAAGCACTCTCGTTTGAAACACTCCAGCAAGCAGCATCATTCATCTTCGTCATATTCATCTCGCACCAAGCATTCGAACCCATTGAACTTGACTCGTTCGTACACCCCGCAGTCGCGTTGCAAGTTACCAAATCATCATTAAACTTCCAACAATTAGAACCAGGCATATCGCACCACCCCGTCGGATTCCAAGTATCATTTATCCACGTACAATTTGAACTCCCAAAAGCAAGGGTAGAATTACAATCTCCCTCCGTCATCTGCGCAAAACAACCTCCCCCAAAAGAACTCCCTCCACAAAAATTATCAAACCCACAATCAGGGTCAGAACAATCAACTAATAAATCCGAATCATCGTCGACACCATTAAAACAAACTTCCCCCGCGAAACCATTAGGTTTGCATAAATTAAATGTCTGGTCCCATGTACAATCTAAAGTCGTAGTATTATCAATACACGAAGCAAAATCATAACACGAAAAACAATCAGTATTACAAACCTTCTTCGTCTTATCAACACAATAACCCGCACCAACTCCCGTAGCAGTATCATTCACCCACTGACATCCAACCCCAGCATTCGCGACGCTGCCAACACAAGCCGCATAAGGAGCATTCATAAAATCACAATCCTGGCACTTAGTATTGCAATCACCCGAACCCGAATATTCCATTTCCGTCGGATAATCACACCATCCCAAGCCATTGAACGCAGAGCTCCCATTTATCCAACTGCAATATCCCAACGCCGAACCAACACAAGCTGCCTCCGCCTCGGTAACATTGGCCCACACACTTCCATTATATCTAAACTCACAAGCCCAACAAGAACTATCGCAATTTGCTTTATTCGCTTTCTGCCCTCCGTCATCAACATTAAAAAATCCCGTCATCTCGCACCACGAATCTTGTTTCAAAATAGCACCGTCGATATAATACTCCGTCTGCCAAGTCCCTCCCGAAGCAGTACACGCCGTATCACTACTAACCGAACCAAAATCATTATCTCCTCCAAATCCAAACACCGCCCCCGAATTAAACGTGCAATTCTTCACAACCGCAGAACTATTGTCCCACTTGCACGGCATCATATATTCTTCAATTAATTGCGTACACAAAGTATAATTATTCTTAGAATCGGGATGCTCGCAAAACCCAACAGGCGGCGCACTTTTAACTACAGAATTTTTTCCAGCCGCACAAAACGCGCCAGTTAAATTTACAGAAGAATTCCAAACACAATTCGGCAAAGGCCCATAATTACAAGCAGATTTAATTTGTATATCCACGCAAGCCAAATTAGCAGAATTATCAGCATTAGTATAACTCCCTTTATCTAAAGCATCATGCCCCTCGCAATATCCCACAACCTTCCCATAACAAATATTATCAGTAGCATTAGACACATCATTTGGAGCAGTAGCATTCCCACCAGTACAATAAGCACAACCAGTTATATTCCCACAAACTAACGGCTGATTATCCGCAAACCAGCAATGCGCCTCTCCACCAAACATAAAACCTCCCCCGCCCATCCCGGAACCTCCACCCGACGGCATCACGCAACCACCAGTAGAATTATACCAACCCCCGACGCTGAAACACGAATCACTATCATTAAAAAACATAAATCCTCCTCCTTCCATCTCCCCGCAAACTCCCGAATCACTTTGATTAAAAACACAAGGCATCATCATTTCCATCTTGAGAGTGTCGCAAAGAGTTTGATTATCACCCGCCTCAGAACAACTTTTCGTATAACAACACCCAACAGAATTTTGGCACCACGGGTCACTCGCTTTACTCACCCAAGTACACGCCCCCGCAAAACTTCCATTAACACACAATGTTTCATTTCCCTCATAACTCCAACAACCCTTTTGGTCACAGCAACCGATATCCGTCGTCGTCGCAAGAGAATTTTTATTCTGAGCGTCACCCAATGTTTTTATCCAGCACCACGGATTCTGATTCACATCATTCGCCTTCCACTCACAAGTTTGATAATCACTCAAACACTGTTGCTTGTTTCCATCATTGTTCCAACAGCCACTAGCCGGACCACCAAAATCGCCACTACTACTCCAATCCATCATGCAAGTTCCATTCATCATATAAGAAGAACCATTCGGAAGATAATTCGTCATCGGGAAACCATTCCAAGTGCAATTCAAAGTTCCATCATTTGTCTCACAAATCGTTTCATCCGTCTCATCCCACTGCCAACATTGTTTTTCAAGACAACAATATTGCATCGACGAACCACACCAAGGATCAATTTCAACACTCCCATAGCCAACAACACTCCCCGTAAAAGAAGTCACAAGGCACCCGCTCGAATTACACAAAGATGGAGTCCCACCATTCATCGAACCATACTGCCAACAATCAATCCACGCCACAACAATCCCCGAACTCAACAAGACGCCAACAACTAAAACCAAACAAAACAAAAAAATTCTCGACGATTTCACCACCATCTTTATCATTAAGTTATAATAATTCCTTTAAATACTTTTCCAAAAAATAAACACCGTCGACTCTCGACGAAATTTTTCCCAATCCCAACCCCGCATTCCAGCCCCGCGACCGCGCGGGGCGGCGAAGCCGCCGAAAATATGAGAGCGAAGCTCTCTAATTTCCCCCTCCCTATTCCCAATTTCCCCTCCCTATTCCCATCCCCGCAAATTAAAATTTTAGCGCCAGGTTGTCCGTTGCTTCGCAACGGACGGGCGCGTTAAAAAATTTTAATTTGCATAAAATCGTGAACGAAGTTCACCCACCAGAAAAAGTTGGTAAGAAAACTTAGTGTTCTTACACCTCAACATCCTTCAACCCATCTGCCTCAATCATAAACGCCGTCGCATTATCCGGCAAATCCGGACTGTCAATCAACTTCGCAATCCTCGAATCCTTCTTCCCTCGTCGAAGATAAATTCTGTAAGTGCAAGCATGTCCGACGATATTCCCCCCAATCGCTTTCGTCGGGTCCCCAAACAACTGCGCCGGGTCCGACATAACTTGATTCGTCACATACACCGCCAAATTATTTTGCTCGGCAACCCTCATCAAATCATGCAAATATCTATTCAGCCTCTGTTGCCTATCTGCCAACTGCCCCCGCCCAGTATACTCCGCCCGAAAATGCGCCGTCAACGAATCAACAATCACCAACCGAATCGGCTCTCCGTCCTTAATCATCTCCGCCACTTTCTCCAGCAACAACATCTGATGGTCCGAATTAAACGCCCTCGCAACCAAAATATTTTTCAGCACCTTGTCTGGATTCGCCCCAATTCCCGACGCAAACTGCCTGACTCTCTCCGGTCGAAATGTCCCCTCGGTATCAATGTAAACCGCCTTCCCATTTGCGCCCCCCTGCTCAATCGGCAACTGAACACTGACCGCCAACGACAAAGCAAGTTGAGTCTTCCCCGAACCAAAAGCCCCAAATGCCTCCGTTATCGCCTTCGTCTCAATCCCTTTCCCCCCAAGAAGCTCATCCAAATTCTTAGACCCCGTCGTAATATGAAACAACTCCTTCCTCTTCTGTTCATGCGCCAGCCCGTCGGAAAAACCCAAGTCCATCATCTTCCTCGACGCCTGAATCGCCTTCCTCGCAACCGCCTCGCTCATCCCGGCCAACTCAGACAAACCCGCCGGAGTTAAAACCGCCAACCCCATCAAGTCATAAATCCCCGCCGCCTCCAACTTCGCAACCGCCCCCGGTCCGACCCCCGGCAAGTCAATCAACTTCGCCTCTCCCTTCTTCCCGCCCTTCACCTCTTCATCCCCAGAAACAACATCCTCGACATCACTACCTATCTTTTTTGCCATCTCTCATTCCCTCAATTTCTTTTTTCATATTATAAACAACACACTCTCTGAAATTATTTGAACCACAAACCCCATTCGTCACTTTGCATTCAAAACTCTCACCCTCACTGCGCATACTGAAATAAGGAGGCACCCTATCTCCTATATACTCGCAACTTCCATCAGCCATCTACCACCCCCAACAACCCACGCGATTTCTTCTCCCACTCCTTAACCGCTAAATAAGTTTGACAACTCTCATAATCATCGGAATCACAAACCCCATCTATCACAGCCCTACAATAATTCTTACAATCACCATTTCCCTCTCTTGCCATAAAAAAATACTCACATTCCTCATCCACCATTCCAACAAAAATCCCCTTCCCTTAATAAGCATTTATGTAATACAAAATAACTAATAAAATATCTCCCAACATCAACAAAACAAAAATCACATCCTCGACAATCCCACCGCTTTTAACAAACCCCTTAACTTTCCATCTCAACGGCCAAAATAATTCAACCCCACTCCGCGTCCAGCAATCCAAAAACAAATGCGAAACATAACCAACAAAAAATCCAAACCCAATCCAAAGATCAACACTACCTAATATAAGAGATAACAAACCCCCAAAAAATAAACTATGAAAAACCCCCCGATGTTTTACAATCCACTGCAACGGCCGAAAATACCAACGGTTCCCAAACGAACTATTCTTCACATCAACATCGACAAACACCGTCGCCAACAAAACAAAAGCCAAAACATACAAAGGCATCTCCAAAAAATAACTCAAAATAAACCAAACAAAAATCCCAAACACCACATGCGTCCTAAATAACATCCAAACAAAAACAAAAATGAATTCTTAACCCTTGCTATTTAAATCGGTAATCAGTTTCTCAACATCAACTCTCTCAACCCCAGAAGCAACAACTTCTAAATTATCAAACAACTTATTCCTCTGCACCCGCCCCGACAAATAAATCTCACTCCCCATAAAATCATCCCTAAACGCCAACGCCTTCGCCTCATCCTTTAAATCACCCTCGGGAATCAACGCATTTATCTGGTCGCTAAACATCACAACTCTCATGCTTTCCGTCCCATCGTCCAAGACAAAATTCAAAATCGCTCTCTCCTTCGGCGCAACCTTCCCATGCTCCCCGCACCTATATCCCCCACCCTCGCCAACAATTTTTTTATTACACTCCGGACAAACAAAATAAAATCTCGGCTGAAAAATCTGAACAACCGCCCCACGCACCCTGACATTTTGCCCCTGCTTCGCCTCGCTCAAATTCCCTTCCTTCACAATCACGCCGGTCTTCACGTCCCCCATAATGACCCCGCTCTTCTTCAACTCGCTAAAACCCCCCAAATGAATCTCCCCGTCCCTCGTCGAACCATTCTTAATTTCAACAACATCTCCCACCTTTATCTCCCCGTTCTCAATCAACTCAATATGATTCACATCCCAAAGCACAACCCTCGTGCTCCCCGTCTCGTCTCCAAAAACAAAATTCACAACCTTCCCCTCTCTCCCATTCTTCGAAAACTCCCTCACTGGAAACAAATTCACAACTTTCCCCACGATATTAACCCGCCTCATTCCCGACATCAACTCCCCAACTTTTAAATCCTGATTCTCAAAACTAATCCCCAACTCCGCCGCGATAATCTGCGCCGCCCCCTCCTTCGAAATCAACCCCGACAACTTCGCCTTCTTCGCCTCAATTTTCCTTTCGACCTCATCCCGCTCAATCCCCGCCTCGCCGGCAATCCTGTCAACAAGCATCTCATAATTTTGCATTAGAAAAAATCACAAGATTCTTGACCGCAAGAACTTCGTCACTGCATAATCTAAAACCATCCGCCTCCGCAATTTTATTCACCATCCGAAAAAATCTTAGATTTTTGAGCAAGCTATCGCTTTAGCGCAAGCTTCACAATCTCTCAATCTACCTCCGCAATTTTATTCATCATAAACAAAATTCCCATCAAATCTATTTAAGTATTATTGTGATACACCCCATAACAAGTTTTATAAACCGAAACCAAGACAAATAAATATGGAAACAAAATGTATAAGCTGCGACAGAAAAACATCCAACAGCGTCAAGCTCCCCTGCCCAAAATGTTCAAAAGAAATCTTCAGATGCGACAAATGCCGAAACCTTTCAATAGAATACAAATGTAAAAAATGTGGACACGAAGGCCCATGAAAAACCAACTAAACTCTATTCTCTATTCTCTATTCTCTATTCTCTAAAATGGCAACCGCAGCAATCCAATTCAAAATAATGCCAGAAAATTTAGAAACTAATCTCAAAGACCTAAAAAATAAAATAAAATCAAAAATAGAATCCTTCAAATCCGGCGTCTTCAACGAAGCCAAAGAAGAACCAATCGCATTTGGACTCAAAGCACTAATCGTAACATTCGCTCTCTCCGAAGACGAAGAAGTCGACTCTGTCGAAAACGCACTAAAAGAAATCGAGGGCGTCTCGTCCATCGAACTAACCGACTACCGAAGAGCAATCGGATAAACTTCCATAAATTTATAACCATACTAATTCTATATCAATTATGAAACCAAATAAACCCCCACAAAACGAGCGCAACAAACATCTGTCAGCGAAGCGGTCTATTTAATCATGCCAATCACAAAAGAAGAAGCAGACAAAATCAAAGAACATCTCCTCAAACAACTCGACAACTTTCCCGAAGATAGACGCGAACAAATCACAAACCAAATCAATTCTATGACAAAAGAACAGGTCGAAAACTTCATCCAGCAAAACAAACTAACTCATCTCGGCGGACAATGCATCTTCTGCTCAATCGTCGCAAACAAAACCCCATCTTACAAAATTGCCAAAAACGAAGACAACATCGCCATCCTCGAAATAAACCCACTAAGCAAAGGCCACTCCCTCGTCGTCCCAAAAGAACACCTTGAAGAACTCCCCCAATCAGCAAAAGACCTCGCCCAAGAAGTCGCCCAAAAACTTCAGGAAACTTTCTCCCCAAGCGAAATCCAAATCAAAGAACTAAAAATAATGAACCACCCCTTAATTGAAGTCGTCCCAATTTACGGCAACGATACTCCAATGCGTCAAAATTCAGGATACACCGAACGACGCAAAAAACAACAAGCATCCGAAGAAGAATTAAAAGAACTCCAAAAAGAAATCACAAAACCAAAAAAAATCGAGATCAACAATCAACAATCAACAATCAGCGACGAAGTCATCCCAATCCTCCCGCCAAGAATACCCTAACCAAAACCAATCAAACCAATAACCCAGCCCTTCAAAAAAGCATATTCCAAAAACGCAATCAAAAACGCCGGCACGAAAGGCAGCCCATCTCTAATTTTAATATTCCTCCGCCCCTTCAATAATTTAATATTCTCCAACGACAAACCATCCCAGTCCGCTTCGATAATTTTCTTTCCAACCTTAATATCTTCAATCAGCCAATCGCCCTCCCTCAAATCCCCCCCAGAAACAACTCTAATCATGACAACTTTTTCCAGCCCCTTCGCAAAAACATAAAGCCCAAGCCCCAACAAAACAAAAATCCCAAAAACGAAAAATATCCAATATAAAAATCCGAAAAATATTACCAGCACACCACATCCCGCTACCCACCATCTGCCATCCACCATCTTTTTTATTTCCTCATTTACCTTCTCAAAATTCCTAACATACAAAACAGAAGAATAAGCCAAACCATAAATCGAACCAGCAACCATCAAGAACAAAACAAAAATCCCAACATTCATCAACGTCTCACTAAAATTCGCACCAACAAAAAAAACCGTCATCGCAAACAACAACTTCGCATCCCCACCCGCAAAAACCCGGCCATAATAAAAAACATTCATAATCCCGAACATCAAAACCAGGGCAAACCCCGCCTGAAAAATAATCGAGCCATCGCCCTCAAAAATCGCCCGATAAAAAATAAACGAAAAACTCACAACCAACAAAAACAAATTCAGCCAATTATCAACCTCGCGCCTTTTCAAATCCTGCAAAACAGCGACGACAATCCCGGCAAAAAACAACCAAAACAAAAATCCAAACTCCATCAATCCTCCAAAACAGAAACTATACTCGCAACCAATGATGAAAGCAGCCCAAATGCACTTATCAAAAGTCCTTGCATCCCAAGAATATTTAATTTTATCAAAGTTATGGCAAAATAAATAAAAATCGCAAAATTAATTATCTGTGAAAAAATTGTCAATCCACGACTAACCCTCATCCTAAATCAAAAGAGCTTTGATTATCCCAAAAACAAGCAGTCCCAAAGCAATAAATCCCATCACCCAAGCAACCACCTGCAAAATTTCCAACACTCTTTTCTCCATACAGTAAAAACAACACTAATTTATTTAAACCTTCCTCTTTCTTTTTCTCTCACCCTCTTCAACTTCCTGCACTCGAAACTTTCCCCCGCGCTTATACCCCCGCGCTAACCTCTTTCTCCTTAAATCCTTTTTCGTCCGACGCCGCTCACTCCCGCCATACTCCATCACTCGCCCCCCGCCTCGCTCTCGCTCACCACATACTCCCTCGCAAAATCATATTCAAACCAAACCGGAAAATTAATTCTGCCACTCTCCGGCGCCCTCAAAAAAATCTTCTTCCCCATCGTGTTCCTCCTGAAAATCAAATCTCCATTTCTACTAATCACCTCCGAATAAAGATTTTTGTCCAAAAACTCCCGCCCCTCTCTTCGCGCATCGTCCTCAAAATCCCGCCCGCCAAAAACCAAATCCCTAAAAATAAAATCACTCATCTGCTCGTCGGCAATCACGTCGTCCAAAAATCTGTTTCTAAATTCCAAAATAAATTCATCACTCCCAAATTTCCCCTCGACACTTTTAGCCGTAAATTCAACCAGCGCCTTTTCTCTCACCTCAAAAATCTCCAAATCATCCCTCATCTCCAAAACCGCCCTCGGCGACACAAGCGAACTATCCGCATTACTCTGCTCAACTCCATAAAGCACCCAAACCACCCCGCACATAAACAAAGTCACCAAAACCAAGACCGCCGCAAAAACCTGCCCCCGATTATTCACCTTCCCATCTCCTTCGACAACCAACCTTTCCAATCCCCATTTTTTTCAACCACAATCCTCAACTGCGTCATATTATTAAATTGCTTGTCCGCATAATCAAAAACGTCATCCACTCCAATATCAACCTCACCCTGGACGCCAAAACTATCTTCCCTCTGAACAATCTTCTTCACAATCCCCGAAGCAACAATCATCACCACTAAAATTATAACAATAACTATCGTCGCCACAAACAACGAAACAAAACTTCCAATAATCCCCTTGCTACTCTTCATTCACCAAAACCTCCACTTCGATTTTCCCATAACTCTCAACAAAATCATCTAGGACAATAACATCATAAATCCTGCTTGAATAACCCGGCTCATATTTCAAAATGTCAACCGAGGCCATCTTCTCGTCAAAAATTCTCCTAACCCACAACGCACCCGAATCTCCCTGTGAAAATTCAGCAACGCCTCTCCCATCGCTACTCACACTAACCTTGGCATAAAATCTCTCGACCTCATAGTCGCTAAACCCACAATAAGAAAAAATCTCTGCACCTTCGCCAAATAAATCCAAATCAACAACTCCCAACGGCGCAACGCAATCCACAATATTCCTCGTCATCAAAACCGCCTCCGCGTCCCTCACATC
The DNA here is from genome assembly GCA_043797265.1 of archaeon. Taxonomy (GTDB): domain Archaea; phylum Nanobdellota; class Nanobdellia; order Pacearchaeales; family GW2011-AR1; genus JAGVXH01. The sequence goes on from JAZDPV010000002.1 coordinate 33,868, forward strand.
AATATAATGCGCATAAAAAACCGACGACACTCCCAAAACAATAAACGCAACAAGAGTAACCAACGCCAAACGATACATCATCAAAATCCCCTCGCCCAGAACCCCCTTTTTATTCAGCATGCCAACCCCCTAAAAAATCCGTGTTGGTCCGTGTTGGTCCGTGTGCCATTATTTTTAAAATTACAAAGTCGTCCATTAAAAATCGCAAAAAATCCGCCGAACCTAATCCTTCAATGCAACCCACATCCTTAACACAAAAATTCATCTCACACTCACCACAAATTTATCATCTTCCTCAGCAACCCGAACATCGTACTTGCTAAAATACGGATACCCCTCAAACGCGCTCAACCCCGCAACCTCGACAAAAACTTTCCCATTTTCAATTCTAACATCCGAAACAAACCCGTCCAAATTATTTTTCTCAATCTCGAAACTCATCCCCGGCACCGCCGCGTCAACCAACAACGCAATCTCTTTTTCCAAAACCTGTTGCTTCACCCCCCGCGCATTTATCTTTCCCGCCGTCACGAACAAAAACAACGCCAAAATAATCCCAATCAAAATAAGATGAATAATCACCTGATGCAATAAACTCCCTTTCTTTTTCATTATGCCGGTATTGTCAAAAATTTACATCCAAGAGATTCTATATCATTAGAATAAGCCATAACAATGGATCTCTCCAGTCCATAGGCTTCTATAAAATATTCCTTAGCAGACTCTTTCATCTCTTTATTGCGAGACAAGTAACCAGCAATAAAAGTAGACCAACTAGCAACATCAATCCACTGCTTAGATGCCCATCCCGCAATACCTTGCTTTTTCTTATGTATGGCATAAATAAGTATTTGGTCTTCTTTTTGTGGATACATCTTAACGCCCAAAGGAACAAAAGCAAACCCTGGGTTCTCCTCCAAAAACATCACTACTGGTAAATATTCATCATAAGTCAAAGACTCTTCGGCAATCTTTGTTTTTTTATAATAATCATAAAAACCCAAATTATATCTCCCTTTACTATCCTCTCCATCTCTCGTCATTTCATTAAATTCATTTAAGGCATTGTCTGTATAATGAATTCTCGCAAAAGCCATACATACAATATTTTTTTCCCAAAAACTAGGCCCTATAAAATTAAGCTTTCCCTCTCCAAACATATACCATCCCTCTGCAACAGCCTTAGATATTTTATCATAAACTTCATCTCGATTAGCACTATTAACATTCACAACTTCAGTCTTACACTTCAATGGGAAAACACCACCCACATCAAGACCTATCTCTTCTAATTTTTCACTTGACAAACTCGCTCTCACCAAAATACTCTGCCTACAAACCTGCCAATCCAACTCGTCCTGATTAAAATATTCATTAAAAATCCAATACAAACCTATCACCAAAACCATCAACCCCAATATCAAAGATGTAATAATATAAAACTTCTCCGACCCCTTTCTACTTATCATCGAAAACAAAACAAAACAAACTTAATAAAACTAACTCCCCGCCTTAATAATAATCGCTCTCACCGCAAACCCCACAGCGACGACAATCGCCAAATACAAAATCCATTTTATGACCTCATCCGAAACAATATGCCCACGCTTTCCTGAAATCTGATACCTGAAATCTGAAGCCTCACGAAGATGTCCTCTCTTAAATTTTATTAATCTCATAAACATCTTCCTTTAATTTTATTTCAATCTTGTCAATCGGATTAAGAACCCACGACGACGCCCCATCCATCAAAGCCGAACGCCCCAACTCTCCGCAACGCGAACACTCATACTTACCCTTCCGCCCGTAACAAATACAAAACTTATTCACATTATTATCAAGACAAAAAAATCTACTTTCAACATTTTTCTTATCCCCAAAATAAACCAAATAAAAATCATTCTTCTCGCTAACTTGCCAAATTGAAAACTCCCCGACGCTACCAGAATCAGCGACGCCAACCTGCGCCAAAAAACTATCACGATAAGACTCCGCAGTTTTCTCACCGACGTCAAAACTCGGCGAAATCAACTTATACAACAAAAACGCCAAAACCAAAACCACAGCCGCCGCCAGCACAATTTCCAAAATTTCTCCCGTCGTCAAATCGCCTTTTTTATTCAACATTTGTCCTTTAAAAACTCATAAATTTTATTTAACCTAATCACATCATCAAGTTCCTTGTCAGACATTTTCTCCACTGCATAAAAAAAAGCATTACTCCCATCCGGAGCAACAACATCAACACCAACATCATTCAGATAACCCGACATCTTTATCTGAACAATAGCTCTCTTGTTCCCAACCTCATCATTAACAACAACTATCGGAGAATTAACCACGCCGACAACATCAACCGAAAACTTGCCCCCCTGCAAATCGTAATCTAATAATTCCTTAAACTCCAAATTCAAACCATCCTCATATTTCTCAATCTCTTTCTCTCTTACCTCTTGCATTAAAATCAGCGTCGGATTTTTCTCCCATATCAAATTGGTAAAATCTGTACTATACCAAAAATCATTCCCACTCCTCCACCCAACCATCAACTTATCAAAATAATTAAACTCTTCCCCATAATCCTCAACCGACTCCCAACCGTCGCCAACGCGGATATCCCACCTCCCCTTCTCGTCCGAAAAACAATACTCTTCAATATTTTTATCGCCAACCCTGGAACTACATACCTCCCAAGATGCCAAGTCCTCCATCCATCTATACAAATTAGCCCCAATTCTAATATAAATCTTAAACTCGGACCTCAACTCTAAAGACATATCCACCCGACTTCTCTTGTGAATATTAAAATATTTTTCATAAGCCCCCTTATACGATTTATACAATTGCCCCACAATATTAATTTTATCAACATCTAACCCAACAAAACTCTGATCAAAAGAATGCCATTTCCCATCATCCTTCACCCCACCATCATTCATGACGCCACTATCAATATTATATTTAAAACGATTCGAATTCAAATCAGCAAATTTAAAATCATTATCCATCCTAATTTCACAATACCCCTTGCAATAAATTATCTTACCATCCCCAACCCCCTCGATAAAAACATCACTCTCATCCAAGCATTCCACCCCATCTCCTCCATTATCACCGTCGCCAAACATCAACAACACCTCATTCACCATCCCCTCAACTCTATCCTTCAACGGAATCAACCCACCACTCGAAACTCCATAAACAATCAACACCAACAAAATCACCAACAAGACAATCGACATCAACTTCCCAACACTCCACTCAACCGCACCACCCTTCCCTCTCATCGCAAAAATAATATTCCAATCTTTATTAAACTTCCCAAAACATCTACTCTAAAATCTAATCTCTAACATCTAACATCTCGCAATCGCAAAGCGATTAGCGTCCAAACCTCAAAACATTTCTAACAGAATCCAAAATCTGCCCACCCTTCCCGCTCAACAAAACAATCACCGCCCCGACCATTATCACTAAAACAACAATCACAATAATTATCTTGACAATCTCACTCTCTCCTTCCATAGAAATCAAATCAAATCAAATTATATAAAACTTCCTAACACTTAATCGAAGCACAACTCTCAAACCCCATCCCCTTTATCTGCCCAGCGGAAACCTTTCCATCAACAACAAAACTATCGCTCGAAAAATTCACACACGTCCCGCTCACCTTCACAACTTTCCCAGCACTATCAAAAAATCTCAACTCTTTATTCTCAAAACAATAAGACGTCCTCTCTCCCAACGAACAATCCGTCTCACAATCTTTTATTTTATCCTCGACATTCGAACCCGAAACCGAACCCGTCACCTTGCTCCATAAATTACTCCACCCCGTGCTAAACCCATAAATCAAAAATATAAGAACAACAATCCCGAGAACAATCGCAATAATCGTCGACAAAGTCATCTGCTGTCCCCTCTTATTTTCCATCTACGCAACTCCCGTCAGCAACAACATCGCAAGAAAAACTGAAATCGCGCCAGTCACCACCAATAATTTATACTTCCCAAACAAAATCGGCAACAAATTTATAACAATAATCGCAATACCGATAATCAAACTTGCCTCTACCATACCCCTTTCTCCACAATTAATTTAAATATTTCAAGCATCAATCCCACAGTTGCAACAAAACTCCCCAAATTAACCATCCCAAAAGAAATAGCAACCCCGCCACAAATAACAATAAGCCCACAAATAATATTCAACAAATCCAACTGCCCCTTCTTACCAACTCTCATCTTATACTCACATCTCCTTTATTTATAAAACTTCCTAACAAACAATCCCGTCGCAACTCATCTCGTTTATTTTCCCCGACGACCAACCCTCCACTCGCGCAGCGCCGCAAGTCAACTCCAATTTATCCTTCCCGTTAAGAACAACATCCCTCTCCTCGCAACAATAAGAATAAACCGACTCAGTCGCAACTAAATTATTACAAGCACTCACAACCACATCCACATTACTCTCACTCTCATAACCCCTGAACCACCTCGACAAAAATCCCGTCTGCGAATTCACAAAAATTATCAAAATCGTCAAAACCGCAATCGACAAAATTATCATAATCACCGTCGTCACCGCCATCTCCAAACCTCTTTTATTCATAATCAATTAATAAAACTAAACTATTTAAATTTCCCTATTTCTTCTGCACCTCATAAATCGCGACCACTTCATCCCCGCCCAAAATCCTATCAAACAACATAATATTATCAATCGAGCCATCCATAAAACTACCACCACTCCAGGAACCAATTAACATACTCTCAATATTCGTAGTGTCCCCAAGAATCGCAAGAGTAGCCTCCCCAGCTTTAACAGAATCGACATAATAAACAAAAGCCCCGTTATTATAATCATATTCCAAAATTAAATGATGCCAATTAAAATCAGTTATAACATTAGCAGACGAAGAAGCACTCACCGCAGCAGTCCCATCATTAAAATAACAATTAACTCTCTTAGTAGTATTATAAAAATAAAAATCAAAATTACTATCCCCGCTACAGCTACTAAAACACCTCTTAACAACTATTCTCTGAGACACATCAAGGGTATCAAATTTAACCCACGCAGAAATAGTCAACTTATTATTAAAATCCAAACTCCCATCATCCCCCACACTCACATAATCCCCCGCCCCATCCAAACTCAAAACCCCATCAACCAACTCATCCCCCTCACCATAAATAACCCCGTTATTATCTCCCCAACCATCATCAGCATCCCCGCTAAAAGTCCAAATCGAAACCAGCCCGTCCGTCGGCACCTCGTAAAAATAATCCCCGCCCAAATCGTAAACGCTCCCCTGAACTTCGCTAATGCTTTTCGCCGGCAAATTCGCCGTCGACGTCACCGAGCCCTCTTTCTCCGCCCCATTCTTCCCGACAAAAATCGGCGAAGCAGCGACGCTGTCCGGCACCCCGTAACTCGACAAGTCAAAAGCGTAAACTTTCGTCTGCCCCGAATTCGGCGCAACCACCGTCGACGAAACCGAATTCCCGTCGATAGAAAACGAAATCTTAATCCGCTCCATCACGCCCTCGTCAACTTCCCTCTTCACCTGCACCGTCGCAACCTCCCGCATCGGATCATAAACCGTGTATCCCCCCGACGACAAAACGCTCACCCGCCCATCTAAATCCTGAAAATCAAAACTCTCCCGAACCATCGGCAAAATCCCGACCCAAATTATCGCAACCCCCGCGACCGTTATTAAAATAATCAGAACAGTCGCGACAATCGCACTAATCCCCTTTTTCATAAAATCCATTACCAATCAAACTATTTAAAATTACTCACAAAACTAATTTTGATTTTCGATAGGAAATTTCGCCGTGTAAAAATTTCTGCAGTGTATTCAAATACATAAAGAAATTTTTACCAAGAAATTACCAGCGAAAATTGAAATTAGGTCAAATTCGCCAACGCAACCGCCCCAATCACCGTCAACACAACAATCGAAACCACCGCAACAATCGTATACAAAACAATCGTCGTCCTCAAATTCCTCCCCGTCTGCGCCGTCGCCATCAACGGGTCCCGCCCCGCCTTAATCATCACCAGCGTCGAACTCAAAATAAAAACTATCTCGACCAAATAAATCCCGACGATAACCTGCAGCCAATAAGTCGGAATCATTTTCGTCACATCAAAAATAGAAAGTATCCCAACAATCCCCCCGCTCCCAATCTCAGCCGTATTTCCAAGTTCCCCGCCAGTCAACATCGCCGACAAGCTCCCAAGAATCGTCGTTATCATTCCCGCCAACCCGACAATAATTCCCGCCAGCAACGGCGCCAAAAAAGTCATGTTCGACTTCATGTCCGAAACAATCCCTGCCAGCAAATCATTCAACCTCTCGTTTATCTTCTTGATATTCTTCACGTAATCGCTAATCGACATCAAACTCCTCGCCGCAACCCTCAGCCCCTTCTTCACCGAATCAACCAGAATTCTCATCGAAGTCGCAATCAACTGCGACGGATAAAACACAACCGCACCACGCTTCGGGTCAAACAACGCCCGCTCCAAACTCATCCCTAACTGCTGAATATTCTCGTTCACAATCTTGAAAAACCCCTCTGTCGCCGTCCCCCTCGTCGAATCAACCATCTTCGCAAACGCAATCTCCGCCGGCACCCCATCCCCTATCCTGTTCCCCAGCTGAAACAGCGACGACGTAAACTGACTCTCAACTTCCTTATACTTATTCCTCGTATCCAAAATATCCCTCGTCTTCTCCCTGAACGCGACAATAAAAACAACCGCAATAGAAATAGGAATACACAAACTCATCAACAACGCCAACGAACCAAACGGCCCGCTCACGACTCCAGCCTTATCCGTCATAATCCCAAACACTCCGCTCTTCCCCAAAAATCCAAGTCCCAACTCCGTCCAGCTATAATCCCTCGCCATCCCCAACCAAATCGGCAAATTAGTATATCTCCACAAAATCGGAATCAACCCGACGACAAAAATCGGCAACGCAATAAAAAATCCTTTCCAATATCCAGCATTGCTCTTATACCTCGGATACAACGGATTTTTCTCCAGCAAACTCGTCTCGCCATAACCCCCCGGCCTCTGCATCATGATATTATTCGTCAAATACAAAACCAAAAACGGAATCATAATATTAAAAATCAAAAGCACATGCCACCACTTAATCGCCCCGCCAAGCATCGTCGACGCCAACGGCAAAATCGCTAAAGCCAGCGTCGGCAAAACAATCCCCAGCATATAAACATTTGTCAGCGGCGCGTTCACCTCGTGCGTATATTTCAACATCTTATCATAAACCCCGTCAAGAATAACTTGCAACGACTTCTCCAAAACCCCAACCCTCCTCGCCTCGTCCGGCTCATATAAACTCGACTCAATCAAATGAAACGCCTCAATAAACTCCAAACTATAATCCCTCCATCCCTCCAAATAATTATCAATGCTATCTTTTATCGTCGAGAACCGCCCAACCTCAACATCCCAAAAAATCTTGCTGAAATCCAAACTCAACGGCGCTTCCAAATGTTCCGCCGCAAACGCAACAGCCTTCTCAAAATTCGAAGTATGCTTCATGTAAATCACAATATACAAAATCGCCGGCACCATCTGCGACGACGCCTTCAGCCGCCACTTCATCGCCAACCTGTCCGGCACCCTCGACGTATAATAAAACAAAAATATCTCAAACACAAAAATAAAAAACAACATCATCCAAGAAAACGGCCCACCCAGCAACCAAATCCCCAGAAGCAAAAACACGCCCGCAAACAAAGTCAAAAACAAAACCATCGTCGAAAAAACCACAACCTCCGACGCTGTCAAACTCAAATGCGCAATCTCGACGTTTCTCTCAATCCTGACCCTGTCCCTCTCGCCAACCTTAATCCTAAAAACATTCCCCAGCGACTTGCACCACCTCTCATATCGCGAAAACTCCGGCAACATCGACGACTTAAATTTTTCATAACTCTTCGAAAAACGCCCGTCGCCCGTCGCCCGTCGCCCGTCGCCCTGCTCAAACCCCCGCATTTGCTTTTCAATCCTCGCCCCATACTTCCTTAAAATATCATCAGTGCTAACCATCTCTCCATAATACACACCAACAAGACTTTATATTTTTAATTGAGGCCAATCTCGCCCACCCGCAAAAATTCCTACCTCTCCCAAGGATGCCACCCAGCTATCTCATTAGCAAAACTCATCTTCTTCACCAAGGCAACAGCATCACCACCCGAATACAAAGGCTTCCTCTCGTCAATATTAATCGGTTCGCGAGAACCCGCCCTTTCTCTTATTTCTTCCATGGGGAATTCATATATACGCAAAAACTCCCCGTCACTCGTAAGCACCTGAACGTCGCAGCCCGAATCTCCAGACTCTCTATATAAAACAACTGGGCTTTCAGACAAAACCACCCCATTAAATCCGCATCCAGTCCCTCGAGAACCATGAAGGGGCACAAACCCCGCCCCAAAAATCTTCCCAATACTCAACCCATCCAAATCCATATACGCAAAAAAAACACACCTTTATAAAAATTTATATCCCTAACTCCCCTATCTTAAACAACAACCCAAAACGACTTTATATTTTTATTGAACAGAATTACCTTGTTAAAAAGTAATCCAAAGCTTCCATGCCAGAACACACAGGGCACTTCTTGCTAACGTCTATGGGCTTATGTTGCAACATTCTACTTTTCATCTCATCGCTTGAAAATCGATACATATACCAATCTTTGCCGTCGCCAACAAGCACCTCAACATCTTGACAAAACTTTGCATTAAATCTGTAAAAAATAAAAGGGAAATCATCAGACAAAATCGACCCATTAAATCCATGTGTGGTCGCCGGCAAACTATTAATAGAGAAACGCCTCTGCCTCTCTCATTTTTTCAAAATCTAAATCATCCAAACTCATACTCGACTCAACAACTCCGACTTTTTAAAAATTTATATACTCAAATAAAAATCCGTGTTAGCCCGTGTTAGTCCGCGTGCTATTCTTCTCAATATAATAACCTTCCCTTTTAACATCCACATTCTTCTTCACAACAATATCATAAACCTTCCTTTTAACCTCGGGCTTTTGTCCAAAATTCAACAACAACCCAACCCCTTTATCAGTCGCTCTCAAATAATTCAAAAGCTGTTTCTCTTCAGCCCCGCCCAACTCCCTTATCGCCTTAATTTCAACAACAACTTTCCCTTCGACAATAAAGTCAGCACAATAATCCCCAACAACAACCTTCCTATAAACAATATTAATAGGAACTTGCCTCTCAAATCTTAAACCCAAACTACCAAACTCGACAGCCAATGCCCTCTCATAAACCTTCTCTAAAAATCCATAACCAAGTTCATCATAAACCCGATAAAACGCCCCAATAATTTTCTCAGTCAATTCTTCATACTTCATAATCCAACTCTTTTCGACTCCTTCTCAAGCCAAGATTTCCAAGAAGGGAAAACTCTCTCGCTAACCGGCAATCCAACCTCTTCACTAACCTCGTCGCTAATCTGATGAAAAACATTATTCGACTTCACGCTAAACTCCGCCTCTAATAATTCCGGCTTTTCAATCTTATCAGAAAAAGAAACAACCTCCTGCTTAATCTTCTGTCTCAAAACAACATTGTCCCAAACCGCATCCCAATCCCCCGCCCAACCCCGAACATTCGCCGCAATCGCTTTCATTATCTCCGAATCCCCATTAATCAAATCCTCCGTCGGCTTCATCATGTCCGCCTTCACATCATACTTCATCAAATCAACAAAACCGCCCTCAACCAACGGGTCCTTCGTCCAATGTTTTCTAACTTCCGCAATTTCCAAAACCCGACGCCACGAATGTAAACCGTCCGCCGACTTAATCGGGTTAGCAACGACAATCAAGTCCGTCGCCTTGAACGAAGTAATCGGCACGCCCAAATCATTAACAACCCTGTCAAAAACCGCGTAAGGCGAAGCCCCGTGAATCGTCCCAGCAACGACATTCGCCAACGCCCCAACTCTCATCGCTTCATACAGCGCCCTCGCCTCCCCCGACCGAATCTCGCCGACAATCAAACTCGAATCACCCAAACGCAACGACGCTCTAATCCCCTCCTCCGCCGCGACCTCCGTCGACTCGCCCGCCAAAGCCGACCGCACCTTCATCGACAAAATATCATAATCCAGTTTCCTCATCGCGCCAACCGGCAATTCCAAAGTATCCTCGACCGTGATAATCCTATGATTCGACATTATCTCCAGCAACAACGCCCCAAGCAAACTCGTCTTCCCCGATGACCTCGTCCCCGCAACCAACATCGTCCTCGCCCCGTCAATCATAAAACTCAGTAACCCCGCCCCCAAACTATCAATCATTTTATTCTTGACAAACAACGGCAACGTCCACGGCTTGCTACGATGCCTCCTCAAACTATAAGCCAGCCCACCCGCCGACAACGGCTCCTGAATAATCGCGACCCTCGCACTAATCCCGCTCAACTCCAAATTGGTATCCAAAATCGGATTCGCCTCGTCCAACGCCCGCCCGGAAATCATCCTGAACTTCGCCGCCCAAGAATCCGCGTCCTCCATCGACGGAACCAAATTCGTAATGCACTCATCAAAATCATTGTGCCTCACAAAAATCGGCGACAACGAAACCGGCGCGTTCACCATAATATCCTGCAGCGACTCATCCTCCAGCAAAACCTCAAGAACCCCGAACCCAATCGTGTGCCTCACTAAAATATTCGCCAGCTTCGTCAACTCCCCATGACTCAAGCCAACCTTCTTATTCCCCGCCAAATCACTCAGCAAATCTCTCGCCACATTAAAAAAAACCTGACGCGTCCTCTCCGGGTCACTAAACTCCTCCGCCGTCGGCCGATGCTCAATCATAACATTCCTCGCCAGATTCAACAACATATGATGGTCTTCGTCGAGCAAATACTCCGGCGGCGACAAATGATAAATCAACTTCGCCCTGTCCGGCATCCTGTAAATCGTAACCAAACTCTTATCGTGCCCCTTCGCAATCGAATACTGCTTCACAATCTCGGCATCATCCGGTATCCGCGCAACCATCCTCGTGAAAGTAAAATTCGGCATGACATCCGCCCGAAAAACCTCCGAATAAATATTCCTGTCCCCGGCAGAATAAGAATCAAAAAAATCCCTCAACCTCTTGATAATTTCAAGCTCATCAAAAAGCCCAACAACTCTCTCCAAAACCCTGACATACTCTCCAACCTCCGACTTCCGACCTCCGATTTCCGACTTCGCGCGAAGCGCGAAGAGCATCCCCTTCAACTCGCGATAAGCCTTCACCGGATCAGCCACAAAAATCTCATTAATAACCCGATTAAAAAAAGCATAAGCATCATAATAAAAAGTTCCCAGCGACGACAATTTCTCCGGCGAAACAATCTTCTCCTGCTTCGTCAAAAAATTATAAAGATTCCCAACCTCGACCAGCATCTTAACCTGCTTAAAATCATGCGAATAATTTCTCTGCTGCACAAACACAATCCGCGCAACATTTGACTCCTCTCTTAGATTATCAACCGTCTTCCCCATCACCTCCGCCGAATCAACCAGCGACGGCACAAACTTCGCCCCAAGATAATTCACATACATCACATTCTCCCCGCTCTCCCGAACAATCTCATAAGAATACAACGGCGCATCCGCCTTAAACATCACAGACAATCACCTCCATCATTAACCACTAAAACAAAAACACATATTAAAATATATGTATCCTAAATAATCACTTAACAAAATTCCAAAACCAAATCTGTGCGCATCTGTGTGTATCCGTGCGCAATTTTTCCAACAAACAAGTTACACCAACAAACAAGTTACGCCCTCACTCCCAAACCCTCTTCTTCAGCTCATTATCATAAACCCTCCGCTTTACCTCTGGTCTCAAACCATAATTCAAAATCAACCCCACCTCCTTATCTGTGGACCTCAAATAATTCATCAATTGATTTTCATCTTGTCGAGACAACTCCCGAATAGCTTTTATCTCCACAATAACTTTCCCCTCAATCAAAAAATCCACAACATAATCACCAACGATATTCCCCTTATAAAAACCTTAACGGGATACTGATTAACATACTTCAGCCCCGTCTTATCAAATTCCAGACACATCGCCTTCTCATAAACCTTCTCCAAAAAACCATACCCAAGAATATTATAAACCTCATAAAATATCTTAATAATTTCGCCAGTAATTTCATCACGCTCCATTTTCATTTATTATCCTCAACAATTATAAACCTACTCCCCCATAAATTATAATGGAACAACAAGACACCAGCGGCCAAATCCAATTTCTTCTAACAGATTTCAACACGCGCCTCCGAGACATCGACGAAAGAAACCGCCTCATCAGAGAACGAGTTTTATTGCTCGGAAAAAACCTAATCTCCTCGCGCCAGGATATTGAAGAAGAACTCAAAGAAATAAAAAAAGAAAACCAGGAAATAAAAAAAGACCTCAACGAAATCAAAAAGACCTCGAACAGATTAATATCTGAATTCGGCAAATTTATTAAAAGAGAAGAAATAACCATAATCGAAAGAATGCTCAAAGATTTTCAGCCACTAGAATTCATGAGAAAAAAGGACGTCGAAGAATTAATAGAAAACAAAACAAAGAAACAAATAAATACTACAAAACTCTCCTCCTAACATGGCAACACTAGATAGAGTTATAGAAATGCAAAAAATGGGAATCTCCGACGAGGAAATTTCCATACGATTGCAAAACGAAGGACTCCGCCCCGCTGAAATCAACGACTCCCTGAATCAAGCAAAAATTAAAAACGCAATCTCGCCCTCGGGACAACCAACTTCACCGGGAATGCAGGAATCAATTATGCCAAACCCCGCAGGACAAACCTTACTCGCAGAACAACAGGCCTCTCGCCGGCCACTAACCAAAGAAATACAAACACAACCAACCTACCCGCAAAATTATCAACAACCAGCCCCGGAAATTTACCCGCCACAACAATTTCAAGAACAACCTCAATATGACTACTACCAGGAAACTCCCCAGCCATACCCCCAGCAAGAATACTACGCCCCGCAACAATCTCTCGACACCGAAACAATATCTGAAATCGCCGAGCAAGTAACAACAGAAAAACTAAACGAATTCAAAAAGCAAATCGGCGACGTCGCATCATTCAAAACAGCAATCCAAGACAAAGTCAACGACATCGACGACAGATTAAAACGAATCGAAAGAACAATCGACAACCTCCAACAATCAATCATCAGCAAAATAAGCGAATTCGGCGAAAACAACGCGATGATTCACAAAGACCTCGACAATCTCCACGGCACCGTCTCAAAACTCATGAACCCACTAATCGACAACATCAACGCCCTCAAAAAAATCGCAAAATAATCTCCTCACTTCACAGTAATTCTCCAGCTAATAACGCCAGCAATAATCAAAAGCAAAATCATCCCAAACCAATCACTACCAAACCAATCCTTAACCATCCCCCAATTCAAAGCCCAATTAAAAACATACGCCGACGACACGACAAAAACAACCAAAATCACGACGAGCAAAACCCACGCAAACCAATTCCCCTTCCCTAAAAACTCGCCAATCTTAATCCCTGGAATAAACGCCAAAATAACCAACACAAAAAACAAAACAAAAACCAAGACACTCATCCACGCCGAACTAAACTGCACAAACTCAATCAGATTCGCCTCAATAATAAAAAACGCCGACAATATAAACGAAACAAAAAGCATCACCGCCGAACTCCCACCCAAAATTTGCGTCTTAACCAGCAACGCATAAATCACAATAAACACAAGCAAAAAAGCAAATATCGGAACAAAATATCCAATCGCCGAAAGAGATGCAGTTGCCATTTATCCCCCCGTCGTCGTCTTCCCCGACTTAGCTGCAAGAACAATAACCGCAATCAAAACCCCAAGTATAATCAACGCCCAAACATTTTGCACAAACCAACCGCCAAATCCAACCTGCCCACTCCACATGTCCCACGAACTCAACGCCCAAATAGCAACGCCAATTCCAATGACATATCCAATCCATCTACCAGGAATCTTTGTTGAACCTGCCGTCGGCGCCGGCCAAAAGAACCCAAGCAAAATAATCAACGCTAAAAAAACCGCAAGCCCGACGCCAAACCTCGGAAATATTACTGCAAAAAATTCCGAAACAAAATCAAACTGCAACGCAAGCAAACCAATCGCAACCGAAATAATCGCCAATATCCATCTATTCTCTTCCCCACTGGACGACAAAAGTTTCGTCTTGCTAAGTATCGCATACACGACCGCAAATATCAACAAAAACGGAATCACATAAGAAAAAACACCCATCTCGTTCCATATATTCAAGACCTCTGTAATCGTCATAACCATCTTAATCAACAAAGAAAAAACTTATTTATATATCTTTCCTACTTCTCACCAGAACTATTCCCTCTCCTCTTCCCGCCAAAAACCGCAACCGCCATCGCTCCAATAATCAAGACGACCATCAACACATTCATCCAAATATCGCTACTCTCGCCGCCCGAAAACCATCCCTCGATAATTCCCCACAATCCCGTGATATACAAGACAACCCCAAGCGTAAACAACCCCGCCAAAATCCCAAAACTAATTTTCATCCAATTCGGCGCCTTCGACAAATCCCCCGCGACAAACCCATACAAAATCATAAAAACCAAAATCACGGCGACGCCAACCGCCAGCCACGGCATTATCCCGACGACAATTTCCCTCGGCCCCGGCACCCCAATCAAAATCAAACCAATCACCAACGCGACCATCGCATCAATCTGCGCTTTTCCCTCGCCAAGTATCTTCGACTTCTGCAAAATCGCGAACACGACGACAAACACCAACAAGAACGGCAGCAACATCTCGGTAAAAAACGGACTATCAAATATCATATTAAACACAAATCAAAAACCTATTTAAACTTTCCCAAAATCATTCCATCTCGTCCAAACTTAAATCCTCGTCTCTCGTCTGAACCGGCACCGCATTCTTGTCAATTATAAAAATGTCCCCAATCGCCTTGATAAACTGGTGCGGCACAATTATCCCTCGCGCCCCGCCAAGAATTTCAATCATCCCCGACTCCCGCGACACGACAATCCTCCACCCGTCAATCTTATTATCAACCAAATTAACTTCCTCAATAATCCCAAACAAATCTCCCGCATCGGTATATACCCTCAACCCGACGACCTCGCTCATTCTTTTTATTTTTAGCATGCCCAAATTAAAAGCCCCTCATTTAAATACATTTCTATGATGCAACGCATACTAATAAAATAATTCAACCCCCGCCCCGCAATCTACAAACACCAACTTTATCGACGCGTCCTCAACACGGCCATTCTACCAAAGACAAAGCCTCTATCTACAAACAAAATGTTCTAAAAGATAACTTTATAAAAAATCCAAACATCTATTCCTATGGACACAAAAGAAAACATAAAAGAAATATTAATAATAATCCTCGCATCAATCGTCCTCGCACTAACCGTCGCCTTCAAAAACACAAACATCTTCTACGCCGCCGCAATAAGTTTTCTAATCATACTAACCATAAACGTCCTCGTAAAAAAATCCGTCGGCTATTACCTCGAAACAAAAGTCAGAACAAAATTCTGGTCCCTCTATCAATTCGGATTCAGAAAAGACACGCACTTCAAAAAACCCCTCCCGATGCTCTGGCTCCCCCTAATCCTAACGCTCTTCACAAAAGGATTTTTTTTCTGGCTCGGCGTTCTTGAATTCGACGTCGAAGCAAAAACCGAAAGGGTCTCACGACGCCACGGACTCTATCGATTTACAGAAGTCACCGAATGGCACATGGCATGGATAGCACTCTGGGCACTAATCGCAAACCTCGCCGTCGCCGTCGCCGCATACATCGCCGGCTTTGAACTTTTCACGCGACTAAGCATCTACTTCATCGTGTGGTCAACCATCCCGCTCTCTAACCTCGACGGCTCAAAAATTTTCTTCTCAAGCAGAACCCTGTGGGCAGTCACATTCGCCGCCGCAATCCTCACATTCTTCTGGGCGCTGACGATTATCTAATCCAAACTTATAAACCCATCATCCTTAATAAGAAATGGAAGAACTCAAAATCGAACCGCGAGAATATCAAAATAAAATATTCGAAACCTGCAAAGAAAAAGATTGTCTCGTCGTCCTTCCAACCGGAACCGGCAAAACTCTAATCGCCATAATGCTCACCATCGAACGCTTCAAAAAATTCCCCCTCGGAAAAATCCTAATCCTCGCACCAACCCGCCCGCTAATCGAACAACATTTCGAATCCTTCAAAAAAAACCTCCCGGAAAACTGGGCAGACATGCAACTCTTCACCGGCAAAACCCCGTCGACAAAAAGAAAGGAAATATGGCGAACCGCCGAATTCATTTTCTCAACCCCGCAATGCATCGCAAACGACCTCAATAAAAAACTATACAACCTCAACGAAGTCTCGCTCCTCATCGTCGACGAATGCCACCGATGCCTCAAAAATTACGCCTATAACCACGTCGCTCAAAAATACAAAGACCAAGCAACAAACAAAAGAGTCTTAGCGCTGACAGCATCGCCCGGCTCCAACAAAGAAACAATCACACAAGTCTGCGAAAATCTCGGAGTCGAAGCCGTCGAAATCCGCACACGACAAAGCCCCGACGTGGAACCCTATCTCCAAGAACTCGAATTCGAAAAAATAGAAATCGATTTCCCGCCAGAATTCGTAGAAATAAAAGTTCTCCTCCAGGAAATTTACAACACAAAAGTAAACGAACTAAAAAATAGAAAAGTCATCTTCGGCAACGCATCAAAAACAATGCTCCTAAAAACTCAGGCAAAACTAATGCAAGACCTCAGAAGAAAAAAAAAACATCAACAACATGCTCGCCGTCTCCGCCTGCGCCCAAGCAATAAAAATCTCCCACGCAATCGAACTCCTCGAAACCCAAACAATCTCATCCTTCATCATCTACCTCAAAGACCTCTTCAAACAAGCCGCCGAAAAAAAATCCAAAGGCGTCCAAAAATTAACATCAGACCCCCGATTCACAAAAGCATTCTCATTAGCGACGACGCTCGGACAAGAACATCCAAAACTCCAAGCCCTAAAAGAAATCACCCAAAACCAATTCCAAAAAAATCCAAACTCGAGAATAATCGTCTTCGCCCAATTCCGCGAAACCGTCCGAACAATCTCGGAAGAACTAAACAAACTCCCGCAAATAAAAGCCGACAACTTCGTCGGACAAGCAATCAAAGAACACGGCAAAGGCGAAACAACCGGACTCAAACAAAAAGAACAAAAAGCAATGATAGAAAAATTCCGTAACGGAGAAATCAACGTCCTCGTCGCAACCTCAATCGCCGAAGAAGGACTCGACATCCCCGAAGTCAGCGAAGTAATTTTCTACGAACCAATCCCGTCGGCAATTCGAAAAATCCAGCGAACCGGCCGAACCGCGCGACTCTCAAAAGGAAAACTAAAAATCCTCGTAACAAAAAAAACCCTCGACGAAATCTACCATTACACCGCCTACAACAAAGAAAAACGAATGCACTCCGCCATCGATCAAATCAAAAAAGATTTCGCGTCGAACGAAAAACAACAATGAAACACCAAATCGAAAACATCTTCTCAAAAACAAAACCCCAAAAAGAACCAACTTGCCCAAATCCAAAAATCCCAATCATCATCGACACCCGCGAAAAACAATCTCTAATTTCCGCGAACCTCGTCGAGAAAAAAGCAAACATCCAATTCGAAAAACTCGAAATCGGCGACTATCTCGTCGGAGAAACAATCATTGAACGAAAAACTTTCCAAGACCTCGTCGGCTCAATGATAAACAAACGACTCTTCGACCAAATCCATGAAATAAAAAAATACCCAAAACACTTCCTAATCATCGAAAACTTCTATTACAACTACAACAAATTCAACATCCACGAAAACGCAATTCGCGGGATGCTCCTCTCAATCGCAACCGATTTCCAAGTCCCAATAATCTTTACTGAAAACGAAGAAGACACCTCAAAATTTCTAATACTCCTCGCCAAACGATATGAAAAACCAAACATTCAAAACGCAATTCGTCAAACCAAAACCCAAAAAACAATAGAACAACAAAAAGAATTTATTCTCGAGGGCTTCCCGGAAATCGGTCCAACAGCCGCCAAAAAACTTTTAGAAAATTTTTCAAATCTTAAACAAATCTTCAACACAACAGAAAAAGAATTAAAACAAATCGGACTAAGCGAAATACAAATCAAAAAATTTCTCCAACTCTTAAACTAAAATTTAAGGACCAAGAGAAAACGAAGCAAACTCCGAAATCGCCGCCAACTTTTTAATGTCACCCAAACTCACCGCATTAATATTCTTCTCATAATTATAATAATTCTTCGCGTCGCCATCCAATTCCTCAACAATTAAATTAACCGCCGTCTCGCTCGAACCCTCTGACTCAACGCGCCGATTCCCAATGACCTGAACCTTCGCCTCCGCCAATTCCTCCTCGCCAATCTCCCCCATTTTCCTAAACTCGTCCAAGCAAATATCAACAACCTTCTTCTCATTCGAAGAATCAGTCCCCGCCCAAATAACCATATACCCATAATTCTTCCCCAAATCCAACTCTGTCTTAATCCCATAAACCAACCCTCTCTTCTCCCGCACCTCGCTAAACAGCTTCGACGACATCCCCTCTCCCAAAATAGCAGAAAAAACTTCCGCCACACATCTCTCTTTCGTCGACGAACACGGAAAATGAAAACCAATCGCAAGATTCACTTGCTGGACACCCTCTCTCTTCTCGGAATTTTTAATCACTCTCTTCTTAACTTTCACATCACGACTTGCGACTTGCGACTTGCGACTTGCGACATCAAATTTCTCCGCGATTGAAACAATCTCATCAAAATTATTATTACCAACGACGCAAAGAATCGCATTCGACGGAACATAAACCTCACGATGACGATTAAACAATTGCTCCCGCGTCATCCTCCGGACATTTTCCTCCGTCCCCGCCCCGGACATCCCAGCCGCGCCCTCATACAAATTCGTTTTAATCCCTTCAAGAACGTGCGCATGAGGATTATCATGATACATCTTTATCTCCTCGCAAATCACCCCCGCCTCTTTCTCAACCTCCACTTCCGGAAACGACGCATTAAAAAAAACATCAAAGATGACATCCATCGCGACGCCCAAATGTTCCGACGGCAACTTCACATGATAAGCCGTAACCTCCTCGGAAGTAAACGCGTTCAAAACCCCGCCAACCTTCTCAACCTCCCCGGCAATTTGCTTGACACTCCGCCTCTCCGTCCCCTTAAAACAAAGATGCTCAATAAAATGCGCAATCCCCTTCTCCTTAATCGTCTCATATATCGACCCATATCTCGCCGCCAACATCACCGTCGTCACCGGCACATCCCTCTTCTCGTGCAAAACCGTCAGCCCACTCTTCAAAACTTTCTTCTCAAATTTCATAGGACATTCTAATAATTACCCTATTTAATTATTTACATTTCAAACTAACCCGCGCGGAACAGCGAAGCCGCCAAAGATATGGCAACGAAGTTGCCCAATTCCCCCTCCCTCTCCTCTCCCAACCTCCCCCAACCTCTCCCACCCTCGCGAAACGCCGAAGCGAACTTATTTAAACACCTCCATCCTTAAAACCACAACTAAAAAGAGGTATAATATGGAATTAGACTTAATCGGAAAGTGGGCATTCATTCTCGGTATAGTAGTCGCTATTCTCGCCGCATTTATCACAGCAATTTCCACAAAAACAATTCTGTTGATATTGTTCATATTGGGATTAATCGTCGGGCTACTTAATATCAAGAAAAAGAACACCACTGAATTTCTAATTGCTACAATTGCCCTGCTCGCAGTCGGAAGCCTCGGCGCTCTATCAATTGGACAACTCATAACGCCGGTCAAATATTTAGAAACAATACTTGGCTACTTCATAGCGTTCGTCGCCGCCGCAGCATTGGTAGTATCTATCAAGACGGTAATCGTAACAAGCAAGAAATAAACAACATTTTATTTTTTATTTTTTAATATTATAATCTTCTCTCCCCCGCCCGCGAAATTTTTCTCAATCAAAAAATTTTCCTCCAAAAATTTCAGCATCCACTTCCTTTGAACCACAAATTTTCTCCTCTTCCCCAAACTCTCCGTCGGCAAAGTCAAAACAATCCACTCGCACTCCTTCGCAACTTCCAAAATAAATTTCTTGGAAAAATCTCTCTCCAAACTCTCCAACGCATCAACCACTTGCAACATAAAAACAACCCTCGGCTTCTCGGCACCTTCCAAAATTTTCACCACCCGTCCAACATCAAACAAATCCAGACAAACAACTTTCCCATTATAATTATTTTCCTTAAAATAATCGTTCGTCAAATCCACCAACTGCCCCACCGCCTCAACCCCAACATAAGAAACACCGTCGGGTAAATACCTATAACTAAATCCGTTAACACCGCAACCCAAATCAACCACGCCCCCAGCGTCGCCAATCACAGAAAAAATCTCTCCATAAAAATTTTTATAATCTCTCTTCTTGGAAGACATATGCACCCCCAACAAATCCCCACTCCCTTTTAAAACCCGATTCGTCAAAAACACCCCAAAATATTTTCGCAACAAAGCCCGCGCCAACTTGACATCCCCTCCCGAATTTTTCAACGCCCTCTCAACAACCGAATCCGGCAACTCAGAAAACTCCCTTTTCCTTTTTACCTCTCCAACTAAACTCATCTCACGACGACCTCCTTCATCAAATGCCGATACTCCCCCTCGCTCTCAACATCAAAACCAATTTCTATCTTTTTCCCAAACCCGGGCATCCACAAAACAGCCGTCTCTGCCTCGCCCCCTTCAAAATCAATCCTGAATTTATACTTCTTCGCCAAACGCTTTAACTCCACAAAATTCTCGTCGCTGATGACTCGCCCAATCCACTCCTCGCCAATCCCCTCGCAAGAAATCCTCGTCATAACAACCTCAAACCCGCCACTCAACAAATCCCTCCAAACATCTTCTGGAGAAAACCCCCACAACGGAGCAATAAATTTCAACCCCAGCCCGCCACAAATTTTCCTAACCCTCTCCCCCTGATAAGAACTCGCAATCCCTCCAACCACCACCCCATCAATCTTGCCCCTGACCCGCCCAATCAAATTTTTCAAATCCACCAACTCGTCCTCTTTCTTCCCCTCGCTGTCACCAACAACCAACTCAACCCCCAACTCCCTCGCCTGTCTCTCCAATAAATTAACAAACGACTTATGAAACATAAAACTATCATCTCCCCTCGGCAAAACATTCAGCAAATAAACAACCTCATGCCCCTCCTTCAAAATTTTATGCAAAGCAAGACACGAATCCTTCCCGCCCGAAAACAAAACAGCCAATTTCATAAAAATCACAGCAAAAATCTATTTAAGAGTTTTCCTCTCCCACCGATTCTTCGGCTTCCTCAAAAAGAAATACAAAAAAATCACGACAATCAAAACCCCAAAAGCCCCAACCCCCAAAGCAATGTAAAAATCCAAAGTATACCTGCCACGACCCTCCCCACCAGAACCCACCGCTTCAACATTTGCATCATTAGAACCACCGACGTCAACATTCACCTCGACGGAAGAACCCCTCGAATCATTCCCGCTAAAACTATCCCACTCATCCCCCAACTCAGCACTACAAAAAACACCGACCGCCAAAATCACCAAAACCAAAACAACCAACTTCATAACTTTCTTAAACTCAATCGCTTTATAACTTTTATGGCGTCAACAAACCAATCCCCATTTTACCAGCGAGCCGAACAAGAATTTCACGAAGCAACAACCGACGAGCAAAAAATAATTTGCCTGGGAACAATGATTAAAGAATGCCCAAAACACAAGTCCTCGGAAAACATGCTCCGCAACCTCACAACCAGATTAAAAAAACTCAAATCAAATTTGGCTCGGCAAAAAAAATCAGGAAAATCTTCACGTCAAGGAATTAAAAAAGCCGAGGTGCAATGCGTCCTCACCGGATTCACAAACACCGGCAAATCAACAATCTTCAAAACTCTCACAAACCTCGACGCTAAAATATCCCCCTACCCCTTCACAACCACCGGACCGCAACTCGGCACATTCAAATTCGAAGACATCCCGCTCCAAATCATCGACACTCCCTCATTCCCCCGCCACGACAAATCACTGACAAACTCAACCGACATAATCCTCCTCGCCATCGACAACCTCGACCAAATAAACAAATCAGAACAAGAACTGCACCAAACCAGGGCAAAAATAATTTTAATCTTCAACAAAGAAGACCTGCTGTCAGAAACGAAAAAACGGAAAATCGAGGCAACTCTAAAATCAAAATACAAAAAATACGACCATATCTTTTTCTCGCAAAATCAAAATAAAACAAAACTCGACGAGCTCAAGCAAAAAATCTTCAACGCATCGCCAATCATACGCGTCTATACCAAAGAGCCAAAAAAATCACCAAGCGAAGAACCAATGCTCCTAAAACAAACCTCGACGCTAAAAGACGCCGCCGAAAAAATCCTGAAAGGAATGTCAAAAAAAATAAAACGCGCAAAAGTTTGGGGACCCTCTTCAAAATTCGGCGGACAAATCATCGGGCTCAACCACCAACTCAAAGACAAAGATATAATAGAATTCCAAACAATATGAAACTCCAAAAAATAACACTCGTCCTTTCTCTCCTCGGCATCCTCCTCCTAATCTTCCTCGCACAAACCACAAAACAAACCCGAACCGGGACAATCCAATCAATCCAATTATCCAACGACAAAATAATAATCCAACTCGAAAACAACTCCGTCGAACTAATTCTCTTCGACATCTCACACATCAACCTATCAAAAGGCGACACAATAAAATTCCAAGGAAGACGCGACACCTACAAAAACAAAGAACAAATCATCGTCGACAAATTAATATGCTCAACCTAATCCTCCCTCTGCTCCTTGGTGTGCTTTCCGGAACCCTAACAGGCCTC
>JAZDPV010000003.1:0-37556 GCA_043797265.1 archaeon
GCTTTTCGCCGGCAAATTCGCCGTCGACGTCACCGAGCCCTCTTTCTCCGCCCCGTTCTTCCCGACAAAAATCGGCGAAGCAGCGACGCTGTCCGGCACCCCGTAACCCGACAAGTCAAAAGCGTAAACTTTCGTCTGCCCCGAATTCGGCGCAACCACCGTCGACGAAACCGAATTCCCGTCAATCGAAAACGAAACTTTAATCCGCCCCATCACCCCCTCGTCAACCTCCCTCTTAACCTGCACCGTCGCAACCTCCCGCACCGGATCATAAACCGTGTAACCCCCCGACGACAAAACGCTCACCCGCCCATCTAAATCCTGAAAATCAAAACTTTCCCGAATCATCGGCACAATCCCAACCCAAATTATCGAAACCCCCGCGACCGTTATCAAAATTATCAACACCGTCGCGACAATCGCCGAAATCCCTTTTTTATCCATCTTTATTTACTCTAATCCTCCAAAAAAATCCGTGTTAGTTAGCATGCCCCAACCTATTTGAACTATTAATTTGCGAGGGCACCGCGTTAGTCCGTGTGCTAATTTTCTTCCCATACAAAGTCGCCCATCACCTCGCGAAACGCATCCCCTTTTTCATAAAACCCATCAACAAACAAACTATTTAAAATTAACCAATAAAAAATTAGCATGCCCCAACCAATTTAAAATATAAATAAGTGAGGGCACCGTGTCAATCCATGTCCATTCACAAACCAATTATTTCCCGCCCTACCATCTACCCCCTACAACCTAACTCCTCAACTCCACAAAAACTTTCTCGCTTCTGACATAATACTCAATCAACTCGACCTTCAACGGAATTAATTTTACATAACATTTATCTTTGGAATAAACCCGAATCTCCAGCCCCGTCGCCAATTCAGTCACGACAACATCATTTTTATCTCGAACCCCCGGCGCATCAATTTCATAAACAATTCTATCAGCCAATCTCCGAACTTTCGATTCGGCCTCAATCTTTTTCAGACCCATTCTTCGTCTGCCTTCCTCATCCGAAATCCTAACAATTTCCCTTTTCTTCTTCGGCGCCTCACGAACAACCTGTCTCATCTGCGGACGCCCCCGGACAATATTAATTCTAATCCCCTTCGGCATCCCGTCAAAATTCATGTTCCCCATTTGCTTCTCCAACTGCTTCACCAGAGAACCCATAATCTTCTCCATCCCAAATGGCAACTTTTGTTCAATTCCCACATCGTCCCCAAAGTCATCTTCCCCCAGCATCCCAAAATCATCCTTCTCCCGTCGCGCCTTGAACGACTCCCCACAGTAAGGACAAAAATTAAATTTCCTGTCAACCTTCCTCGCGCACGACACACATTTCCTCTTGAACATCCCGACAAAAACAATTCCTCCTATTTAAATTTCACTATCTCTCACCATATTAAACATAGTGTTCAACCTTCCCGGCCAAATGCCCAAGATAATGAACATCTCGGACAATCCCCTGCACCGGCCTAAATTCTCGAATCAAATAGTGCGACGAAAATTTCCCAACGTGCCTGACCTCTCTCAAAAACTTCAAACCAACAATGGCAACTAACATCCGTCCGACAGCCGAAACAGCGAATATAAACAAAATAGAATTCATAAACGAAACATTAATCCACGCCAGCAACGAACCCAAACTCGCCCCGACAAACATTCCAATCCCGACAATCAAATTCATGTAAGTCAAACCAAAACTCCTCTTCGGCCCGCTCACCGCATCATAAACATAATTATTCACAGCCAAATTATAACCAGCCCAGCCAAATCCGCCAACAATCGACGGCACTATCAACAAATAAAATCTCATCATCAATCCATCCCCAATCAGCGTCGACATAATCCACAGCAACGGCGTTATCGCAATAGCCCAGGAGCAAATCGTCACCAGCCGAACATTCCCAAACCTGTCAGACACTTTCCCGAGCAAAGGCAAAAAAATCAACTGAAAAATAATCGACGAAACCGTCACCAGCATAAACCAGACATAAGAAAATCCCAAATCTCTCAACATGTAAACCGCCCAGAACGGACCGGCAATAGCGACGACAAAATTCAAAATTCCCACAAACAAACTAAACCGACCAAACGGAGTCTCACGAGATTTTTTCAAGAATTGCCAAAACGAAAAATAATCCCGCTTCCTAATTTTAATCCTCGGCTCATATTGATTCCTCAGCAAATTCAACGACCAAATTCTAACCAAGGCCGAAAAAACAAAAAGCAAACCGAACCCAAGCAAAGTAAACCCGGCGACATTCCCATAATTAATTCCAACACCCTTAAACGTGTCAAGCACAATCGCCCCGACAATCATCGTCAACACGCCAAAAAATCCCGCCGCCCGATTTCTCCTCGAAAAATATTTCCCACGTCTCTCCTCGGGAACAAGCGAACCCATCCATGAAAACCACGCCGGATGGGAAATCGCAGTCAGCACATAAAACAAACTAACAAGCCCGATAAAAACCCAAACCATATGAGAAACACCCAGATAAAACAAAAGCCCCGTCAGAAGAATCGGAATCCAAAGCAAAATTTTCCCAAGCACGCCGCCCAAAACCAATTTCTTCCTCGAAAATTTCTCAAGCAACTTGGCCGTCTTCAATTGCACAATGCTCGGCAACAAACTCGTGATAGCATACAAAATCCCAACCTGCGTCGACGTCGCATTCATAGCCAAGGCAAACGGCGAAAAATAAGACAACCCGAATCCAGACGACACCGAATCCAACGACCCTTCGCGCACACTCAACTCTAAACTTTTGTCAACTTTTTTAGCGACGATAGGATGATTAATACTAACTTCTTTCCCCTTTTTCATCCAATCTTCAAGCCAAAACATTTTAAAAACATAACTATGTTAAAGGAAAGTTGGTAAGAAAACCTTGGTTTTCTTACAAAAACAATCAGCGCGAGTAGTATAGTGGCCGTATGTAAGCTTCCCAAGCTTGAGACCCGGGTTCGATTCCCGGCCCGCGCATAAATCTGGAATCGAACCGTTCGATTCGAACAAAACGCTTTGAGAAAAACAAATTCTAAATATCTTTTTCGAAATGCATTTTGTGAGCAGGCCCGCGCATACACTTCCTTTTATTTCTACAAAATTATTTTGAAAGAACAACCTGTCCGGTAATATCACCCTTGCTTTCCCAAATCCCTTCTTCCACCCCATCATTCTCCACAATATTTTCTCCTTCACCAGCAGGCCCCTTATCTTCCCCTTCCCCCATCATCGAAAAAAACTTCTTAAATAATTTCTTCATATCACCCTCGGATTCAGACGGAATAAATTTAGCAGAATTCACTATGCTTCTTATTTTGAAATACATTTTCGCCCCATTAACCATATCTTTTATTTTTTGCACTGGCTGCATTTTCCTGTCCCACGGAGGACTCTCTATCATCTCCCCTCTCATTTCTTTTTCCTGCGAGTAAATTAACTCATAAATTTTTTCAAAATCAATTTCAGCAACCACATCTTTTTCACCAACCTCTTCCGGAAGCATCGGCGTCATTTTTATTATATCATCCTCATTAACCTCCACATAAAGATTAAATATTATTTCATTGTTCTCTAAATTTTTAAACTGAACAACAGCATCCAAGCTCCCCCCATATTTTTTTGCTATTGTTCTTATCATCCTCATGAATTTTTCATCCTGCTTTATCATCTCCTTTTCTTCCGCCGTCATTCCCTCTTCATTCTTTCTTTCCATTTTATCCTCGGGAGAACCCGGAAACTCATGTTCCTTCATGGCTTTTTTCATTTCATATTCAATAAATTCCTTGGAAGGAAAAATCCACGTCTTCATATAAGGAGAAATAATAGTCACCTCCTCTTCCATCCCCGGCATTTTAACCACGTTCATCTCTTCCCAATATTCTAATTTCCCATATTCCGTTTCATATTTTATATTAATCAGATTTGGACTCATAACATCATTTATGTCATTTTTATCCAAGCATTTCATTCTAAATGCAAGTTCTCTTTGGCTATCAACATTTTTCCAATAAAGTTCAAAAATACCAGAAACAGCCTGCTCCCAATTTTCAGCCGAATTAGCGAGGTAATCTTCAAAAAACCATTTTGCAAATTCCTGATTAAATCCTTTTTCAAATTCCTCCCTTTGTTTTATGAAATTTTGCAATTCAAACTTACACCAGTCAGCATTCCCACCAGAATAATATTTATTTTTTAAAGGCTGTATTCTCTCAAAAGGATCTCCCCACCCACCAAACCAAATAAATCCTTCTGTTTTCCCCTTGGCTGTCCTGCAGTTTCCCCCCGCTTCAAATCCTCCCGCTTGTTCTTTAAACTCCTCTTTGTTTTCAAATTCTTTCCACCAGTCTTCTTCGCCCTTCATGCATTTTTCAACACAATCACTTTCCGGTTTGCAGGTTCCTTCACATTTTTTGCTTTCCTTGTCTATATCACATTCCATTTTTTCCCCACATTCCTCTCTAATACATTTTTCAACACATGGTCTATTGCAATCCTGACCACATCTTTGTTTTTGTTCCTCGTCCCTTCTCTCGTTTTCTTCTTCCCTCTCGTCGTCCCTATTATCTTCAAAATTTTCCATCGGCTGTTGATTATCTTGGGGCATTTGTTGTTCTTGTGGTTGATTTTGCCCGTCATCTTGGCTTGGTTCAGACTCGTCTGTTTCTTCCTGGCCCGTATCTTCTGATGTAGAGATTGTCTGTGTTTCTCCCTCCTCAACTTCAAAACCAGTAATGGCCGCCCCCGTAATTCTAATCCTCGACGACAATCCTCTAAAAAAAGAAAAAATAACATTTCCAGTTATGGGTTCCGAATTTTCATTTGTTGATTCAGTTTCTTGCGGAGAATTTTCTTCAGATTCAGAAGATGATTTCGAATCTTCACCTATCGATTCTGCTTCCGGCTGAGAGCTTTCTTCTGTTTGTGTAGCCTCAGTTTCTTGGCCTGTTTGTTCTTCTTCAACTTCATTTGTATCAGACCCTTCTATAACATTTTCTTCTTCTCTAACTTCTATTCTTTCAGGAATTGTAACACATTGCCCATTACTGCAGACATCATTTTCTCCCCCGCAATCTGACAAACCATCACACTGATTTCCAACAACCTCTTCAACGATAACTTCTTCTTCAACCCCTTCTCCTATTCCCTCTCCACTAACTCCTGCGCAAACAATCCCAGTATCCACCCACAATCCATTTGAACACGAACTAAAAACAATACTTTCTCCCGATTCGCAATTCATAGTTTTTTGCGTTCCATCTGTGCACTCTTGTTCAGAACATTCGCTTAATTCTTTGACCTGGCATTTCCCCTCGACGCACTCTCCACTGCCACATAAAAATTTGCAATCTTCATTTACATTACAAGTTTGTTCTTCTATACAAATTGGTTCTAGCGGGCAGTTGTTTTTATCTTTCCCCTTGAAAATAACTTTTCCAGAACATTCAATTGGCGCATGTTGAGGGCACAACGAGCAATCTTCTGCGCAAGTTTCAATTGTTTCATTCTCCTCGCAAACATGATTCCCGCATATAACTTCTTTTATTTTTATCTTCACTTCTTTTGCCTTGCACTCCCCCGCAATGCAATAAAAATCAACTTCAACTTCTTCCGTCCCGTTCCCATCAACCACACTACTTATTCCCTTTCCGCAAATTTTCCCCCCGCACTGGTCATCATCGCAATCTATTTTTTCATCCTGATTATCATCCTGATTATTATTGCATATCTCCTCTTCTTTCTCTCTAAATAATTCTATTAATCTTTTTTTGAATTCTACTTGCACAAAAGAATATTCCTTTTTATCATAACCAGAAAATAAATTCAAATAGAATTGCTTTCTTTCTTCATAATTTTGTTTTCTTAATACCTTTTCCTGCTTCCTTCTTTCCTGGTCTTGCTTTATCCAATAATAAGGATCGTTCTTCTCTTCTAATTGTTTATTATTTTCTTTTATCATATTCCCCGTAATAAAACCCCCAGTTATTACATTTTCAACTACATTATTATCGTCGGTATTTATCCCTCCATCTGTATTTTCAACAACAACATTATTTTGATTATTTTCTTTAGAAACCTTATTTTCAACTACTGTCCTGCCTTGAACATCACTTTGTTGCTCAATCTCTTTCCACACATCATTTGCCTTCTGATTCCAGGCTTCATTAATCGCCCAGATTTTCTGTTTTATATTATTAGCCTCTTTCCAATTTTGCTCTTCAGCGGCATTTTTATAAGAATCTAACAATCTAATAATTTCTGATTCATAGTACTCCACATCCTTATCTTTAAACCGGTCAAAAGAAATCATTTCACCACCTTCTTCCATTTTTGGCATAGGTCCTCTCGTTTCCAACCATAAATCAAGATTAATCCAATTCCACTCACAATCGTCGCACATCTCCAATCTTGCAATCACCTCAAACTTATCTCCTTCATAAAAACTAATTTCCTGAACAATCATATTCTGATTCGGCATTTGACTTTCACTCCCAAAAACACTTGACATTAAATCCTCGCACTTGCCCTGGTTCTGTCTGAAATAACTTTCAAATGTTCTTTCTGCATTCACCGTTTCTTTAGCCAGAATCTCTGCGTTTGCCTGAGAACTATCTGAATTAAAATCTTCAGCCAAATTTTTTATCTCCTTTATTTTCCCTTCAATATCCAACTGCTCCTCAGGTTTTTTGAATTCTATCCAGAAATTAAGCCGATAAATCAAGTCCCCTTCCTCAACAGAATCCCCACCAAATTTCTCTCCCATTTCTTTATCGGTTCCATCACCAAATTGTTTCTTTGTAAAAATTGAAGGAAAAGCGTCCAAACTAATTTGTATTTTTTTTCCATCAAACACAATTTTTTTCCATACAGGGACGGAAAAATCAAGTTTTTTATCCTGTTCTTCTCCTTCTGCCCAAACCCATTTTGTTTCTTCAGTGGCTTCCCCCAAAACACTTTTAATCTGTTCCTGTTTCAAAACTCCCCCCATCTCCATTCCCGTCGCCCCTAAAATCTCATTCAAATTTTGTCTCGACGCAGAAATATAAACCAAAAGTTTTACATAATCAATATTCCCCGTCTCATACTCTTCTGCATAATGTGTCACTTTTTTTATTTCAGATTCAGCAGAATTTGAAATCGCAAGAACATTATTCATTAAAAACAAAGATAAAACCAAACCAACCAGCACAACAAACACCACTCTCTTCATAAAATAAACAAATAAACAAAGTTAATAAACTTAATTATCAATTTAACACCAACGACAAATCATCACAAACCCAGAGGAATTATCCAGTTTATACATCGTTAACCTTATTAAGATATATTCTTTCTCAAAATTATGAAACAAAAATTTTACGTAACAACGCCGATATATTACCCGAACGACGTCCCTCACATCGGGCACGCATACACAACCATAGCGGCAGACGTCCTCGCGCGCTGGCACAAACTCCAAGGCGACGAAGTTTTCTTTCTAACCGGAACCGACGACCACGGAAAAAAAATTGCCGAAGCCGCACAAAAAACAGGCAAGTCCCCCAAAAAATTCACCGACGACCTAATTCCAAAATTCAAAGACGCCTGGGAAAAACTAAACATCAACTACGACAGATTCATAAGAACAACCGACCCCGACCACGAAAAAATCGTTCAGGAAATCCTCCAAAAAGTTTACAACAACGGCGACATTTACAAGGGCGAATACGAAGGATTCTATTGCACCGGTTGTGAAGCATACTACACCGAAAAAGACCTCGAAGACGGCAACTGCCCAATCCATAAAACAAAAATCGAAAAACTAAAAGAAGAAACCTACTTCTTCAAACTTTCAAAATATCAGGACAAGCTTTTAAAACTTTACGAAAAAAATCCAAAATTTATTTTACCAAAACACCGACGTCAAGAAATTATTAACAGAGTAAAAGAAGGACTAAAAGATTTGAGCATTTCAAGAAACTCGTTCGATTGGGGAATAAAACTCCCATTCGACAAATCACACATAGCATACGTTTGGTTCGACGCGCTCTTCAATTATTATTCCGCGACAAGACAAAAAGGAAAAGAAAAATTCTGGCCCGCAGACGTCAACCTAATCGGCAAAGACATTCTCTGGTTCCACACCGTATACTGGCCGGCATTCCTAATGTCAGCAGGAATCGAACCGCCAAAATCAGTTTACGCTCACGGATGGTGGACATTCAATAAAGAAAAAATTTCAAAGTCACGTGGAAAAGTAATCAACGTCGACGAACTAATTAAAATCGCAGGAGTCGACTCGGCAAGATATTTTCTATTTAGAGAATCATCATTTGGCGAAGACGGCGACTTCTCAGAGAAAGCATTAATTGACCGTCACAACAACGAACTCGCGAACAAGCTCGGCAATCTCATCTCGCGAACCTCGGCTCTCGTCGAGAAACATGATATCGAAAAAATCCCAAACACACTACTAAAAAAATCAGACCTAAAAAAAATAAATACCTATATACAAAATTTTGAACTCGACAAAGCCCTCAATGAAATCTTCGCCTTCATCGACACCTGCAACGAATTTATCCAAGCCAAAAAACCATGGGAGACAAAAGACAAAAAAGTTCTCTATCAACTCGTCAATTCAATCCGCCAAATCGCAAAACTCCTCTCCCCATTCATTCCCGAGTCCGCAGAAAAAATCTCAAAAATTTTCGAAACAGACAAAATTAAAAAAGCCCCAATACTATTCAACAAAATAATTCAGTAGTCTTTCTTAAGAAGTAACAAAATAGAAAAGTTTATAAATTAAAAAATTCTAGATTTCTTATGATAGAATTAGGAACAATGCCAATAATTCAAGTGCCAGAACAAAAATTCGGCTTTTGTAGTCGCCCAGACTTAGCAGGAAAAACATTCTTCGAAGCATTCAAAGAAGAACTAAAACAATACGACCCAGAAGTCCTCAAGAAGGCATTAAACGGAGAATTTCACTTCGACAGCGACGGAACATTAAGGGGTTCAAATTTCCCCCTCGTCGTTTTAATGAATTATAAAAATCTCTTCCCAGAAGGCGAACATCTTTTATCAATCACAGAATTCGGTCAAGCATTTAACAAAAACCCAGAAGCTTTCAAAGGAATATATGTAGACACTGGAATTGTGGCGAGGACAGCAAACGATTATTTTTCAGAAAATATATTAAAACAAATAAAAGCAAGAGGAAAAACACCAATCCCAGAAGAACCAATAGTAATATCCAACACAGACCTAATACCAATACAAGATAAAAAATCCCGTTGCGGATTTGTCTATAAAATAAAAGACAGAGATGGCGAAGAATTAATACTAGCCCCAGCATACGGAACAGCAGAATCCACAACAAGATTCACATTCTATGATGCAAAAGGAATTGCAATCCCATGTGAGAATGGAAAACACATAATTTATAAAAGAAATTCCGGCGTGTCGGGGGTTTGTTCCGACGGCCAGGTCGCGTTCTCGAACTACGGGCTTTTGGCGGACTCGTGCAGCGACGGCAGGGTAGCGGTGGGGGATGCCAATGTTCCGCAAAACATTATTGAAATAAAAAAGTTAGTTAAGCAAGAAGAAGGAAGAAGAGCGGCAACAAAAAAAGATTTGGAAGAAAGAATAGCAAAATTATAAAAATATAAAATTACTCAAAAAATTCCTAACCTTGGAACTGGTTAGGCTACACGTTGATTAATTCACAATTCAATCACGACAATTAGTAGTTTACACGAATATTGAAATGATGGTGATTTACTTTCAATTAATCAACTATATAGTCGGCGTGTCGAGGGTTTATTCCAACGGCCAGGACGCGAACTCGAACAACGAGCATTTAGCGAACTCGAACAGCGACGGCAGAATAGCTTAATAATCCAGGGTTATATTTATGAAAACTTACAAAAACATCTATTACAAAATTTACAAATGGGAAAATCTAGTTCTCGCTTTCAGAAAAGCGAGAAAAGGAAAAACAAAAAAAGATTACGTAAAAAAATTCGAGGAAAACTTAATAGAAAACCTGCAACAACTTCAATTCGAACTAATGACTCAAACCTACAAACCAAAACCACTAAAAACATTTATACTTCGCGACCCGAAAACCCGCAAAATATCCAAATCACATTTCAGAGA
Source organism: archaeon (assembly GCA_043797265.1). Classification (GTDB taxonomy): domain Archaea; phylum Nanobdellota; class Nanobdellia; order Pacearchaeales; family GW2011-AR1; genus JAGVXH01. The sequence continues at coordinate 10,154 of JAZDPV010000003.1, forward strand.
CAGAATTATTCATCACGCACTTTGCAACATAATAGAACCAATCTTCCAAAAAACTTTCATTCACGATTCTTGCGCAAACCAAAAAAGAAAAGGCAATATTTTCGCAATAAAAAGATTCGACAAATTTAAGAAAAAAGTTTCAAGAAACGGGAAACAAAAGGGATGGTTCAACAAAAACCAAGTTAAGGGATATTGTCTAAAAGCAGACATAAAACATTATTTCGAAGAAGTTAACCAAGAAATATTAATCAATATAATCAACAAAAAAATAAAAGACAAAAACACAATGTCTTTAATTACAAAAATTATAAAAAATTATAAAAATAAACAAAAAGGCATGCCCCTCGGAAATTTTACAAGTCAATTCTTCGCAAATATTTACCTCAACGAACTTGATTATTTTACAAAACAAAACCTAAAAACAAAATATTATATAAGATACGTCGATGATTTCATAATTTTACATTCAAGTAATTCACAATTAATTATATGGAAAAGAGAAATTAAAATATTCTTAAAGAAAAATCTAAACCTTCAACTTCATCCTCAAAAATCCCGAATCATTAAATTATCTAACGGAATAGATTTTGTCGGATTTAGAATTTTTTATTATACTAAATTATTAAGAAAAAGGAATATAAGAAAAATGCAAAACACAATAAAACAATATAAAAACGGCAAAATAACAAAAAATAAATTAAACGAAATTTATCAAGGTTGGTCAGCTTATGCAAAATGGGCAAATCCTTTTAAACTTCAAATGAATTTAATATAAGATGCAACCAATTCCTTATTCCGACTTCGAAAAACTCGACCTCCGCGTCGCCGAAATTATCAAGGCAGAAGACATCGAAAACGCAGACAAACTTTACAAACTAACAATCAGCGTCGGTGATTTAGGCGAAAAAACAATCTGTGCCGGCATAAAACAATTCTACGCAAAAGAAGAACTTCAAAACAAAAAAATAATTATCATAGCAAATCTCGAACCACGAAAACTCCGGGGCATCGAATCTCAAGGAATGCTTCTCGCCGCCGGAAATAAAGAAACAGACACGTGCATCTTGATAGTTCCAGACAAAGAAATCCCATCAGGAACAAAAATCAGCTAACAATATATTTACCGCCGATATTCCGCAACCTCTCATGCCTCCTCTTGACCAACTCGTCCGCAGAAATCTTCTTCAACTCGTTATACACCCTAACCACTTCCTTCCCAACATTCACAAAAGTTTCATGATAATTCAAATGAGCACCTTCGCGAGGTTCCGGGATTATCCCGTCGACAACTCCCAATTCAAGACATTTTTCCGCTGTTAATTGCAAAGCCTCCGCCGCCTCTCTCGCTTTTTTGCCATCACGCCAAAGAATCCCCGCACAACCCTCAGGAGAAATAACAGAATAAATCGAATTCTCAAGCATGCACACTCTATCCCAACCCATTATCCCTAACGCCCCGCCACTCCCACCCTCGCCAATAATTACGGAAATCATCGGCACTTTCATCATAGACATCTCCATCAAATTTTTCGCGATAGCACTGGCCTGCCCTCGCTCCTCAGCGCCAATTCCCGGAAAAGCCCCCGGCGTATCAATAAAAGAAACTATCGGCCTCCCAAACTTTTCAGCCAATTTCATCTTCACAAGCGCCTTGCGATACCCCTCGGGATGAGCCTGCCCAAAATTATACAAAACTTTCCCATTCGTATCTCTCCCCTTCCTGTGTCCGACAATCATAAACTTTTCATACCCAATAGTTCCCCACCCAGTATAAATCGTAGGGTCGTCCCGAAAACACCTGTCCCCATGCAACTCCAAAGAATTCCAAACAAGCCCGTTCAAATAATCCTCGAGCCTCGGTCTGTCCTTGTGTCTGGCCAATTCCACAATTTCCCACGCCGACATTTTACCCTCGCCCATTTTATCACAGAATTAAATTCTCAACCACCTATTCAAAAACCCTTTCCTCTCGACAATCCTCTCTCCCGAAATCTTGCGCGCAATCTCAAAATATTTTTTCGAAACCTTGCTCCTCGGATGAGTATGGCAAACAGCATCTCTCAAATTCAACGCTTCCTTGACCGCCTTGTCCTCCGGCACAACCCCGATAATCTGTGTCTCCAGCATCGACCTAATCGAACTCAACGGCATTTCGTAACTCGCATTATTATGCCGCGTCACAATAACACCATTAACATTCTTCCCCATTCCGCGCGCAACCTTGATGGCCTTCAACGCGTCAGTCACCGCCGGCATTTCAGGATTTGTGACAACAATAATCTCATCGGCCGATTCAAGCGCAACAATAACCTCGTCGCCAAACCCAGCCGCCGAATCAATAATCACATAATCACAAATTTGCCCCAGCTTCTTAATGGCATCAGGAATTCTCTTTGTATTAAATTTCGTCAACTCTTTAATAGACAAACTCGACGGAACAATCTTGGTTCCGGACGAATGCTCATAAACCGCATCCTCAATATCCGCCTTCCCCTTCAAAACATGATTCAAAGTTATCGGAACAATCGGCGCTCCCAACTGTAATCCAATATTCGGCGTGTTCAAATTAGCGTCGACAATTATAACTTCTTTCCCTAACTTATTCAAAGAAGCTCCCAAATTTATTGCAGTAGTTGTCTTGCCAACCCCACCCTTTCCCGAATTTATAGTGATTATCCTCGCCATTCTGAACAAACGTGTAACTACCACAAAAAATTGCTTTATAAATTTATTTAGATAGAAGGCTTCTAACCTCGTTCACAAACTTGTCGACAATTTCATAATACTCTCCCAGTTTGTCCATGTTAATTTCCGTCGTCTTCGCGGCCTCAAACACTTTCAGATTAACATTCTTCCGAAATTCCCCCTCCCTCGCTTTCTTCAAATCCGGCACCCTCTTGAAAAAAATATACAACGGAATAACTTCTTGAACAACAGAATTTTTCTTAAAATATTTTTTCATAAACTCAACCTTTTGCTTAGGATTCGTCGACATCGCAGGAATTTTCCCTTTCTCAACCAAGTTCCTCAAGAGCGCATCAAAACACAATTCAATCAAACTTTTCCACCGCGCCAGCAAATTCAAAATAACATCACAAGTCTTGGTATACTTCAAGCTGACATACAAAAGATGGTCAGCGCTAGTTTTCTCTTTAATAATCTCTTCAATCATAACGCCCCCTAAGCAAAAGTGACAACAGCATCCACCTTTTTATATCTGTCGAAAATTCCTGTCAAAAATTTTAATCCCGTCCCCGACAGATTTCACAAATTCCCTAATTCTATCAACCGTCAAAATCCTATATTTCCCATCGACCAACAAAATAATTTTATCCCTCCGGGCATACTCAATCGGCGAACTCCTCTGCGCCCTCTCAATTTCCAAAATCCTGAACAAATTCTCACAAGTCGCCCCATCAACATATTTCAACAAAACATTTCTCCAATCCCCTCGAGAATTTTCTCTTTTCACAAAAGCCCCAACTAAATTCGAAGTCGCCCGAGCCGCCTCTCGAATTATCCCAATCAAAAACCGCTTGTCCCCAACCTCGTCATAACTAGCCAACATCCGTCCCGCCACAGCCAAATGATATTTCGCATCTACAAAATCCTTTATGTAGTCCATAACACAAAATTCAAGAAAGAGTATATATTAATTCCTATACTCCACCCAACTCAACAATTGCCTCGGCAATATCCCCGCCAACTTTCTCCAACATCTCCCTAACTTCTTCAAGTGACTTCCCCGTCTTCTCCATCACCATCTTAACATCATCTTCTGAAATCTGATTTCTGAAATCTGACTCCTCATTTCGAGTTTCTCCAGAAACTTGAAATGAAACCTGCCCCTGCATCGAAATTTTCGTAACACTCGGCTCCTCAATCACCAAATTTCCATCATCCATCTCAAACACAACTCTCTTCACCGGCAGATTAACCTGAGAAATCCCCATCTTCTTCATCATCCCCTGCATCTTCGCCGGACTCATCCCACCAAACATAATCCCAATAAAAATACTTAATTTATAAAGCTATGGACTATCTAACATTGTATACCCTCTTTCGTCAAGTGCCTTTACCAATTCCGAAGGCAAACCTCTCCCCGAAGGTTGTGTAGCAATTCTCAAACGTAATTGATATGCATAATCTGACAATGGAGCACCCCCACCTCTGAAACATTGCAATATATTATCATTAACTTTCACTTCACACAAAACATCTCCACCAAAAACATCTCCACCAAAAATAATCCCTGAACTAATACGCCCGCTCCCAAAATCATTTTTTTTTAAAAAAGAATTTTCAGCCATCCAGTCCCTAAAAGTATCCTCTTCAATAGGCCTACCTTGACCACTATATCTTTCAACATCATTTCTGTGCGGCGACTCAACTTGCAAATAAACTGGGGAAACAAATTTAAATAAATCCATAACTAAAACAAAAAACATGTCTTTATAATAATAATTATATTCTAATATATATTTCCACCAAACATCTTACCCGTAAAAAATTCGCAGCCCAACGACGAGAACAATCACCGCAATAATCATCCCAACCACTGCCCCCGGCCCGAACTTCAATTTAGAATCATACTCTTCCTTGTAACGCATCAACCCACCGAACCCCGCCGGCATCGAAACCGAATTATCAGCCATGCATCAACATAAAACTTCTAATTTATAAAAGTTTGCCAAGCACCTCATCCTCCCTCACCCGACTCCGCCCAACACTCTGCCCAAAACTAACCAAAATCCAATTAATCGAATTCCAATATTCCCTCGGAAACAACTTCTTCAAATCCTTTTCAACCCTATGCGACTCTTCCTCTTTCGTCCAACCCATCTTCCGCGAAATCCGACCAACATGCGTGTCAACTCCAATCGCCGCCGCATTTCTCGACGCAACCAAATAAACATTCGCCGTCTTCCTCCCAACTCCTGGCAACTTCATTAACTCTCTAACTATATCCTCCGTCTTCCTGATACCTGAATTCTGAAATCTGACACCTCGCGAAACAAGAATTTTCGCAGTTTCGCGAATATTCTTCGCCTTAGTTTTATAATAATTAATCGACCCAATATCTTTCTCAATCTTGCCCAAATCAGCACCAGCCAAATTTTCAACTCTCGGATATTTCTCAAACAATTTTTCGCAAACAGCGACGGTCTTACTATCTCTTGTCTGCGCCGACAAAATAATCGCAATCAAAGTTTTCCAATCCTCACCCCATCCCTCAGCCGCCAACCTCGGACTCTCCCCAAACTCCTCAACCAACCTCTCAATCGCCTTCAATTGCCGAACCGCCAATTCAGAATCCATAAATCAAGAATCAAAAAATTCTTCAACCTCATTCTTTTTTAGCCTGACAAATTTATCACAAACTTTTTTCAAATGATAAGAAAACTTATTCTCAAATCCAATATTTTCAACACGCTTCCCAATTTCCTGAACAGCATCAACCGCAGGAACAAAATCCCCATCGGAAGAAACCAAAATCGCCGTATCATAAAAATCCTTGTAAGCAAACTTAACCATATCAACAGCCAAATGAATGTCATCTTCTTTAACTTGATAAATTATTTTCCCATCAATTTTTACTTTTTGCATTCTGCATAAAATCAATTCAAAATTTTGAATCTCTCGCAACTTCTCAAAAAATTTTTGTTGCGAACGATACGCCATATTATTTTTATTCCTATCCAAAGGACAATTATAATAATAAACTTTCATCAAATTTCTATCCCCAATAATTCTTTTCAAAAATTTTCTAAAATTAAATTCTATTTGTTTTTTACTCGAACACAATTTTTTAACTATATGATATAAATTACTTCCATCAATAAAAACAACAGCCCTTTCTTTTTCCATAAAAGTCCACAGAAAAAAGATTAATAAATATTTAGAAAATAACTTGGGTTTGCAGTACAATCCCAAGGGGTATATAAAAACCCAGGGTTGCCAAAGCAAGCCTGGGGGGTATATGATTATTTCAGAAATTCAGAGTTTAAATAATTTTGGGTTCAGCGTCTCGACCACTCACCAAAATCCCCAACCAACTTCTCAATCGCCTTCAATTGCCGAACCGCCTTTTCAGAATCCATCATAAATTACCTACCAACTAATTACTATCAACTACTCACTCTTCGACGAAATTCGTCGAAGTCCCCCCATATAACCCCACAAAACTTTCGGAATCTTAATCGACCCATCCTTCTCCTGATTATTTTCCATCAACGCAATCAAAGCCCGAGGCGACGCGACAACCGTATTATTCAAAGTATGCGCGAAATAATTTCCCTTCCCGCCATTAATTCTAATCCCAAGCCGACGCGCCTGCGCATCCGTCAAATTTGAGCAACTCCCGACCTCAAAATATTTTTTCTGCCTCGGCGACCAAGCTTCAACATCGCACGACTTCGCCTTCAAATCCGCCAAATCTCCCGAGCAACATTCCAGTTTCCGCACCGGAATATCCAAACTCCTGAAAAACTCGACGGTAAAATTCAGCATTTTCTCATACCAATCATAACTTTCCGACGGCTCGCAAACAACAATCATCTCTTGCTTCTCAAACTGGTGAACTCGATACAACCCGCGCTCCTCAATCCCATGCGCCCCCTTCTCTTTCCGAAAACACGGCGAATAACTCGTCATCGCAAATGGCAAATCCCCCTTCTTCAAAACCCGCTCCTTAAACATCCCAATCATCGAATGCTCGCTCGTCCCAATCAAATACAAATCTTCGTCGGCAATTTTATACATCATTACATCCATCTCATCAAAACTCATAACTCCCGTCACAACATCGGCTTTAATCATGAACGGCGGCACAACATATTCAAAACCTTTCCCAATCATAAAATCCCGAGCGTAACTCAAAATCGCCGAATGCAACCGAGCAACATCTCCCTTCAAAAAATAAAATCCCTGCCCCGACGTCTTCCTCGAACTCTCCAAATCCAACCCACCAAATTTCTCAGCCAAATCAACGTGATTAAAAATTTCATAACTCGGAACCTTCGCCTCGCCAAATTTTTTCAACTCAACGTTCTCAGAATCATCCTTCCCCGACGGCACCGACGCATCAATCATATTCGGAATCTTCATCATAATCTCGCGAATTTCTCTCGCCAACTTCTCAGATTTCACCTCAACCTTTTCAATCTTCCCGGGAATTTCTTTTGCCTTCAAAATCAATTTTTTCGCATCAGCTTTCTTTCCGGCTTTCATCAACTCATTCACCGACTCAGAAATCCGATTTCTCTCGGCCCTCAAATCATCAACACCTTTCTTTTGTTTTCGCCACTTCGCATCCAAATCCAAAATCCTGTCAACCAAAATCAATTTGTCATTCTGAAATTTTTTCCGAATATTCTCCCTCACCAACTCCGGACTCTCTCTAATTAATTTAATATCTATCATCAAAACAAAAACAGCCAACAATCTATATAAATTTACCTAATCCTTGTTTGGTTAAAATACGACGAAGACAATGGATGCCCCGAATTTTAATTTGCCTCACTCCCTCTCTTGTCATGCCCATCTCTTTTCTAATTTCTTCCAACGTTCTTCCTTCATAATAAATCTCCTTTATAACTTTCACCATTCTCTCTCCGCTAGAATTAGGTTGCCCATAAACAATCTTCCCTCGATTATCATAATCGATTTCCGTAAGAATCCCCAGCGCCCACCCAAGGTCCATACACCAATCCAAATCTTCAACACTCGGTCCCCCTCGAATACACGGTCCAATATCCAAAACATCTATCGACCTTTCCATGGCCTTCTGATTCTTTCCGCCAGAATACCGACGACCATTCAATAAATCAGACACTCGTACATAATGGCCCATCCCATCATATTCCTTTCCCCTCGCCCAATCATTTTTATTTCCAGCCTGTCTCATATTACTACTCTATAATTACCTTTTTTAAATCTTTTGAACAAACCCGCCCGTCACCACTCCAAAATTTCCTGTCACTTCTCTATAATTCTGTCCCTACTAATCATGGACGAATTCTCAGAGAAAGACTTAAAAGCAAATCATCATTCCAATATATACATCGGAACATATAGTTCCAAAAACACAATGGGAGACAACTTCGATTTATTTTTCAGGAGAAAACCAGCCATGATGCTGATAGCGCTAAAAAAAGTATCCCGCGCAAAATACGGTTCCCAGCTCGCGAAAGAAGTCGATTGCACCTATTCTCACGCCGTCAAAATTCTTCAAATCCTCGAAAAACTCGGGCTCGTCAGCTTCGAGAAAAAAGGCCGAATCAAAATAATCAAACTCACAAAGCGCGGAACCGAAGTCGCCGAACACATCGAAGCAATCCGAAAAACCGTCGATTAATTCTAACAATCTAAAAACAAATGGCCCCGACGGGATTTGAACCCGCGACACCCGGATTAAGAGTCCGGTGCTCTAACCAGGCTGAGCTACGGAGCCATATGACAAAGCTCATGGCTGGTTTCACGAAATATCTCTTATGCTACTTTAACCAGACCGAGATACAAAGCCACACAAACTCAAGAGAGAATTTAATTTAAAAAACTATCCAATCACACAAATTTTTATATACCAAAATTGCAAAATACCAAAATGAGAAACTTACCATCGCAAGACAATCTTGACAGATTCAGAAAAACATTAGAACATTATAACATTATAGATTGGGAAACATTTTTTCACTTAGACACAGACCAAAGGGCTTCAGCAGAACAAGATCTTCAAAAATGCAATATACTCTCCCAAAACCCAGAAGGACATTATGAAGTTCTCGTCGGCATAAGAAAAATAACACCAGCATCAGTAGCACCAAAATATTTCACAGCAAAAATCACAGCAGAAGGCTTAAAAAATTTTTATGAATCTCGAAATCAGCAAGTAACAATAATCCGATATTAATTATCTACACGAATTGTATTCTTACATTTAACGCACTGATAAAATTTCGACTCCGCCTCGTCCCCCGCCCTCATCTGCCGAATCCAAAAATATGCCCTCTTGCTCCCGCACTTACGGCAAGGCCAATCGGTAATCGGATTAACATTCCCTTCTTTCTCGTCGACAACCACAACAGGCACCGCCTCATGCACTTTCTCAACCATCTTCATGTCAACTTTCCCCTTCGCAACATAACTACATCGAGGACAACCCGCCCGCAACTTTTTCATCACAAGAAGTGCCCCGCATCTCGGACAAAATTCCATTAGCAAAAATCGAAGATTTTTGATCCCGCGTTTTTCGACAGAAAAACAAGACAATCATATCCTCTATTCTCCATTTTATTTATAGCAAAAATCGAAGATTTTTGATCCCGCGTTTTTCGACAGAAAAACAAGACAATCTAAAAATCCTGTCTCCAATTTTAATTTCCATCGACTACCCAGTATCAACTTCTATTTAAAATTAACTACAAAATCCCCTCGCTCGAACATCCCGCCCAAACTCAAAAAAAATCAATTTAATCCACCCGACAAACGGCACACGAAACAACGCTTTCCCAACAACCTGCTCCCCGCCAATCATTTTCTCAGAACTCAACTGATTAGAATTCGTCTTGTAATTATCTCCCTTCGTCGCATAATAATCCCCCACTTCAACAACCCGATGAATTATCGGATAAGTGCTCCCCCCATTAAAAACAATCACATCCCCAATCTCAATATCCCCAGCACCGACGACAAAAATCACATCACCCTTGTTAAACCCATCCTGAAAAATCCAATCACCACTATCACTCAGCGAAATCCCATCGTCCGCATAAACATCACTCGCTTCAAAAATCTTTTCAAACCCATTCTCATAATGATGCATCGAACAACTCTCAACAATCACCAACGGCAACGGCGTCCCAGTCAAAAAAGACAGCGTCGGAAAAAACAAAAATTTAATAACAATAATTGCCAAAACCAAAGTCACAAAAAGCGACGCCCAGCTATCTTTTTTCAAAAATTTATAAATTCTTTTCCAAGTTCTTCCCACTTTCGACAAAGAAAATTTCGGAAGTGGCAACACGGGAAGTTCCAGATGCCCCTTATTTAAATCTCTCAAACTTTTCTCAACTTCTTTCTTCGGAAAATTATATGCATCACCCAATTTATCAACCATTCACCATCCAGCCAAAAACCATTTATAATCCTTCCCACCAAAACTTTTATAAAGTATACACACACAGTATACACATGACAGATATATTCGAAAACACAATCCTCTGCAAGAACTGCAACAAAAAAATGGAACCAGCGACGATAGACAGAAATGGATTTCATCTCCGGGCAATCAGATGCGAAAAATGCAAGAACCAAATAATTCACCCAGAAGATTTAAAAGAATTCGGAGATTTTCAAACCCTCAAGAAAAAAAATTTCAAAGTCAAGTTAAGATACATCGGAAATTCATACGCAGTTTCAATCCCTCGCGAAATCATCGACTTCATGAACGAACAAGAAAAACAAATGAACGAAATGGTAAATATGTGTATGGAGGACGTCGGAAGACTTTCCCTTAATTTCAAATGGTAGGCAAAAAAGAATTAAAAGAAATTGTTAAGCTCAGAGTAGTCGAAGCGCTGCAAGACGACGCCTACAAAGGAGTCGTAAGAATTGACCCAACTCTAATGCGAAAACTCAATCTCGAAAGAGGCGACATTATTTCCATCAAGGGCGACCGGGAAACACACTCAATCGTCGACGTCGCATATCCAGCCGACAGAGGCGAAGACATAATCCGGATGGACGGAATCGCACGAAAAAATTCCAAGACGGGAATTGGAGAACAAGTTGAAATTAAAAAAGATGAAATCAAAGAGGCAAAAAAAATCACAATCGCACCGGCGCAAAAAGGAATTATGGTCCAAGGCGACCCAGACAATTTCAAGCGAGGGCTCCTCGGCAAACCGGTAACAAAAGGAGACATAGTTGTAATGGGCGGAGCCCAGCAACGAAAAGATTTAATGTCAGAAGAATTCGGAGATTTATTCGGGGACTTCTTCGGACAAATGGGATTCGGCGGAATGCCGGGCGGACTAACTCAAATCAGATTTGCAATCGTCTCGACAAATCCAAACCAGCCAGTCATAATCACAGAGAATACAGAAATAACATTATCCCCAAAAGCCGTCGAAATCTCAGAGGAATCAATACCACAAATAACTTACGAAGACATCGGCGGACTAACAGACGAAGTCAAAAAAGTTCGGGAGATGGTAGAGCTCCCATTAAAACGTCCGGAAATTTTTTCCCGTCTTGGAATCGAGCCCCCAAAAGGAGTTCTCCTTTACGGCCCCCCGGGAACCGGCAAAACATTATTGGCAAAAGCCGTCGCCAACGAATCCGAAGCGCATTTCATTTTGTTAAACGGCCCAGAAGTCATGTCTAAATTTTACGGCGAATCAGAAAAGAAAGTAAGAGAAATTTTCGACGAAGCAGAAAAAAACGCACCGGCAATTATTTTCATCGACGAGATAGACTCACTCGCTCCAAAACGAGAAGACATCGGCGGCGAAGTCGAACGGAGAGTTGTCTCACAGTTACTAACAATGATGGACGGACTAAAATCTCGAGGAAAAGTTGTAGTCATCGGCGCGACAAATCGGCCAAACGCACTTGACCCAGCACTAAGACGACCAGGCAGATTCGACCGCGAAGTCGAAATCTCCGTCCCGGACAAAGAGGGCAGACTGTCAATTTTGAAAATTCACACACGAGGAATGCCTCTGACAAAATCTGTGAAACTCGAAGAACTCGCGCGGAAAACGCACGGATTCGTCGGCGCCGACATCAACTCCCTCGCGAAAGAAGCCGCAATGACTGTCCTCCGAAGAAACATCCACAAGTTCAATCTCGAAGAAGACAAAGAAATTCCGCAGGAAACCCTAAATGAATTAAGGGTCTCACAAAAAGATTTCGACGAAGCCCTGAAAATCGTTCGGCCTTCAGCGATGCGTGAAGTTCTCGTTGAAACACCGACGACAAGATGGAACGACATCGGCGGAATCGAAAATGTAAAACGAGATTTAAGGGAAGCAGTCGAATGGCCGCTCAAGTTCCCGGACTCATTTACACGAATGGGAATCAGGCCCCCAAAAGGAGTTCTCCTTTACGGCCCCCCGGGAACCGGCAAAACATTATTGGCAAAAGCCGTCGCCAACGAATCCGAAGCAAACTTCATCCAAATCAAGGGCCCAAGTTTGTTAAGTATGTGGGTCGGAAAATCCGAAGAAGGAGTCCGAAAAATTTTCGAACGGGCACGACAAGTTTCACCATGCATCATCTTCTTCGACGAAATAGATTCATTAGCCGGTAAGCGAGGGGAAGCATACTCAAGTGGCTCAAGAGTTACAGAAAATGTTTTGAACCAGCTATTAGCAGAAATGGACGGAATTGAAGATTTAACAAATGTTATCGTCATCGGCGCGACAAATCGGCCAGACATTCTCGACCCTGCCTTAATGCGACCCGGCCGATTCGACAGAATTGTCTACGTCCCCGTTCCAGACAAAGTCGGAAGATTGCAAATCATGAAAATCCATACAAAAAATATGCCCCTCGACAAATCAGTAGACCTCAACAAACTCGCCGACGAAACCGATGGATACACCGGCGCCGACATCGAATCCCTAGCGCGTGAAGCTGCAATGCTCGCACTCCGCGAAGACATCGACACAAAAAAAGTCACGAAAAAACATTTCGAACAAGCAATGGAAAAAGTCCAACCATCGGTCACTAAAAACGACCAGCAACGATACAGGCAAGTCGAATCAAAATATCTCAAGTCAGCAAAAGCCGCACTCTCCGACGGCGCCACATACGCTAATTAATTATGCAAACAATTTTTCTATCCCTCACAAAAAAACAATCTTCTTATAATCCCAAGGAAGATCTCTTTCACCAACTTTCTCATAAAAACTTAATTGCTCCAAAGAAATGCGCCTTCTATGCTCAAAACATTTCCAATCACCAAATTGTTTCTTAATCACAGCCGCTAAAAGAGAATCCCTTATCTCCTCGACATGATCCCTCACCGGTCCCTTAACATAAAGATAATGCTCAGTAGAAACTAAAATTCTATTCTCTGGATGAGAATTTTCTTTCGGACGATAATAACCAACCTTAACAGATTTCAACGCCCTCGAAAATTTCACCATCACTTCTCATCCCCCGTCGTGCAGACAACTTTCCCGTCGCTGACAACAAATGTATTCTCAAACTGGCTAACCGGCGCCCGGCTCTTTTCAATCAACATCGGATACTCGTGCAAAATCCCCTGCCGAACCATCATCCCCAAAATAAATTTCAACTTCGCAATACTTAAATTCTCAAAGTTCTTAACTAAGAATCGAAGACAAAATGGCCGCCCCTGATATTTTTCTCTAACAAATTTCAAAACCTCGCGCGCATCCCTATCCCGAACATTCTCATCGCTCTGCAAAACATAAATCCCGCCGACCGGCCCCTCATAAATATCTCCAACCCCCGTCGTCACAAACGGCTCAATCGCAAACGTCATATCATCAACCACCCGCCGGCTATCATTCCTATAATTCGAAAACGTCAACCCCGCATGAATACTATTCTTCCCCAACTCGTGCCCCGACAAGCTTTTGATAATCGAAAACTTTTTTGTCCCCCTATTTTCTATTCCCAATTCTCTATTCTCTCGCGAAGCGTTCCATTTCTCCAAAACATCTTGCGCCGCATCCCCAACATCTTTAACCATCATCCCCGACTTAATAATTTTACTAATCTCATAAAGAATTTTCTCATTCAGAGAAATCATTTCTGTAAACTCATTATTTTTCGTTAAGTCAACACTAAAAGCCGTGTCCGCGATAAACCCATCAACAGCGACGCCAATATCAACCTTCAAAATCCCCTCGGCAACCTTCTCATCACCAGGTGTCGGAGTATAATGCGCCGCAATTTCATTCAAGCTCAAATTAACCGGAAACGCCGCCTCCCCGCCAAGCTCGACAATTTTCGCATCAACAGCGTCGGCAATATCAATCAACTTCACCCCCGGCTTAATCATCCCCCGAGCAAACTCCTTGACTTCCTTCGCAATCCCCCCCGCTTTCACATAACTTTCAATCTCAGATTTTTTCATCACGCCAACTCAACCTCATGTTTTACCAACATATCATAAATATATCTAACAACCCCTTCATTTCTTTTCCTAAATGCCGCGGCTTTCTTTTTTAATCTGTCTTCATCAGGCAAAAAATAAGCAACATTAATGGCACCGGTTCTTCTGGTTCGTGGAACAAAAACTAACTCCCCACCCTCGCTCTTAATTTCAAACCCATCCCCCCAATTTAACGCAACGTTAAGCCGCCAATTTTCCCTCAAAGAATTACCAAGCAAATACCTCGAAGGAAATCTCTTCATAAATTTTTCATTAGCATAAACAACATTCCCGCCACTATAAACCATAACAGGAACTCTCTTTGTTTTTTCCCCTTCGCAAACAGTCTCGGCAACATAACTAAAATACATTTCTCTCAATCTCTTAACTTCTTCGCCAAGTTTTTCAACATCGCAAAATCGCTCTCTTCCCACCCTAATCAAAGCCTTATTAATTCCAAGCTTCTTTAAACTTCCCGAATCCAAAGGAGAAATCCTTCCGGTAAGAATAGTTGCCAAATAATTCATCCTCATTCCATGGACTGCTTTTGCCTCTCTCACCACCCTCGCCAAATCCCTCCTCGCGTTTTCCTCCCTCGCTTCCATTTCCAAAATCTCTCGCTCCGCTCCCGAAACTCTCATAAAATAATCTCGCAACGCTTCCTTAATTTTCATAAAAATTCAACAAATCCAACATTTTTATTCTTTCCTATACGACATTATCTTCACCCGATCATTTTCTTTATTATACTTTTCATCACACACTAATTCAAGTCCCATCTTTCACTCTTACCAAATATCCTTCGGAGAAGCTTTCCGCCTTTTTCTCTAAATATCCAATTGCCGCATCACGAAATTCTCTTCTTATGTCCCCATCATTAGTTTTTTTTGTGACACTCAACAATTTTCTTGTTGTCGTCGAGCTTGTCGCAGCATCACCACGACGATATTCAGTTACAGTCAAAGCTGCTCCATTATTAAGTTCAGTTACCTCATATTCGAAACAAGGACGTTCACGAATTAATATTTTTAGAAGGTCGGGATCACTTGTTTCAACACCCGTCCAAAAACGACCATCACAACTATAAAGAACATAAAGTATATTAATAGGACCCATAAATTTTTCCATCCTCATAGGTTTAAATAAATATATATGATTAAATGTATATTTCCCAATCTTCTTTATATTCTCTCAAAACAACTTCTTCTGCTCGCTCCCCTCAACAACCGCCCGAACATCAACCCCAAAAACCTCAAAAATATTCTCAACCGACGGCAAAACCTGATTATTCAAATAATAATCCACATCATACCCAACTTTGTCCCCAGCCAAACAAACTTTATCTCCAATCTTCCCTCTGCTTCCCGACTTCTTCCCCCTACCGCCTACCCCCCCTTCCCCAATAAAATATTCAATCAACATCCCGCTCGAAATAGAAACTCCCGCCGCCTCCATCTTCTTCGCGGCAACGACATGCGGTCCTTCGGCAACATACTCCCCCAATGGCCGTCGCAACTGCGTCCGAATCATCAACTCATCCATCCCAACCTTCCGCCCCCTCAAATCATCCACAACTTTCTCCAAAACTTTCAATGCCCGCTTCTCGTCCCCGTCTTCCAAAATCCTCGACAAAACCTCGCTCTGCAAATTCCGAGTCAATCGGCACCAATCACGGCGCACCGTCTCAAACCCACGAATCTTTATCTTCCCCCTCTCATCAACCAACGCATACTTTTTTTTTGCCCCGCCAACCCCACCCCGCTTCAAAACAAACAAGCCCCTCCGATAAAAGTCCTCCAAATCCAATTCCATAATCCCGGGCAAACTTTCATTAATCTCACCCAAAAATTTCAAAATATCTTTTTTGGTTTTATCGCCCTGCAAAAACGCAATCGAGTCAGTATCCGAGTATACGATGGTATACCCAGCCTTTTTAATTTTCTCAATCGCACTCAAAATATTTTCTTTCGCCAATCGAGCAGTAGCCGCCGCCGCCTCACGACAATAATATCTCGCCCCGAAAAATCCCTGATAACCATAAGCCGCATTCGCCAGCAACTTGTAAGCATTAGACCTCGCCCTCAACATTCCCGTCGGATTCTTCGCCAATTCTTTTTTATATTTTTTTCTTCTGCTAATAATATCTTCAAGCATCTCAGCGAAAAATCCCTTTTTCTTTTCAAACTTATTACCCTCAATCAAAGTCGCCTTCGACAAATTATAAGAAACAATAACCGACGCATACATCGACGTGAAATCAAACATCACCAAATTCTCATAAAGCCCCGGCTTCGGCTCAAAAACAAACGCCCCCTCATACTTTTCCATCGCCCGCCTCTCGCCAATTTCATCATACATCGGCCGCTTCTCCACAATCTCCCCAAATCTGTCAAGATTATGCAAAATATAATTCTCAACATGCGTCGCCATCCGGTCCCGCGTCACATCAAACAACGGCTCCCTCATAATCCGACCAAACTCCAAAATATCAGGCCAAACTTTCTCCATCAACTTGTAAGTCACAACCGAATCCTGCAAATTATAAGAAAATAAATCATGCCAATCCGAATTCTTCATGTTGCCCAACCTGCTAAAATCAAAATCTTCTTTCTCCTCCCCGGCCAACTCTTTCGCAACTTCATTCAACGACAATGTCTCACTTTGCAAATATTGCGAAAAAACAGCGTCGACAAAACGATACAAGTCAATATGAACAATCCCCGCAATCCTGCCGGACGGAATCCGCCCCCGACTAAACAACGGACCACGCCCGTCAACCCCCAGCCCAAACTCAACACCATTCTTGTCAGCCGCCATCTTCAAATAAGGCAAATCAAAACCATCCGAAAAATAACCAGTCAAAATATCCGGCCCATAATTATTAACACACTCGACAAATCTCTCAATCATCTTCCCCTCGCTCTCGCAAAACTCGACATAATCAGGCGCATCCTTGCACTTCTTCCAAGTCAAAACTTTCTTAATCCCGTCGCCATAAAGCGACACCATCAAAACATCCCCCTTCCCGATTTCCCTGTCATTCGTCTCAATATCATAAGCCAAAACCTTCGGCACAAAATCCTTCTCGTCTTTTATCGGCTCAATCTTCTCAGCCAAATAACACACAATCTTATCTGAAATCTGAAATCTGAAATCTGAAATCTGCCCCGAGACACGATAGCATCGAAGGGGCTCAACCCCGCTCTCTTTAATATACTTCGTCACCAACGGAATATCATATTCTCTCCGTTTATCAACCCCATCCAAATCTCCAATCGCCGACGCGACATCATGCGCATCCTTATGATTCGTCACAAAAACCCGAACGGCCTTGACACTCTTCCCCAAAAATTTCTTGTCCAAAACTTCCGTCCGCAAAACCCTCGTCACCCTCCCCGCTCTCTCAACTTTGATTCCCTCAATTTTCTTAACAATCTTTTTCACATCCGCCCCCTTCTTCAACACAACATAAAAATTCGCATCGTGAAAATCAACAACACAAACCCTCTTCCCGTCGCCGTCCCGCCCAATCATCCGCACATAATTCCGCCCTTCAAAATCAAAACAATCATAATCCACCGGCACAAATTCAAACTCCATTCATAAACAAATTCAATTAACTTTAAATATCCTATGAACACCAAAAATTATGATGAAAACCCAAAGACCCTCGGTAAAAATGAAAACCTACGAACAAGCCAGCAGAGTTCTCAACGAATACGAAGAAACAAGACCGCACCTTCAATCTCTTGTGGAAAAATTTATCCCAGATGGAACTCTTAATCGTCGACATGCAGACTTCCAATATCTAAAACATTGCGGAAGAACAATCAAAGGAGTTGCTCAAAAAATATTAGAATCCAGTAACCTAATAAAAAAAATAAAAAAACTATCTCAAATAGGCGAAACAGAAAAAGAATTATTAGAGGAGAGAATATGTATTCAAATGGACAGCTTATCGGGCAACTATCTTCTCTATTTAATAAGACAATATGAAAAAACCAAAGCCTAACCAAAAAACCTATTAACTTGTCTGCCTTTTACAAACTAATCATGGGTGTCCAAATATCAGAAATCATCCCGCGAAAAGAAATCGAAATCTCAGAGCTAAAAGGAAAAACAATCGCAATCGACGCATTCAACACGCTCTACCAATTCCTCACGACAATCCGCCAACCCGACGGCACCCCACTAATGGACAAAGACAACAACATCACGTCCCACCTCTCCGGCCTCTTCTACCGAAACATCAACCTCCTCCAAGAAGGCATAAAACCAGTTTACATTTTCGATGGAATACCTCCCGAATTAAAACAAAAAGAAATACAAGCCAGAAAAGAAGCAAAACAAATCGCCGAAGAACGGTATACCGAAGCAAAACAAAAAAAAGACATCAAAGAAATGAGAAAGTTCTCAGCAAGATTCGTGAAAATAACAGACGAAATAATCCAGCAATCAAAAGAATTACTCGAAGCATTAGGTATACCAATAATTCAAGCGCCGGCAGAAGGCGAAGCAGAAGCCGCAACACTCGCCAAAACAGGCAAGGTCTGGGCAGCAGCATCTCAGGATTACGACGCCATATTATACGGCGCCCCATATCTAATAAGAAACCTGACATCGCCACACCGGAAAAAAACACCGGCAGGTCTCTACGTCGACGTCAAACCAGAATTAATCGAATTCCAGGATGTCGTAACCAAACTCGAAATCGACAAAGACCAATTGATATGCCTCGCAATCCTCGTCGGCACAGATTACAACCCCGGCGGAGTCAAGGGACTCGGCCAAAAAAAAGCACTGGAAATCGTCCAAAAATACAAATACCCAGTAGAAATTTTTAGGCAGGTCCAAAAAAATTTCAACTTCATTTTCGACTGGCAGGAAATTTTCAAGCAGTTCCACGAATACAAATCATCACACACAGAAAATATCCAGTTTAAAAAAATCAACGAAAAAAAAATAAAAAAAATACTCCTCGCCCGCGATTTCTCCGAAAAACGAATCGACTCCGGATTGCAAAAACTAAAAACATTCAACGAGTCAAAAAAACAAAAAGGCCTGAACGATTTTTTCTAATTATCCTCTCACAACAACATAAGCCAAATATAAAATATAAAACAAAACAAACACGACACCATCCTTCCGCCTCAAAGAATGATTCTTCCCGGTAAACATAAAAATAAACAGCAGCAGCAACGCGAAAAACATTATCGCGACGTCGATATAAATAAAATCAGGAATTATCATCGGCCTCACAATCGCGCTTATACCCAGAACCCCAAGCACATTAAAAACAGTACTCCCAATAACATTCCCGACGGCCATATCAACTTTCCCGCGAAGCGTCGCAAAAACCGAAACAACAAATTCCGGCAAAGTCGTCCCGAGAGAAATTATCGTCGCTGAAATCAAAAAAGAACTCAATCCAAACTGCTCGGCAATAAAAACAGCGCCGGACACAACCCATCGCCCGCCAAAATAAATAATCACAATTCCCACCACAAATTTCCCCAAAACTTTCCAGTTCAAACGACTAAACCCATCTTTCAATTTATCAACTCCTTTCTCTATTTTCATCATGGACC
Source organism: archaeon (assembly GCA_043797265.1). Classification (GTDB taxonomy): domain Archaea; phylum Nanobdellota; class Nanobdellia; order Pacearchaeales; family GW2011-AR1; genus JAGVXH01. Next base: position 29,873 of record JAZDPV010000003.1, read on the forward strand.
AAATATTAGTAATCAAATCAAAATCCAACGAAACCCTTTTCTCTTTCTCGCGCCCGCCCATCTGCACAATAGAATACAAAAAATAAATCAGCAAAGCAACAAAAAGAAATCCCTCGACATAAGTCAGCGTCGCTCGCCCAAATCCAAATATCATTCGGCTCGAAAGCAAGAACAAAATAAAAGCAACCAAGAGCGCAAAAGGAATCTGCTTCCAGACCGTCTCGGTTTTGACATCAATCTTCCGAATCAGCGCAGTTGTCCCCAAAACCAAAAGCACGTCGGCAATATTCGCCCCGACAACATTTCCAAAAATAATTCCAGAAGTTCCCCTAATCGCAGAAAGAATCCCGACGGTAAGTTCCGGCAAACTCGTCCCAATCGCCACGACAGTCAGCCCAATTACCAAATTAGAAACACCAATTTTTCGGGCAATCGAAGAAGCACCGTCGACAATCCAATCAGCCCCCCTTATCAGAAAATAAATCCCAACGACAAACAAAACACACTCAATCACCATGACCATCCACAACTGCAAAATATATAAACTTAACTTCCAAATAACATAATGATAATCGGCATTCTCCTCGGCATAAGCGCCTCAATCTCGCTAACATCGCTCATAATAATTATCACAACAGCGACGGGGCTAATCAAAAAAAACCTCGCAACCGGCGCGGCCATCGGCACAACCACAACAATATCCTACGCATCAATCACCCTCATAACCTCTCTAATCGCCACCTTCCTCCTGATACTAATTCTCAAAAAATCAATCAAAGATAAATCCCATCCTCATCTCAAGCACACCATATAGTGCACAATACATTTCAAATAAAAAAATTTACAAATAATAAACCTTCGCCTTCCCGCTGTCTTTGGATTTGATTTTACCGACGTCAACCAAGCAGCGAAGATAACCCAACAAAACCGCCCGATTAATTTCCGGCAAAGCCACGGCAATCTCCTTCTGGGTGCACGGCTCTCCCTTCTTTCCCAAAAAAGAAACAATCTTCTCACATAGCATACCATATAATGCACAATGCCCTTTAAAAATTTTACGAAAAATAAAAATGCCCTGGGTTTCCTTTCGAAAACCCAGGGTGGAGGAGGGTGATGAAAAGTCAGCAAAAAGAAAGCCCCATGAAAGAGGGAGCTACTTCGAAACTCTCCACAGGGCTTTCTTTTGGTCGTGCAGCGTCGGTTCTCCAGCAATTCCTTTTACTGATTGGTGTCTCCCACCGAGAACAAAACCGCTACACGAACCAACCCACCTTGACTAACTCACAGCGCTCCATCAACCATCTAATTTCACGAACCCGACGCTATCTTATTTCCCCGTTACATTATAATAACAAAGAAAGCCCCACGAAGGAGGTTCCATGAGGCTTTCTGGGTGTAGCACGCTGTTTCATTTCGTCAACGGATACAATGTCTTTCGTAGATGTTCCCGCCACCGACAACAACACTGCTACACAACCAACCCTCTGTAAGTCAACTCTCACAGAGTTCGCTCGTCTATTGTCTGTCTTCTTCTTTACATTCGACGAACTTGGTCGGAACCACTTCTCCTAAACAATAGTAGGCGGACCATGGCCAACTCTCCTCATCTGAAGGTTAGTCGAATCCACACAGCACCTTCGCAAAAAACAGGTGCACACTTTTTCATTGCCCCGCGCTACCGAAAACACTGCGGGCGCCTTTCACCAAAGCCAACATTTCCAGACCATCCATCGTTCCAACCCAATCGCATCAATCCCTTTACCAGGTTTGGCAGGAATATAATCTTCTTCTCCTTACACGTCAATCCCCTAAGATTTAAAACGCAGGGAAGAGTCATATCATTCCTCTCGTCCGATGCCGGTCGGGTTGAATCACAGCGACGATAAACGGTCACACCAGCCATTCCCGCCACATTTTCTCATGCAGCAAAAACAGCACGACGAGAACCCAACTCTCCACCTCCTTTCACTTCCAAACATCTTCTAAACATGAACGTTCACGAATTACCGACAATACGCCTTTTCTATACGCATCACCTCCTTTCACAAATGGGTTTGCGCGAAATAAGACGTATTCCAACCAAAAATCAAAGACACCCCCAACTAAAGAAATCATTATCACAATTTCTGGAGGGTCGCTATATGTAGTCGTTAGTTCAAAGAGCAGAGCTCGATGTGATACGCCAAAGGCAGTTAATGTATAATAAAAATAGGCGTTTCAACTTTAAAAATATTTGTATGATGACACCCTGCCCATCCAAAGATGAAAGCAGGGGCAATCGGAGTTACTCTTCATTACTTGCTATCGTCCCCCCGGACGGCTTCTCCTCCACGCGACGTACTTTGACCGTCACGCAATGAAAGGGCTGGTCTGTCTTGAATATCGCGTATTCCATCCCGCCCCGCTTCTCAACCCCCTCTCTCTCGACCGGACGAACGTCGTCGAATATAATGAAGTCCTCTCCAACCTTCGCCGTCTCGAGTTTCTTGGCGCACTCTTCATTCACGTTCGTAAGGAAAAATAGAAATTTCCCGCCCCCAATCTCGCTGTGGGTGTACACGTTCGCAAGGAATTTCCCTTCAATCCCCCTGACGACACACCCCTCAATGATGTACCTCACCTTGACGTTGACCTCAGCGACGACACCCCCTCGCCCCACACGACCAGTCGAGTTCAAAGAAGGAGCATCAGCAATAGCAAAATAAAGGGCAAGGCAAGCCATCACCAAAGAGATAACCACCAGTCCCGGAATCAGCTTCGGCATCCGCCCATCCCACCAATCTCTCCATCCCTCATCTCTCTGAACCTTTCCACTCTCACCATTACTCGTCTGTTTCTTCGCCATGACAAATTTCCTTTCATAGAATACTATTCTCCGTCGACAACTCTTTGTTCTACCACAACATCACCCCCCAACCGCGCTAATCAGCCAGTAAATTCCCCAGCAAATCAGCCCGACAATCACTGCGCTAATCACCCAACAAACCAGCACAAGAGCCACCGCCGAAACGGCCCAATGGGGAATCCGAATCCAATCTCGTTTCCCCACTCCACTACTACTTTCTTTCTCGCACATCTTACACATCCTTTCTTTATAGAATTCGTTATCTACATCACTTGTTCGACTCCCTCAACTTCCTTGCCAAATCATCCCTCTCCTCACGAAGAACCGCCAGCTCCCTCTCCAACTCGGCAATCCTCGCATCCTTCGGCTCAACCCCCCCAACTCTCTCCAATCTAACCGGAGCCACTCCAAATTCCGGAAGAACCGCATTCATCACCGCCCCCGCAAACACCAACAAGAACGCCACCGCTCCAACAATGAGCATCCAACCCAAATCCCCCAACGGCTTCTTCTCTCTCGTCCCCTCGACACTCACCTTACTCATCTCGCGCCTCTCTTTCTTTATCGAACTTATTCCAACCTATTCCGCCAAAACTCACACGAGTCTCAAACACCCAACTATAAAAATCTCGAAATCCCGTCGACAAACAAGTTATTCTAACTTATTCCGGGTCCGCTTCAACTTACCGCAATCTCTGGAGTGTCAATACGAAGTCGTCAAAGTTCAAAGCAACAAAGTTGCGATGCGGTGCCAAAGGCCAAGTTAATGTAAAACTCACAGAAAATCATACTATAAAAACCTTTTCATTGTAGTTATTATAAAGTGACAGACAACTCCGCCAAATCATCTACCGAAACGCAAAGCATTTCGTTCTACCAAAAATGCTTCGCATTTTTGTTCTCCCAGAAAATCAAAGATTTTCTGTTCTACCGACAAAGTCGTTCTACTTCCCAAGCGAATCCTTAATCAACTTCGCCTCGACCGCCAAAATTTTTCTGTCTCTCGCAGTTTTGTCCGCATCAGATTTCTCCTTCGCTTTCTTCGCCATCAGCCCAACCGACTTGAAAATCAAAGAATAAATAACTCCAACAATCACAGCAAACCCCAAAACAATAAACCCAATCCACCATTGCGTCATCAACGAATTCATCCACACAACCAAATCCTTCCCAAATCCCTGCATCGCCAAAGTCGCTATAATCCCAGCCCCAATCAAACTCCACCAAATCCCCCAATCAAAAATCGAACTCACAGGAACAATAATAAACACAATCAGCAATATCCAAACAATAAAAGAAAAAACAAAAACCCAACTCAACTCCAACTCAACTCCCCAAAGCACCTTCGTAACCGGCCCGACATATTTATTTATCTCCGCAATCCTCTCCTCCGCCTTCGATTTGAACGGACTATACTTGCTAAAATTAACTTTACCCGAATCATCCAACGGCGAATAATTCCCAACAAAAGCATTTACCGTATCAACATCTCCAGAATCAGAACCACCCTCGGGCGACACCCCAACAAACGCATTTCCCCCCTCGACAAAAATCAGGCCACCAAAAATCAAACCAATCACCAACAAAACAATCAACACTTTTTTCATTCTATCAAGAAGTATACGCAACTTTTAAATCTTGCTTTTGAAACTACAAAGTTAAAATAAAAGCTAATAAAGAAAGAAAACAAAAACCCCAATGGCAAAAGAAAAAATAAATAATTATTTTGAAATTAAGTTCTGGAAAGATTGGCTTTATGCAGACTCGCTTAAGAAAAATAAATTGGTTGAAAATTTACCTTTTATAAAATCTCTAGATAATATTAAAAAGCTACCCAAAAAAACAAGAAGAACTCTTTTGGCAATGAATCTAAATAGCCTTTTTGAAGATTTAGAACAAGCAGTTTATCAGAAAATCACCCCTGAGAATAAGAAAAATTCCCATAAAGATTAACGACAAAACATTATTTAAACCTTCGCACAAACCTCATCAATAAAAATAGTATAACGACTTTAAAAAAGTTTAGGATTCAGCCCCATAAACACCCTTAAGTTCTTTCCCCTTGAGCTCTTTTAATAACTTTCCTTGCTCAATTCCCTTCTCTCCCATTTCCCTAATCCCCTCAATTTCACCTTTAAATAATAATCTTCTAATCCCACTCATAAAAAAGAATACAAACACACCACCAACAAATCCTGCCAAATAAGGAATTGATTCAGTAGTAATCCAACCACCATTCATAGTAATTATAGCATAAAAATACATAACCAAATAATAAGCCGCATAAAATACCCACGTCATTCTCGCCAACAAAACACTCCGAACCCTAAGGCTAAAAATAAGAATAATAATAAACGGAATCATCACCAAAATCGCCGCACCCATCGCCCCATATGAAGTCCTAACTGCTTCTAAAAAATTAGAAGGCAACCCCAAAAGTGCTAAGGCTGTAATTACAAAAGATATTATCCACTGTATGGTTTTACTACTTCCCTTAAACATCACACTAATAACGGAATAAATAATCATCCCCAATAAAAGCGCAAAAAATACTCGGGACAACATTTCTGTTTCTCCAAACAACGGAGAAAGAATAGTCCCAAAAAACCCACTCGCAAAAGTAACAGAAGATTCAGCTGCTGCAATTGCATCATCAGTCAAATCCGCCCCCCAAACCCCAACCATAGAAGATAAAAACATCGCAAACAAAACAAAAACAAAAACCTTCCTCTTATCAACCATTAGAAAAAACCTTCAGGTTTTTGACAAGCAAGGACTTCGTCATTGCAATATCTAAAACACCTGCCCCCGGCATTTTATTCATCATCTCAAACCCACAGTTTAATTCTTTATAAATATTTCTACTTTATTTTTCAAACTCTTTAATAACTTTCTTAAAATCCTCAATCCCTTCTTTTATCATTTCAAACGCTTGTTTATCGTCGACCTCGCCATATCGATGAACCAAAATATTTCTAAACCCTCTCATCTTCCTCACTAACTCCGCACTCTCCCCAGACAACTTCCCATTCTCCTCCAAATTATCTATTGAGTTCCCCTCGTCCTCTGGAATCCCAAAACCAAAATCTGAATTAACTATATTACAAATATCCAAAATCAATTCTATCGACGACTCAATCCGTTTGTATATCCCGTCCTTCTTCAATCCCATCTTCTTAAATTCTCCAAAACTTTTCGGCAAACCCTCTCGCAAAATTTCCAAATTATCAACTATCCCGACAATTTTCTTATCAATCAAATCTTTCCTCAACCCAGACATACTTCCTTCCTCCTCTCGACGTAATCATCAACATACTTCTTGAAATCTCCAAATCTTCTCAGCGTCTCGCAAGCAACATCATAAACAAACGTCCCTTCAGAAAAATACAAAAGCTTCCCTTTCAAAACATCCGCTCTCAAATACAACGGCAAGTCCTGAAAAATTTTCACATCATATTTGTCCCCCAACTTCCCCATCACCTTAACTCTAAAATCAAATCGTTCTTTCTCGCTCCCATCATAATAAACAGCCAAATCCACGTCGGAAAATTTATTGTTTTTCTCCGTCGCCATACTCCCAAATAAAAAAACAAACTTCACTCTACCCCCGCCAATCTTCTTAATTTTCTCAATAACTTCTTCCATAAACACCACAACCAAGCGCAAATTATAAACTTTTCCATCAACAATTTTATAAACATCAAATTTCTAATCCTTGAATGAAAAAGAACTTTCCATTTTCCCACTACCCACTACGCACTACCCACTACCTACTATTCGCTACCTACTACCTACTACCGCTCGCAAGAGCGGGACCTGTCGAGGGCGTCTACCAACTCACCGACGGACTTCAGCAAATAATCCGCATCCTAATCCAATTCATCAGCGAAACAATTTTCCAAATCAACTCCTTCGACGAATTCCTCTTCGCCAAAATTTTACTCTTCTCAATAATTTTACTAATTGTTTACACGGTCATAAGTCAGAACTCAATGTTTGGAGGTACCGGAAAAAATAAAGCAATCCAATGGATAATCTCATCCGCGATTTCAATTCTCGCAATTAGATATTTGCCAAATGAATTTGTTCAGGCAATTCTTCTTCAATATGGAGCGTTCGCCGTCGCCATCACTGTTTTCCTTCCTTTAATGATATATTTCTTTTTCATTCATCAATCAGGCGTCGGTCCATTTGGCAGAAAAATAGCGTGGATAGTTTACATTACCGGGTTCTTCGCTCTTTGGTCAATGAGATACCAAGACCTCGGTGAAGCAAATTGGATTTACTGGATAGCGATAGGTTTCATAATCATCTGTCTAATATTTGACAAAAAAATCCACGAATATTTCGGTTGGTCTTCAATTAGAAAAGCAAGACGTGCGGGAAAACTCGAAAGAAGAATACAAGCGCAAGAGGATTTAGACGAGCTCGAAAGAAGAAAAGAATATCTTTCAGACAAAGAATATAGAACACTCGAAGAACGTTACAAAAAAAGAATTAAAGATAATATGAACTAATCTCTCCTATACCCAACAATTCGTCTCTTCTTTCCAACACCTTCGTAAATCGGAACTTCCTCACTCACTCTCTTGGAATGATTTTTCTTTCCACTCATCAAAACCATCACAACCCCGACGACAACCAACGCAACTCCAGCCCCACTAACATACAGCGAATCAATCCCGTAAAAATTAACCTCACCAAAAAATCCAAAACCCAAAGCCATCACGACAATCCCGACGACAGACGCAACATATCCAACCACCTTCATAACAATTACAACAATATAATCTTTATAAAATTATCTCAACATCCCTAACTCTAACCAACCCAAACGGA
>JAZDPV010000004.1:0-8901 GCA_043797265.1 archaeon
GCTTTTCGCCGGCAAATTCGCCGTCGACGTCACCGAGCCCTCTTTCTCCGCCCCGTTCTTCCCGACAAAAATCGGCGAAGCAGCGACGCTGTCCGGCACCCCGTAACCCGACAAGTCAAAAGCGTAAACTTTCGTCTGCCCAGAATCCGGCGCAACCACCGTCGACGAAACCGAATTCCCGTCAATCGAAAACGAAACTTTAATCCGCTCCATCACCCCCTCGTCAACCTCCCTCTTCACCTGCACCGTCGCAACCTCCCGCATCGGATCATAAACCGTGTAACCCCCCGACGACAAAACGCTCACCCGCCCATCCAGCTCCTGAAAATCAAAACTCTCCCGAACCATCGGCAAAACCCCAACCCAAATTATCGAAACCCCCGCGACCGTTATCAAAATTATCAACACCGTCGCGACAATCGCGCTTATCCCAGACTTGTTCAACTGAAATCCGGAACCCGAAACCTGAAATCTCGCGAAACGCATCCCCTTTTTCATAAACTCTAACAATCAAAAGAAGTTTATATAATTATCTTCTACCCAAACAGCACTTTCGCAAAATTATTCTCAAAATTTTGGCGACTGAATTATTCGTCATGCGAATAATACTTTCGCTCCCGTAGTTATCAACAAAGTCAAGGCAATCAAAATAAAAGAATGTTTAAACCCCGCCTTAATAGTCCCCTCCGCAATTTTCCCAATGACAAGCCCCGAAAAAAACGACTGGACCAAAAGCATCACAAACAAGGGTCTCGAAAATTGGTCCGGATTCAAATTGGCAACACCCACACTCAACCCTCCCCCGCCTCCCTGCAAATCAGAAACCAACGGCAAAATCTTAAATTCTAAAACCAACATAATAATTATAAACACAAAAAAAATCAAATACCCCTGAGTAACCAAATTCGAAACCGCCGCCTTTCTCTCTTCTCTCAACTGCTCAATCTGATTAACAGAACGCGCCACCGAATCCAAAATAGTATCTATCTTCCCGCCCGCCCTCTCCGCCTCGCTAATCAAACTAACCGCCCGCGCGATAACACGACTCTTCGTCTCCCTCGAAAAAACCTTGAAAGCATTCGTCAAGACAATCCCCATCGACAACTGGTTCGCCAACTTCTCGACATGAGGCGTCAGCGTCCCGTAATTACGCCCTCTCAAATTAACAATACTCTTGCTTATCGGCGTCCCCGACCGCACATTCTCAACCAAGTCCCGCGCAAACTCCAAAAACTTTTCCTCCTTCTCTCTCTGCCGGCTCTGTCTTATAAGAAAACTAATCGCAAAAGGAAACAGTCCAATCAACAACCCGACGACAAGTAAAAAATACGACAACCTGCTCCCGCCAAATATAGCAAACGAACCCCCACTCACCAAAACCCCCATCACAATTCCAAACCAATGCATCTTCTCAATCTTCATTTTCACTCACCATTCAAAAACAAATCTCCCTTTCTTTATTAACTTTCGCAGATTGAACAAACCGACACAACCAGCGACCAGCGAACGGCGACAACCACGAGAAAAATTCGAAAAATTTTTCTCACACCTTCGGCTGCTTAAAATTCAAAATTATAATAAAAATAATATTCACCATCACAATTCCGGCAACACTCAAAATCAACAAAGTATCAATCGTTAACCCGCCCAAGCCAAGCCCAGCAACATTCATCACAATAAACATCATCATCAAAACCAACGGCGCCGCAATCAAAATCGAAATATAAACGTCCATAAAAGTCCCTGCCAAATCCGCATACTTCTGCCGCTCCAATCTATAATCAACCAAAAAATTCTCCGCCTTCTTCTCAAGATAATTCTCCAAAGAACCGCCGGTATTAATATTAGTAGCCAACCCTGAAAACAACTCCGCCAACTTCCTATTCGAAGTCCGGACAGCAACATTCTTCAACGACGTCACCAAATCATAACCATACACATCCGTCTGCGTAATAATCTTCTTAATTTCCCCGCCAACACAAGGATACTCACTCGACGATGCAATAATCTTAAAAATTTTAGTCGGCTCAATATCCGAACCAGCAATGGCCGCCATATGAATCGTCGCAAAAGGCAACTCCTGCGAAACCCTCCTCCTTAAAGAACTCGCCTCGCTCGCCGGATAAAAATAAAACAAAAACATCGTCAGCCCGACCGTCCCAAAAGGCAAAAAGAAATAAATCCAATTCCCAAAATCAATAACCAGCAACGCGCCAAAAAACAAAAGCCCCACAAAAAAAGCAATCACCGACGACATTATCGCCATCGACAAATAAGTCGACATCAGAAAACGAATATTCCCCTTTTTCAAATCCTTCCCCAAACTCCCGAAATGAGGAGCAATCCTGTCCGAATATTTTCTGAAAAAATTATTAGACACTCTCGCGAAAGAACTCGGCTTGAGAATAACCTCACTAACATTCTCCTCATTTAATTTTTTAATCCCCACCAGCGCCCCCTCCGACATCTTCAGTGTCTCCAAAAATTCCCCCTTGTCTTTCTTACTAATCGTGACATACCTTTTCTCTTTTGTCGACGGCGAAACGTAACTCATGCTAACCGTCTCCTGTTTTTCCTTCTTCCCCTTTTCCTCCTCGCGTTTATCATGAAACGGCGACCACTCCTTCAACAAATCCGGCACCGCTTTATTCAACAAAAACAACTGCTCGCCCAACAACCTCAAACTCGAAAAATAAAATTCCTGATTCTCAGCATCCCCATACATGGACACCTGAATTGACCGCATATCCGCAACAATCTTCCTCTCTTGCTCTATATTCCTCTTAAGTTTTTCGAACATCTCTCTTCCCCGTCATATTAGCAATCTGACAATGCAAATCAAAAATAAAAGTCCTCAATCTGTTCGCCTCATCAACCCTTTTCTTTTCAATGGCCCTCTCCATTTCCACAACAGCATCCCACATTGAATCCACCAACTGCCCAACAAACTCCACATTCCTCATCAGCACCCAAAAGAAACCTTATTTATTAATGTTATGCGCTATTTTTTCTGCGCCTCGTAAAGCGCAGCCACTTCTTCCCCAGAAAGAGCCCTGTTCCATATCATCACGTCGTCGATAGAACCATTAAAAAAATTCGTCGCATCATTAATCTTCCCAGCAACATCCGGACTAAATCTCCCCCCAATACTTAAAGGCACATCATTTGTCGCCAATAAAAGCGTCACCCCCGTCGAATTCATCAAACTCCCATTTTCATAAATAGAAATCAAACTCCCATCAAACGTGCCAACCAAATGATACCACTGATTCAAGGAAAGATTATGCGCCCCGGCCTCAATATAATAATCTCCTATAATCCCGTCACTCAACAAAAATTTAGGAAACCTATTATAACGATCAAGCCCCAAAGCATACAGCTCCCACGGGTCCTCATAAGTCGCAGACGGCTTTATCACTATCTTCGCAAACTTATTATTTTCAGAAATTTGTGGAGAATAACTCTTTAAATTAATCCACGCAGAAACCGTAATCTTCGAAATTACATCCAACGAAGACGAATCCGGCACCAGCACATAATCCCCCGCCCCATTCAAAATCAATTCTTCACCAGCAGCATCAGCCCCACCAATCGGCGTCCCATCATTCCCTCCCCAACTATCCGTCGCATCACCATCAAACTTCCACCAAGAAATCAACCCATCCATCGGCGCCTCGTCCAAATAATCCTCGCCCAAATTATAAACACTTCCGTAAACCTCTTTAATCTTTCCCATCGGGATATTCACCTTCGAAGTCATACTCCCCTCCTTCTCTTTCCCCCCAGCGCTGACAAAAATCGGCGAAGCACCAACGCTATCCGGCACCCCATAATCAGACAAATCAAAAGTATAAACTTTCGTCTGCCCCGAACCCGGCGCAACCACCGTCGACGAAACGCTATTCCCATCAACAAAAAACGAAACCTTTACCCACTTTATCAAACTCTCGCCAACCTCTCGCTTCACCTGCACCGTCGCAATATCTCTCGCCAAATCATAAACAGTGTAACCACCCGACAAAGAAATACTAACCCGACCGTCCAAATCCTGAAAATCAAAACTCTCTCGAACCATCGGCACAATCTCAATCCAGATTATCGCAACCCCCGCGACAGTCATTAAAATTATTAACACCGTCGCGACAATCGTGCTTATTCCTCTTTTCTCGACAAACTCCACATTCGTCATCAGCACCCAAAAGAATCCATATTTATTAATGTTATGCGCTACTTCATCTGGGCACTATAAACATCCCCTATTTCTTCCTCGGAAAGAACTCTGCCCCACACCATCATATCGTCAATCGTGCCGTTGAAAAAATTCCCATTAGCAATTCTATTAGTCCCGATTTTAAATCCGCTCGAAGGAATTCTTTGGGTAAAACTACCATCCGTCGTATAATCCCCATCTATATATGAAATAAAACTATTATAATTAATTATATTCAAACAAAATTGATGCCAACCTCCAAAAATATTATTACTAATACCAGTACAGGAAGTCACCCCGCCTCCACCACTCCATGTACAATGATACAAAAATCCATTATTAACTCTTAAATAATATCCCTCATTTCCATTCCCCGTCGAAAAAACATGCATCTCATCCAAATCAGATGTATAAACCCATCCGCAAATCGTATGATTAACTACACCACTAACCATAACACCCCCCGTCACATTCACATAATCCGCATCCCCATCTAAATTCAAAACATTCCCCACGGCATTAGCATTCCCAAAAAAACTCCCATGGTTATCCCCCCAGCTATCCATCGCATCACCATCAAACTTCCACCAAGAAATCAACCCACCCGTCGGCAACTCACCACCCGACCCACCACCACTCGGCACCTCCTCCAAACAATCCTCACCCAAATTACAAATATCCTCATAAACCTCTTTAATCTTCCCCTCCGGAATATCAACTTTAGAACTCATGCTCCCCTCTTTCTCCTTCCCTCCCGCACTGACAAAAATTGACGAAGCACCAACGCTATCCGGCACCCCGTAACCAGATAAATTAAAAGCATACACTTTCGTCTGCCCCGAACCCGGCGCAACCACCGTCGACGAAACACTATTTCCATCAACAAAAAACGAAACCTTTACCCATTTTATCAAACTCTCGCCGGCATCCTGACTCACCTGCACCGTCGCAATCCCTTTCAGCGAATCATAAACCGTGTATCCCCTTGACAACAAAATACTAACCCGCCCGTCCAAATCCTGAAAATCAAAACCATTCCGGACCATCGGCACAATCCCAATCCAAATTATCGCAACCCCCGCGACAGTCATTAAAATTATCAACACCGTCGCGACAATCATACTAATTCCTCTTTTCCCCACGAAAACCACAAACAAACAAACTATATAAAGATTTTCTCGTCCCAACAAAAAAAACTGCACATCCCTACCACCTACCTCCCAACCCCATATCTCCTCAGCACCACCTCAGGATTTTTGGAATACTCATTAATCACCCTCTGAACATCTTCATATCCAAAAATCTTGTTTTGAAAAAACGCATACAACAACTTCGTCCTAATCGCAAACTCCGCCTGCAAACTCTCCCTCGGTATCCCAAACTTGTTTGCAATCTTGTCAAAAACTTTACTATCCTTCTTAAAATAAAACTTATCATCCGCAGGATTCCAACTAAAAGGCGTATTCGTCAAAGCCACTCCATCCGGCTGCACCCTAATCACCTCGACAATTTCTCGCAGCCGCCTTGTCTCTTTCCCGCCAACAATCGCATGAGTCATAATCGCCATGACATCCATTCCATTAACCAGCATCGGGCTCAAATCAATCGGCGGTGTCTCCAATCTCCGGATAATCGAATCAACCGAATCCCCATGCATCGTCGAAATCGAAGCGTGTCCCGACGCCATTCCCTGAAACAAAACCGACGCTTCCTTCCCCCTGACCTCGCCAACAATCACATAATCCGGATTCTGCCTGAACGAACTCCTTAACAAACTAAACATGTCAATCTCCCCAATCCCCGCCGAAGAAATCCCGCCACGAACAACCGACGGCAACCAATTCTCCCTCGGCAAATTCAACTCGCGCGTATCCTCAATCGAAACAACTCTGTTCTCCTGCGGAATAAAAAACGCAAGCGCGTTCAACAAAGTCGTTTTCCCCGACGCTGTCCCGCCAATAATCATCATATTCGACTGATATTGCAGCAAAATCCAAAAATAAGCCAGCATCTCCGGACTCATCGTATGAAACCCAAGCAACTGCGTCGGCGTCCACGGCGTCTTCGTAAACTTCCTAATCGTAAACGTCGGCCCCTTCGAAGTAATATCCTGCGTGTAAGTCGCATTAACTCTCGACCCATCCGGCAAACTCCCGTCCAAAATCGGCGACGCATACGAAATATATCGCCCGGTCTTCTGCGCCAGCTTCTCGACAAAATTCGACAACCCATCCACATCGCTGAACTTCACATTCGTCCTAATATTTCTAAAAACCCTGTGCACAATATAAACCGTTTCCCCCACCCCGTTGCACTCAATATCCTCGATAAAATAATCCTGCATCATCGCCTCAATCTCATTCAGCCCGATAAAATTTCTATACAAATAATAAAATATATTCTTGTAACTCTCCTCCTCGACAGAAATTCCCAATTCCGAAATAATCAGTCTCGCCGTTTTATCAACATAATCCAGCAACCCCGCCATCGACTTGTCACCCCCAACCATGCTGACATTAACAACCTCCCTCATCGCCTGTTCAATTCTGTCCAAACTTTTCTTGTCCTCGTCGGAAAGCAGCGGTTCCTCAACTTCATAAACCACTTCTCTTATTCTCTCGTCCCAATAAATATGAATCGAAACATACGGCGCAATCACCATATACCTCACATCAATCTTCGCCTTGTCGGCAAATCGCGGCAATGCCGGAACATTCGGACTAAGATTAATACTAACATCACTCATGCGAAACAAAAGAAACACCGCTTTATTAAGTTTATCAACTCTCCTGCCTAAAATTATTTTATTAAAACTTATTCAAAATTATTACAACTATGACTCCCTCAAATCAATAACAATATTCCCATCCTCTTTCCCCATGTTCTCGATAACAAACTTATACGGCGTCGGTGAAACATCAATCCTCTTCGTCCCAAAATTATTCCCATCAAATCTCAAGTCAACTCCATAAGATAACTTCAACTCAACTTTCCACGGCCCGCTCAAAGTCGTCGTCACATTTATTCTCCCCAGCGGAATCGGAACCCCAACCTCGCTATATTCAAAACTCGAATCAAGCTCCCAATAAATCGTGTCCTCCTCCATGTCCACAACCAACGCTCCACTCCTCACATCTAAATCAATAACCCTCTTGTTCCCCGACGCCTCCTGAACCTCATAAATTTTATCATCAATATTTCCCAACGCCTCAATCGATTGCTCAATCACAATCTCGTCCTTCCGCTCATTTATCTTCGGCAAAGCCGCCGCCATCACCAACCCAATAACTGCCAATCCTATCAAAGTATAAATCACCGTCTCAACCCAAACCTGCCCTCTTCTTTTCATAACCCATAAAATCATAACCCATAAAATCAATCCCCATATTTAAAACCATCGCCCCCTACCATCGCCCCCTACCATCTAACTTATAACTTACCAAAATCCCAAAAGCCCCCGAAGGGGCTACAAAAAATTAACAATTTCTCAAAGTTCTCCTTGCAGAAACATCACAAGTCTCTTCCGTGTTCCCGACGGAAACGACGGGCGCAATCTGAACCTCATTAATTGTCCCCACGACCGAACTGGTATTTATCACGTAAACTTTTTCTTCATTCACACCAGGCATCGGGATGCTCGCACCAGCCGGAATAATCGTGCTTGTATCATTCGAAATCAAAAACATTTTCGTATCACCGCCAGCCGAAACCAAAACCTGAATATCCGACAACTCAAACGCCTTCGCTAAATGCTTGACCTGAATAGATACATTCTTCCCATCAGCCGATTTGCAAGTATACCCCTCATCCAGCAACTGAATCTGCGACACCGCATCCAGACAAACCGTCCCCGACTCAAGCTTGTTAGTTATCATCGGAATCACAGCCGCCCAAATAATTGTAACCGCCGCGACCGTTATCAAAATTATCAACACCGTCGCGACAATCGCGCTAATCGCCTTTTTTCTCTTACTTATATTTTTATTCATATTGACCCCCTTTCATAAAGTTACAAAGTTTTCCCGGCATCCACACAAGTAAACACCTTATTTGAACTACCTCCCTTTACACTCCCAATCAAAGCAGGATAAACAATTATTTTCTCAGGCATCACATTATCTTTCATCAACAAAGTCACATCCTTCCGAACAGAATCCCCGGCATCAATCTTAAAATTAAATTTCCCAACTTCAGAATCCCCGCCCTTAAACATTTTTATATCCAGATGGGCAATATTAACATTCCCCCGATTAACAACTTCCAAAGAACTCCCAAACCTCTGAACCTCAAAATCCATCGACGAACACAACTGTTCAATCGGCTTCCCAAACTTTTCAAGTTGCTCGCTAACAAAACCACGAGCCCATAAAAAAATCAAAACCGCCAAAACCAAAACCATCAATATCAACACCACACTCGCTATCACCGGCGAAAGCCCGCGACCACCAATCCCCTTTTCCATAAAACTAAATACCTTCACAATTTATAAATATACCCATCAACATATTTTCCACACTAAGGTCCGATAGGTTCCATCTCGCCCCACACCGAATCCCCTCCCTCATAACAAAAAATATCTTGCGTCGCATGGGCCTTGCATCTCATCTTGTCGCCATCCATCATAAACGGCTGAACCTCGAGCAAAGTCACCGTGCTTATATTATACCCATCAAAACTATAATTACTAAATT
>JAZDPV010000005.1:0-27972 GCA_043797265.1 archaeon
TTGATGAATCCTCCGTTGGTTATTTTGTCGAGGTTTTTTATTCCTGTCGGAATTTTTTGTTGTGTTTCTTTTTTCATAATCGTATATAGAATGAGAGTATAAAAGTATTTCCTTAGTTCCAGATTCTGATTTGGACTTCGGTGGACCAGGTGAACGGGATTCCTTCTATTTCATTTGGGGTTATTTGCAGGCTGTTTTCTGAGAGTTTTGTTTCGATTTTGTTATTTTGGTTTAGGTCCAAGATTCTTAGTAATTTGTAAACTGCTTGTTGGAGCGCGTCGTTGGCGTCGTAGTTTTGTGTCGTGGACGTGTAGTGGCACTGGATTCCGCCGGTGTAATTTGACGGGATGTTTATCGTCGTGTTTGTTCCGTCTTCGAATTCGAGGTTCCATGTGCATCCTGAAATGTATGAGCAGATGGAGGAGTAGGAGGAGGAATTTTTTTGTATCTGGTAAATTATTTTGTTGTATTCGGAGCCGGGCTCGGTTGAGTTTTGCGGGGAGAGTCCTGTCAGTGTTGTTATCGTGTTGGTTTGGTTGTCTTTTACGAATGAGATTGGGATGTTGATGGCGTATGGGTCTCCGAGTTCTATGAAGTTTGAGCCGTATTTACTTAGATTGTAGATGCTGTTCCCGTTTATGTCGACGGTGGTTGTCCATTTTGGTCCGGAGTAGGAGATTACTTTTGTGTTCAGGATGCTTGAGCCTTCCGGGATGTCGAAATGTATTTCTGTCGCGTCTTCAAATTGCTGTTCCGATGTTATGATTAGTCCTTGTGTTGATTCTTTTTTGGGGTGTGTGAATTTGATGTAGGAGTCCGGGAAGAGCTTGGAGGTTATATTTCCTTGTGTTATTGCGGATTGTTCAACGTAAGTTATGTTTATTATATTCCCTGCGATGTCGAGGATTATGTTTTCGATTTCAGATGCGTCGCTGTATTCGTAGTAGCTTCCTCCCGTCAAGTTTGTCATGTTGTCCGCCATTATTCTGTTTGCGCATAATCCGTTGTTCCGGTCTATGTAATAGAATTTTATGTCCTCGTTGATTAAACTTTGAGTTACGGCTGCTGCGGATTTTGGTCCGAGGTTGCAGTTCTCGTCGGTGTCTGTTATCGCGCATCCTGACCACCATGAGCACCAGGTTGAACAACAACTTGCCGTTGCCTGCAAACAATCTGTCGCGTGGGGTGGCGCGTCGGTCAGCAGGATGTCGAATTTTCTGACATTTGGTCTCCAGTCGAGAGTCAGGGATTCGTTTATTGCTCTCAGGTGAGATTCGGGGAGGTCGTTTCCCCAGCCCATATTGTTTCTTACATAGATTACTTTATTTCTGAACTCTGTTGTGTTTGTCGTGAATTGTTCTCCTCCGAATGTGTGGATTTGGTATGGAATATCTGATGCTCCTCCGCATGGAGATGTCGGGTAGTCCTCGAATTGTATTAATCCCAATCTGTAACTGATGGAGCTGTTTTCCAGGACGTAGGTGAATTGGTTGATTATATTTACTACAGAATCTATTTCGTCGCCCATACTTCCGGTGGTGTCGACGAGGAACACGATGTCTGCGTCGCCTCCTTGTGCGCTTGCATACCCCTCCATTTCTTCCAGTCCTATTCTGAATGGGATGTTTTCTTCTTGTAATCCGTTGTAGTTTAGCAGCGTGTTTATTTCTGCGTCGGTTATTGTTCTTGTTGTTTCTATTGTCGAGCTTTCGTTTAGTATTGTCGTGTTTCCTATATTTAGAAAGAAAGTTTGGTTCGAGAAGTAGTGAAGGTATATTTCTATTTCGGACAGGTTTGAGGGGATGAAGAATCCGTCGTAGATGTTTATTATTCCTTCGATTCCGGGGATGTATATTTTTGTTTCGTTTTCATTTTCTTGCGTGAATCCGTCGTAGTTTATTTTGATGTATCCTCCGGCGATGTGCAGATTGTCACCCGTGAATTCTATAATGTTCGAACCGGATTGGAAATTACTTAGGTATGAGTTTAGGTTGTATTCTACGGGTATGATGTCTGATGTCGAGTTTTCGTAGTGTCCGGAATATATTTCGTTGATGTAGATGTCGAAGTCTTTGTCCGTTGCAATTTCGATTTTTACGTCCGTTGCGTTTCCTGTGAATTCTATTTTGCTTGAGATGTTTCCGTCGCCGATGTATCCTCCGAAGTAGAAATATTTTGTTTGCTTGTCTGATGACAGGTACGCTCTTGCTGCGAATCCGGTCGTGTCATTTCCTGTTTGCAGCCCGCTGATTGTCTGCCGTTCGACCTCGATGTTTTTTGCTGTTTCGATTGGCGTTGAATTTTTTGAGGCGATTAGTTCGTTGGCGTACCAGATTCCTATGTTTTTTTCTGTTCTGATGTAGGAGAGAATTTCGTTGGCGGTTTCTCTCGCGAGGGTTTTGTCTGTCACGTAGAATTCGCCGATTTGTTCAAGGAGTGATTTGTTCGCGTTTTTTATTTTTCCGTCGGTAATCATTGTTTGGATTTGTGCGTTATCGATTTCGCCTACTTTTAGATTTGAGAGGACGTGCATTGTGTCGGAATGTATTTTTGTTTTTGTCTGGGATTCTTTTATTATAGGGATTGCGATGATTAGAATCATTAGGATGATTATCAGGGCGATGAGCGCGTCGATGCTGAAGAAGACGGCCTTTTTGGATTTCATTTGAAGATGTAGACGTAGGCCGTCGTCGGTTTATTTTGGTAAATTGTGAATCTTGTTATTTTCATAAGGTTTGATGCTGCGATGTTTGTCGAGTTGGTTCCGGGTTTTCCTATGCCTTCCAATGTCGAGTTGAGCGGGTCTTCCATGAAAAAATAGTAGTCGTATTTTGTTCCGAATGTTTGTTTTGTTTTTTCGTAATTGTTTTGCGCGAGTTCGTGGAAGTTCTCGAGTTTTGTCTGGTTTATTTTTCCGTCGGTGGTGATTCCGATTTCTATGACGTTTGATTCGTCCCATAAGGTTGGGTAGCCGGGCGAGAGGATGGAGTCGGCTATGAAGTTTCCTTCGTAGGTCATGGTTTCTAAAATATCTTCTGTTTCGTTTGAGTAGTTGAATGAGTAGAAGTAGAAGAAGATTATTGCGAATGAGAAGATGACGAATGCTATTGTTAGGTCGGTGCCCCACGCTTGTGCTTTTTTTGGTTTCATTAATTTAGGTAAACTATTCCGTTTTGTTTTGTGATTGTGTTCGTTCCTTTTGATATATTGCCTGTGATGTTTTTGATGTTGACTGCTATCGCGTGTTTTTGGTCGGTTGTTTTTGCGTAGACAATTCCTTCGAAGATTGAGATGTCGTAGTCGTCGTTGATTATTTTGTCCGGTATTTTGAATTCTCGTTTGTAGCCGTCGGTAGATTCTGTTGCCAAGTCGATTTCTTCCTGGACGGTTTTGACGATGTCTTTGATGATGATTGTTTTTTTCTCTTTGGATTTTTCCTGTATTTGACTTTGGATTATTCCTGTGAATATTATGAAGAAGAAAATCAGGAACCCCATTATTATTATGAGTTCGACGGCGGCTTGGGCTTTTTTGTTTGGCATTTTATGAGTTTATTGTTACGGTGCTGGAGGTTGCTTCGATTATTATGTTTCTTAGTCCGGAGACCGTCGAAAGAGTTCCTGTGATTGGGACGTTGCTTGGGAATGAAACTTTGTTCGTGCCGGAGGAGCATTGGAATGTTACGAAGAGGGTGTCGTCTGCGATGTTTATTTCCGAGATTCCTTCCGGGACGTAGCTTACGATTGTGATTTTTGATGGTTCGCCTGCGTAGAAAACGGATTCTGCGGAGGAGATGATTTTGTCGGACATACTTTCTATTTGTCTTGATAAAATCATGTCTCTGATTGTGTTGTTGTGGTACATTGCGATGCCGAGCGTGGTGATTAGAATGAAGGTTAGAAATCCTATAATCATAAGATATTCCATGCCGATTTGCGCATTTTTTTTGTGTATCATACCTCTAAGGAAGATTTATAAAATCTTATGGTATAATTTATTAAAGGACGTATTTAAAGATTATTATGAGAATTATGAAAAGAGGTTCGGGAACTTTTGTAAGGGTTTTGTTCGTGTTTTTTTTATTTGTTTTGGTGAATGCGGGGTTTATTTTTTATTCTAATTATGACAGGATTTCTTTTGAGGGCGGGCTGACTGGATTTTCGGTGAGGGAGGTTGTTGTGGATACTTTTGAGGGGCTGGGAGTTACCCAGAAGATAGTTTTGTTTGCGCAGATGTTTATTTTTGCGACGATTGTGATTTTTATTCTTGTGAAGGGGATTGGAGAGATGGGGATTGAGAGAGAGATTGGCGCTCAGGATGTTGGTGCTGGCCACAAAAAGTATGAGACGGATTTAGATGTCTTGAATAATCTTTTGAAGAGGAAAAAGAAAATTCATTTGTCGTCGATTGCGAGCACGTTTAAGGTAAGCAGAGAGACGGCCATGGAATGGTGCAGGGCGCTTGAGGCTTCGCATTTGGGGTCGATTGAATATCCTGCGTTTGGAGAACCTTATATTAGAATTTGATGGCTAAAAAAAGAGTGAGGAAAAAGAAGGCGGTTCGTAGAGATAATCATAGGAGGAAATTTCGCGGGAAGATGAAAAAATTAGGGACGTCTTCTTCCGTAGATTTTAACAAGAATATTATTAGGGGTGTTAAGGGCGCGAATGTTGCGAAGAGATTTTTTGGTTCCTTGGAGGGTTCCCAGAAAATGGGTGTTGAGATTGAGGAGGTCAAGGGGAAAGTTCTTGAGGAATATGAGATTGAGGTTGATGGCGCGAAGGTTGGCGTGAGGATTGTGAATGGGAATTTTGGGGTTGTGTATAATTTGATTATTCCAAAGGTGAGTGCCGTTACTGAAGCCCTGCTAGTGGATTTGAGGAATGAGTTGGTTTCGGCGACGACGGTTAGCATGAAGGAAATTTTGGATCCTTCTGCTTTCGAGGGGATTAAGAAAAAGTTTATTGTTGATGCGGAGAGGATTTTGAAGGAGAAGTTGCCGAATACGACGGAGGAGACGAAGAATTTTTTGATTGGCAAGTTGATTCAGGAAATGCTTGGGCTGGGGGAGATTGAGTTTATGGTGAACGATCCGAATTTGGAGGAAATTGTTATTTTGTCGTCGAAGGAGACGATTCGTGTTTATCACAAGAAATACAAGTGGATTAGGTCTAATATTATTTTGGAGCGTGAGGACAGGATTGTGAATTATTCGAAGAGCATTGCGAGAAGGGTCGGGCGGGAGATTACTGTTTTGAGTCCGTTGCTGGATGCGCATCTTGTCAGCGGGGACAGGGTTAATTCTGTCTTGTATCCGATTAGCACGAATGGGAATACGATAACGATTAGGAAGTTTGCGAGGGACCCGTATACGATTGTAGATTTGATTTCTAATAAAACTTGCAGTATTGATGTGGCTTGTCTTTTGTGGCTGGCGATTGAGTATGAGATGAACGTTTTGATTTCCGGCGGGACGGCGTCGGGGAAAACGGTTTTGCTGAATGTGTGCATGCCGTTTATTCCGCCGAATCACAGGATTGTTTCGGTCGAGGATACGAGAGAGTTGATGCTTCCTGATTTTTTGTATTGGACGCCGTTGGTTACGCGTTCGGCGAATCCCGAGGGGAAGGGCGAAGTTTCGATGCTGGATTTGCTGGTTAATTCGTTGAGGATGAGGCCGGACAGGATTGTCATGGGGGAGATGCGTCGGAAAGAGGAGGCGATGGTTTTGTTTGAGGCGATGCATACTGGGCATAGTGTTTACGCGACTTTGCACGCGGATTCTGCGGCGGAGACTATTTCGAGGTTGACGAATCCTCCGTTGAGTGTTCCTTCGAATCTTTTGAGTGCGGTTAATTTGAATGTCGTGATGTTCAGAGACAGGCGGAAAGGGATTAGACGGATTTTGCAAGTTGCGGAGTTTGAAGCGGGGGAAGATAGGGCGACGGCGAATATTCTTTACAGGTGGATTCCCGAGGGGGACAAGATGATTCAGCATAATGAGAGTTCGAGATTTTTTGAGCAGATAATCAGGATGACGGGGATGACGAGCGTTGAAATTCGGGCGAATCTTGCGGAGAAGATGAAAGTTCTTTCGTGGCTTGTGGATAATAAGATTAGAGATTTGAAAAGTATCGGGAAGGTGATGAATGTTTATTATTCCAACAAGGAACTTCTTATGGGGGCTATTAAGAAAAATGATAGGAAGTTTTTGAGCGATGAGATTTAAAATTCCTTTCGAGGGTTCTAATATTGACAGGTTGAAAAAAGTTTCCAAACCTTATTGCAAGAAAATTAGACAGAAGCCGAATTCTAAGTTGTCGATGTATTTGAAGAATTCCGGGGCGCCGATTAAGAGAGAGGAATATCTTGGGATTTGTCGACGGAGTTTTTTGAATTCGTTTTTTGTTTTGTTGTTTGCATCTTTTGTTTTGTTGTTTATTTTCAGGAGGGAAAAACTTTATTTTCTTGCCATAGGAGTTTCCCTGTTGATTTCGGTGATTGCTTACATGAATCAGAGGGCTTACCCGAAGATTTATTTTTTGAAGAGGCAGAGGGATATCGAAAGGAATTTGATTCCGGCGTTGGAGGACGTGTTGATTCAGTTGAGTTCGGGGATTCCGTTGTTTAGTATTTTGGTTAATATTTCCGATTCTGATTACGGCGAGTTGAGCGTGGAGTTCAAGAAGGCGGTGCAGAAAATAAATGCGGGTGAGGCGGAAGTTGATGTCTTGGAGGAACTGGGCGAGAATAATCCGTCGAATTATTTCAGAAGGGTTTTGTGGCAACTCAGCAACGGGATGAGGGCGGGGAGCGATATGATGGTTGTCATTCAGGATAATCTTCATTCTTTGAATGAGGAGCAGATGATTCAGATTCAGGAGTATGGGAACAAGCTTAATCCGTTGATTATGTTTTACATGTTGATTTCGGTTATTGCGCCGGCGTTGTCGGTTACTTTCATGACGATTTTGTCGTCGATGATAAGCTTGCCGAAAAACATGACGGTGATGGCTTTTATGGGGCTTTTTGTTTTTGTGGTTTTGATTCAGATTATGTTTTTGGGGATAATTAAATCTAAGCGGCCGAGTTTGATGTGATGGGGAAGATTAGGAGGGTGAAGGCTGGCAAAAAGTCCAAGATGACGAATAAGGTTGGTGATGTGGGGGGTGAGAGTAGCGCGAAGAAGGAGGCGAGCAGGAAAAAAGTTTCCAAAATTTTTGGTGTTTTGTTTGCGTTGGTTGTTGGGGTGCTGGTTATTATAATCAAGAGGAATGCTGTCGCGTCTGTTGTTTGTTTTTTTGTGGCTCTTGTTTTGTTTTTTGTTTTTGTTTTTGTCAAAAATTTTTTGGACAAGTCGACGAGGGTGAGGGAGATGGAGGATGTTTTCCCTGATTTTTTGCAGTTGGTTGCCGGGAATTTGAGGGCGGGGATAACTATTGATAAATCTATTTTGATTAGTGCGAGGAAGGAATTTGGTTTGCTGGACAAGGAGATAATGAGAGTTGGGAAAGATATCGCTACGGGTCGGTCGACGGAGATTGCCTTGTGCGATATGGCTAAGAGAATAGGTTCTGAGAAAATTGAGAAGACTATTATGTTGATTAATTCTGGGTTGAGGTCGGGGGGGAATCTTGCGATTTTGCTTGAGAGGACTGCGTCGAACATGAGGGAGCGGGGGTTTGTCGAGAAGAGGGCGGCGTCTAATGTTTTGATGTATGAGATTTTTATTTTTGTGGCTGTCGCGATTGGGGCTCCTGCGTTGTTTGCTCTTTCGACGATTTTGGTCCAGACGATGGGCGGAATGATGTCTTCTGCCCCGGAGTTGGAGGCGACGATTGCTAATCTTAATGTTCCTATTTCGTTTTCGAAGATAAGTATTTCCCTGAATTTTATTGTTTATTATTCTATTGCTTTTATTATCGTCATTGGTGTTTTGTCGTCGCTGGTTATAGGATTGGTCAGCAAGGGGAACGAGAGGGACGGGTTGAAATATTTGATTCCGATTTTGCTGATAGGACTTTCCATATTTTTGCTGATAAGATATTTTTTGTCGGGGTTTGTTAGTGGTTTGTTTTGACATAAAGATTTTCTTTATGGAGAAGTTCAGCTTCGCTGGAGGAGTTCACCTTCAGTGGAGAAGTTCAGTCGCTTTGCGACTGGAAAAGTTCAGCTTCGCTGGGGGCTTGGCGATGGGTTTATAACTTTGATATATTTTTTTTATGTGGAATATTGATAGACTTGAGGTTTACAAGAGGGTTTGTTTATTGATTCCCAAGGTTTATTCTTTGATTAGGATGTTGCCTAGTGAATAAAAGTTTGAGCTTGGGGGTCAGTTGCGAGGTGCAGTTATTAGTGTTAAGTCGAATATGAAGGAGGGTTCGGGGAAGAGGACGAGTAATGCGTTTGTTGTTTTTTTGGAGCATGCGATGGGGAGTTTGAGGGAGGTGAGGGCGCAGGTTGAGATTGGAATTGATTTAGGATTTTTTGATGATGACGGAAAGGAGGTTGTGAAAGAATGCTGGAGATTGGAGAGAATGTTGGCGGGTTATATTGATTATGTTAAGAAGAAGGATGTTGGTAAGTGATGTTTGGGAAGATATTTATATCGTCTTTGTTTTTGGTTTTGATGGAAAAGAGGGGGATGTTTTTTACGGTGATGGCGATTTTTATTATAACTTTGTTTTTTATGTCATACACGATTTATGATTTGGTGAAGGACAGGAGTTCGGTTAACAAGAGGGTTGAGACGCTGAATAATTTTGTTTTTTCGGTGGAGCAGGATGTTCCGCGTTATTTGTATATTGCGGGGTTTCGGTCGATTTTTTTGATTCATGAGGAAATTGTTTCGAGCGGGAATTATATTGACAGCGTCGAGAATTCGTTTGATGAGTTGTTTTATAATGGAAGCTTGAACGGGGAGGAGGAGGACTTGATGAGTGGCGCGACTTTTGATGACATGGTTGATTCTTTCGGGCAGTTTGCGAACAAGGTTAATGCGAATATTAGTTTTGGGGCGCCGAGTGTTTTGATTGACCAGCAAGACCCGTGGAATATTCGGATTAGTTTGAATTTGACGATGGAGGTTTGTGACCAAGGGGGGCTGGTCAGCTGGAATAAGAGTATGACGGTTGACTCGTTTGTGCCGATTGAGGGTTTTGAGGATGCGATGTATTTGGTTGAGACGGGGCAGGTGACAAATACGATTAGCCGAAGTCCTTATACGGTTTTTGTCGTCGGTGGTGATGTTAGTAATTTGGAAGAGCATGTTGAGAATTCTTATTATGTTGCGTCGAGTTCGGCTCCGAGTTTTTTGGACAGATTGGAGGGGAGGAATGCTGCGAATGTTAATGGGATTGAGTCGTTTGTTTATCTGCCGAGCTTGACGGCGCGCGGGATTTCCACGAGTGATAAATCCTGTGTTGATTATATTTATTTTTCCGACGATAATCCTGCGCATTTTTCGGTGGCGGGGATGCCGTCGTGGTTTGGGATTGATGACGAGGACGGGCATTTGGCGAAGTATGGAATTTAGTTGGTAGTCGGTAGTAATTAGTTTGTAGTGTTGACACGGAAAGTTTTTATATTGTTGTGGTTTTTGGTTTAGATGAGAAAGAGTTGGTGGCTGGTGGTTGTCTTGGCTGTGTGTCTTGCTTTGCTTGTGGGCGTTCTTTTTTTTGAGGAGAGCGGGAAAGATGAGGTCCAGCAGGGAGAATCTAATTTGGAAGTGAGGGACGGCGGTTTTGGGGTGAATCCCGACGATGTTGGTGGTGGCTCTGGTTCTGGCGGTGGTTCGTCGTCGGGTGAGGGGGTTAGCGGAGAGGATTTTATTCCCGATATTGATGCGGTTGAGTGTGGTTTTTATTTCAAAGAGTATGGGGTTTGCGCCGGGACTTGTCCCGACGGGGAATGTGTTTCTGAGGGGCGAAGTTGTTATTGTAAGAACACTTAGTTTTCTTACCAACTTTCTTATATTGGCGGACTTCGTTCGCGATTTGATGCAAATTAATTTTTTTTGCCGCGTCCGTCCATTGCTTTGCAACGGACAACCTGTCGCTAAAAAATTAATTTGCGGGGTAGGGGAATTTGGAGAGCTTCGCTCTCATATCTTTGGCGGCTTCGCCGCCCCGCGCGGTGCGCGTGGTTTGTTTTGGTTGGGAGATGAGGAGGAGGGGAAGGGGAAAATTAGAGAACTTTCGGTTCTCATATCTTTGGCGGCTTCGCCGCCTCGCGCGGCGCGAGGTTGGTTTTGGTTGGGATGAATAAATTTATAATATTGGTTTTGTTTTCCGTGGGATGAAGGATTGTGTGTTTTGCAAGATTGTCGCGGGGGAAATTCCGTGTCATAAGGTTTGGGAAAGTGAGGAGTTTATTGTGATTGAGGACGCGAATCCGAAAGTTGATGGGCATTTGTTGGTGATTTCGAAAAGGCATTTTGATAATTTTTTAGATTTGCCGTCGGAGTTGTATGAGAAATTTTTGATTTCGGCGAAGGAGATTATTAAGAAATTGGGGTTAAAGGATTTTAATTTGGTTTTGAATAATGGAAAGTTGGCGGGGCAGGTTGTTCCTCATTTTCATTTGCATATTTTGCCTCGACGGGTTGGAGATGGATTTGAGTTTGGAGTTTGATTATTTTTTCTTTTTAGGCAAATCTAATTTTATGTGGATGTCTTTGAGTTGCTTGTCTGATAATTTTGATGGGGTGTCGAGCATGAGGTCGCGGGCTTCTTTGTTTTTTGGGAAGGCGATTGTTTCACGGATTGATTCTGCGCCGAGAATTATTTGGACTAATCGGTCAAGTCCCCATGCGATTCCGCCGTGAGGTGGTGCTCCGAATTTTAGGGCGTCGAGGAGAAAACCGAATTTTTCTTCTTGTTCTGTTTTATTTATTCCGAGAATTTCGAAAACTTTTGACTGGATTTCTTGTTCGTGGATTCTGATTGAGCCGCCGCCGATTTCGGTTCCATTGAGGACGACGTCGTATGCGATTGATTTTGCCGTCGCTGGATTTTTATTGAATGACTGCATTTCTGGGTGAGTGAACGGGTGATGGGTTGCGATTAGTTTTCCTTTTTCTTCCGATTTGTCGAAGGCGGGGAAGTCGGTTACCCAGCAGAATGCGAATTCTTTTGGATTGTTTTTATTTTCTCTCAAGTCGGGACGGTCGATGTTATATTTTTTCATTGATTCGTCGTAGGTTAATCTTTGGAATGGGATTTTGACGTTGATGTTTAGGATTTCTTTCCAGATTTTTTGGAGAAGTTTTTCTGTTAGGTTGATTATGTCTTCTTGGGTTATGAATGACATTTCGATATCGAGCTGAGTGAATTCTGGTTGGCGGTCGCTTCGCAGGTCTTCGTCGCGCATGCATTTTGCGATTTGGAAATATTTTTCGAAGCCGGCGACCATTAGGAGTTGCTTGAAAAGTTGCGGGGATTGCGGGAGTGCGAAGAATTTGCCGGGCTGAGTTCTCGACGGGACAACGTAGTCGCGTGCGCCTTCGGGTGTTGACTTTGCGAGGATTGGAGTTTCGAATTCTGAGAAACCTTTTTCGTGAAGGAAGTCGCGGATGATTTTTATTATTTTGCTTCGGAGGATTAGATTTTTTTGCATCTCGGGTCGGCGTAAATCCAGGTATCTGTATTTTAGTCGGATGTCTTCGTTGGTGTCTTTATTGTCGAGGTCGAATGGGAGCGTCGGGCATTTGTTGTAGATTTCGAGTTCTTCGATTTTGATTTCGACTGTTCCGGCTGGTGAGTTTTTGTTTTCGGTTCCTACTGGTCTTTTGTTTACTTTGCCTTTAATTCGGACGCAGGATTCTTTTGTCAGGGATTTTGCCGTCGTGAAATTTGTTTCGTCTTTTGCCGTCGTGATTGTCTGGACGGTTCCGGTGATGTCGCGGATTTCGAGGAAGATTAGTTTGCCGTGTTCGCGGATGGTGTCGACCCAACCCTTGATTTCTACTTGGGAATTTTCTTTTGATGGGAGGTCTTTGATTGTTGTTCTTTCCATAAGGAGTTATGTTAAGTGGGGTTTTTAAGAATTTGGTTGAATAGGGAATTGAGAGGGCGCTTCGCAAGGATGAGGAGACGCTTCGCGAGGGTGGGGGAGGATTGGTGGAGGAGGGGAAGGGGAAAATTAGAGAACCTTCGGTTCTCATATCTTTGGCGGCTTCGCCGCCCCGCGCGGTGCGCGCGCGGAAGGTTTTTATAGTTTGAAATTTTTTGTTTGCAATGAAGAGAAAAGAGTTTTGGCTTGGTGCGATTTCGGGGGCGGTTGGTGCTGGGTTTGGTTCGGCGTCGGGTTCGAATAATTTGTTAATTGTCGTCGCTGTTGGGGTTGTAATTTCTTTGTTGGTTGCGTGGGGGATTAGTGGGGTTTTGAAGTAGGTGGTTGATATTGAGATTTACATCGCGATTTAAAGAAGTTGATTTTTCAGAGATGAAACAAGCCCTCGATTTTCTCCCTGAGCGAATGAAATAAGCGATTGGCTGAGAAAATCAGAGCTGGCGAAGTTTCCTCGAAAAATCAATTTGGGCTGAGAGGGTGCAACCCTCGAACCTGTTAATGCCTGTTCAACGACCTGAGGGCATCAGCCCGAAAATGCAATGTGGCAAGCGAGATTAATTTTAGCAAATTTTAAGGGTGGGGAAGGTGTGCCGATAGTTTTAAATAGTCATTTTATAGTAGTATAAGTATGGTAGAAACAAGAAATTATGAAGTTGAAATGAGTTATAATCCTCAAAGAGTTGTGGCTCTATTCATAAGAGATTTATATCAAAGATATGATTTGGAAAGTCCAAGAGTTGTAAACTTAGAAAGAATTGAAGCAAAAAGAAAGGGAGTTGCTAAAACAAAATTTAGACCTTTATCAAAAAAATCTGCATTAGAATTGACTAGCAATATTCTAGACTTTCCAAATACTAGCATAAGAATAACGGCAATATAAGACTTCTATAGGCACACCTTCGGTGGGGGTTGGAATAACTAAAATTAATCTCGCGCAGAGTTTTTTCCCGCAGGAAAAAATTTCGTTGAACACGCTGGAAGTATGAATAAATTTGGGTTTGTATACTTTTTTGGTATGGAAGCATAAATTTTATGATAATTTTTTTAAAATTTCTGCAACTTCTTTGCCAGAGATTTGTCCTTTGAATTTGTTCATGAGGAGTCCCATATAGGCGCTTTGGGATAGTCCGGGTTTTTGTTTGATTAATTTTTTGATTTCTTGTTTGAGGTTGATATTTGATTTTTCTATTGCTTCTTTTAGGGATTTGCCGTCGGAGATTTTTTGCATTATTATTTTTATTTCGTTCTCGGATATTTTTTCGTTTTTTAGATTTTCGAGAATTTCTTCGAGCTTGTCGGTTTCTATTTTTTGTTTGGGCTGAAATAGTGTCAGCATTTTGGCGATGAGGTTTGGGTTGTTGTGTTCTTGGATTAGGAGCTTGAAATCTTCGACTTTGTTTTGCTTGAGAATTAGTTTTATTAGTTCGGGGTTGAGGCCGAATTCGTCGAGATAGGATTTGTGTTCGGAGATTAATTTTGGAAGATTTTTTTTCGCGTCGTCGATAAGTTGTTTTGAGATTTTCAGGAGTGGGACGTCGGTTTCGGGATACATTCGCGCGGCGCCGGGCATTGGTCTCAGGAATTTTGATGAGCCGTCGGGGAGAGCGCCTCGGACTTCGTTTTCGCAGGATTTATTTTTGACGCATTCGAGTTGTCTTTCGATTTCTTTGTTGATTGTTATTATCATCATTTTTGGGTCTTGGAAACCTTTGATTTCGACGCGCTTGCTTCCGGCGATTGAGATGTTGAGGTCTTGGCGGATTGTGCCGATTCCGCGTTTTACTTTGCAGGCCCTTAATATTTCTCCGATTTTCAGGGCGGTTTCTTTTATTTCTTCGGGGGTGTGCATGTGCGGGCCGGTTGCGATTTCGACGAGAGGAATTCCGAGTCGGTCGAGCTTGTAGGTTTTTGAATTTTCATCTTCGGATATTGGTCTTGCTGCGTCTTCTTCGAGCATGATTGCGTCGATTGGGATTTCTCCTGATGAGATTTTTACGTAGCCGTCGTGGGCGATTAGCGCTGTTCGTTGGAAGCCGGATGTGTTTGAGCCGTCGATGACTGTTTTTCGCATGACTTGAGTGATTGGGAAAATTTTGCAGTTTAATAAGTGAGAAATTTGGAGCGCGATTTTCAGGGCTTCTTGGTTGATTGCGTGCGGCGGTTCTTCGTCGAGTTCGACGAGGCAATTTGTGTCGTAGACTTGGTAAGTGAATTTTTTGTTTTTTGTTTTTTCGTGGGCGACAGCGACGTCGATTTCGCCGGTTTCGCCGATGACGGGATTTAGGGTTCTTTCGATTTCGTATTGTGGTTCGTCGTTTCGGAGGAGGGATGGGCAGTCGCAGAAAAGTTTGTGAGTGTCGAGCTGCTGGTGGATTTCCAAACCAGATTTTAGTTTTAACTTTTCGTAGTCCATGTTGGTGAGAATATGTGAAGGTTTAAATAAGTTGTTTTCTTGGTTTGCGTGGAGGTGAAAATGAAATTAACGAAGATTAGGTATGGGTCTGCTGTGTTTTTTGGGGCGTTTACTTTAGTGATGTATTTGCTTTTGGGTGCGCTTCAATGGACTTTGCGTGATGTTTTATTGGCAAGTGGGATTCAGCTTACCGCGCTTCAGACATTTGTTTATGCTCCGATTATCGGTGGTATTGTGGGGTATATTCTTGCTCTGATAATGATTGCGATATATAATGCTGTGGCGACGAGGTATCCTATTGCCTGGGAAGTGAAGAAGTAATTTTTGTTTATCTATTTATTTTGTTAGATATATTTTCTAACATTTTTTGTTTGGGGTCCCACGTCTTGTGGCCGAGGACCCAACCGAGTTTTGTGAATGCGGTTTCGGGGAGCATGTCGTCGAGGAAAATGATTCCGGTTTTTTGGAGGTCGCGTCCGGCGGAATAGATGTTCGGGTTGAGGCGTCCGTAAATTGTTTGTGGGGCTGCGCAAATTGTGATGCCTTTATCTATTGTTTTTTTAATTTTTGGGAGCCAGTTGAATTTTGCGTTTTGCGACGGGACTTGTCCGATGCCGGTGACTTCGAGGATGATTCCTTTGTATCCTTGCTGTTCGTAGAATTCGAGGATTGCGGGGTCTTGTCCGGGGTAGATTTGGATGAGTGCGATTTTGTCGTTGAATTTTGTGTCGAGTTTTGGTTTTCGGGTTTTGTCTTTTGCGTTGAATGTTTTTAGGATTTTGATTTCGTTGGGTGTGATTTCGGCGATGGGGGTGTCGTTGATTATTTTAAAGGCGTCTCTTTTTGATGTGTGCATTTTTCGGACGTTTTGCGCGGGCATTGCGAGGCAGATGTTGTCGCTTGTGTTTTTGTGACCGATGAGCGCGATTTCGGCGATGTCGGATGTTGCGTATTTTGCGGCGCAGATTAGGTTGAGCGCGGCGTCGGTTGAGGCGCGGTCGATGCTTCTTTGCGAGTAGGTTAGGGCGATTGGTTTGTTTAGGTCTTTGATGAAGAATGATAATGCCGACGCTGTGTAATGGAGGAAGTCGGTGCCGTGAGTTATGATTATGCCGTCGATGGTTTCGTCGTTGAGGTAGGGTTCGCAGGTTTCGGCGATTTTTTTCCAGTCGGAGAAGGACATGTTTTCCGAGAATTTCATAAAAGGGCTTACTAAAATTGGGTTGCAGATTTCTTTGATTTGCGGGGCGATGTTGAGGATTGTTTCTTTGTCGGTCGGGATTACGCCGCCGGTTTTTGGGTCTAACCTCGCGGATATGGTTCCTCCTGTGATTATGATTGCAACGTGAGGAAGTCCGCTTCGCTGGAAGTCCGCTTCGCTGGAAGTCCGCTTCGCTGGAAGTCCGCTTCGCTGGAAGTCCGTTGTTTTAATTATTTTGGCGTCGATGATTTCGTTTTCGCGAATGCCGATATTGTAGCCGGAGTTTAGTTTTAATAGGATTATTTCTGGGTCGTGGGATTCGAGCGCGATGCCTTCCCAAGTTTTTGTTCTTGTTATGAGTTGGATTTTGTCGCCTACGTTGAATGTTTTTATTTTCATAGTTGTTTAAGTTTGAGAAGATATAAAAAGGTTTGGTGGTTTTGGTTTTTATGAAGGCGTTTCCGGTGAAGATTGGGTTGGAGGTGCATGGGTATTTGAATAGTCGGGAGAAATTGTTTTGCATGTGCTCGACGCGAAGCGTCGAGGAGTCAGAAGTCAGAAGTCAGAAGTCAGGAGTTAATGATAGGATTTGTCCAATTTGCACGGGGACGCCGGGGTCGAAGCCGATGGGAGTTAATGGCGAGGCGGTTCGGAAAATGGTTGAGGTTGCGTTGGTTTTGGGCTCGAGGATTTCTGAGAAAGATTTGGTTTGGCAGAGGAAACATTATTCGTGGGCGGATTTGCCGAAGGGTTATCAGAATACAATTTCGGGGCCGCATTCGACACCGTGCGCGGTTGGGGGGAAGTTTAGTGGGATTAATATTATTGAGGCGCATTTAGAGGAAGACCCGGCGCAGTGGAACCCGGATAGCGGGAAGATAAATTATAATCGGAGCGGGTTGCCGTTGGTCGAGATTGTGACGGAGCCGGAGTTTTCCGACGCTGAACAAGTTGTTGAGTGGTTGAAGAATTTGGTTTTGTCGCTTAGTTATATTAAGGCGGTGCGGAAGAATGCGGGGATTAAGGTTGATGTTAATGTTTCGACTTATGGTGAGCGGGTTGAGATGAAGAATTTGAATTCGTTGGAGAAGATTCGGAAGGCGATTGAGTATGAGGTTGCGAGGCAGATTGAGAATCACGAGAAAGGAATTGAGCAAAATAGGGAGACGCTGGCGTTTGATGAGAAGTTGGGAAAGACGGTTAAGATGAGGAGTAAAGAAGGTGCTGCTGATTATCGTTTTATTCCGGAGCCGGATTTACCGTCGTTGAAATTTGAGAAGAAGTTGGTTGATGAGGTTAGGAAGAGTTTGCCGGAGATGCCGGAGGTGAAGTTGAATAGGTTGTTGAAGAAATTTAAAGTTAGCGAGAGCGATGCGCGGATATTGACGAGGAATTTGGAGCTGGTGGAATTTTTCGAGAAATTGGCGGAGAAAAAAATTGATGTTGTGAAGAATATTTCGTGGGTGACTGTTGAGTTGCTTCGTGTGCTTAATTATAATAAGAAGACGCTTGAGGATGAGGATGTTGAGATTTTGCCGGAGCATTTGGCTGAGTTGATTGGGGCGGTGTCGTCGGGGAAGATTACGGTTTTGAAGGCGAAGCAGATTATGAATGATTTTGTGCCGAGGTCGTTTTCGATTTTTGGGGGGAAGGATATTGGGAAGATTGGTGATGAAGCGATTGAGAATTTGTGCCGGCAGGTTGTCGACGAGAATGCGCATGTTGTTGATGAGTTTCGAAATGGGAAGACAGCGTCGCTTAATTATTTGATTGGGCAGGTGATGAGGTTGAGCGAGAGGCGGGCGGGGCCGGACGAGGTTAGGGAGATTTTGAAGAAGATGATTGGGTAGATTATTTAAAACCAAAAGGTTTATATTTGGTCGATGTTCAAGTTGATATCTAAAATTGGAGGGCAAAAAATGTGTGCTGTTTGGAAAGGCGACGATGATGACGACGAGGATGATAGCGATGGCGATGGCGATGTCGACTTTGATGAGTAGTTAGAAAAGTTATTTTATTTTTTAATTATGTTTGGGATTAAATATTTAAATGGTGTTTTGTTAATATATTTATGATATTTAAATTTTCGGAGGCAGGTTTTTTTAGATTATGCAATGGCGAAGCCCTTGCGAATAAAAAATCTGGTGATTTTTTATTATGATAGAGGTGTTAGTGACTGCGATTTTGGTTGTGATTTTTGTCATAGGGGTTTTTGTCGTGATGGTTGCGAGGGAGCGGAAGGAGCTGGTGAGCAGGAAGGGAAAATATCCCGAGGGGCATTTCATCGCGTTGGGTTTGATTTTTGGGATTTGTGTTGGTTTGCCGTTGGGGGTTATTGTCGGCAATGTCGCGTTTGGTCCGTCGATTGGTTTGGCGCTTGGGTTGTTGATTGGGGCGTTGTTTGAGGACAAGTTTAGGAAAGAGGGAAGAATTAGGGGGTTGACGAAAAAAGAGAGGGTTGAGGAGAAGAATCTTTTGAAGTTGATTCTTGTTGTTGTGCTTAGTATTTTGGTTGTCGTTTCGGCTGTGGCTGTTGTTCTTGGATTTAGTTAAAATAAAAAATAAAATGTTGGTTTAGAGTTAATCCTCGTCGTCTGTGTCTTCGTCGGTTATTTCTGGCGAATCGTCTTCGCCGGATTCATCTTCAGAGTCTTCTGTCCCTGAAGGTTTTGTCGTGTGACCTTTTCTCGGACTTGAGCTGCCGGATGGTGCTTGCGAAGAGTTGTCTCTTTGAACCATTGGTCGGGCCTCGCTAACAGTTAGTGAGCGACCGTCTATTTCTTTTTGGTGCATTTCCGAGAGTGCTTTTTGAGCTTCTTTATCGTCTGCAATTGTTACAAAACCGAAACCTTTTGATCTACCCGAGTATTTGTCTGTGATTAAAGTTGCTTCTTCGACGTCGTATGACGAGAAAAGTTTTTTTAATCCGCTTTGATCGATGCTCCATGGCAGATTTCCTACATATAACTTCATTGTTTCCTCCTGATTAATTTAATATTAGAAATGTCATTTACTTGTCTTGTCCTTACTTGATTTTTTAGGAAGAGGGGTATATAAAGTTAATGGATGAATTCGAGGATGATGCCGGCGACGAAGATGAGCGAGAGGATGATTATGATTATCCAGTTGATTGGCATGCGGATTTCTGGGTCTTTGCCGGAGCGGGTTGTTTGTTTTGCGCGTTTATTCATGATGATTATCAGGATGCCGGTTAGTCCGCCGGAGATGACGCCGCCGATACCGAGGACCGAGGAGAAGCCGAAAAATTTGAATTTTGTGATTAGGATGTAGAGGATGAGCGGGACGAAGGAGGTGAAGAATATGTTTATTT
Source organism: archaeon (assembly GCA_043797265.1). GTDB lineage: Archaea > Nanobdellota > Nanobdellia > Pacearchaeales > GW2011-AR1 > JAGVXH01. Next base: position 19,018 of record JAZDPV010000005.1, read on the forward strand.
TTTTGTTTGTTTTGATGTCGAATTTGAATGTGTCGCGGAGAGAGAAGGAGAGGACGAAGTAGGAAGTGAGCATTGTGAAGATTCCGAGGAGCGTCATTAGTGGACCGAGAGACAGGGTTGCGATTTGGTCGATGTTTTTGCCGAGAGTCCCGACGAATCTTGCGGAGAAGAGGGCGTAGAGAATTATCGGGATTGTGCTTCCGATGATGATTGCTTTTTTGAGGAGTTTTTCTTGGCCTTTTATTTCTTGGCGAAGTTCTGGGATTGAAGTGAAGCCGAGGAGGGCGAACATAATTATGCCGATTGGGAGGAAGAAGTTTGGAGTGTTCCATGCCAGGAGGTTTGGTGTTTGGATTTGCGGGAGGAATCTAATGAAGAAACATAGGACGATTATGATGATTGCGAGGACGCCCCATGTTTCGATTTTTTTGAGACCGCGAAGCCCTTCTTTGAGCAGGAGCGTCATGATGAGCCAGAAGCTGATGCCGAGTACGAGGGGGTTGATGTTGCCGGGGAGTATTTTTGACAGAGATTCGCCTTCGCCGATTAAGTAGGCGAGGAGGGCGGAGTAGATTCCAAATAGCATTGCGAAGAACATTGCGCGTCTGCCCCATGGTCCGAGATATTTGTTGGCGTAGCCGGAGAGTTGGTGCCGACCTTTTGTTCTCAGGGTGATTTCGCCGAGGCAGAGATTGATGAATATCATTATTGCGCCGATGATGATTAGCCAGAAAAGTCCGACGAGAAAACCGGATTTTGCGAAGACATATGGGAGTCCGAGGATTCCGGCTCCGATGATTGTGCCGGTTAGAGTGAATGTTGTTGCCCAGAATTTTTTGTTCATTTGTTTTTACGATGTTATTGTTTTTAAGAGTTTAGGATAGATAATATTATAAATTCGTTTTGGGTTTGAAAAGTAGAGCCCATAGTTTAAAGTAACGGCGAAGCCGTTTCATGAAAACTATGGGTATGAGCCCATAGTTTAATGGATAGAACATCAGGTTTCGGCCCTGAAGATTGCTCGCAAAATGCATTTCGCAATCAAATTTATTTTTATTTTAGATTGCTCGAAGCGTTTTGCTCGGAGTTCGAGTCCCCCTTATAGATAATATTATAAATTATCTTTCTTGAGAATATTTGTGAGCCCATAGTTTAAAGTAACATTAAAATGTTTCATGAAAACTACGGACTTGTGAGCCCATAGTTTAATGGATAGAACATCAGGTTTCGGCCCTGAAGATGGGAGTTCGATTCTTCCTGGGCTCGTGTCGAACTCGTATTCAATTTGATGGGAGTTCTGATTCGCAATTTGCATTTCGCGAAAATAATATTTTGAATAGTTTTCGCTCGAAGCGAATTGCTCACTTCCTGGGTTCGTTCTGGAGTGATAGAAATGTATGAATAAAAAAAACAGAGAAGAAAGGGCAGAAAAATTTTTGCCGTTGATTCATTATATTTTGCGGGAGCATGGGATTAGAAGAGGGAATCCTTATAGAGATAATTATTTTGAAGCAGGACTTGTCGGATTAGCAAAAGCTTTGAATGGTTATGACGGGCGCGTAACTTTTTTGACTTACGCATATAGTTGTATTGAGAATGAAGTTTTAAATGAGGCGGTGAAATATTGGAGAGGCAAAGAGAAGATGTGGAGGACTGTGAGAGGTTTGGATTGTTTTTTGTGGGGGATTGTTGCAGATGGGGGAGATAGTCCTTATGATAAGGTAGAGAGAGAGGAAGATATATCTTTATTGATGAGGCTTGTTGATGAGTTGCCTTCTCGGAGCAGAAAGATTATTAGGTTGCGTTGTGAGGGGATGACTTTTAATGAGATTGCTGAAGTTGTTGGCCGTGATTCCAAGAAAGTTGGAGGGCATGCTATCCAATATTCTTATGCGAGGTCGTTGAAGAAGTTGAGGAGGATGTTTGAGAGAGAGGTTGGTGTCCATTAGTTTTAAATATGGGGATGATATATTATTTGGGTTAAGGAAATGAGTTTTGGAAATTGGGGGTGTCGGTAGTGGAGAGGAATGTTGTTATTGGGAAGAGGGTGCCGAGGGATTTTTTTGTTGTGAAGGGTGTTGGCGAGAGTGACATCGCGGTGCATGCGGGTTCTTATCATTTGGCGTTGAAGGATGCGGGGATTGAGATGTGCAATATTATGACTTATTCTTCGATTTTGCCGAGGATAGCGAAGGAAGTGCCGCGGCCCAATTCGATTGTTCATGGTTCGGTAATGGAAACGATTTCGGCGGTTGCGAATTGCGAGAAGGGCGGGCGGGCGAGCGCGGGAATTATTTTTGGGTGGCTTTATGATAGAGAGACGGGAGAGAAATTTGGCGGGTTGGTTTGCGAGTATAGTGGAGATAAAAGTTTCGAGGGTGCGGAGGATGATTTGAGAGCGAGTTTGGATGAGCTTTATGTTAATGGTTTTGAGGAGAGGTTTGAGTTGAGAGATGTTGTTGTTAATTTGAAATCGGTTGAGCCGAAGAAAAAGTTTGGGACGGCGTTGGTCGCGATTTGTTTTGTGAATTATGAGGTGCCCTTGATTAGCGGTTAGCTTTTAGCTATTAGCTGTTGGGATGGGAGGGGCGCTTCGCGAGGGTGGGAGAGGTTGGGGGGTGGGGAAGGGGAAAATTAGAGAACCTTCGGTTCTCGTATCTTTGGCGGCTTCGCCGCCTCGCGCGGGGCGCGAGTTGGGTAGGTTTATAAAATTATTTTTTGTTTATTTGTTATGAAGTTGGTTGATGTGCATGCGCATTTGGAGAGTTCGAAGTTTGATGGAGATTTAGATGAGGTTATTAGGAGATTTGTCGACGCTGGCGGAAGGGTTGTAATTAATAGTGGGACTTCGCCCGAAAGAAATAGAGAGTGTTTGGAGTTGGCTCGGAGGTATGATTGCGTTCGGGCGAGTTTTGGTTTTTATCCTGTTGGGAATTTTTCTAAGGATGTTGATAAGGAGATTGAGTGGATTCGTGAGCGTTTGAGCGAGTGTGTTGCCGTCGGAGAAATTGGTTTGGATTTTGCCGAAGGTCGTGGCGATATGGAAAGACAAGTGAAATTATTTAAGAAGATGCTGGGTTTTGCGAAGGAGGTTGGCTTGCCGGTTGTGATTCATTCGAGGAAGGCGGAGGCGGAGGCGATTGAGATTTTGGAGGAGTTTGGGATGAAGAAGGTTGTGATGCATTGTTTTTGCGGGCGTAAGAGTTTGATTAAGAGGTGTGTTGAGAATGGTTGGAGTTTTTCGGTGCCGCCGGCGATTATGAGATGGGATAATTTTAGGATGCTGGTTGAGAGCGTACCGATTGAGCAGTTGTTGACAGAGACAGATTCGCCGTATTTGTCGTCGGTGGCTGGTGAGAGAAATGAGCCGGTGAATGTTTTGGTTACTTTGAAGGAGATTGCGAGGATTAAGGGGTTGAGTGTTGAAGAAGTTAGTGAAAAGATTTGGGGGAATGCCGGGAGAATGTTTGGTTTCTAATTAGCAGGATAAAAAGGATGATTAGGATTTTGGTTTGATTTTGTATTTATTGACGGAATATGTTTTTGCTTCGCTGAGCTTTTGCAAAACTCGCTACGGTGCTCACATTCCTCGTTTGGTAATGCGATGGGTGTGTGTGTGATGTTATTTCTTATTGATTAGTTTTTTGAGTTGTGGCCATTTGTCGGCGAGGGTTGGTTCGGCGGATTGGTAGATTATGCCGAGGGGGATTTTGCCAGATTTTGAATTATAGTCGAATTCGTCGGCGAGTTTTTCGGCGGTTTGTTTATTTTTATTATCATTTATTTTATACATTAGTTTGTCTTTGTTGTTGGCGTCGAGGTTGAAGATGAGGCAGTCCTGGATGACTTCGACGAATGAGAAGCCGTCGTGGTTTATTGCTTTTGTGAAAGTTTCGACCATGTGCGGGATGTCGCGGGCGTTTGTTCGGGCGATGAAAGTTGCGTTTGATGCGAGGGCGAGTTTAATTGGGTTGAATGGTTTGTCTTTGACGCCGAGTGGGTTTGCTTTTGAGATGTAGTTTTGCTGGGATGTCGGGGTTGGTTGGCCGGTTGTGAGGGAGAAGGATTGGTTGTCGTGGAGGATTAGCGTCATGTTCGGGTTGTATCTGAAAGCGTGGATGAAGTGGGCGATTCCTTCAGAGTATGCGGCACCGTCGCCAGCGAAGGTTAGGACTTTTAGATTTGGGTTGCCGAGGGTGATTCCGATTGCCGTTGGAATTGCGCGTCCATGCAAACAATAAATTCCGGAGAGATTTAGGTAGTCGAAAATTTTTGAGTTGCAGCCGATGTCTGTTGTTATGCAGAAATCTTTTTGGTCTATTTTTGATTTTGAGATTGTTTGTTTGATTGCTTCGAGAATCATGTGGTTTGGGCAGCCGGGGCACCAGGTCACCTCGGAACTAGTTCCGATGGGGACGCTTCGCTGGTCGGTATTCGGACGCTTCGCTTGTGGGGGTTTGGGTTTCATATTGTTTCTTTTAGTAGTTTATTTAGTTCGTCGGAGCGGAAAGGTTGGCCGTTGTATTTTAAGATTTTGTTTGGGATTTTGATTCCGGTTTTTTCGCGGATTAGCCGGCCGAGTTGTCCGGTTACATTGCCTTCGATGATAATTATTTTTTTCGCGTTTTGAATTTCTTCTTTGATTTTTGGCGAGAGTGGTTTGAGATAGAGAACTTGGAGGAATTTGGCGTCGAGGTTTTTGATTGCGTCTTTGATTGCGCCGGATGTTGAGCCCCAACCGATGATTAGGTTTTTGGAATTTTTGTTTCCGTGAATTTTTGTCATTTCGAAGTTTTTTTCGATGTATTTTTTTATGTCGTCGTATTTTTTTAGCCGGGTGTTGGCGTTTTGTTCGGCGAGCGTGCAGGATTCGGTTGTGGTTCTGGATTTGTCGTGTTCGTAGGAAGATGCCTTGATGATTGATTGACCTGGAAGTTTTCTTGCGATTTGGATTTTTGGAGTTGGATTTGGTTTTGTCGTCGATGAGAATTCGGATTCGGCGAGGTGCTTGTCTGAGAGGATGATTGAAAGGGTTTGGAATTTTTCGGCGAGGAATAGTGCTTCGGAAGTTTTTTCGATTGTCTCGATTGGGTTTCCTGGTGCGACGACGATTCGCGGGAATTCGCCGTGACCGGCTCGGAGCGCGACGTCGAGGTCGGCTTGTGAGGTGTAAGTTGGGACGCCGGTTGCTGGTCCGGGGCGTGATGCGAGATAAATTGTCAGCGGAATTTCTGACATTCCTTGGAGTGATAATGTTTCGCCCATTAAGTCGAATCCGCCGCCTGATGTTCCGATTAGTGTTTTTGCTCCGGCGAATGAAGCCCCAATTGCCATGTTAGCGACGGCAATTTCGTTTTCGGCCTGAAAAACTGTTAGGTTGTTTTGAATTTGGTTTTTTGCGAGTTCGTGCATCGCGTTTGTTGCTGGTGTCATGGGGTAAGCGATGTAGAGATTTATTTCGGAGTTTATTGCGCCGGTTGCTATTGCTTGGTTTCCGGATAGAATTGTTATCTCATTGTTTAATTTTTTTAGTTGATATTTTGTTTCTTGGGAGTCGAATCCTTTTTTCGCTGAGATGATTGCCAGACTTGATTCTTTGAATTGGGATTTGATTTCGTCGTTTAGTTCTTTTAGAGGGATGCCGAGGATTTTTGTTAGTGAGCCGGCGAGTGCGACATTTAAGTTTTGCCCTTCGTTTTTGAATTTGTCGTCGGTGATTATAGTGCTGTTTTTCTTCAGGTCTTGCTTGTGGATTTTAATTGTTAGTTCGTCGAGGGCAACTAAAATGTCAGTTTTTGATTCGTGGGATTCGATTTGTTCGTCGGAGATTGTCAGGGCGTTGAAGTTGTGGCCGCTGCGGATTAGGGATTGGTAGTCGCGGTAGTTGAAAGTGAAATAGCCGAGTTTGGCGAGGACGTTTGAGAGGATTTCGGAGACCTTGTTGATTCCTTGTCCTGCTTTGCCGCCGATTAGGATTGTGAGTTTCATTATTCCTTCTTCCCGGAGTTTGTTTTAAGGATTTGTTTTATTTTGTCGACGGATTCGGGGTTGATTAATGTCATCAGGCCCTCTGGTTCTTCGTTGACTAATAATGCTTTGAGGATTCGTCGCATGATTTTTCCGGAGCGGGTTTTTGGGAGGTCTGGAATGAAAAAGATTTTTTGTGGACGTGCTGTGGGTCCGATTTTTGTGTCGACGGATTTTTTTAGTTTTTTTTCTAATTCTTCTGAGCCTTGTCCGTGTTTTAGCACGACGAATGCGATTGGCACCTGTCCTTTTATTTTGTCTGGCATTGGCACGACTGCGCAGTCTCCTACAAATTTTCCGTCGTGTATTGCGTTTTCGACTTCTGCTGTTGATAACCGGTGTCCGGCGACTTTCATGATGTCATCGGTTCTTCCGGTGATTCTGATTAGACCTTTTTGGAGGTAGGCGCCGTCGCTGGTGTCGTACATTGTTTTGAATTTTTTCCAGTAGGTGTCGACATATTTTTTGTGGTTGTTGAAAATTCCGTGGAGCATTCCTGGGGCGAATGGGCTTTGTTGTGCGAGAAATCCTGGTTTTCCTTTTCGTACTGGTTTCCCGTCGTCGTTTACGATGATGTGTTTTGTTCCGGGGAAACTTTTGCCTGAGACGGTTGGGACGAATGGTCCGATTCCTGGCAGGACGTTTATCAGTGTTCCTCCGGTTTCGGTTTGCCACCATGTGTCTATGACTGGGCAACGGGAGCCGCCGATTTTGTTGAAGTACCACATCCATGATTCTTTGTCGATTGGTTCTCCGACGGTGCCGAGAATTTTTAGAGAGGATAGGTTATATTTATTTATCCATTTTTGATTTTCTTTCATGAACATTCTGATTGCGGTTGGCGCGGTGTAGAAGACGTTTACTTTGTGGTCTTGAATTATTTTCCACCATCTTCCTGGGTTTGGCGAAGTGGGACTGCCTTCGTAGATTAGTGTTGTCGCGCCGACGAGGAGTGGGCCGTACATTGCGTATGTGTGTCCGGTAATCCATCCGACGTCTGCGGTGCACCACATTATATCTTCGGGGTGGAGGTCGAAGTTCCATTTGGTTGTCCAGTATGCTTGTGTTGCGTAGCCGCCGGTGTCGTGCACTATTCCTTTTGGTCTTCCGGTTGTTCCAGATGTGTAGAGCAGAAACATTGTATCTTCTGAGTTCATTATTTCTGGTTTACAATAGGAGTTTGTTTTTTCTAATTCGGTGTCGAAGTTCAAGAATTTTTTGCCTTTTAGTTTTTCGCCGATTCTATTGACTACTATAACTTTTTTGATTGTTGTTTTTTTGACTGCTTTTTTTACTTTGTCGAGGAGGTTTTCTGGCTTGCCTCCGCGGTAATATCCGTCGGCGGTGATTAGTATTTTTGATTTTCCGTCTTGGATTCTTGTTTTTAACGCGTCGGCTGAGAATGCGCTAAAGACGACGGAATGTATTGCCCCGATTCTTGTGCATGCGAGCATTGAGATTAGGGCTTGTGGAATCATTGGCAAGTAGATTGAGACGACGTCGCCTTTTTTGATTTTGTTTTGTTTTAGGACGTTTGCGAATTTGTTTACTTTGTCGTAGAGTTCGCCGTAGGTTATTTTTATTGGTTTTTCTTTTGTTGGTTCTGGAATCCAGATTAGCGCTATTTTGTCTGGTTGGTCGAGATGTCTGTCGACGCAGTTTGTGCAGAAGTTTAGTTTTCCGCCTTTGAACCATTTGAAGTATGGGATTTTTTCTTCGTAGGGTTTGTCCCATTTTTTGTCCCATGTTAATCCTTTTTCAGCCAGTTTTTCCCAGAATTTTATTGGATTTTTTGCGGCTTTTTTGTAAATTTTTTTGTCGGTCATGTTTGCAATTTTTTTCATTGCATCGCTGGGCCAGAATATTTTTCTTTTTTTGACGACGTAGTTTGTTGGGTTCATTTAGTCTTTGTCTATAAATTTTTGTTTTTCTTTTGTTCCTTTGTACCAAAGCATTTTTGTGTAGCCGGTGTTGTCTATCCAGTCAGGGTCGATTTTTAATGTTTCCAATATTTCTCTGATTTTCCGTCGGGCTTTTTCGATTTCGTTTGGCTGGCAGAGGTATTCTATTTCCATGAACCATCCGAGGTGTTTTACTTTGTTTAGTTCTATGGATGCTGTTTTGTCTTTTTTGTATTTGTAGGTTTCGTTGTATTTTATTTTTTTTACCCATTCGCGGAAGCCGAGGTCTTTGAATAGCGCCAAAAGGTCTTCGACTTCTTCTTTGCCTTTGAGTTTGAATTCGAATTCTTGTTTTATGACGATGTCTTTGGTCCAGAATTTTGTCAGGTGTTTTTTGAAGTTGACTTCAAATTCGTCTTTGGTTGCCCGGATTCTGAATGCTTTTTTAGGATAGCATTTTTTTATTTTTCTTCTTATCGCGAAGTAATCGTCTTCTTTTTTGCCTTTCTTTTCGAATCTTGCGATTTGTTTTATTTTTTCTCTTAAAGAATTGACTTCCTCGTCGGGAATTTTCACTTTTGTTTCTACTTCAAGCCAGACCATGTTCACCTCTTTGTTATTTGGAGGAGGTTGTTTATAAATTTATAGAATTTACATTAGTCCTTCTTCGTCGATGCCGGCGTTATCGTCGTTTGTCGCGGAAGGTTTGATTGGTTTTGTTTTTTGTGTTTGAGTTTTATTTTTTAGGTCATCGGGTTTTATTGAGTTTATCATTTTTTTGAATTCGTCGAAGTTGTCGGCTTTGATTCGGACGCCGGCTTTTGTGAATCCGGTGTAGTTTTCTGATTTCACGAATTCTCGAATTGTTAGTCCGGGGTTTCCGCCAAAGTCGTCGATTCTTATTAGGATGTCGGTGTCGTCGTTCTTTTTTATTTTGCCGATGTCTTTTTCCATAGTTGATTGAGAGATGAGTGGTTTATAAGAATTTGGGTGGGAGGAATGCCTTCGCAGGGAATCGAACCTGCGC
>JAZDPV010000006.1:0-8620 GCA_043797265.1 archaeon
CCGAAGTCCAAATCAGAATCTGGAACTAAGGAAATACTTTTATACTCTCATTCTATATACGATTATGAAAAAAGAAACACAACAAAAAATTCCGACAGGAATAAAAAACCTCGACAAAATAACCAACGGAGGATTCATCAAAAACTCCGTTAACATGATTGTCGGAGGAGCCGGCACCGGAAAATCAATATTCGCAATTCAATTTCTAATCGAAGGACTCAGGAAAAAAGAAACCTGCCTCTACATAAGCTTCGAAGAAAGAAAAGAAGAAGTATACGCGAACATGCTAAAACTCGGATGGAATCTGGAAGAATACGAGAAACAAAACAAATTCTTCTTTCTCGAATACACTCCTGAAAAAGTAAAAACAATGCTTGACGAAGGAGGAGGAGAAATCGAAACAATAGTTCTGACAAAAAGTATCGCCAGAATATCCTTAGACAGCATAACCTCTTTCACGTCCCTCTTCGTCGAAGAAACAGAAAAAAGAAACGCAGTTCTATCTCTCTTGGAACTCCTGAGAAAATGGACCAGCACCGTAGTTCTGACATACGAAAGAGACCCGCTGGCAGAAAAAGAAACACCCTCTATCCTCGAATTCGAAGTCGATTCTATCATAAAACTTTACTCGCTAAGATTAAAAAACAAAAGAGAAAAATTCCTCGAAGTTTTCAAAATGAGAGGAACAAAACACTCGACAGAAACCTACCAATTCTCCATCGAAAAAAACGGGATAAATCTAAAATACGAATCCTGTAAAAATCTCCCCGCAATAAAATAGCACACCCCTCACACTTCTTAAAAAAATTAAATAAAAAAATAAAAATCTATGCGACTACCTTGGTTGAAACCGAGCCCGTCGAAGTCAATTCTACCGCACTTGAACCACGAGTATATTTAACAACAATATCCCCTTTAACATTATCACCAACAGTCAAAGCTGTAGCACAAACAGCGGCAATATCTGTAGTTGCTCCCGAAGCCACAACTCCAGGTGGCGCAGCAGTCGTACAAATATTAGTACCAATTGTAACAGTAACTCCTGAAACCGTCAAACTATCTTGTCCATTATTTTTAATACCCAAATTCACACCAGACGCATCGGCATTCCAGGCTTCTACATAAAACGGAGCATTCAAAACAGCGGCATTCGCGCCCAAATCCCCAGGACTGAAATAGAAATATGCCAAAACTCCGATGGCAATAATCGCAGCCAAAATAGCCCAACCATAAGTCATCAAGAATTCCATCGCTGCCTGCCCCTTTTTCTCCTTAAACATATCACACCTCCTTGCCATAACTAATTATCAGAGAATAAACTTCTTTATAAATATTCCGTCTCTAAAACTTTATAAAACTACAAGCATAAACAATATATGGACAAAAAATCAAACCTCTGGCACGAAGTCACAGAAAAAGAAAAAGAACAAATCAAAAAAAATTCCAAAAAACTCCTCAACGAATTCGCATTAAAACTCTCCAAAATAAAAGCCCCAGAAATTCACTTTAAAAATAATTCAGGAACACGAGAAGAAGGCGACGGCTGGAACACCGACGAAGAATTCCGAAGCATCACATTCTCAAACGCCCCATTCGTCGAAGACAACTCAATCGTAGCCGAAAAAGGAACATGGAAAAAATAACCCTCAAACAAAAAATCGAACAAATCAAAAAAGGAAAACTAACCGCAGTCCAAAACCTCCTGAATTTCTCAAAAAAAATAGCAACCCCAAAAACAAAAGACCTAAACATTTTCCTGAAACTAAACGAGAACGCAATCGAACAAGCAAAAGAAATAGACAAACGAATAAAAAACAAAACAGCAGGAAAACTCGCCGGACTTTGCTTCGCCGTAAAATCAAACATATCAGTCAAAGAAATAGAAACAAACTGCGCCTCAAAAGTTCTCGAAGGTTACATCTCGCCATACAACGCAACCGTCATCAACAAACTCTTAGCCGAAGACGCCATCCTCCTCGGAATGCTCAACATGGACGAATTCGCCTGCGGTTCATCAGGAGAAACTTCCGCATTCGGCCCGACAAAAAATCCAGAAAATCCAGAATTAATTCCCGGCGGCTCAAGCTCTGGCTCCGCGTCCGCCGTCGCTGCAGAACTTTGCGACTTCACACTTGGCTCAGACACAGGCGGTTCAATCCGAAACCCAGCGTCGCACTGCGGCGTCGTCGGACTAAAACCAACTTACGGCGCAGTCTCGCGATACGGGCTAATCGACATGGCAATGTCCTTCGACTGCATCGGCCCGCTAACACAAAACACCGACGACGCAAAACTAATTTTCGATATAATAAAAGGCCAAGACAACTTCGACCAAACTACAACAAAACTACAAACTACTAACTACCGACTACCGACTACTTTGGGTTTAGTAAACACCGACAAATTCTGCGACAAAAAAATCATAAACCTAATCGAAACAAAAACAAAACAAATCACAGAAAAAAATAACTGGAAAATAAAAAAAATAAACCTCCCGCTAAACATCGCAATCGAAACATACTACATAATCGCCTACACCGAATTCTTTTCAGCGACGAGAAAATTCGACGGACGAAGATTCGGCAAAAAAATAGAAGAAGTCGCCGGACCAGAAGTAACCCGACGAATCATCGGCGGCTCAGAAATAACAAAAGCCGAGCACAAAGGAAAATATTACCGCGAAGCCCTTAAAGCAAAAAATTTCATAAAACAACAATTCGAAAAAATATTCCAAGAAGTCGACGCAATAATCTTACCCACATCCCCGCAGTTACCCCACAAAATCGGCGAACAAATTTCGATCGAACAAATGTATAACTACGACATCACAACCGTTCTCCCGTCAATCGCCGGACTCCCCGCAATCTCAATCCCCGTCGGCAAAATCGAAAATAAAAATGTCGGACTTCAAATCATCGCCCCGCATTTTCAGGAAGAAACAATTTTTAAAATCGCAAAGCAATTTGAATAAAATGTCAAAAATAAATTTTAATCAGGCAAAAAATTTTCTAAATAATTTAACACTCAAAAATAAAATTGCGATAATCCATCACAACGACGCCGATGGATTCATCGCTGCAATTCTCTTATTCAAGTTTCTAAAAAATAAAAAAATAAAATCTAAAACGTTCTCAGTCAACATAAGCAACTCAAAAAACCTCAACTTAAAAAAATTCGACACAATTCTTGTTGTAGACCTCGCTCCATCAATCATTTCAAAAACTCTTCAAACAATCAAGCACAAAAAAGTTTTCTATACAGACCACCATCCAAACGATACTCAAATCCCAAAACAAGTTTTAGAATACAGAACTAAAAGTGAAATCTCCTCGGCAAAAACAATTTGCGACCTCGTCGGAGAAAACGAATTTTTAAAAACAATCGCAAACTCCACCGACGCTGGCTGGCTCCAAAAAGAAAACAAAAAAATCCTAAACAAATTTCTAAAGAAAAACAAAATGAACTTCCAGCAATTCAATAAACAAATTGCATACAAAATCGTAAGGACTATAGATTATTTTCACAAAAACCAAGACAAAGCATTCAGAATCCTGAAATCAATAAACTCAACAAGAGACCTAAACAAACTAAACAAATACGACAAAATCATCGGCAAAGAAATAAAAAAACTAACCGAACAATACAAAACAAAAAATCGAAAAATCGAAAAAATAAATTTCTACTACTTCAAGCCAAAATATCCAATCAAATCAACAATAATAAACGAGATAAGTTACGCTCACCCAAAACAAACCTACATCTTCGCAACACCGACGATAAACAACAAAAAAATAATTTCACTCAGCGCCCGAAACCAAACCAAAAAAATAGATATGGCAAAACTTCTAAAAACTGGAATAAAAAATCTCGAAAACGCAAACGCAGGTGGACACATCCCGGCCGCCGGCGCAACAATCCAATCAAAAGACCTAAACCAATTCAAGCAAAATCTAAAAAAATTCACTCTCCAATATTAGAATAATTAACCGGCCTTATAACATCTCTCCAGCCTTCACCCTCAAAACAAAAAATCAAACTCCCAACACAACTTGCCATAACACTTTCATATCCCTCTGGACAACTTCCATTCTCTAAAATCAACCAACCTCTCTCGCTCGCATCCATTAAAGAACCCATACAACAATCCTTCTCTGAACCACTCAACTCATTACATAATATTTCATACTTTTCATAATCACTACTAATTTTATAATCCTTATTAAAATACAAAAAATAAATTCCCAAAGCAATTAATACAACAACTAATACAACAATCCAAATAACTCGACCTTTTTTCATATAAATAACAAAAATCTAAAGTATATAAAACTATTTCTAAAAATAGGAACCAAAAATCTCAAAAACCAACAATAAAATAATCCCAACCCTACCTCCTACCCCCTACCTCCTAAATTCTAAACCACACATATTCTTTTAAATTAAACCAGTCCTCTAATTATATATCCTGAAAGGAGGTAAGACAAAAAATGACATTAGATTTTGCAAAAGAGGCAATAAAAACTGCAGAAGCAAATTCCATCAACTTCGACGACCTGAAAGCCGGCAAGGCAAACATAAAAGTTTTCGGATTAGGCGGATGCGGATGCAATATGGCAACCTGGCTTTTTAACAAAGGCATTAATGGAGCAACAATCTACGGGGTAAACACCGACGCGCTACACTTATCAATCACAAAGACCGACGAGAAAATTCTTATTGGTAAAGAATTGACACGAGGTCTCGGATGCGGAGGTTACCCAAAAAAGGGAAGAGAAGCCGCCAAAGAATCTCTCACTGACTTGAAGAAAGCTGTTTCGAATTCGGATATGGTTTTCACTCTGGCCGGAATGGGAGGTGGTTCAGGCACAGGCGCAATTCCCGTCGTAGCACAATTAGCCAAAGAAGCAGGTGCAGTAGTAATCGCCGTCGTGACAATGCCCTTCGAAGCCGAGAAATCAAGAATCGACAAAGCAGAATTCGGGCTTCAAGAATTACGAGAAGTCGTCGACACAGTTATTGTTTTGGACAACAACCGACTCGTCGACATTGCCGGCCAACTCCCAATGGAACAAGCCTTCGCAGTCGCAAACGAACTCGTGTCCACAATGATTAAAGGCATCGTCGAAACAATCACATTGCCTTCATTAATCAATCTGGACTACGCGGACGTATCTTCAATTATGAAAAACGGCGACGTGGCAGTAATTGGAATAGGTGAAGACAACTCAAACGCGAGAGTCGACTCAGCCGTCCAGCAAGCGCTGACTCATCCACTACTTGACGTAGACTACAGAGGAGCAACCGGCGCGCTAATTCACGTAACTTGCGGACCAGATTTAAAGCTCGAAGAATTCGACAACATCGGACGACTCGTAACAGAAAATCTCTCACCAGAAGCAATGGTTATCATCGGAGCGCGAGTCAACAAAGAATTCCAAGGAAGAGTAAGAGTCATCACAATAATGACGGGCGTAAAATCGCCATACATCCTCGGAAAAAACAACAGCCGATTCAACGAAGAAAACAGAATCAATTTAAAGAATGACCTCGGACTTGACGACCTAAGTTAAACAAATTTTATTTGCCCCCTCGGGGGCATTTTATTTTCTTTCAATATTTATACAACTATCTCCACACACCACATAACAGTTCCCACATCGCGTACAATCATCAATATTTTCGACGACAGAATAATGATACCCGATATCATTCGTTTCATCACTCATCACCAAAACTCCATTCGGACAAACCAAAACACAAAGCCCGCACCCTTTGCATCTTTCAGCCCCAATCTCAACACTCGCCATAAAATTAAACAACCTCTCGACTAACCTTAACCCTCGGCACCATCTCCTTCTGCCCCCACTTATCAAAATAAATAATATTCTCCAACTCCGCCCTCTTCGACGCAACCCCCTTAATCTTCGTCTCCAACCCAATCGGAAACACGGCCTCAATACTCAAATCATCAGGAATGCCCAAAACTCTCCGAATCTGCTCCTCATAAAAATACCCAACCCAAGTCGTCACCAACTTCTCCTCGGTCAAGGCCAGCAAAAAATTCTCAATCGCCGCACCCGCCTGCTGAGCCGCAAAACGAACACCCCTCTCCTCATAACTCTGAACCAACTTCGAATCATCCGAAACAGCGACGACAATATATTTCACACTCCCGACAAAATCCTGCTGAGTCGCGGCCGCAATCCCCGCAATCTTCTTCTCATCCGAAACCAAAATAAACTTCATCACAAATTTCCCGCCCGCACTCGGAGCAAAACGCGCCGCATCAATCGCCCGCAAAATCTTCCTCCAATCCGGCTTCTTGTCAAGATATCTCCGAACACTCCTTCGCCCCTCAACCGCATCCCTCAAATCCATAATATAACCCAGAGAAACAACTTTATAAAATTATTCAAATACATCAAAATCGAATACCAAACGCTTTCGGTGAGCAATTCGCTTTTGCGACTTATCCTCTATCTAGAGCAAATGCAAATTACGAATTTGGACTCGAACCTCTAACAACGAAGCTGAGCGAAGCGATGACCGATGTTAGCTCGCGTCTTTGACGCGTAGTTCCGAAGGAAAGGTTCGAGCGAAACGCTTTCGGGAGGACTCGAACCTCCGACATCACGGTTTCTACAAGTCAATCGAAATCAACCGCATTAACAGCCGTGCGCTCTACCTGCTGAGCTACGAAAGCATAACCAACTATCAGAAAAAGTATATATAAAACTTCCCACAATCCCTACCCCCTACCCCCTAAGCCCTAAGTCCCAAATCCTCATCATCAAACCTTTTCCTCAAAACATTCTGTTTCTCCAGTCTCGCAAAAACATTCCCATGCTTTGCCCCCTGAATCAAACTCTCAATCGCCTGCACCGTCGTATCCAAATGCTCAGCGTCGACAATCACACCAACACGATTCCCACTAATCACAATAACTGCCCCCGTCAAATTCTCAATCGTCTTCCTCGCCTTCCCACCCGTCCCAATCAACCGCGCCCTAACATCCTTCAAATTTTTCCGATGAGTATGCCCCTTCACATCGACAAACTCCAAAACAAAACCCTCGCTCATCAACAGCAACGCGTCATCAACATCAAATCCAAAATCAATCGCCCTCAAAACTTTCTCAACTAAATATTCATCCAACTCGCCCCCTTTAACACTAACTCCACTTTTCCCAAACCCAATCTTAATCTTAACCCTATTCTCAATCACCGGCACCGCCCTCTTAATCTTTCCCAAACTCTCAACCAAAACATTTCTCATAACAAAAAAACCAAAAGAAACTTTATTAAATTATCCACTCTCAAAATATCCTCACCAACCACTACCAACTACTCACTACTCACTACCAACTAATTTAAAACTCCCCCGCATCGCTAACCAATCTCCCCATCTCCTTCAACTTCACAACCTGATTCTCCGTATACTTGAACAAAACATCTCCTTTGTCGTCGTCAAATTCCCACGGTTCAATTATAATCACATCGCCCTCTTTCAACCACAACCCTCTTCTCTTCCGTCCCGGCACACGACAATTCCGCGTCTTCCCATCCATGCACGAAACCGACATCCTCGACCCGCCATGCCTCTGCGCGATAATCCCAATAACCTCTCGCCCATTCGGCAACTTCACTCGAACCGGCCCTTCCTGCCCCGGCACAAAACTCTTCTCCTTATTCTTCCTCGTCTTATCCTTAAATTTCCCAAACGCCATAACTAATCAAAAAAGAAATCAACTTATAAAACTATCTCAAAAAAATCTAATCCCCACGAACAGGACCATTGTAAAATTTCAAAGCAAAAACATTCCTATCCTCATCATGTCTATACCAATAACTACTAACTACCAACGGAGCATGAACTCTAACTATCAAATCCACATCATCCTTTCCTAAAAAATCACTAATATCAAACCCCAACTCGCGAACCTTAAATCGTTCGCAACAAGTAGAATCATCATCCGTCAAAAGTTTCAATTCATCAACATTCAAAAGAGGAATCCTCGGCGAACTAAGCACCCCCTCATAAACCCTTCTATCGTATTTCAAATTTCTCATAAAAAATCAACTCAAACACCAATTATAAACATTTAGTTAATTAAATATATATTTCAAAGAAGCACCAACGCAACCGGCACACCTTCAATCTTAATCACTCCCTCGTCGCTGACCAACCCCAACTCCTTCGCAATCCGCACCGAATTCTCCCCGACAAAATTAAACGTCGCATCCTCCATATTGCAACGGACAATCTCCTCACGGACCTCGTCCTCACTAATTAAATCACCCTTAAAAAAATTACAACTCACATCCAACGCCTTTATCCCATCCTTTAACTTCCGCCCAAAAACATCCTCGTCACAAACCGCCACAACCCACCGATAAGATTTATGAACCTTAAACAAAATTCTAACCATACAAAACCTCCGTCATCTGAAACCTGAAACCTGAAATCTGAAATCTCGCGAAGCGCACCCACCGATAAGATTTATGAACCTTAAACAAAATTCTAACCATACAAAACCTCCGTCATCTGAAACCTGAAACCTGAAATCTGAAATCTCGCGAAGCGCACCCACCGATAAGATTTATGAACCTTAAACAAAATT
>JAZDPV010000007.1:0-38651 GCA_043797265.1 archaeon
AGTTTGTATGATATCTACTAGATGTGTTGTTGATTGAGTGGAAGGATCCTCTAGTACGAGAGGAACGGGGATTCGGAGCCTCTGGTCTACCAGTTGTTATGAGCAGGCTGGGCAGCTACGCTCTATCCGATAAGTGCTGAAGGCATCTAAGCACGAAGCGGACCGCAAAACGAATCAACATAGGCCGCAGTAAAAGACTGCGTTGATAGAGATGGGATGTAAGCATTGAGCTCACGCGATTTGTTCAGTCCGCATCTACTAAAAGCTACATTTTTATTTTTCTTCACGTGATTTCTTATACTGTTCTTGTTTTGAAATAATGTTTTTGATATTATTTTTAAAAATTATGATAACATTAAGATTTAAAATCTCAATTTCTTTATGTTGCGTGAGGTTGAATGAGCTTTATTTTAAGGAGGCAGAAGGGAATGGTTTTTACGAGGATGGCTAGATTGGCTATTGTTCTTTTTATTTTGTCAATTGCATTTTCTTTTATTGATACTATTTGGGCGGTTTATCTGGATAGTTTTGTTCACAGCGCTTCGATTGTTGGGTTTGTTTCGTCGTTTTTGACTTTGGTTTCGTTTGTTTCTTTTTTCTTTATAACGACGCTGATTGAGAAATCGAGCAAGACGAAGTTGTTTTTGTTGTCGTTGTTTTTGTTTTTTATTTCTTATTTGTTGTTTGCTATTAATACTAATTTTTATGTTGTGGTTGTGCTGGCGGTTGTCGTTACTGTTTTGCATACTTTGCGAATTACGAGTTTTGGGATTTTGGTGAAAGAGGATTCGGGGAGGACGCAACTTTCGAGAAATGAAGGTTTGATGTATACTTTCATGAATCTTGCGTGGGTTGTCGGGCCGTTGATTGCGGGATTTATTTCTGATAAATATGGAATTAATTTAATTTTTGTTTTGGCTGCTATTTTTGTTTTGACTTCGATTTTATTTTTTAAAGTTTCGAAAATTAGAGACCCTGGAATTAAAGAGCGGGAACATCCGAATGTCTTGAGGAACTTTAAGGATTTTTTCAAAGACAAAGAAAGAAGGTTGGCGTATATTCTTGGTGGTGGAGTTAATTTTTGGTGGTCGTTGATTTATCTTTTTATTCCGGTTTTTATCGTCGAGAGCGGGTTTCATATCAAATGGGTTGGTTATTTTTTATTCGCGATTGCCATTCCGTTGATTTTGTTTTCGTATTATTTTTCGAAACTTGCTGGAAAAGTTGGGTTTAAAAAAGTTTTTAGAATTGGTTTCTTGATTCCGTGCTTGATGGCGTTTATTTGTTTTTTCGTCGGCAATATTTATTTAATTTTGCTGGCGCTGGTTTTTGCGAGTATTGGCCTGGCGATGTTGGAATCCACGACGGAATCTTACTTTTTTGATGTCCTGAAAGGGAAAGAAGAACTGAGATTTTATGGACCGTATAATACTGCGATTGATGTGAATCATTTTGTGAGCAGATTATTTTCATCGGTGTTGTTGTTGTTGTTGCCATTTAAATTTATATTTTTATTTTACGGGTTGGCGATGTTTGTTTTCTTTTTGCTTTCTTTCAGGGTAAAAAATATTGTCGAGAAAAACAGAAAAAGGAGAAGATGAATGGAAAAACCTTATATAAAAAAATTTTGTGAAATTGGAGATTTCAAGGTTTGGATTGTCGATGGGGTTTATGTTCGGAGAAACATCGACGAGGAATTTACTAATTGTGGGCAGCACTTTGAATTTAAGTTTATTCCGCGGAACGAGTTCTGGATTGATAGAGAACGGAAGCCGGGAGAAGAAAAATATTATATTGATTCGATGGTAATAATGCATCGGCTGATGTCGGGAGGTATGGGACGCTGGGAAGCGATTAAGGTTGCGGATAAAACCGAGAAGAGAGAGAGGGCGAAGTCGGAGTTGATGAAAAAAGAATTAAAGATTAGGGGCGATAAAAAATTGGTGGATAGCGTTCGGGTGAAATTTTTGAAGACATATAGTGGGAAGGTGAAGGTTTGGATTGTGAATGGGGAAGCGGTGCGGGATTTGTTTTTTATTGATTTTACCGAGGGTGGGCATGACAAAGTTTATCCATTTATACCTTCGGGGGAAATTTGGATTGATGACGACGTTTTTCCGAGGGAGAGGAAATTTGTTTTTTTGCATGAGATTCATGAGAGAAATTTGATGAGCGGGGGGATGTGTTACGACGACGCGCATAAAGATTCGAGCAAGATAGAACTTTATTGCCGGACTCGTCCGAAAGAGACGGAAAAGAAAATTAGGGATGAAGTTGCAAAAGAATAATTTTAAAAAGTGTCTTTTTGTGGGTTTATGTCAGTGGGGAAGCTAACTGTCGGTGCCGAGTTAATGACTCAAGGAAATGTAAAATGGTTTCTGGTGCTGAGGAAGGTCCGCACATCCTTCGGTAATTTAGTTTATCGAAGACAAAGGCAAGTACGAAAGTATTACGTCGAGAGGCGTGGCTCTGGTATAGAGACGAGAAATGTGGAACGAGCAACCTGCCTGATGCAATCACAGCTTTGTGAGCTTAGTCAGATGTTAGCACAAACTGTTTGTCTCAAGTACAAGATGGGACAAAGTTTGACAGAACGTGGCCTATTTCCTACTGACTTTTTATTATGGAAATAATAATTTTAGTGTTTGGCCGATGAAGCCGGCGAAGACCGGGATTGCAAGGTTGTCGTCGACGTGGGGGAAGACGGTTTCGACGAATGTTGCCATGGCTGCCATTGGGATTATAATTGCCCAGTTGCCGATGATTAGGTAACCGATTATTATGTCGACGACGAATTCTGCGATGATACCTTCCCATGCGGTGTTTGGAACTTTTTTGAGCCAATGTTTCCCGAAGGCGATTCCGAAAATTGCGGCCGCCATGTCGCCGAATATTGTCATTAGGATTACTGCGATTGCGATTGGAAATTCAAAGAGGGATAGCGCGAGGATGACGCCGAGGATGTAATAGACCTGGCCGCCAAGGGTGTTTTCTTCTTTTGGTCGCCAGAGGAAATGGAAGATTGGGATTTTTCTGTGTTCAATTACTCTGAAAAATTCTATGGTTATGAAAAATAACAAAGTGGCGAGGAGAGTTAGGATTGCGATTCGGTGCCCGAAGATTTTCAACGCTATGTAATATGCTATAACGTAGCCGAATCCGAGGAGGTGGATGAATTTTCTTTTTGCTTCGAAGGTGAGTTTGGACATAATATTATATGGAAAGATTGTTTTTATATTTACTTAGTTGGAAAAATTCGAGCAAAGATTTTCGGTGTAGGCGTTCGATTCTGTCTTACTCGCAATACTTAAAAACTAATGAATTCTAAAATTTATGACGGGGTTGTAGCTCATTGGGAGAGCCTGAAGACCTGCTCACAATTTACATCTCGCAAAATAATTTTTATTTTAATTTTGCTCGAAGTGAATTGTTCTGCTCAAACTTCACTCTAAAATTTTTCTGGATATTCTGTAGGAAAAATTCGAGCAAAGATTTTCGGTGTAGGCGTTCGATTCTGCCTTACTCGCAATACTTAAAAACTAATGAATTTTAAAATCTATGACGGGGTTGTAGCTCATTGGGAGAGCACACGGCTGAAGACCGTGGTGTAGGGAGTTCGATTCTCCCCAGCCCCATAGTTGAGAAAATTCGAGCAAATTTCTCACAGTTCCGTTATGAGAACTTTTATAAATGTGAGATGTTATTGTTTTTTATGAGAGGGAAGAGGGGTGCGATTGAGTTGTCGATTGGGACGATTGTGATTATTGTGTTGGCGATGTCGATGTTGATTCTTGGGTTGGTTTTGGTTAAGAATATTTTTAGCGGGTCGTCGGAAAATATTTTGCAAATGAATGATAAAGTCAAGGATGAGATTAACAAGTTGTTTGTCGAGGATAAAAGGACGGTTGTTTATTTGCCGAACCAGATTGCAAAGATTGAACAGAATGAGGATTGGGGCGTCGCGTTTGGAATTAAAAATTTGGCGAAGGGAACTGCTGAAGTTGGGAAGTTTAGTTATGAAGTTACAGTTTCGGACCCGGATGTAAAACAAAAGTGCGGGATTGACGAGAATAGTATTGAAAGTTGGATTAAAACGGGGAGAGTTGATAGTATGGATATTGCGCCTGGACAGAATTATTATGGGATTGTTAGGTTTTTGGTTCCTGAGAATGCGCCACTTTGCACGATAAGGTTTCATATCGACGTGAAAATGGATGGACAAACGTATACCACAGATTTTTTTGATGTTGAAGTGATTGCATAATTGCGAAGCAATTATGCAGAACGGCTTTGCCTACAGAACGCTAATGCTACAGAATTAAGAACGCTTCGCTGGAGACTGACTTTGTATGTAATTATCGTGAAGTTTATTAATGGTAGAGTTGTTTTTGTTGGGATGAAGATATTAGTTATTGGGGATTTGCATGGTCGACGACCGCTGATTAAGAATAAAGATTTTGATTGTATGGTTCTAGTTGGGGATATTTGTGATGATAAAAAGATTGGTCCAATTTATAAAAAATGGTTTGAAGAATTAGCAAGGCTTGGCGAGAAAGATACTTTTTTAGATTTTGAAAAATTTGCTGCCAAATATTTAGGAAGTAAAAAGAAGTTAGTAGCTTATGAAAAAATATCTTTGAAAGAGGGGAATAAAATTTTAAGGTATCTTGATTCTTTTGGGAAGCCGATTTTTATGGTCGCTGGGAATTGGGACCAAAGTTATGGGAAATCTAGGATTAAAGATTTGAATAAGAATTATTATAATTATATTAAATGGTTTTATGATTCGTGGGCTGGAGATGAGATTAATTCTGAATTAATTAAGGGAACGAAGAATGTTAAAAATTGTATGTTGCATAATATTGAGTTTGGTGGAATTAATTTTGTTGGATATGGGTTGTCTAGTGCATTTGAAGATTTTAGGATGAGAACTAAAAAAATAAAAACGAGGGGAGAGAAAATTGTAATGCTGAAAAAAGCTTATGATAAAATAGGTTGGAAATTAGAAAGTGTTAATCTTAAGAGAAACAAGAAATTTTTGACTTTTTTTATTAGTCATAATATTCCATATGGAACAAAGTTGGATAAAGTTAAAAATAAGAAATCTTATGCTTATGGAAAACATTTGGGGTCGACGATTGCTCGGGATTTTTGTAGAAGATTTAAACCTTTGATTTGCGTTGGTGGGCATGTTCATGAGGGACGAGGTCGTGATAAAATTGGGCGGACTATTGTTGTCAATCCGGGATATGGGAGGCAAGCGCAGGTTTTGGTTGAGGTTGATACAAAGAAGGGAAAGGTTAAAAGTGTGAAGTTCTTGAACTAGTTATGTTAAAATTATATAATACATTGTCGAGGAAGAAGGAAATTTTTAAGCCAATTAAGAAGGGTGAGGTTGGGATTTATAGCTGTGGGCCGACGGTTTATTGGTTTGCGCACGTTGGGAATTTTAGAAGTTATGTTTTCGCGGATGTTTTGAAACGGGTTTTGGTTTATGATAATTTTAAAGTTAAACATATAATTAACGTGACGGATGTTGGGCATTTGACGTCGGACGCGGACGAGGGTGAGGACAAGTTAGAGAAGTCGGCTAAGAAAGAGGGTCGGACAGCGACGGAGATTGGTCATTTTTATTTTGATGCGTTCTTGAAAGATTTTAGGAAATTAAATTTGGTTGAGCCGATGAAGTGGGTTTGGGCGACGGAACACATTCGAGAGCAAATTGATTTGATTAAAATTTTGGAGAAGAAGGGATTTACTTATCGGACTTCGGATGGGATTTATTTTGATAGTTCGAAGGTTGCGGATTATGGGAAGTTAGCGCGGTTGAGGATTGAAAGTTTGAAGGCGGGAAAACGAATTGCTGTCGGTGAAAAGAAAAATAAAACTGATTTTGCGTTGTGGAAATTTTCAGGGAAACCGGGGGAGAGGCAACAAGAATGGGATTCGCCGTGGGGACTTGGCTTTCCGGGATGGCATATTGAATGTTCGGCGATGGCGTCGAAATATTTAGGGAAGCAGTTTGATGTTCATACCGGGGGGGAGGACCACCTTGGGGTTCATCATGTAAATGAGATTGCGCAGAGCGAGAGCGCGTGGGAGAAGAAACCATGGGTTCGGTATTGGATGCATGGGGCGTTTTTGAATTTGAAAGGCGGGAAGATGTCGAAGTCGAGTGGCGGGATTAAGACGATTGGTGAATTGGAGAGAGATGGGATTGATGCTTTGGCTTACAAATATTTTTGTTACACCGCGCATTATCGGAAACCGTTGACTTGGAGTGATGAGGCGATTTCGTCGGCAGTTAGTTCGTTTAAGAAGTTGAAAAATATTTGTCTTGATTTGATTGACGATGGGAAAGTTAACATGAAGTATTTGAAGGAATTTGAGAAATGTATCGACGATGATTTGGACATGCCGGGTGCCGTCGCTGTTTTGTGGTCGATGTTGAGAGATGAGAAAGCTAACGGGAAAGTTGGGGCCGTGAAAAAGATGGATGAGGTTTTTGGGTTGGGGTTGCTTTCCGAAAATAAGGTTGAAGTGCCGTCGGAGGTTAAGAAGTTGGCTAAGGAGAGAAGTTTGGCTCGGAAGGAAAAAGATTGGAAGAGGGCGGATGAGTTGAGGGAGAAGATTGAGAAGTTGGGGTGGAAGATTGAGGATGTTGGGAATGGGTTTGAGTTGGAGAAAGTTTAAGAAGATAAAAATATTTAGAAGTTTAAAATGGTGAAGAGGTCGATTTGGGATTGGTTGGCATGGATTGCGTTGGGGAGTTTGGTTGTTTGGTTGGTTTTAAGAGGAATTGGAATTATTAACACGCCTTTTTTATTAGAGTATTATCCTTATTTTGTTATTACATATTTTTTTGGTTATCAGATTGGCAAACTAAACCACATTATTTATGAAGTTGATGGACTGAAAAAATTTAGAAATGAAACAATAAAAAAGATACATAAAATTGAATTAAATTGCATTAGAAATCATGGGAAATAAATTTATTGAAAGACATATTGGTACGTCGGTTTGGGATTGGCTGGCGTGGATTGCGTTGGGGAGTATTTTGGTTTGGACTATATTAAAAAGTTTTGGGATAATATAATGAAAAAATTTTCGTTTATTGATAAGGAATACAAGCCGGGGCGGAGTGATTTGGTTTGTTTGTTTCGGGTGACGCCGTCGGGGATGAGTTTTGACGAGGCGGTGAATAATGTTGCGTTGGAAAGTTCGGTCGGGACGTGGTGTGATGTAAAAAGTAATGAGAGTTATGTGAATAAGCTGGGGGCGAAAGTTTTTGCTGTTTCTGGGAATTATGTGAAGATTGCTTATCCGCAGGAATTGTTTGAGGAGGGGAGTGTTGCGAATATTTTGTCGTCGGTGGCGGGAAATGTTTTTGGGATGAAGGCGGTCAGGGGTTTGAGATTGGAAGATATAAAATTTCCGACGAGGTTGTTGAAAAGTTTTCCGGGACCGAGGTTTGGGATTGAAGGTTATCGGAAAATTTTGGGGGTGAAGAAGCGGCCGTTAGTTGGGACTATTGTGAAACCGAAGTTGGGGTTGAAGACGAAGGACCATGCGAGGGTTGCTTATGATGCTTGGGTTGGTGGTTGTGATTTGGTGAAGGATGATGAGAATTTGTCGTCGCAGAAATTTAATCCGTTTGACAAGCGGGCTGAGAAAACTTTGGAGATGTGCGACAGGGCGTCGGAGGAGACTGGGGAGAGGAAGGGTTATTTGATTAATGTAACGGCTGAGGCATTGGAGATGTTGAGGCGGGTTGATGTTGTGAATGAACTGGGTGGGAAGTTTGTGATGCATGATATTATCACGGCGGGGTTTGCGAGTTTGCAGACGCTGAGGGAGAATTGCAAGCTGGGGATTCATGCGCATCGGGCAATGCATGGGGCGTTTACAGAGAATCCGGAGCATGGGTTGTCGATGATGTGCGTCGCTGATTTCGCGAGGTTGGCGGGAGTTGATAGTTTACATATTGGGACGGGGATTGGGAAGATGAGAGGCGGGGTTCGGGAAGTTTCTGAGATTAATGAGGAGATTGAGATGAGACGAGTTGGGAAGACGAAGAATCGGTTGGAGCAAAATTGGGGCGAGATTAAGCCGGTGATGTCGGTTTGCTCGGGAGGGATTTATCCGGGACATGTTTCGTATTTGATGAAAAATTTTGGAAATGATATTATTGTGCAAGCGGGAGGTGGGGTTCATGGGCATCCGGCTGGGACGAAAGTTGGGGCGACGGCGATGAGGCAGGCGGTCGACGCTATTATGGATGGCGAGAGTTTGAACGAGTATGCGAAAAGTCATAAGGAATTATTTGATGCGTTGGAATTTTGGGGGAAGGTTAGGTTTTGATTGTTTAGTATAATAATATTTTTAAAGAGTGTTGGTAAAATTTATTTATGGAAGATAGAATGCCGGTGGTGAAACTTGGGGTATCATTGAGGAGAGAGCACCCGCGAAATTATATTGAGTATCTCGAGTGTAATCGCGAGGAGGTTGTGGATTTTTGTGAGAATCTTTGTGGATTAAATCCCGATAAGGCGGAGAAAGCTTATCGGCAACTTTTAGATGATGCGAGGGAGGATGAAAGGGGCGCTGATTCATTTAGAAAATACAAAGGGGAGAGAGGGAAGGGGGGCATGCGCACTAGATTTCTCAGAATAGACTAATTTTTTAAAGTCTTGTTTTCTTGGAGTTGTATGAGAGAATTTGTTTATTATTCTGTGAACGGAGTCACGACGGGAAATTTGATTGGGGAAGATTTGATGAAGGCGGGGCGGATTGATATTGCGTGTCAGTTTATTATTCAGAGTTTGTTTGTTTCGCGGGCGATGAGGGATGACACGAAGGTGCATTTGATTTTGATGGGGCCACCGGATTCGCCGAAGCATCTTGAGATTTTTCCTGGGAAAAATTTGGATGGCGTCGAGGGGAAGATTGATATTAGCAAGAAGGATGTTGCTGGTTTGATTCGGCGAATGTTGTATAAATATCGGAAAGGTGAAAGAGTTGAGATTGGCGAGGGGTATAGCGTCGAGAAGAAAGGGTTTGTGAAGTTGATGGAGGAGTTTGTCGACGAGGGGAAAGAGATTTATATTTTGGATAAGAGAGGCGAGGATATTCGGGATGTCAAGTTTGGGGAGAATGTCGTTTTTGTCGTCGGTGACCACGACGGGATTCCGAAGAATGAGATGAAGTGGGCGAAACATATTCCTTTCAGGAAGATTAGCGTTGGACCGAAGATGTTGTTTGCGTCGCAGGTTGCGGTGATTGTGAATAATGAATGCGACCGAAGGTCGCATTAGTTGGTAGTTTTTAGTAAGTAGTTTGTAGTGTTTGGGATTGGGCAACTTCTTTGCCGGTTTATTGTTTATAGGAATGTATAAAAAGTTGAGTTGAGTTTTTACTGGATGAAAAGTGGGGCGAGGTTTGTTGTGAAGGGGACGGTGCAGGGAGTTTTTTTTAGGCAGTTTGTGAAAGAGGGTGCGGATGAGTTGAAGCTGCGGGGGTTTGTGCGGAATCTTGAGAGTGGCGACGTTGAGATTGTCGTCGAGGGTGAGGATGATGCGATTGAGAGATTGAGGGCTCGGATTAGGAAGGGACCAAAGCATGCGCAGATTAGGGATGTTGTTGTAGAGGAGAGGAAGTGGAGTGGTGATTTTGATGAGTTTAAAATTTTGAGGTTTTAGAGAACGCGCTTTGTGCGGTAGAACGGAAAATTCTAATTTTCCGGTAGAACAAAAACGCTTTTGCGTTTTTGATAGAACGACTGCGTCGGTAGATGAGTTGGTGGGTTGGGTAAGTTTATAAATTTGTTTGGGATATAATTTTATGGCAGAGAAATTTTTTTGGGCGGACGCGATTGCAGACAGGATAATTGCGGAGAAAGGCGATAAGAAAATTTATGTTTGCGCGTCGGGGATTACGCCGTCGGGGCAGGTTCATATTGGGAATTTTCGCGAGGTGATTACGACTGATATGGTTGTGCGGGCGCTAAGAGATAAGGGAAAGAGCGTTCGATTTATTTATTCGTGGGATGATTTTGACAGGTTCAGGAAAGTGCCGGCTGGTGTGCCTGAGAATTATGAAAAATATTTGGGGGTACCGATTAGTGATATCCCGTCGCCGTTTGATTCTAAATTGAGTTATGCGGAATTTAATGAAAAGAAGTTTGAGAAGAGTTTGAAGAATGTTTTTATCTCTCCTGAATTTATTTATCAGAATAGGATGAACAGGAAATGTGCTTATGCTGATTTGATTAAGGTTGCGCTGGATAGGAAAGATGTTATCGTCGAGATTTTGAATAGGTATCGGAAGGAACCGCTCGAGAAAGATTGGTGGCCGATTATGATTTATTGCGGGAAGTGCGGGAAGGATTCGACGACGATAAAAAAAGTTGATAAGTATGATATTTTGTATGAGTGCGAGTGCGGGTTTAGTGAGAGTTTTGATATTCGGAAAAAGGGGATTGTGAGTGTGAGATGGCGGATTGATTGGCCGATGAGGTGGAAATATGAAGGGGTTGATTTTGAGCCGGGAGGAATTGACCATAGTGTCGAGGGTGGGTCGTTCACGACGGCGAAGGAAATTTCTAAAAAGGTTTTTGGTTTTGAGCCGCCGGTTTATCAGTTTTATGATTGGATTGGGATTAAGGGCGGGAAAGTTTTTTCGAGTTCGAGCGGGAATGCTTTGAGTTTGGATGAGGTTGGCGAGGTTTATGAGCCGGAGGTTTTGAGATATTTGTTTGTCGGGACGAAGCCGAAGAGCGCGTTTGAAATTAGTTTTGATAATGATGTTATTAGTATTTATGAAAAGTTTGACGCATTGGAGGAAAAATATTTTGGCGGGAAGTGCGACGAGAGGGAGAAGCGGATGTATGAGATGTCGGTTGTTGATGTGCCAAAGAAGAAGCCGAAGCGGATTGGGTTTAGGCATTTGGCGACGCTGGTTCAGGTTGGGAAGTTGGATGGGTTGAATAATTTTGATAAATTGAGGGCGGGGAAAGTTTCGAATTGGATTGAGAAATATGCGGGTGATGATATGAAGTTTTCTGTTGGTGAGAAAGTTGTTGGGGAATTTTCGAAGAAGGAAAAAGCGGGCTTGATTGAGTTAAGGAGGGTTTTGTCGTCGGGGGATTTTGGCGAGATAGAATTACTTGATAAGTTTTATGAGATTTGTGAGAAGGTTGGATTGGGTAATGTTGAATTTTTTGATGTTTGTTATCGGGCGATTATCGGGAAGTCGAGGGGGCCACGATTGGCGAGTTTGATTAAATCAATTGGACAAGAGAGGGTTGCTGAATTGTTGGGAAGTTTGAAGTAGATTATTTTTTGTCTTTTGCTTCTTTGAGTGATTCGTTTTCGATGACTTTTAATAATCTTGATGATTCTTGTGTGACATCCCCTGATGAAAGTGCTCTCATATCTTCCTTTAATATTTCCTGATATTCGGGGGAGAAAAAATAAGAGCAGCCCGAATATAAAACTATAAAGGAACATACTACTAATCTTGGGAAAATTTTTTGGTAATTCATGTGATTTGATTTAGTAAACTATTTAAATAAATATGTGTTTTGGAATGCATGGCGTTGATTGTTTGGAGCAGGGTTAAGAAAGTTGTCGAGTTGAATGTTGGAGAGGATGTGAATATTGAGTTGGAGAAAAAGGTTGAGGAAATTTTAAAGAAGGCGGAAGGGCGAGCAAGGGCGAATGGGCGACGGACGGTTTATGCTCGCGACTTATAGTCGCGAGAGGTTTCAGGTGTCAGAATTCAGATTTCAGGTGTCTTGTGAAGATTTATAATTATTGTTATATTGATTTTATTATGGAGTTGAAAAGTCCGGAAGTTGAGAGCGAGTTTAAGGCGAGTGTCGACGAGAAGGGGAATGTCGTGCTGAAGCGGAAGTCGAAAATTCGGCGGGGGTCGAAAAGTCGGGCGGATGGCGGGTTGTTCGAGGCGAGGGTTCGGAAGGACTTGGAGTTGAAAGGTTGGGTTGTTGACAAGTGGTCGAATAATGTTGATTTGGAAAGTGGGGGGATTATTCCGTGCAAGAGAAAGTTTAATCCGTTTAACAAGGTAATGACGATTGGGACGGGGTTTCCGGATTTTGTTTGCTTTGAGAGGAGAGGAGATTTGTTTAAAGTGATTGGTGTTGAGGTTAAGATGAATGGGAATTTGTCGAGAGTTGAGAAGGAGAAGTGTGCTTGGTATTTGGAGAATGGGGTTTTTAGTGAGATTTTGGTTGCTTCTAAGAAGAAGGTTGGGCGAAATGTTGGAGTTGAGTATATGGATTTTTTGGAGATTAGGGAGAGGATGAGATGAAATATTTAGTTTTGGTTTTGTTGATGGTTGGGTTTGTTTCTGCTGTGGGTGTTGATTTTGATTGTCCGAATTCGGTTTTTGTCGACGAGGAATTTGAATGTCGGCTTGAAGTTTTGGATGGGAGTGGGGTTTATGATGTGAAGGTTGAGTTTGATACTGAGAGAGATTCGGTTTTGAAAATTTGGAACGAGAAAAATGGGAAGTGGTTGTCGGGTTATTATTATTTGACTGGGTTCGTCGACGACAGAGATAGTGTTGATGTGAAGTTGAAAGTTTCGGAGATTGGGAAGTATGACGGGGTTTTGAAATTGAGGCAAGGCGAGAAGCGGGAATTTTTTGAGGTTGAGCGGATTATTGTGAAAGAGAAAGTTGTTGATGGCGACGGGGAAATAACGAACGAGAAGATTGTTTTGGGAAATAAAACTAACGAAATGATTGCCTTGAATGAGAAAATTATTTATGAGTCGAGAGATTCGAAAGTTGTTGATAAATTGGTTTATGGGTTCGCGATATTTTTGATTTTTGTTATTGGGATTTTGGTTTGGGGGAAATGATTTAACTTAATCACGGACGGACACGGATTTGGTTTTGGGAGAGATTGGAAAGAATTAAAAGGGGTTTTTGTTTCTTTGATTTATGGTAAGAGCGATAATGATTGTTGAGATTGCGGGGAGGCCGGCGGAACATTTGAAGAATGCGTTGGCGGAGCATATTGGAATTTTGAATAAAGTTAATGATATTACGGTTCATTCAATTAAGTTGAGCGAACCGAAAGAAATAGAAAATTCTAACGGGATGCTAACTTGTTTTGCCGAGGCTGATTTTGAGACGACGAGTTTTGGGAGGTTGAGCGAGACGATGTTTGATTTTATGCCGTCGTCGGTTGAAATTATCGAGCCGACAAATGTTTCTTTGAGCATGCATGAAGCGACGGATTTGTTGAATAATATTTCGGGCCGGATGCATCGGTATGATGAGATTGCGAAGATTGCCGGCGAGAAATTGAGGCAGATGGCCGAGAGAGAGAAAGAGTTAGTTGCGAAGATGGAGAGCGGTGAGATAAAAATTGCGAAGAAAAAAGTTGCGAAGAAAAAAAGTTCTAAGAAAAAATAATTAGGAATTTGACAGGCCGCCTTGAATTCTTTTGGAATATTTTTCTGAGGTTTCTTTGATTTTCTCGTCGGGTGTTTGTGGTTTTATTTTTTTTTGTTTTTTGTAGAAATAATATCCGGCACCGGCGAGAGTTATGAAAATTATTATTGCGATGAGCCAGCCGTAGCTGAATCCGTTTTCATCTTGGTTGATTGGTTGGCAGGTGCCCATGCAACAGTATTCGTTGTCTTTTGTGAAAGTTGCTTTGCCGTCGCAGATTTCGTCGGTCGTGCAGGGAGTTCCTTGTTTTTGTTCACAGGTTTCTTCTGATATTTTGAAATCTTCTTTTGTGCTTCCTTGTGGCAAGACAAATATACTTAATGGGATTTGGAGAATGTTTTGTTTTTCGTATTGGGTGTATGTGATGTTGATGTTGCCATTGAAATATCCTGATGTTAGTGGCGAGAGTGTTAAAGTTAGATTATAAACTTCTCTTGCCGATATGTTTTGTATTGGTTTGGCGTCGATAAATGTCTGGTCTGATGTGATGGTGATGTTTGCTATTGATTCGTTGCCGAAGTTGAAGAGCTGGATTATTTCCTGGGATTTGTTTTTTACGAAGAGCTCGGCGAAAAGTAATTGTGGGTTTGGTTTCAAGTCGAGTTGCGGTTTGGTTTGGAATGTCCCGTTTGCCGGTGGATAAATTATTGGAATTAGAAAATTCTTGTATGAAGAAATTTCGGCGATTGAAAAAATTTCGGTCGGAACAAATGTGATTTCTTTTGTTTTTAATGGCTGGATTGATATTTCGTTTTTGCTGAATGTCGCGTTTAGCGTCGCTGTTCCCATGTTTGTAAGTTTTATCTTTGGAATTTGAGTTGTGAAAATGAAGCCAGGTTTAATTGACAGGATTTGGGTTTGGTTTGATTCGTCTTGAATTGTGAAATTTTGCTGGATTGTTTTTGATTTTAAATCATTTAATTCTTTGTATAAAATGTTTTCGATTTTGACTGTGAAATTGCCGGTGCGGGTTGTGTAGATGTAGAGGTAGTGAGTCCCGTTATAAAAAGTGATGTCGTGCTCGAAGAAGACTTGTTTTCGGTTTTCTAAAAATGTAATGTCTGCTGGTTCGATTTGTTTTGTAAATGTCCCTGAAGTTGTTATCGTTGCGAGAATTGTTTCGCCGGGCTGGATTTGGTCGTGCTGGAAATTAAGAGTTGGCGTCGCTGATGTTAGGAATAGAAAATAGAAAATAGAAAATAGAAAATAGCATCTTTTCATACTAACTCGACATTTCTTTTAGTTTCTTGAAAGTTTCTGACATCGTGGTGTCTTGGGATTGTTGTGGTCGTCTGACCGGCGCGACGGGAGGATATGGTCTTCTTATCGGCGGGAAACCGGGGCGCGGTGGCATACCTGGTCCTCCGCGCGAAAAAGAATCTTTTGGACCTTTATCTTTTTTGAATTTTGTTTTGATTTTAAACCAGAGTAATTTTAGTTTGTCCCGGAAGATGTACGCGATTGCGGCGAGGATTATTATAATTAGAATAACCAGAATCCATATCCACCACGACGAACCTCCCGGAGTTGTTTTTGTTCTGCAGCAAACTTGAGGAAGATTGCATGAATATGTTGTTACCGGTTCTTGGAATTCTGAACACTGGTTCATGCAGGTGTAAAAGTTTTTTTCGCATTCGGTTTCCTGTGGTCTTGGTTTGCATTCGCCGGTGCAACAACTGGTTGTGTCCGTGGCTTTTCTTGAATTACCGACGCAGATTTCGGATGTTGAACATTCTTTTCCGTTGTATCCTGAGCAGGATTTTAGATTTTCGTTCATACAACATGTGGTTGATTGCGATGGGCAGAAATAATTTTTCCCGACATCTTCGTTTGCTGGACAGTCTAATCTTGGAATACAGAAATATTTTGCTTCGGAGCAGTATGTTGTTGTGCTGCCGCCACCGGATGTTTTTCCGCTTCTTCCGGTTAGCGCCCAGAGGACTGTGGCGGTTTCCTTGACGGAGTTTTGCCAGCATCCGTTCGTGCCTTGCGAGAATAACAGCCAATCTTTTGCCTTGGTGATTTGTTCTGATGATGAACTGCCGAGGGCGACGAGCGCTATTGCCGTGTCATAATATCTGTTGTATGCCGACGCTGGCGCTTCCCAATAGTTTCCTAATTTTTGGTCGGCGACGAGTTGAGTTGCGTAGTCCTCGTAATTTGTTAGCATGTAAATGAATGCTTCAGGAAGATATTGCTTGTTTGTGTCGGACATCGCGACAATGTATGGAATGAAGTCTTCGATGTTGTGACCGGTTTCTAATAGCGCTAATGTCGCCCACACTGTTGCTTCATAGTCGCATGAATTTTTGCCGAAGCATTTTGATTTGACGTCGAGTTTGATTGAGCCAAATGCCGGCTCTGAGTCGGTGCCTTCAAGGACATAAATTGTCGGCGAGTTTTTGTTTTTGTAAATTAGAGTTGCGATGAATGCCTGGTCGCATTCGATTGTGAATTCTTTTTCGTAGCAATCTGGGGCGACTTGTAGCCAGAAATTTGACTGGGCTCGAGTCAGGCATGTGCCTGCGTTCCTGTCGATTTTTTTGTTCGCACCGACGTTGATTATGTAGTCGTTTGACTCGTAGCCGATGTGACATTCTGTTGCGACGTTTGAGTCTTGTTGAAGATACCAGATCAGGTCGGTTGGGGTTTTTTCTTGTTTTAACAACCACGCTTCTGCGGCTTCGGTGTCTTCGCCGGCGTGCTTTAGTGCGAGGATTGCGAGAGCGGTGTCACGAATGTCGCCCCAGTTGTCTGAAGTTTGCCGTTTTTTTAATTCAGCGACGCAATAGTCGAAAATATTGTCGGGGGTTGCGAAAATTGTGAGCGCGATTTCTTGGGTCGTGAGGTCTGCGCAGTCTTTTGCTTCTTTCTCGAGGCATTCGAATCCTTTTTCGATTTTGTCTGGATTTTGTTGTAATTCGGTTGGGGTCGTGCTGTTCGTTTCATTGGCTGCAGTAATTAATGCGATTGAGAATAATAGCATTAGAAGGACGAAGGATGCACCGACTTTTTTCATGGATTATTTAAGGTTGGGCTGTTTATAAATTTAAGGATAATCGCGCGTTGCGCGAGATAATAGATAATAGAAAATAGGTAATAGGAATAGATTTATAAAATATGTAGACGTACACTTTGTATGGCGTATACGGAGATAAAGGAAAGAAATGGTAAGAAGTATTATTATAGAGTTAAATCTATTAGAAAAAATAATAGGGTTTCAAAAGACAGAATTTATCTTGGTGGCGATTTGGCGGGGGATGTTCTTTTTAATAAAGAAAAAGAGGCGGATAAGAATTTTGAAAATAAAAAGATAAATAAAAGTATTTCTGGGATGAAGTCTAAAATTGTTAATGTGTTCAAGAAGAATGGGATAAAAAAGGCGGGGATTTTTGGAAGTTATGCGAGAGGGGAACAAAGAGTTTCGAGTGATATTGATATTCTTATTGAGCCGACGAGGGAAATGGGATTTTTTGACATTGTAAGAATTGAGGATGAGCTTGGGAAAAAATTGAATAAAAAAATAGATTTGATTACTTATGCGAGTATTCATAAATTATTGAGGGAAAAAATACTTGATGAGGAGATTAGGATTATATGAAAGAGGCAGTGGTTTTTGTGGAGCATATAATAGAGAATATTCGGGATATTGAGAAATTTACAAAGGGGGTAGATAAGAAAAGTTTTTTGGAAAATAAAGAAAAACAAAATGCAGTGGTTAGAAGTTTGGAGATTGTTGGAGAGGCTGTAAAAAATATTCCTCAAAATATAAAGTTGAAATATAAGGAGATTCCATGGAGGGAGATAGTAGGAACTCGAGATAAAATTTCTCATCATTATTTTGGAGTTGATTTGGGGCTGATATGGAAAATTATCAAAGAGAATTTGCCTGATTTAAAGGAGCAAATGCTTGAGATTAGAAAAGATTTAATTGGGGATTGAATTTAGAAAATTATTTATAGGTTGCCGAAGTGTAATTTTGTGGGTAATTTTTATTTGAATGTGGAGACGACGGGACACGCTTCGCGCGCTGTTCGTTGTTCGCAGTTCGCAGTTCGACTTATGTTTAAATTTGGCGAGGTTTTTCATGGGTAATTATTATCTTGATATTGAGACGACCGGGTTGAACCCGGATGTGGACGAGATTTTGACGATTCAGTATCAGGAGTTGGGGCGGAATACGGGGATGCCCGTCGGTGATTTGGTTATTTTGAAGGCGTGGGAAAGTTCGGAAAAAAATATTATTGAAAAGTTTTTGGACGAGACGAGTTTTCTTGATGCTTATGATTTTAGTTTTGTGCCGGTCGGGTATAATTTGAGTTTTGAGCATAATTTTTTGAAGAGGCGGGCGGAGATTCATGGGTTGCCCGAGATTGATATTTTGTCGAAGCCATTTATTGATTTGAGAGTTGTCGGGATTTTGATGAAGGGTGGGGAGTTCAAGGGCTCGGGGTTGAACAAGATTACCGGGAAAGATAGGGATGGAATGATGGTGCCGATTTGGTTTGACCACGGAGATTATGACAAGATTGTTGAATATATTGAGATGGAGGCGAGGGAATTTTTGAAATTTTGTGTTTGGTTATATCGACGGATGCCGGAGTTGTTTGGGGAGTGGGTTTCTGGGTTTTAGGTGTTAGGTGTTAGAAGGATTGGCTCACGGATTTCACGGATGGACACGGATTTTTTATTTGTTTTAATAAAAAGAAATTTCGACGACGAAAAAATTAGAGAAAAAATCACCCTTTATTGTTTCTTTTTTCCGAATGAAATGAGGAAAACATGACGCAACTTGTTTGCGACTTTTTTTCTAAAAAAGAAAATGAGGGATTCTTATTTTGCTTCTTTTTCTAAAAGAAGATTTAGAATTAATTTGCTTTTTCAAAAGTAATATCTTTGTAGGATGCTTGTAATCCTATTCCTCTTGAACATTCAGAATTAATCGGCATATCATAACCAACAATCTTAGCATTTTTTACTTTAACAATAATAGGAACATTATCTTCAACTCCAAGAGCATCTAATTTTTCTTTTAAAGCTTGAGCAGATACTGAAGAATCTTGAGTTTCTTCATCTTCTGTAATTGAAATTCCTGTCCAGAAGTTGTTACTCCCTATATCCATATATTCTTTAGAATCCTTTGGAATATTTTCATCTAGATAAATTATTTGTATATTGGAGTGAGCCATTCCAGTACCTTTAAGCCCTCTTAATTCATTCATAAAAATCATATTATAACCAATAACATCAACAGTTTCTCCCTCGCAAGGCATTGGAATATTACAAGTTTTTTCAGTTTGTAATCCACAAAAAGAATATAAATCAGTAGTAGTAATGAAATCTCCAGTAGTTGGTTCTGGTTTTTCTGGATTCAAATAAATGTAAGCTCCAACAATAACTACAATTAAAACTATACCGATAATTGTTGTTATTAAAATATTTTTCTTCATAATTTAAGTAAAGAAAACATATTTATAAAGATTTGCGAAGCTTCAAGAGGAATTGAAGTGAAATTAATCCTCGGCGAAGCCGATAAAATGTCCGAAGGACTAATAACCCCTCAAACTAAATGAAAAATTTGGGTGTAGCGAAGTGAAACCTTTTACCCTTTCTTATACAAAGTGCGAAGCATTTTGTTGGTTTTCTTTCAGTTTGATGTAACTTGTTTTTTGTTTTGATTGGATAGTTTTGCGGATTGCAATTGTATTAATAATTAAATCTTCTTTCGTATTCTTTGCGGTCGAGCCATTCGAGGATGATTGTGATGATTGTGAGGTTGCCGCCTTCGATTGAGTAGATGAGTCGCCATGCGTCGGTAACCGAAGAATATTTAAAGGATTATGATGTTGTGATATTAATATATTCCCCAGCCTTGCCTTGGCGACGCTGGGCAGATTTTAAATTTCTGCTTTGTTCTCTTTCGGCTTCACATAAACTGATTTTTGTTTGGCTTGGATGGCTTTGCGGATTGTGTAGTTGATTGGGTTTTTGATGCCGGGTTCGGGCGGAGAGTTGATGCCGAATTCTTTGTAGATTGGTTTGTCGTAGTTTGGTGGAAGTCGTTTGTTTTTTAGGAACCAGTTTATTTGAGATTTTATGTAGCCGTCGCGGAGAGGTTGATAATTTTTTTTGTTCCATCCGGCGATTTCGTTTTCGATGTATTCTTGAGGGAATTCGAGGGTTGTGAAGAAAGACAGGAGGAGAGAGAGTGCTCGTTTGCGGCCGTCGTCTTTCATGCCTTTGAGAAGTTTTGTTATAATTGGGGGGAACATTGAAGAATTTATTTCTAAATTCTTCAAAGGTATTCGGAGTTCGGAGTTCGGAGTTCGGTCGGGGGATTGTTTTGGTTTGTTTTCGTTGTGCCAGTCGATTGCGTGTAAGAGCAACTCTTTCGCTTCGTCTTCTTTGGCGTCGGGCATGAATGATTTTGTCTGGGCTATTTTTAGTGGGTCAGCGTCGGAGAGTTTGAAATTTTCGATTTGGTCTTTTGTGATTGGGATTGAGGCTAATGCGGTTTTTTCGTGGAGCGAGTAGGGTGCGCGAAAGAGATGGCGGGATGAAACGAGGACGATGTCGACGGCATCTTGGGTTGATTTTATTTTGTCTTCGACTTTGAATTTTGTTTTGTTCGGCCGGAGTTCGCCGCCGTATGAGCTTGTTGCTTCGAGGTTTGCTGTGTTGATTTTGCAGTTTTGGCAGAAATGGATTTCGCGCTGAGATACTCGTTTCATTTTGCCGTTGCAGGACGGGCATATCATTTCTTTGCGGTTTGATTTCATTGATTCGACTTCTCCTTTACATTTGACGTCGGGGCATTTGTAGAGTCCGACTAGTTTTTTTTCGGTTGAGTTCCTGCATTTTGGGCAGATGTGTTCGGATGTTAATTCGCCTTTTTCTTTTAGTTTTTCGCGATTTGTTAGTTTTAGGATTTCTTGGTTCATTGGCTGCTTGATTCGGTTGAAGAGGTAGGCGGCGATTATTCTTGGCCATTCGGGGAATTTGTTTTTTGTCTGTTCGCCCGCGAATTCTTTTGGGAATGCTTTGAATGGGATGATGATGTGGAAACCTTTTGAGCCGGAGAATTTGATGCCGTAGTTTTTTACGTCGTGGCGTTCGAGTTCTTTGATTAGGAGTTTTGCGGCGATTTTTCCGTAGTCGAGGAAGGGGGAGTCGATGTCGATTAGGAAATCCCAACCGGTTCGGGCTTCGTTGTATTGGACTGGTGTCATATCGGTGTTAATGTCGAGGGGGTTTTGCCAGATTTCTTCAGAGGTGTGGAATGAGGTCGCGCCTTGTTTTGCGAGGTTGAGAATGTCTTGAGGGTAGTCGAATGTGTCGGGGCGTTTGCCGAAGAATTTGTTGTTGAAGTTTGGGACGGTTTCGCGGTGCTTGCAGAATTCGAACATTGCTTTTTGGATTTCTTTTCTGGCGTAATAAGACTGGGCTATTAGCTGGACTTTTGATGATGGTTCTTCCATGGTTAGAATAGGGGATGTTGGTTTTTAGGGTTTGTTGTGGTTTATAGAAAGAGAAAATAGCTCACGAATGCACATGGATTGACACGGATTTTTTATTTGGATAATTTTATTAGGGAGAATAATTAGCAGGATGAATAGGATGAATAGGATTTTGGGTTGATGTAATTTATTTTGGTAATAAATGATGTGATAATTGAGTGTATAAATCTTTAAATAAGGAATTGGAGTTTTGTTAGTATGATATTAAAATTGGATGAGCCGAGGTTGTTGGGGGACGCGATTGGGATTATTTCTGAGGTTGTTTCGGAAGTTCGGATAAAACTTTTGGAGGACGGGCTTTCGATTGTCGCGGTTGACCCGGCGAATGTTGCGCTTGTGATTTTCAAATTGCCGAAGGAAAGTTTCAGCCAGTATGATGCGGGGAACGAGACGTGGGGTGTTAATCTTGGTGACTTGAAGAAAATTTTGAAGAGGGCGTCGGGTTCGGCGAGTGTTGTTTTTGAGGAGGAGGCGGGGAAGTTGAAGATTACGATTTATGACAAGATTAAGCGGGTTTTTGGTTTGTCGTTGATTGATGTGTCGTCGGAGGATAAGGAAATTCCTGAGTTGAATTTTGGAGCGAGGGTTGAGTTAAATGCTGATGATTTTGCGCAGGCGGTTGAGGACGCGAGTGTCGTCGCTGATTCGTGTTCGCTTGTCGTAAAGGATGGGAAATTTTTTGTCGAGGGTTCGGGAAATTTGAACAGCGCGAGGGCGGAATTTTCGGGGGATAATATTGAGTTGTTTGGGGCTGGACGGTCGAAGTTTTCGCTTGAGTATTTGATGAAGTTTATCAAGGCGGGGAAGATTTCTGGGAAGGTTGTTGTGAACTTGTCTGATGATTATCCGTTGAAGTTGGATTTCCCGGGGGAGAGGATGGGGATTGGGTTTGTTTTGGCGCCGAGGGTTGAAAACGACTAATCGTTTTCGGTG
This sequence comes from archaeon, assembly GCA_043797265.1. Taxonomy (GTDB): domain Archaea; phylum Nanobdellota; class Nanobdellia; order Pacearchaeales; family GW2011-AR1; genus JAGVXH01. The sequence goes on from JAZDPV010000007.1 coordinate 21,933, forward strand.
GTTGTCGGCTTTGCCGATGGGGATACGCGTTTCGCGCGAGGATATACTTTTGTTTCGTAAAAATGGGGGCACAAAAAATCTTTGATTTTTTGAGGCAAGTATAATGGTGCACGGATTTTAGAAAAGGTTTTAAATGGTGTAATATTAAGTATTACTAAGTGGCTTTTAGTAATATGGTGAAGGAAAGGATTTCGGCGACGGTTGACGGGGAGACGATTGAGAGAATTGAGAGAATTTTGGAAAATGGGCGGTTTCGGAATAAGTCGCATGTTATTGAAGAGGCGATTAAGTTGTTGGAGGAAGAGAAATGAAGCGTGCTCAGGTTACAATTTTTATTATTGTTGGGATTGTGATTGTCGTCGGGATAATAATAATTTTTCTTTTAATGGGAAAGTTTAGCGTGGAGTCGCCGGTTGATTTGGGGCCGAAGGCTTTTGTGAGCAAGTGTGTTCGGGACGCTGTTGAAGAATCGGTTGAGAAAATTTTGGCTGGTGGCGGGGAGGTTGCGCCGTCGTATTCTTTGATGTATGACGGGGTTGAGTGGAATTATTTGTGTTATCAGGCGGATTATTATTTGACTTGTTATAATTTGGTTCCGATGTTGGAGGCGAGAGTTGAAGATGAGATTCGGCGGGACACGATGGACGATGTGCAGAATTGTTTTGACGAGATGGCTGTTGATTTTGAAGATAGCGGATTTGATGTGAGCGGGGGTGCGACTGATTATTCGATTGATTTGTTGCCGGGGAAAGTTGATATTAATTTGAGGAAGAATGTCGAGATTGTGAGAGATGGCGCGGCGCAGAATTTTGAGAACTTTGACACGAGTGTTTTGTCGTCGGTGTATGATTTAGTTCGGGTCGCGAGGGAGATTGTGAATGCCGAGTCGCAGTATTGTTATTTTGAGTATAATGGTTATATGCTTTTGTATCCTGAGTATGACATAAGAAGGATTGATTATGATGATAGCAAAATTTATAGATTAATTAAACGAAAAACTGGGGAGGAGTTTAGGTTTGCCGTGAGAAGTTGCGCGTTTGCGCCGGGGATATAACGACGCTGCGCGGTTGTCGGTTGGAAATAAAAGATGGGTAATAAAAAAGTTGTGGCGGGATTTGAATTAGTTGTGATGGTTGCATCTGTGTTTGCTTTCAGCTATTTGGTTGCGGTGAGCAATGAGGTGTTTGGCGGGGCTGATGTTAATTTGAGAGTTGGCGGATTTGGAAGAGTTGTTGCTAAGGTTGTTGAGATTTTGGGGAAACCGATAATTGGGATTGCATCGGCGGAAAGTTGGAACGAGACTCTTGATAGCGGGGATATTTTGATGCACACGACGATGAAAAGCGCGTTTGAGATTTCATCTGATGTGTTCGGGGCGGGTTGCTGTGCGGTGAGCAAGGATGGATATAAATGTGCGACGACGCTGGATGCGGGTTGCAAAGATGGTGAATCTTTTGCTGAAGGTTCTGTTTGCGATTCGACTTCGTTTTGCAAGAGAGGTTGTTGTTATGATGAGGAGCTGGGAATTTATGATGCGAATGTTTTGGAACGAGATTGTTCGGCAAGCTGGGTTGACGACGCTAATTGCAATATGCCGGGAGCCCGGAAGGGATGCTGTGTTCTTGGGGCGGCTTCGATTTATGAAACGCGGGGGCAATGTAGTGTTGATAGTTTGACTTTGGCGATGGGGCCTAATGCCGTCGTTGATTGGAGAGTTGATTTGAATTCGGGGCAGTGCGCGATGTTGTCTGCTGTTCAGGAGGAGGGCGCTTGTGTTATCGGGAATGATTGCAAGTTTGTGAATGAGGGGAATTGTTTTAGTTATGGCGGGGAATTTTATGGTGATGTTTTATGCACTTCTCCTTCTTTGAATATGTCCTGTAAGAAAACTGACAGAACGACTTGCGTCGACGGGAAAGATGGAGTTTATTTTGTTGACTCCTGCGGGAATGTGGCTAATGTTTATGATTCAAAACGAATTAATGATGATAGTTATTGGGATGTTGTCGTTGGTGAAGATGATTTGTGCGGGGCCGGGGATGGGAATGCGAAGTCGAAAAGCTGCGGGAATTGTAATCGGTTTCTCGGTGGGATTTGTGGCTCGGCGAGCGAGGACGGGTTTAAAGTTGATAATGGGAATTTTTATTGCCGGTCGACGTCGTGCATGTTTGACGGGAAGAGTTACAAGAACGGGGAATCGTGGTGTGTTTACGACGGTGTGATTGGTGATGGGAACGATGTTGTGGGTTCGCGGCACTGGAAATATGTTTGTTCGCAGGGGGTCGTGCAGATTGAGCCGTGTGCTGATTACCGGAATCAGATTTGCGTCCAGACAAATACTTTTGATGTCGAGGGGAAAGAGGTGGAGTTTAGGAATTCGGCTTGTATTGCAAATAATTGGAGGATGTGTCTGGATTTGAATGGGGAGGAAAATGGACTTGAAGAATGTGCAGATAGTTTGAATTGTCGGATTGATAGTGTCGCTATTGCTGATCATTTTAGTTTTAATGTTTGTGTGCCGAAATATCCGGGCGGGTTTAATTTAAAGAGTGAGAGGTATCAGGGGACGGCGGGAAAAATTTGCGACATGGCGGATTTGAGTTGTACCGTTGTTTATGCGCCGAAGACGTGGGGAGGTTGCAAGATTGTCGCGAACAAGGGATGTCTTAGCGAAACATTTGCGAAAGAGATGAATGATTTTTGCCGAGGGCTTGGGGATTGTGGAGGGGCTGCTAACATTGTCGGAGAATATTCGAGTAGTTACAAGGTTTTTAATTCGCCGATGCTGGGGCAGGGGGCGATTGATAGGTTGAAAGATTTGGCGACGCCGATTGAGGGGCAATTTGCCGAGGTTGAAGATTATAGTGAGTATTTGGAGGCGGCGGGGTTGTGGGGCGGGACTGGAGATGTGCCAGAGACGGGAGAGTTGGAAGATTATGGCGGGATGATGACTAATATTGGGATGGGTGTTGCGGGGATTGGATATGCTGTAGGAGTTATTGTCACGGGAAGCTTTCATCTTACTGGGTTATCTTATGCTGTTCTTTTTTCTTCTGCTTCGGAATTAGCTCCCTTTGCCGGCGCTGCGATTGGTGCTGGAATTGGGATGATTGCGGGCGCGATGATTGCTGACGCGATGGGGCTTAGTCCGGGGGGTTCGTTGCTGATGGCGATTGGGGGAGGAATGGTTGGAGGAATTGTGGGATATTCTATAATAAGTCATGGCGCTGTGCTTTTGGGAATACCCGGACTTGGTTTAATTATATTTGCAGCGGGTATTATTTTAATTGTGACTTCGCTTTTTTTTGGTGGGGATGATTGTGATAATGTTGTGGTTCGGTTTGATTGTAAGACGTGGTTGGCGCCGAGTGGGGGTGATGATTGTGATGAGTGTAATGGGGATTTGTTGAAGCCGTGTTCGGAATATCGTTGCAATAGTTTGGGGGCGGCGTGTGAGTTGATAAATAAAGGGAGTGATAATGAGTTGTGCGTCGAGAATAATCCTGATGATGTTCGGCCGCCGATTTTGAAACCCCGATTGGAAGTGATTTCTGAAAATGAAACATATAGCGATATCAGCGACGGTGGTTTTGGTTTGACTAATAAGGATGGCGGTTGTATTGATGCGTATACTCCTTTGATGTTTGGGGTTGCGACTGATGAGCCGGCGCATTGCAAGTTTGATGTTGAGATGAAAGAGTTTGAGGAGATGAGTTTTGATTTGGGCGGGAATTTTTATCTTTATAATCATACGACGGTGTTTGTGTTGCCGGACCCGAGTCATGGGCAGAGCCAGGGATTTAATTGGACTGGGGATTTGAATTTTTATATTAAGTGCCGGGACACGCATGGGCATGAGAGTCCGGGGTTTTATAGTGTTGATATGTGCGTCAGAGAAGGTGAAGATGTGACGGCGCCGATTGTGCGAGCGGTTAGCCCGAAGAATGGCGGAATTGTCGGGTTTAATGTGACTTCGAAAAATGTTACTATTGTTACTAATGAATTGGCGAGTTGCAAGTGGGACTTGAAAGATGTTGTTTATTCGGAGATGGGGAATGAGATGAGTTGTTTGGATAGTTTGAATAGTCCGTCGAATATTCAGGGATATGTTTGTTTGGATGTTTTGCCGACGATGAGCGGGGATAATGTTTATTATGTTAGGTGCGAGGACCAGCCGTGGATGGATAGCGGGAATGCGAATATTGATAGTTTTGTTTATGAATTAAAGAAGCCGAGCAAGGCGATTGAGATTGACTGGATTGAGCCGAGCGGGGATTTTGAAATTAATAGTGACATGACGACGATTAGGTTGCAGGTTGAGACGTCGGGTGGCGGGGATGTGCATTATTGTTCTTACTCGTTTTCTGGGCATGAGACGATGATTAGAATGTTTGAAAGCGGGGGGAAACTTCATGAACAATTTTTGAACAGGCCGGCGGGGTTGCACAAGATTTATGTTGAGTGCGAGGACGAGACGGGGGATTTTGTGAGAGGGGAAACGAGTTTCAAGATTATCAAGGATAGTTCGACGCCGCAGGTTGCGAGAGTTTGGCAAGATGACGGGAAGTTGCATGTCGTGACGACGGAGATTGCTGATTGCAGATATTCGACTGAAAGTTGCAAGTTTAACTGGGATGATGGCGAGGTGGCTGGGAATGGGATGGAACATATTTTCGGAGTGGTTCGTGGGGATACTTATTATATCAAGTGCGAGGATGAATTTGGGAATGTGCCGTCGGGATGTTCGATAGTTGTTCGTGCTTTGTGATAGAATTTATAAATAAGAGATGATTGGGATAGGGATGAAGAAAGGGTTGGACAAGAATGGGATAATTGACAGGCTGAAGGAAAGCCGGGATGAGTTGAAAAAATATGGGACGGTTCGTATTGGGTTGTTTGGTTCGTATTTGAAAGGGGAGCAAAAAGGTAGAAGTGATATTGATTTTTTGGTTGTTCTTGATGAAAATACTTTTGATAATTATTTTGGATTGTGGGCTTTTTTAGAGAAAGTTTTCGCGAAAAAAATTGATTTGGTTATCGAGAAAGGATTGAAACCTGAATTAAATTCCGTGAAAGAAGAGGCAATTTATGTTGAGGTCTAAGTTGTATTTTAGTCAGATTCTTAGGATGATTAATCTTATCGAGAAGCATAGAGAAGATGGTTTAGATGATGAACAAAATTGGGACGCGACTCTGATGAGGTTGCAAGTTATTGGGGAAAATATTGGGAAGATTCCGATGGGAGTTAGGAAGAGGTATCCCGATATTGAATGGGATAAGTTTAAGAATTTGAGAAATATTATTAGTCATGTATACATTGGGGTTTTGAAGGAAGTGGTGAAGGATACTATCGAAAATAAACTCCCGAGGTTGGGAATTGAAATAAAAAATATAATGGAGAAATTAAATGAAAAATAGAGGGCAGGTCACATCGCTTCGCGAGAATTCAGGTTTCAGAATTCAGAATTCAGAACGACGGGGACAAGTTACGATTTTTATTATTGTCGCGATTGTGATTGTGGCGGTGGTCATTGTTTTTCTTTTGTGGGTTCAGCCGACTTATTTTTCTGAGACGGGAAGGGGGTTAGGCTTTGAAGGATGCGTTGGTGATGCGGTTGAGCAGGCGGTTGACGAGTTAGGGTTGAAGGCCGGGTTCGTTAATCCAGGTTTTAGTTATACATATGATGGGGAGGAATTTGTTTATTTGTGTTATACGAAGGAATATTATGAGACGTGCACGGTGCAGGTGCCTTTTTTGAAAAATGTTTTTGAGAAGCAGATGGAGAGTTTGATTAGGAGCAAGATTGATAGTTGCTATGCTAATTCCGTCGGTGATTTGGTGGCGCAGGGTTATGATGTTGTCGGTGGTGTTGTTGATTATGATGTCTTGATTGAACCGGGAGTCGTGAGAGTTGAGATTGATGCGCCGACGAGTGTTGGCTCGCAGGGGTTTTCCCGATTTAATGTCAGGGTTAATTCGCCGATTTATGATATGATTATGATTGCGACTTCGATTTTGCAATATGAGTCGTCGCTGGGCGATTCTGATATTGATACTCTTATGATTTTTTATCCTGATTATATTATTGACAAATTAAAGCAGGGAGATGGGACGACAGTTTATATTGTGGAGAATAAAATTTCGGGAAATAAATTTCAGTTTGCGTCGAGAAGTTTGGCGTGGCCGGCGGGATATTTGAGATGAAATGAAACTAACAAATAAAAAAATAATTCGGGAGATTGAAAGGAGAAGAGATGAGTTAAGGGCTAAGGGCGTTAGAAAAGTTGGGTTGTTTGGTTCGTATTTGAAGGGGTCTCAAAAAAAGGGTAGTGATATTGATTTGTTGATTACTTTTGAAAAAGAAAATTTAGGGAAGAATTATTTTGAAGTTTTATTTTATTTGGAAAATTTGTTTAAAAGGAAGATTGATTTGGTTGCGACCCAATCTTTAAGACCTGAATTAAATTATGTAAGGGAGAAGGCTATTTATGTCAAAATATGATCTTTATTTAAATTTGATTAGAGATATGATTCAAAGAGTTGAGGGAGATTCGAATAAATCCTTGGAAGATAAAACTGTTTGGGACGCTATGCTTATGAGGTTTCAAGTTATAGGTGAAAATATTGATAAGTTGCCAATTGAGATTAAGAAAAAACATAGTGAGATTAATTGGAAAAAATTTTATGCTTATAGAAATTCGATAAGTCATTCATATAATAAAATATTAGTAGAAGTAATTATGGAATTAATTAATGAGTTGCCTGCATTAAAGAAAGCTATTGTTAAAATGAGAGAGGAATTAAAGTGAATAAAAAAATAGTTTTAATGTTTGTTTGTTTGTTTTGTTTGGCTGAGGTTCTTGCGGCGACTGCGACTTCAGATGCGAGTTTTTGTTGCGAGAAAACTGTCGATGGGGTTTGGTGCATTAATGATGAGGAAGCGAATTGCGATAGTTCTTATAAGGTTGCGCCGACTTCGTGCGAGACGACTTCGTATTGCAGGTTGGGGACGTGTTATGAGTCGGAGGAGGGGATTTGCATGGAGAATACGCCGCAGAGAGTTTGCAATGATTATGGCGGGACTTGGGATGCGAGGGATATTAGCGAGGTTCCGCAGTGCCAGTTGGGGTGTTGCATAATTGCCGATCAGGCGGCGCTTGTTCCGTTGGTCAGGTGCAAGAGGTTGTCGACGTTGTTTGGAGTGAGTAATGATTATCGGTCTGGAATAACTGACGAGATTTCTTGTATCGCGACGGCGCAGGCGCAGGATGTCGGGGCTTGTGTTTATGAAAAAGAATTTGACAGAGTTTGTGAGTTTACAACGCGAGGTGATTGTGGTGCGGGAGAGAGAGTTGAGATTGTGAATGGGAGCAGTGTTGCGTTGTCGAGCGAGAGAACTTTTTACAAGGATTTTCTTTGTTCGGCTGAGGAGTTGAATACGGCTTGCGCGAAACAGACTTCGACGACTTGTTACAAAGGTGATGTTTATTGGGTTGATTCTTGCGGGAACAGGGAAAATATTTATTCTGGCGACAAGGTGAAAAGTTGGAATGCGGGAAAAGTTTTGGATGAGGATAGTGTTTGCAAGGCGAATGATGGTTCGGCTATTGATTGCGGGAATTGTGATTATCTGCTGGGGTCGAGATGTTCGGAGTGGGATGGGTATGTTGGCGGGCCGAAATTTGGAGATAATTATTGCCGGAGGACTGAGTGTGTTGATAGAGATGGAGACAAGAGAGTGAATGGAGAGTCGTGGTGTGTTTATGATAGCATCGTCGGGAATGGCAGGGATATGGTTGGTTCGAGATATTTCAGGGAAGTTTGTGTTGATGGGGAGGTTCATGTCGAGCCGTGTGAAGATTTTAGGAATGAGGTTTGTCTTGAGGATTCGATAGAGACGAGCGCTGGCGAGTTTGGGACGGCGGCGTGCCGAGTTAATCGATGGCAGAATTGCGTTCTTCAAATTGAAGAGGATGATTGTTTAAATATCGACAGGAGGGATTGTATTTGGGTTTCATCCGTGACTGGAATGATTATTGGGGGCGGGACGCAGAGCGGGGTGTTTACTAACCCGAGTGGCGCGACTGCTTTTAATAATCCGACGGCGAGTGGTGGATTTGGAACGGGGAATGTTGTGGCGCCTATAACTGGGGAAGGAATTTTTGGAGGAGAAGAGGAAGAGAAGATTGAGGAAAGTGTTAGCAATAGGCCCGGTGGTGTTTGTGTCCCGAATTTTCCGCCGGGATTGAAATTTTGGGATGAGGCGGCTCAGCAGGACTGTGGGATTGCGAATGCGAAATGCGTTGTTGTTTATGAGAAGGGATTGATTGGGGGGAGGAAGTGTGTCGAGGGGTGTGATTGCTTGGATGAGTCGTGGGCGTTGAGTGCGAATCGTGTTTGCACTGCTCTTGGAGATTGTGGTGGTTATGTAAATTATAATAGCAAATATACCGACGATGGTTATGCGTGGAAAGTTGACGGGGTCAAGAGTAAGTTTGCGCCGAACAGTGTTAATATTATTAGTGGCGGGTTTACAGGGAGAGTTGTTGAGATAGTTGAAGAGATTTTGGGGTAGGGATTTGAATTTGGGCTTTCAGTGAGTGGGAAGAATTATTTATCTTGGTGGATAGTTGATTGGTAGTTTGTTTGGGATGAGTGAAGTGAATACGAGGCGTTGTCAGCGTCGCTGGCGGGCGGGTTTGGATAGGGGTTATAATTTCACTACTAATTGTGCGTAATTTTTTGAAGAAATATTTATATAGTTTGAAGTGATAGAGTGTTTATGGATAAACTTGAAATTGTTGCCTCAAATGAAACCTTAGGAATAGAGATGGATGCCGACGAGAGAAAGTATCTAGCTACTGTTTCACCAGTAGAAGATTCTTGTTTCTCTTGTAATATAGAACCATGTAGAGCTTGTTATGGGCCCCTTAATTATTCTTTAGATTAGAATTGGCAAATGATAAAAAAACACCGAAACAAAGATAGAGGGTTTTATATCCAATGGGATTCCACTAATGATTGTAATTTATCTTGTTCTCATTGCTATCATAATTTTGGGAAAATTAAAGATAAATCTAAACAAAGTAAAACAATGACATTAGAAGAGATTGTATACATGTTAGATGATTTAAATCAGACTTGTGACAGGTGGAATTTTAATCCTATTTTTAATATTTCTGGAGGTGAGTGTTTACTTAGGCCAGATTTATTTAAAATAATTAATTATTCTATTTCTAGAGGGATCGAAACCAGATTAATGACAAATGGGACATTACTTGATATTGAAAAAGCTAATGAATTAAAAAGATTAGGCGTTCTTAGTGTCCAAATTTCAATTGATGGGGACAAAGAAACTCATAATAGAGTTCGAGGAAGAAATTGGGCTTATAATAAAGCAATGGAAGGTATTGGAAATTGCTATATTGCTGGACTTCATGTGACTGTTTCAACTACTTTAATGAAACAAAATGCGTCTCAAATAAAGTTTGTTGTTACAGAAGCAATAAAAAATAGGGCTAGTGGCGTCGGGTTTCAGACTTTAGTCCCCAACCCATTACTTGGAGCCAATGACCCCGAATTTTTAAATTGTTTTGAAATAAAAAAAGCCTATGAAGAAATTGACAAATTAAGAGAAATATATAAAGGCAAAATTCAGGTTTACACAAGTGAAATTTTATGGCATTTATTTAGAAACAAAACAAATACGCAATCAAGTTATCAAGGAGGTTGCAGTGCCGGATTCGGCGGGCTTTCTGTTCTTGCTGATGGAACAGTTTATGCGTGTAGAAGACTTCCTATATCAGTAGGCCACATTACCGAAGGGATAATTAATCTTGTTACCAAAAAACCTTTAATGAAAGAATTAAGAGATAATAGAAAGAAGCAAAGAACCTATTGCTCTGACGCTCCTTATTGTGGCGGATGTAGAGCTATCGCTTATGCCACCACTGGGGATTATTTAAATAAAGATCCTACTTGTTTCAAACATTTAATATGATAAATACAATAAAAGAGAAAGTAAACATAATGAAAAAAGTGGGCCCAGTTTCAGAGGTATTTGATATTGGATGTGGAGATGGTTTTATGTCTAAATATTTTTTAGAATTAGGTTCAAGGGTTACTGGCATAGATTCTATAAACAAACCTCTAATAAAAAATAAAAACTTTAAATTTTTAGACAAAGATATTAGAGATTATAAATTTATAAAAAAATTTGATTTGAATATTTGTTCCCTTTTTCTTCATTTTTTTACAAAGGAAGGTGCAAATTATTTGCTTAAGAAAATAAAAGAAAACACAAAATCTGGTGGCTATAATTTGTTAATTTGTATGACCAATAAGGATAATTTTTCTAAATATAAGCCTACTAATTTTTACCCTAGTTCTTCAGATCTAATTAAATTATATTCTGATTGGAATTTAATTAGTATTGTCTCGGGCGAAACCGAAAAAGAAAATCATGGTAATCTCGGAGAACATTATCATAATTTAGTTTTTGCACTATTCCAAAAGAATATTAATTGATTAAAATACTCATTATATAATAACGACAAAACAAAAAGTTTATAAAGTTTGGAGTTGTTTATTTGTTATGAGAAACGCGAGAAAGTTAGGGCTTGTCGGACGGGTTATTCTTGGAGTTGGGGCTGTGGGCGGAATGGTTTCGACGAGTGGATGTGATGCTGTCGTCGGTGGTTATGTAGGGGCTAAGGTTGCGGAAAAAACTGAAGCGAAAAGAGAGGCGCCTAATACCGAAGAGATAAGAGGGCCAGAAGTTCCTTACGACGTTAACTTCCTTGCTTATTATAGAATACAGGATTTGAAGACAGGTGAGGTTGAGATTGTTGAATCTAAAAAGTATTATGGAGCATTGGCAGATTGGGAGAATAGTATATCTTCACAATATGAAAGAAAATACCCTGAAGGATATAAGATGGAAATAATTAAAGAAGGAAGACTCGCTACAACAATTTTTTGGACTCCAAATAAAAATTAAAGTTTATGATTCTCAATCATGATCGCTGATTGTGTTATTATCTTTCTAAAGACAAGAATTTATAAATAATAGATGATTGTTTTGTTTATGAAAAAAGGGTATATAGGTTTTAATAAAAAAATTCAGGTTTGTTTTCAATTAACGTTACTCCTCACGTCGCTATTTGCATTTTCTTTTTTAGTTGGCTCTATTGGGTTTGTTGAAGCTGAAACTATTTCGAATTTAAATGTTCCTGGAGGTGTTAGTAGCGGGGCTCTCCCCGCTGGTACTGAATTAACAGTTACAGAAGCTATAGAAGGGACTAGTTTTACTTCTGCGGGAGGAAGCAATATAATTATTTCTAAAGCTAGTGATTTGAAAATTTTTGAAACATCTAAAGGCGGGGTCGCGATTTATGATGGTAATTCCTATGAATTAACCGAATCTCAAATGAAATCTTTTTTGGATTCCGGTGCTGCGACGAGACCTGAGGGTTCTTCTGCTACGTCGAGGCTTTTGGGTTTTAGTAAGGGAACTGGTTTGGATGCTATTGCTTCCGGACTTCAATGGGCGGGGATTGCGTATATGGCGGGGATGTTGATTGGTGGTTTGTTTGGAATGAGTGAGGGGAATACTAAGGCTTTGTCAGCGTCGCTGGCGGGCGGGTTTGGTTCGTATAAAGCGTTGAGTGTTTGGAAGACCGGTGGGCATAATATTCCTTATTTGAGTAAGATTCCGGCTTTGTCTGGGATTGTGATTGGTGCGGTTATTTTTCTTGTGATGTATAAAACAACTGATGTTGAGGTTGTGACTTTTGATTGCTTGGCGTGGCAGGCGCCGACGGGTGGGAATGATTGCGAGATTTGTAATGATGATACGCTTCCTTGTTCGGAATATAGGTGCAAGGCGTTGGGGCAGAATTGTGAGATTGTGAATGCGGGAACTAGCGAGGAGAGATGCGTGAATATTAATCCGAGGGATGTCGTGCCGCCGGTTGTTCGTCCGTGGGTTGAGGCGTTGAGTGCCGGGCATAATTATGTTAATGTTCGGGCTTCGCCGCCCGGGCCTGGGTTTGGGATTGTGAATTTGAATTCGAGTGATGGATGCTTGAAAGCGTTTACGCCGTTGGAGTTTGGGTTGGTTGCCGACGAGCCGGCGCAATGCAAGATTGATTTTGAACATACTGAAAGTTTTGATGAAATGAGTGCTTATGTCGGTGGGAGTAATTTGTTTGCTTATAATCATACCGAGAGATTTTCGCTGCCGAGCGCTGAGGCGATTAAGAACTCGTCGCTGGTTTTAGAGAACGGGAAGGACTTGACTTTTTTTATCAGGTGCCAGGATAAGAACGGGAATGCGAACGAGGCGGAGTATGCGGTGAAGTTGTGTGTTGACCCGACGCCGGACAACACCGCGCCAAAGATTGAAGCGACTTCTGTTGTTAATGGCGGGTGTGTCGCTGAAAATGTGAATAGCGCCGGGGTTGAGTTTTACACGAATGAGCCGGCGGATTGCAGATGGAGTTTTGATGACCAAGATTATGATAACATGGTGAATGGGATGAGTTGTTCGGGGGCGTTGTATCAGGCGAACGCGGCGCAGTTATTTACTTGTGTTGCTAACTTGACTGGAATATCGAGGATTGAGAGTAAATATTATGTGAGATGTAAGGACCAGCCAGGGAAAGATGAGGTGAATAGAAATGAGATGAAGCAGAGTTTTGAATTTAGTTTGATTGGTAGCACCGGGTTGAAGATGAAGAACTTGAGACCGAACGAGACGATATTTGGAGGAGTTAGCCCGACGCCGGTTGAGTTGTATGTCGAAACTTTGTTTGGTTGTAATAATGGGCGGGCGGTTTGCCAGTATTCGTCGAGCGGAGATAATGATGATTATATTGTGTTTTATGATACTGATAATATTGATGGGATTAGCACGCAGAAGTTGAGTTTGACTGCCGGGAGACAGGAGTATTTTGTGAAGTGCGTTGATGAAGGCGGGAACTTAGTTGAGGATAAAGTTGTTTTTGATTTAGAGATTGACACGAGCGCGCCGGTTGTTGCGAGAATTTACGAGGAGGATCAGATGCTGAAGATTGTGACGGTTCGGAATAGTGAGTGTGCTTATAGTTTGGATAATTGCGATTTTAGTTTTGCCGAGGGGACCGTGATGCCTTACGCGAATTCGACGGTGCATGTTGCGGAGTGGAATGAGCAGAAGACTTATTATATTAAGTGCCGGGACGAGTTTAGAAATGAGGACGCTGGATGTTCGGTTGTAGTAAAGCCGAGTAGAAATTTTTTATGATTAAGTAAGTTTATAAATTTTGATTGGTGTTGTTTTTTATGAGAGTAAATAAAAAGGGGCAGCACATAATGGGGATGCCGTTTGAAATTATTTTTGCGATTTTTTTGATTGTTGTTTTTGTCGTGATTGCATTTATCGCGGTCGGGTATTTTTTAGATATCGGGCGGAGTTCGAGTGTCGGGATGTTTTATCGGGATTTTCAAGCGGTTGTTGATGACGCGATGAGGGGGCAGTTTGAAGAAAGTTCTTTTGAGATTGATTTACCGTCGGAGATTAAGGAAGTTTGTTTTGCGAATCTTTCGGCTGAAATTACAAATCCGGGGGCAGAGTATGAGGCGATTAAGAATTATGATGTTTATGAGGCGAATGTTTTTTTGGTGCCGCCGGAGTATGCGCAGAACATGCAATGGAAGTTGATTGATAGGATTAATGTTTCGAAGATTACTCAGAATAAAAATCCTTATTGTGTTGATGCTGATGGGGAGATTGTGATTAAGAAAGGATTTTATGATAAATATGTTCAAATAGAAGGTAGAGGGTAGATGGTAGGAGGTAGAAAACATGGGCAGTTTAATTTTGTGTGGTTGTTCGCGATTGTGGCTGGCGGTGCGATTTTGTTTTTGGCAATTTATGGGGTGTTGAGGTTTGGCGATACGGCAAGATTTCAGAGTGATACCGAGGCTGCGAAAAGTATTGCAATAATTACCGACCCATTGCAAGCAGGTTTTGCCGAGGGTAAGTTTGGGAGAATTTCGTTTCAGCAAGAGAGTCGGATAAATAATATTTGTTTTGATGATGGGTTTGGGAAGAATGATATTTCTGTGGCGACGCGGTCTGATATTGGCGAGGAGTGGAATTTGCCGGGGGGTGCGAGTTCGATTCATAATAAATATATTTTCTCGTCGGGAAAAAGTTCTGGGTTGGATTATTATGTTTTTTCGAAGCCGTTTAATTTCCCGTATGAAGTTTCTGATTTGATTTTTTTGACGCCTGAGCATTATTGTTTTGTTAATGCACCGGATAATTTGCTTGGGTTGAGCGTTCCGAATATTGAGATGGGTAATTGTAGTTTTGCCGATGGCGTTAGAGTTTGTTTTGGTTTTGGGGATGATTGTGATGTGATGGTTTATGGTTCGTGTTCGAGCGGGTGTGATTCTGTTTATGACGAGGGCGTTGTGGTCAAGGGTGGGGTTGATATGAAGTATGTCGGGAGCTTGATGTATGGGGCGATTTTTTCGGACAAGGGAATTTATGATTGTAATGTTCGGCGATTGTTGTATCGGGCGGGTAAGATTGCTGAGGAGTTTGTTGACAAGGCGGATTTGATGGATGCGAGGAATTGCAATACGAATTTGAAGCCGGATCTTATTATCTGGGGCGCGATGGTTGGGAATGCGAGTGTTGGCGATTTGTCGTCGTTGAGAACGATGGCTGATGTGATTGACAGGAAAAATGGCCGGGAAGGATGCGGAATATGGTGAGGGGGCAGATGAAAATTCAGCAAATGGCGGTCATGATTGTGGCGGTGTTTTTCTTTTTTGTTTTGGTTGGACTGTTTTTTTTGGGAATTGTGTTCAAGGATGTGAAGGGTAGTGCTGGGGATTTGCAGAGGGCGCAGGCGATTTCGTCGATGAGCGTGATTGCTGATATGCCTGAGTTGAATTATGATTCGAGTTGGTCGATGAGTGTTGATGAGGATAAGTTGAGAATTATGTCTGGCGAGTTTGGGGATAGTTATGATTTGTTTTGGCCGGTTGCATCGGTTGGAGTGTATAAAGTTTATCCGAGATTTGACGAGATTAGAAAATGCCCGGGAGTTGATTGTAATTATTATGAGATTTATTCGAATGGGCAGAAAGATGTGAAGACATATTCTGCTTATGTTTCGATTTGTCGGAAAGTTCGGGAAAGTGGTTCGACTTATGATGACTGCGAGATTGGGAAGCTGGTTGTGGGCGTCTTGGGAGGTAGGGAGTAGATGGTAGGGGGTAAGAGGCAGATGGTAGGAAGCAGGTCTAAGTTGGGGCAACAGGAGATTGTTGGATTTGTTTTGATAGTTGTGCTTGTGGTTGTTGGACTGATGGTTTATTTGGTGATTTCATTGAAGGATTCGCCTGTCGCTGAAGATAGCGTCGCTGTTGGTAATATTTTGGATGTTATGATGAAGTATACGACTGAATGCGCCATTGTTTATGAGCCGGATTATGATAATTTTGAGGACCTGTTTAAGAGTTGTTATTTGGGAAACAGGTGTAAAAATTTGGGGGAGTCGGCGTGTGATTATTTGAATGAGAGTTTGAGTTTGGTGCTCGGGAATTTGATGGCGAGTGATGCAAGTGTTGGTTTTTATGAACTGGATTTTTTTGCAGATGGTGGTGAAGGGCTTTTGAAAATTTCGGACGGGAATTGCAGTGGGGATGTTTCTGCGGCGCAAAGGAAAATTATTTCTGGTTCTGAAAGTTTAGTTATTAGAATGAAAGTTTGCGAAGTTTAGATGTCTATGATTATTTGTAATTTGTCGACTACAAGGACTGGCATTAGGGATTCTCTTTTGCCTATTTTTTCCGCGTGGAATTCGATGAACCCGAATCTTTCCAAGATATTTACGTCTTCTCTTACAGATTTGAAATCTCGGCCCAGAAGTTTTGCAAGAGCGTAGATTGATTTTGGGTTTTGGGTTTTGAGTGCGTATAGTATTCTGGCTTTTTCGTTGCTTAGTATACTTCGTAATAATTTTATATCTGAGAAGTCGTGGGGTTTTTTTGCTCCGACGAATTTTGAAACGAAGTTTCCTTTGTTTACATTCACGTCAACGTATCTTGTTTTTGTTTTCTTTTTTGTGTCCATATATATTTGTGACCAATTTATTTGAATATATAAATATATGTTTTACATATGGGTATTTTTTTGCCATATATTTTTGTTTGATAAATAATAGTGGAGATTGAGGGCTCTCGAAAATGTTATTTTTTATTTGTGACAACAGAAGTTTTATAAATAAACTTGAAAAAATTGGCATTTTTAGAGGATTTTTTGTGTAATCGGGATGATAAGATTTATATAGTGAAAATTCTTGGGATGTTCAGCGTTGTTGTTTATCAATGATGCGTTGACTAGTCAGTGTACATATAGGGACCTAGTGATGACAACTTATAACGCTCCCTAGTTATAAGGAAAAAAGTTTTTAGACTTCGAAAGATTGACTTTCGTTGCGAAAACTTTTCCGGCCAGGCTATTAGAAAACTGAACTCGCTTTCGCGGGGCCTTGAATAAGGCGGCTAAGCTAATAGTGCTGAAAGGAGGTTTAAAATAATGAAAAATATATTTAGAAAAGCTATTACGATTTTGGGAAGTGCTGCTTTGATTGGAATGACGGTAGGCGCGGCTTCGGCTGCTTCTTATCCATCTCCTTTTACAAGTAACACGGCTATTG
>JAZDPV010000008.1:0-4014 GCA_043797265.1 archaeon
TTACAACAAATTTGGTGGAAAGGTATTTAAAAGAGAATTATTTTCACGATGGATGCAAGTTAAACTTCTGCATGATCTCGTCGAGGAATTGGCTGGTGTCAATACTGGAAGAATAGTTGAGATTTTGTTTGGGAAAAAAGACGTTAATGAATTTTTGATTGCGAAAAGGATGGAATTGACAATTAATCAGGTCCGAAATATTTTGTATAAGTTATCGGTGGACGGGCTGGTTTCTTTTATTAGGAAGAAAGACAGGAGGAAGGGCTGGTATATTTATTATTGGACGCTGAAGACGGAGAAATGTTTGGTGAAGCTAGAGGGGGCGCTGGTGCAAAGGATTGAGGAACTGAAAAAGGTGCTTGAAAATCGGGAGGAGAAAAGATTTTATGTTTGCAAATCTTGCGCGATTGAGGTTAACGAGGAGAAAGCGCTGGAGCATGGGTTTAGTTGCGAAGAATGTGCGGAGGTTTATGAATTGGCTGACAATAGTGGACCGATTCGTGATACCAAGGCGATGATTGTGCGGGTCGAGAAAAATTTGAAATTAATTCGTGGTGAGCTTGAGGAGATTAGAGAAAAAACTCGTCGGAAAATGGTGAAGACGGAGAAAAAAATTGTAAAGGCAGAGAAAGAGAGGAGGTCCTTGATGAAGGCTGCGAGGGCGGCGGCGAGAAGTAAAGTTAGCAGTGCGAAAAAGAAAGTCGATACTAAGAAAAAGAAAATTGTGAAAAAAATTAAAAAGAAAATCAAGAAAATCAAAAGAGTTGGGATAGCCGGGAAGTTGATGAAGAAGTTGAGGAAGAAAAGATGAGGAATGGTTTTTTTGCGACGTATACTGGAATGCTGATTGGGATAAATGTCGTCGCGTTTGTCGTGGCCTTGATTTTGATGAATTCGGTTGGGGAAGATGTTGTTATTTCGTGGATTGCGCTGCAGCCGTCGGTGATTCTTGCCGGACATAATCTCTGGACATTTGTGACGAGCATGTTTATGCATGCCGGGTTTGGACATTTGTTTGTGAACATGATTTCATTGATGTTTATTGGCGGGTTTGTTGAGAAATTGATTGGAAAGAAAAGATTTATTGTTTTGTATTTTGCCGGCGGGCTTTTTGCTGGTTTGTTTTTTGTGGTGATTGCCGGGCTAACTGGAATTGATTTGAATGTTTATGCCGTCGGTGCGTCGGGTGCTATTTTTGCGTTGGGTGGTTTGCTTGCGGTCTTGACGCCGAGATTACCTGTTTTGGTTTTTTTTGTTATCCCGATGCCGATGTGGATTGCAATGGTTTTCTTGATGGTGGTGCTTTGGGTTTTGTCGTTGGGACTTGGGTTGCCGATTGGGAATGTTGCTCATCTTGGCGGGTTGATTGTCGGAGTTGGGTATGGGTTTTATTTGAAAAGAAAATATCCGAGAAGGACGAAGATGATTAGTAATTATTTTGCTCGAAACTGAATTGTTTTCAATAGATTAAAAAAGAGGTTTTGATTTATTTTTTAAATGAGAAGAAATTTTTTTGCGAGGAATTATGGGAAATGTTGGAATTTTTTTAGGGAACTGAGGTGGTATATGGTTTTTGCGTTGGGAATTTTTGGGTTGATGTTTTTGGTCGGGTTTGCTTATCCTGTTTTTTTTAGGGAGGAGATTTTTAAATTTCTTGCCGGAATGGTCGACGCGCTTGAAGGGAAAAGTGTTGTTGAACTGATTGTTTATATTTTTTTGAATAATTTGAAGGCGGGGTTTGTTGCGATTGTTTCCGGGGTTGTCGTCGGTATTTTTCCTTTTGTGATTGGAGTTGTTAATGGATATTTGGTCGGGTTTGTCGCGAAAGAGGCGGTGATGCAGGAAGGGATTGCTGTTTTGTGGCAGTTGGCTCCTCACGGGATTTTCGAATTGCCGGCGATTCTTTTGTCGATTGGGATTGGCTTTAAAATTGGGACGTCGGTGTTCGCTGGTCGCAAGTCGGTCAAATATAATTTTGTTGAGGGGTTGAGATTTTTTGTTTTTGTTATTTTGCCGTTGCTGTTAGTTGCTGGGATTATCGAGGGGATTTTGATTGGGATTTTAGGTTAGAATTTGTCTTCAAGTTTTTTTTGGTAATCGTTTAGCGCTTCGGGGGGTAAGAGGGTTACTATTTCTTTTCTTTGATTGTCGTAGACGACTGGTATTAATCTGTCGTTATATTTGACGGCGAAAGTTCTGGCCCTGTTTGATGTTGCATATAAAAATACGGCTTGACCTGATTGAATCATTTTTATGAATTGTTCTCTTAATCCATTATTAAAATCTATTTCATATCTCATTTTTGCCATTCTTTTGGCGTGGATTCTTTGGCTTTTTGCTTTTGATGCCATTATTTATTTTCTACAAGAATTGTTTTAAAGTTTTTTGTTTGCCGTAGTTTTTTAGCGTCCAGGATTTTTGCTTGATTTGTTCGATTGGGACTGCAATTCTGGTTTGGATATTTTTGAGAGCGTCGTCGGTGTTTTCGAAATATTTTGGGGTTGTTGAAAAAGCTCGGCGAGTTGCTTCCCTGACGATGCCGACGCCGAGAGGTGCGTAGTATTCGGGTTTTATTTCCCTGAAGATTAAAACTATTGCTTGGCGTTTTATTTTTGTCAGGTATTCTGTCGTCGGGAGTCGCATCGCGTAATAGCCACCGGTGACTTCGAAGGCGTATTTTTTTCTGCCGTTGAAAGTTTCATAATCTTGTGAAATAGTTGGTAGTGGGTAGTGGGTAGTTGGTAGTGAGTTGTAGGTTGAACTTGGGAGCCATGCTTCGATTGCCTCGAATGAGAAATGTCCGGGGAGGAGAATGGCTTCGATGTAATTGCCGATGAAGTTTCCTGAGAAAAGCGTTACTTGATTTATTTCTGGGAAGTATCGGATTTTTTCGAGTTGCTGTTTTGAGATTGTGTCGTCGGTGGCGGTGATTGACCATCTTGTCGGAACCATTTTTCTTTTTGTTCTTGTGCCGAGGAGTCCTACTGATAATAATCTTTGGAGGTGGTCAACTTTTATGTTTGAAGCATAAAGTTCTTTGATTGCCGTCGTGGCTTTGGTGTCGTAGTCGGATGTGAGGTAGTCGACTTTTTTCGGGACTTTTGGATTTTCCTCGAGGATTGCTTTTTTTATCGGGGCGGGGTTTATCATCGGGCGGAAAATTGAGTCCGACGTGAATTCCATTGTTGGTTTTTTCTTGAGGAATATTTCGGTCGAGACGGGTTTTGACGAGAGGGCGAGTTCCTGCAATAAAGCTTTTAGTCTGTAGCCTTTGGCCTTTAGTTTAATGTTTGTTTTTGATTTGCCGTAGACGAGTTGGCTTCGGAGACGAAGGACGTTGGCGACGGAGAAATTGTTTGCGGACCATTCTTCGGCGGTTGCGAAGTTTGAGACGTTGTCGTTTTTGGGCGGGACGAGAATTCCGGAGTTGATGTGTGGGTAGCCGATTCTGCCGATGAAAATTTCTGGCGCGGATTTGCCTGAGAAGTGGAGTCTTGGTTTTGGTGCGTTGTTTATGAATTTGTTTAGAATTTTGCATGACTGCCCGCATAATCCTTTGCCTTTGCATTTGATACAAAGAACGTCCATGCAGAGCTAGGATTGTGTTGATTTAAAATTATTTGGTTCTAATCTTTTAGACTTGAGAGACCGACGAGGAGTGAGATTACGCCGATTAGTAGAAGTAGCCAGACGATTCCGCCCTGGAGGAATGTTAGTGCGGCTGTTCCGAAACCTGCGAAGTTCACTATCCATGCATAGATTGGAATTATCAAGAAAGCCAATCCGATTAGTATTGCAATAAATTTATTCATAATGGTTGAGAGTTTCTTGATTTAAAAACTTTGTTGTATTGGTGTTTGGAATAAAAAATTGGCTCACGAATTACGCGAATGACACGAATTCCGTTTGGGTTGGTTAGAGTTAGGGATGTTGAGATAATTTTATAAAGATTATATTGTTGTAATTGTTATGAAGGTGGTTGGATATGTTGCGTCTGTCGTCGGGATTGTCGTG
>JAZDPV010000009.1:0-30157 GCA_043797265.1 archaeon
TAAAGGATGCTGCTGGTGATTTGGTTATAGGGAAAAGGGGGGATGGTGTGGCGACTTATTTTGATGGAAAGATAGATAATATAATGATTTATGACAGAGGGTTGTTGGGAGAAGAGATAATGGAGATTTATGGGGCGCAGAAGAAAAGTTAATTTGATTTTGTTTTAGACGGTCCCAAGTTTAATTATGTATGAGGCTGCCAAGATTTTATTCACAAAATGCATTTCGAAAAAGATATTTAGAATTTGTTTTTCTCAAAGCGTTTTGTTCTTTCGTCCCGAACAATTTGTTTATATTAAATTTAGTCAAACAGCTCGAAACTCATTGGGACTGTCCCAAGTTCAAATATGAGGCTGCCAAGATTTTACTCGCAATTCACTCTAAAATTTTTCAATAAAAATAATATTGTTGAAAAATTCGAGCAAATTGTTCGCTTGGGACTGTCCCAAGTTCAATATGAGGCTGCCAAGATTTTACTCGCAAAATGCATTTCGAAAAAGATATTTAGAATTTGTTTTTCTCAAAGCGTTTTGTTCGCTTGGGACTGTCCCAAGTTCAAATATGAGGCTGCCAAGATTTGAACTTGGGACCCCCGCCTTATCAGAGCGGTGCGCTACCGGGCTGCGCCACAGCCTCATATATCATAACTGGAATATCAATTTATAAAAGTTTGGAAGGGAAGTTTTAAAAAGCAAATTTTAGTGGATGGTTATGGGAATTAAATTTTGGGAACCAAAAGAAAAACGATTGTCTTGTTTTTCCCTTGGAAAAACGCGGGAGTAAAAAGTCCTGTGGATTTTTACTAATGGGAATTGCGAAATATTTGAGAGCGGCGTGGAAAAAGCCCGACGTGAGAGTTTTGAGGGCGCGGATGACCGAGTGGCGGAAGGCCGGGGCTATCACGAGAGTGGAGAAGCCGTTGAGGCTGGACAGGGCGCGAAGTTTGGGATACAAGGCGAAGAGGGGTGTTGTCGTCGTTAGGATTAAAATTTTGAGGGGTGGGCATAAAAAGATGCGGCCGAACAAGGCGAGGCGAACGAAGAGGTTGCATAATAGAAAGAATTTGAAAATGAATTACAAGGAAATTGCGGAGATGAGGGTGGCGAGAAAGTTTAACAACATGGAAGTTCTTGGGTCGTATTGGGTCGGGAAAGATGGAA
Organism: archaeon; assembly: GCA_043797265.1. Lineage (GTDB taxonomy): Archaea > Nanobdellota > Nanobdellia > Pacearchaeales > GW2011-AR1 > JAGVXH01. The sequence continues at coordinate 1,161 of JAZDPV010000009.1, forward strand.
TGAATTATTTTTATGAAGTGATTTTAGTTGACAGGAATGAGCCGGGAATTTTGAGCGACAAGGAGTTGGGGAAGTTTGTTGCGGCGCCGAGGGCGAGAGCGATGAGAGGATTGACTTCTGCCGGGAGAAAAGCGAGAGGATTGAGGAACTCGTCGGTGAAAGCACCGAAAGTTAGACCGAGTTTGAAGGCAAATCGGAAACGAGGAAATTGATTGCATTTACATCTAAATAATTTTACAAATTTATGAAAGATATTATTGAGGAAGCGAGGGAGGAGGGACGCTTTAGGGCGGAAATACTTGGTGTAGTCAGGGATATTGAATATGCTATCAAGGTGTATGATGGGAGGTCTCGTCCTTCTTGCCCGTACATTGAAAAAATGATTGAGAGGTATGCCGCTTTAATAATTAAAAATAAAAGATTTGAGCATCTTGAAAAATATGGTTTTGCTTTGGAGATAATAGCGACGAGGGGGGAGTTGTCTGAGATAGATAAATGGGGCTTGAAGGCGGCGGAGTTAGAATTGTTAAAATATTCTCATCCTGAAGAAATTTAGTTTTATAATTTTTGGTTTAGCCATTGTTTGATTGTGGCTTCGGGTTGGGCGCCGATGAATTCGTCGACGACTTTTCCGTTCTTGAAAAGCTTGACTGATGGGATTGACATGACGCTATATTTGCTTGTTTGTTCTGGGTTTTTGTCTGTTTCGGCTTTTGCGAGGATGAATTTGCCGTTGAATTCTTTTGCGAGTTTTTCCAATATTGGTTTTAGCATCGTGCATGGACCGCACCATTCTGCCCAGAAATCGACGAGGACTGGAATTGTTTTTGATTTTTCAATTACTTCCCGTTTGAAAGTTATGTCGGTTACATTGAGTTCCATAAATTAATTAAATAATTTTTTTTTATAAAGGTTTGGGAGGTTAACTCGGAAGATATTTAATTGGGAAGTTATTGATTTAATATGGATTATTTAAATTTGGAGATAGATAGATTGTGAAGCTTGCGCTAAAGCGATAGCTTGCTCAAAAATCTAAAGATTTTTTCGGATGGATTATTCGAGAATTTGTGAGATTTACGCGGCGTTGGAGGGGACGACTAAGGGGCTTGAAAAGACGGAGATATTGGCAGGGTTTTTGGAGGAGATTCGCGGCGAGCCGGAAGTTGTTTATCTTTTGCAGGGAAGATTGTTTGCGGATTATGATAATCGGGAGCTGGGGATTTCACATCAGTTGATGATTAAGGTGATTTCGCGGACGGCAGGGATTAGCGAGGATGAAGTTGTTAATAAATTTAAGAAGCTTGGGGATTTGGGGAAAGTTGCCGAGGCTGTTTTGGGGAAGAAGAAGCAGAGGGCGTTGTTTTCCGGGAAGTTGAGTGTTGAGAAAGTTATGGAGAATTTGAGGAAAGTTCCGACTTTTGAGGGGAAGGGGACTGTTGATTTGAAGATTGGGTTGATTGTTGAGTTGCTGCATTCGGCGACGCTGGAGGAGGCGAAATATATTGTGAGGACGGTTTTGGGGGATTTGAAGATTGGAGTTGGCTCGGGGATTTTGCGGGACGCGATTGTCGTTAATTGTTTTAAACCGAAGAATTTGGAGGACAAGAAAATTTGCGTGAAGGCGGTTCAGGAAGCGTATGATAAAGTGACGGATTTTGCTGAGGTTTTTTCCCGGGCTTGTTTGGATAGTTTGGAGAAAATAAAACTGAAGCCGGGGAGGCCGGTGAAGGTTATGTTGTTTCCGAAGGCGAAAGATGTCGAGGATGCGTTTAGGATTGTCGGGCGACCGGCGGCGTTTGAGTATAAGTATGACGGGTTTCGGGTCATGGTGAATAAAGATAGGAATGGGAAGATTAAAATTTTTACCCGACGACTTGAAGAAGTTACTGCGCAGTTTCCAGATATTGTGAAGTATGTGAAGGAGAATGTCGACGGAGAAAGTTTTATTTTGGATGCGGAGGCGGTTGGGTTTGATGCGGAGACGGGGAAGTATACGGATTTTCAGGCGATTAGCCAGAGGATTAAGCGAAAGTATGAGATTGATGAAATGATTGCGAAGCTGCCGATTGAATTGACGATTTTCGACGTGATTTATTATAATGGCGAGAGTTTAATTGATGCGGCGTTTAGCGAGAGACGGGCGTTGATTGAGAGGATTGTTCGGGAGGACGAGAAGCGGATTGTTTTGGCGAAGCAGATTATTACCGACGACGACAAGGTTGTCGAAAAATTTTATGAGGTGGCGTTGGCCGAGAATCAGGAAGGACTGATGGGGAAGAGTTTGTCGGCGCCGTATAAGCCCGGGGCTCGTGTTGGTTACGCGGTGAAGTTGAAGCCGGAGGATAATGATTTTGATTTGGTTATTACCGGGGCTGAGTGGGGGACGGGGAAACGAGCGGGAAGTTTGACTTCGTTTGATGTTGCCTGTCGAGATGATGGAAAGTTGCTGGAAATTGGGAAAGTGTCGACGGGATTGAAAGAAAAACCTGAAGAGGGATTTAGTTTTGGGGAGATGACGGATATGCTGGAAAAGTTGGTTGTTGAGATTGAGGGGCGGAAGATTAAAGTTCGGCCGAAGATTGTCGTGACGGTTCAGTATCAGAATGTACAGAGGTCGCCGACATATTCTTCGGGTTATGCGTTGAGGTTTCCGAGAATTTTGAGATTGAGAGAGGATAGGGGCGTTGATGATATTGCGACGCTGGATGAGATTGAGGATGTTGTGGCATCTTAGTTCGCTTTGTTGGAAGTAGGAGTGTGTTGGTTATTGCGTATTTGGAAACGTTTTATGATAAAGTTTCTCGGAAATGTTTATAAAGGAAATTTTTTATAGTATCTTATGATAGTAGCGAAAATAAATTCTTTTGGAATTTTCATGTTTCAATTTTATGTTTAGATGGGGAAGGATACTTTTTTGAAAATTCAGAATATTGTTGCGACGGCTTCTTTGGGTAAAGATGTTTCGTTGACGAAATTGGCGAGGACGCAGCCGAACACGGAATATAATCCTGATACTTTTCCGGGTTTGATTTTGAGAGTGAAGAAGCCGAAGAGTGCGGTGCTGGTTTTCTCGTCGGGAAATTTGGTTTGCACGGGGACGAAGTCGGTGGCGCAGGTTCGGGACGTTGTTCAGCAGGTGATTAGGCAGCTGAGGAAGATTGGGGTGAATGTGACGATTAAGCCGAAAATTACGGTGCAGAATGTTGTGGCGTCGGGAGCGATTAGTCTGGATTTGAATTTGAATGTTTTGGCGCTGGAGCTGGAAAATACTGAATATGAGCCGGAGCAATTTCCTGGGCTGGTTTACAAATTGGAAAATCCGACGGCGACGTTTTTGCTTTTTTCGAATGGGAAGTTGGTTTGCACGGGGACGAAAAATCGGGCGCAACTTGATGATTCGATTGTGCAGTTGAACAAGAATGTTCGAGCGGCGTTGAAGAGGATTAAGGAAATGGGGAAGAAGAAATCTGGGGAAGAAGAATTTTAGAATTGTTTGATGTATATTATGAAGGATAATAGTTTTTATATAGGGTTGGTTTGTTTTTTTGGCATGGATAGTGAGGTGTTGATTCTTGCTGACCCGAAAGGCAAGGCGTGGAATTTTGCGAGGAGCATCTACAATGTGTTGAATTCTGATCCGGAGCGTCTTGTAAAATATCGGCTTGGGGAAGTTGAGATTAAGAAATTTAACGACGGGGAAATTTTTGTGAAGGTGATGGTTAATGTTCGGAAGAAAAATTGTTTTTTTGTGCATGATTCTTCGATGGGGGCGCAGGACTGGGCGATGGCTTTGGCGGAAGTTAATGATGCTCTGGTCAGGAGTTCGGCCGGGATAGTTTATAATGTTTTGCCGTATATGAAATTTTCGAGGCAGGACAGGATGACTGAGCCGCGGACGCCGATTAGTGCCGGGGTGATGGCGAGAATAATTGAAATGGAAGCGGATGGTGTCATCACGACTGATTTGCATAATCCTGCGACGACCTGTGCTTACAAAATTCCTTTTGATAATTTGAAGGCTTATCCGACGATAATTAAATATTTATCTGAAAAGTATTCGGATTTTTTGAAGAATTTGATTGTTGTTGCTCCGGATGTTGGGGGCGCGGAGATGGCGAAGTCGTATGCGAAGAGACTGATGTGTGATGTTGCGATAACGAACAAGACGCGCGAGAGGGCGGGGGTCGTTGGCGAGATGACGCTTATTGGAGACGTGAGGGGGAAAGATGTTTTGGTTGTTGATGATATAATTGACACGGCTGGGACGATTTGCAAAGCGGCGAGAATCTTGAAGGAGAAGGGGGCTGTCAAAATTTGGGCTTGTGCGACTCACGGGCTTTTTAGCGGGGGTGCTTTTAGTAATTTGGATTTGTCGTGTTTTGATAAAGTGATAGTCAGCGATTCTATCCCGCAGAAGGAACACGGGAAGGTTGAGATTGTTTCTTTGGTTGGCTTGTTTGCGGAAGCGATTGGACGGATTGCGCATGGGCGGAGCGTGAGTGAGTTGTTTAGGTAGAAAATAAAGTAGCAGGATTAAAAGGATTTTAGGAATTTTGGGTAATTTTATTAATGAAGATTGCCTGATTGGTTTATGAAATTTCGGGAGTTTGTTTTGTCGACGGGGCGGAAAATTTTTGGAGGGAGGAGCGCGGAGAGTAATGACGAGTTGGTTGGCTTGGCTGGGATGAATGATGTGATGTTGCATACGTCGGCGCCGGGAAGTCCGTTTGTTAATGTTGGGGAGAGGCCGACGAAGAAAGAGATTAAAGAGGCGGCGGTTTTTTGCGCGAAGTATTCTCAGGATTGGCGAGATGGTAAGAAGGATGTTGTTGTGAATAAATTTTTGCGGAGGGATATGAGGAAGGGTTTGTTTGCGAAAGCTGGTTCGTGGAATGTGAAGAAACAGGAGAAGATGGTTGTGAAGGCTGTGGATGTTTTGGGGTTTGGGAATAATTAGCACGCGGATAAACGCGGGATGAATGCGGATTTTTTATTTTGGTTGGAGATTTTTCAGAACTACTTCTTTCATTGTTTTGATTGGGGGTTCTATTCCTAACCAAATTCGAAGGGATTGGGCGCCTTGGTGGACGAGCATGTTTACTCCGGAGATTGTTTTACAGCCGATTTCTTCGGCGTCTTTAATTAGTTTTGTTTTGAGCGGGTTATAAACAGCGTCGAAGATTATGTGATTTGGTTTTAGAAATTCTTTTGGGATTGGGGATTCGTTTTCGTTTGGGTGCATTCCGATTGAAGTTGTGTTGACGATTAGTAAGTAGGGGGTAGTGAGGAATTGTTTTAGGGATTCGTAGTCGTAGTCGATTATTGTTGCGTTGAGGTTAAGTTGTTGGTTTAGGTCGAGTGCTTTTTGTTTTGTTCGGTTTGTCAGGAAAATTTTTGCGTTTGAATTTTTTAGAGAAGTTAGGATTGCGCGGGATGCTCCGCCGGCGCCGAGGACGAGGACGTTTTTGTTTTCGAGATTTATGTTTTCTTCCTTGAAAGAATTTTGGAAGCCAACCCAGTCGGTGTTGTCGCCGATTTTCGTTTTACCGAATGTAATTGTATTTACGGCCTGGATTTGTTTTGCTTCGTTTTTTATTTCGTCGAGGTATTTCATTACTTCGACTTTGTGCGGGATTGTGACGTTGAGCCCGTCGTAGTTATTTGTTTTTATGAAGTTTTCTAAATCGTTTGGACTAACGTCGACGGTGTCGTATGTGTGCGGGAGGTTTAATTCCCTGAATACTGCTTCGTGCATTGGTTTTGATAGGGAGTGCGCGATTGGGTGGCCGATGACGGCGAATTTTTTTGATTGCATTTAGTAGGAAGATTTAAGAGGTTTAAGAAACTTTTTGTTGGAAAGGTTTATATATCAACTGATATACATAATAATATGTTGAAACAAAAATTGAAAAATCCGCTGATGAGAAGTCCGACGCTGAATACTGTGTTGACGATAGAGAGAACTATTGAAAAATATAGTGGAGAATTTAATCGGACTGATTTATGGAAAAAATTACCGAAGAAGGTAATGTGGCAGACTTATCTTATTGTTTTGGATTATTTACAGAGCATAAATAAAATTGCTTTTGATAGAAATGGGACAGTGGGATATATCTGGTGCCCGAAGCTCGCGAAGATTGTTTCTAAAATGCCCGTGGTGAAATATGGTTAAGCCTTCTGATGTGAAGTTTATTTCTATGGAATTAAAAAATAATTTCGATTCTATGGATGATGACGACCCCGTTAAGAAAGCTATTGTGAGGGCTATGAAAAATTTGAGCGATAATGCTTTTTCTGGGGTACAAATTCCAAAGAGACTTTTTCCTGAAGATTATATCCAAAAGTATGGAATAACCAATTTGTGGAAGTATGATTTACCCAATGCTTGGCGTCTTCTTTACGCGATAACTATCGAGGGAGATGTGCGATTGATTTCAGTTATTCTTGACTGGTTTAGTCATAAAGATTATGAGAGGAAATTTAATTATGGTTAAGCCGATTAAGAGATTGCAGCTTGGGAAGGCGGGGTTGAGTGGCGCGTTTGTCGAGCAGGTCCGAAGTGTTTTTGAGGGTGAGAAAATTTTAAAGATTAGTATTTTGAAGTCGGCGTGTCGGAACAAAAAAGATGCCGAGGAGATTGGGCGGAAGTTGGTCGGGATGCTTGGGAAGAAGTTTGATTATAAGTTGGTCGGGTATGTTTTGACGGTGATTAAGTTTAGGAAAGAAAGGCGGTAAGTTTATATAGTGAATTTTTTATTTGTTTTTAGTTAACGGGTTTCGGCCTGTCTATCTCCGAGAGGAGAGCCGAGTTGGATGGTAGTTAGTAGTAAGTAGTTGGTGAGAAGAAAATGACTAAGAAAATATTCGCGAAAAATCCTGAGAAGTTTGTGCCAGCTTTGGCTGCGAAGTTGAAAGAGATGCCAGAGTTTGCGATTCCGGATTGGGCTCGATTTGTTAAGTCGGGGGTTTCGAGAGAGAGGCCACCGGTTGATGATGATTTTTGGCATGTTAGGGCGGCGAGTATTTTGAGGCAATTGTATATTCGTGGTGTCGTCGGTGTTGGGCGATTGAGAACGCGTTATGGTTCGAGGAAGGACCGCGGGGGGAGTCCGGACAAGTTTAGAAAGGCGAGCGGGAAAATTATTCGGGTTATTTTACAACAGGGTGAGGCGGCTGGGTTGGTTGAAAAGGTTGACAGATTTCAACATGGTCGGAGATTGACGGCGAGGGGACGGGAGTTTTTGGATTCTATTGATTTTGAGGATAACGAGTGGAAGGGGATTGATAGTGAAGGGTGGACGGTGGCGTCACCTATGGCAATGCAGACGTCAGATGTTGGGACTCAGAATTCGGAAGATGAAGGGGTTGAAATAAATAATGAGGTCGGGGAAAATGACAAGTAGGAAGGCGAGGGCGCATAGCAGCAAGAAGAGGCATTTGGGCCGGGCGCGGAGGCAGACGAACTGGGCGCCGTTTTGGACTGTGTTGAAAAAATTTGGGAAGGGAAAAAAGATTCATCCGTCGAGGATTACGCACGTCAAGAGAGCTTGGGCGAGAAACAAATTAAAAATTAAACCGAGGACCATGCGGAAGCAAAATTTAGGATGATGGCGAAAGAAGGAAAATCGGAAGGAACGGTTGGCGCAACTAAAAAGATTAAGGTTAGGGAAGTTAAGAAGTTGGATGATGTTAAGAATAGTCCGGAGAATAAGAGGGCGATTGCGGAAGCGGGGGGGAAAATTGTTGCGGATAAAAATGAGCCGCAGATTACGCGGATGGACGCGGATTCTGGAAAGAAAACCGGGAAACCCAAGAAGGGTGAAGTGAAAGTTGAATTAGAAAGAGAATATGTTGTGCCGTTGAGGCGCGGGTTTTTGAAAGTGCCGAAGTATCGTCGGGCGAAGAAAGCGGTGAGAGTTTTGAAAGAGTTTATGGTTCGGCACATGGGTGTTCGCGACGGGGATTTAAGGAAGGTTAAGATTGATGGTTATTTAAATAATGAAATTTGGTTTCGCGGAATTAAGAAGCCGATGGGGAAGGTGAGGGTTCGGGCGAAAAAGATTGACGGGGTTGTTTATGTGGAGTTGGCTGAACTGCCGGATGTTGTGAAGTTTGCGAAGGCGAGGGATGAGAAGAGGAAGTTGGCGGCCGAGAAAGTTAAGCCGAAGAAGAAAGTTGAGAAAGAAGAGGTTGTTGATAAAGATAAGGATGGCGTCGAGGATAAAGTTGAGGAGAAGGAAGATAAGAAGGCGGGGATGGAAATGGAAATGGGGATTGAGAAAGCGGCTATGAAAAAAATGAAGCATAGCACTCAGGGCTCTCATATAAAAAAGACGATGCCGGTTAGACAGGCGTTGAAGAAGTAGATTAATAAAATTTAAAAAGATTATTGTTTATTTTTTCAGATGTTATTAAGATTGGGGCATATTAAAAGGGCTGTTGATTTGGGATTTTGTGAAAGTGATTTAATTTTAATTTCTGGTTGGTATGACAGGGGTTATGACGATGGTGAAACGGCTCGTCAAAGTTGTTCGCCTCCTGAAATTTTAGAGTCAAATCTTATTCGAGATATTTTGGTTGGTGGCATCCCTGAACATTTTAAAAAAATTGGTGCTGAATGTGAGAGAAAAGTTATTGAATTGATGGCACGAGCTTATTATGATGGATATAATGAAAGAGTTAGAGAAAGGGAGATTTTGTCGTCGGAATATTTTCCATTAGAATAGTTTTTAACTTTTGATTTATTGAGTTTGTTATGGATATTATCAAGAAAGAGTTGAGGAAAGTTGCCGGCGCTGAGCGGGTGAAAAATTTGCAGAAATATTTCAGGACTGGGATTGGGCAGTATGGGGAGGGGGATGTTTTTATTGGAGTGAGCGTGCCGGAATTGAGGCGGATTGCGAGAAAACATTGGGATAGAATTTTGTTGGGTGATGTTGAAAAATTATTTATGTCTGAGATTCATGAAGAGAGGCTGGTTGGAATTTTGATTTTGGTTGAAAAATTTGCGTCGCAAGAGGACAGAGAAGAAATTTATAATTTTTATTTGAAAAATTTGAAGGGTGTTAATAACTGGGATTTGGTTGATTTGTCGGCGCCGAAAATTGTCGGTGAGTTTTTGTTAGATGGCAACAGAAGTGTTCTGGATGAGCTGGCGTCGTCGGAGAATTTGTGGGAGAGACGGATTGCAATTGTTTCGACTTTTGCTTTTATTCGGGTTGGGGAGTTTGATGATGCGTTGAGGATTGGGAAGGTTTTGTTGAAAGATAAACACGATTTGATTCATAAGGCGGTGGGATGGATGTTGCGCGAGGTTGGAAAACGGGATGAGGAAGTTTTGAAAAAGTTTTTGAGGGAGAATTATTCGGATTTGCCGAGGATAACTTTGAGATATGCGATTGAGAGATTTGGGGAAGAGGAGAGAAAGAAATGGATGAGGGGAGATTACCTTATTTTTTTATAATAGTAAAAAATAACGATAATTGAGATAATTGCTATGACCACAACTATTGCCCAATAAGTGACTGGTGCTTTATTGTTTTCTAAAGTTTCGGCTACTTGTGTTTGATTGGCTGTTTCTTGAGTTTGGGTATTGTTGATTTCGCTGACTAAGATTTCTTCTGATATTGTTTTCATTAATAGTTTTGCCGTAGAATTTGTGGCTGATTCTAATTTGACTGAAAAATCATAAAAGTTGTCGTCGGTGAGTTCGAATTTTGCTTCGTCGTTCACATTAAGAGTTTTTCTTTGTGGTTCTGATGAAACTGTTATTATGACGCTGGTGTTGTCGATGGAATTAATTGTTAGTTCGTGGCTTTCATTTCCAATGTAGAATTTAACTTTTGTGTCCTCGGGGATTGTTAGAGTGTATCCCTCTGCGAGTTGGTTCTTTGTTGGATAGTAAGTTGAGATTGTGCTACCACCGCCTCCGGATGAACTGGTTGTTGTATCGGTTGCTGTTGCTGGAGCGCTATATCCTTCGATGATTTTGAAGTAGGTGAAGTGAGATACATTAAATGTGAATGTTCCTCCCGTGGTGAAACTGAAGTTGACGCAAGTGGGATTTGTGGCTGTGGTGCAATTTGTCCATGCTACATTATCGGAACTATATTGGATTTTGGGGGTTGTGAAAGATACGCTATAAAATGATATGTTTGCGCTTTTATTTAGTCCTGCGTTGTTTGATGAGTTGACGAAGACTGAATTATTTTCTACATCAACGTCGCTGCTAAGGTGAGTTCCGGTTCCATTTATTGCTTCCAAAAATACAATTTCTCCGAAACTTGGCTCTTCAAAAATAACTTTCCCTCCAGCTCCTGCAAACGAGTAGTTTGCAAAATTAATACCCTCAATCCTTGTTCCATCAATGCCCGCGGTAGAAAAATTAATGTCGAGATAAGATGAGTTTGTGTTTGTTATGGTTATACTTGTAAAGTTATTGTTATCTGATGTTGCTCCTGCTAAAAGAACCGCATCTTGCCGAGAATTATTTATATTAATACTTGTGAATGAATTACTTGAACTCGAGGAGATGTAGATTCCATTTGAGAAGTTTGATATTGTTCCATTTAAAACTGTTGTGGAGTTGTAACCGGTGATGTTGATGCCGTGATTTGTTGTGTTCCCGGTTATCGTGAATCCTGCGAAGTCGAGGGTGATTCCGTTTGCTGTAATGTTGAAGCAGGTTCCGTTTGAGGATAGGCTTGTGTTTAGGGAGTAATATCTATTTGCTGTGCTTAATGTTCCGCAGGCGGATGTTGTGCTGATATAGTTGGTAAGAGGGAGGTAATCTCTTTCGTCTCTGTTGCTAATTAATCTGTATTCAGAATCACAGAAATAATCGGCGTTTAAGCTTGCGCAAGAATCAGAGTATCCGCTTCCATTGATGTTTGTCCAGAAGTTCCCTCCGATATATGTTTTCCCGACGATGTTTGTTGAGGTTGTGTTTGTTGTGTTGAAGTAGTTTAAGTTGCTGTCGTTGATGAACACGCCGGAGCCGGATGTTGATGTGTTGAAGATGTTGTTGTAGATTGATTGGTTTCCGGAGGTTGTAAGGTAGAGAATGTAAGATGTTGCTGAGCCGGTTTCGATGATGTTATTTGCGAAGGTGTTATTGTGAGATTGGTTTGAGTAGATTCCGTAAGCGTAAGTGCCTGAGGTTGTGATGTTGTTTGAGGTGAAATTGGAGTTGGAGTCTTGGTTGAGATTGAAGCCGTAGACATACGTGCCGGAAGTTGTGATTATGTTGGCGTAGAAAAGGAGTGGCGTTTCTGAATTGATTGAGTAAATTCCATTACCTAAGTTTCCGGTGGCGTTGATTGTGTTTGAGGTGATGTTTACGCCTTGAAGGTCTGACAAGAATATTCCGTCGCCGACGAGTCCCGTTGCAGTTATTACATTATTTTCGATTGAATGGTTGTAACAACTCCATACCCAGATTCCTGCGTTGTCGTAGCCGGACATTATTATTGTGTTCGTGCTGACATTTATGCCGTCGGTGTTGGACTCTAACCAGATTCCGCCCATTGCTGTGTTGTTAGTGGTGCTCCAATTTCCTATGGCTGTGACGGTGTTGTTGTAAACTAATCCTGAAGACCCATCTGCCATTTTAATTCCCGATGCGTCTTCGCCTGATGTTGTGATTGTGTTGGAATTGATATTTGCTGATGTTCCGTTTTCGCCGAATAAAATTCCGTATGCCAATGTGCCGGAGGTTGTTATGCTATTAAGATTGATGTCCCCGCCTGTTGCTGATTGGTCTATCATAATTCCGTAGGCTTCGGTTTCTAAAGTTGTGATTGTATTTAGTGTAACATTCGCGCCTGTTGAGTTGTCATTGAAACTTATTCCTTTGCTGTCTGCGCCGATGGTTAGGATTGTGTTATTGTAGATTGTTATGTTTGTTGAGTTTGCTCCGACTTGAATTCCTGCGTCTCCTTCGCCAGTTGTGTTTTGAATAATTATGCAATTTTTGATTGTTATATTGTTGAATGTTGTTCCAGTGGATTCGTCAAAAATGTAAATTCCTGCTCCGCCTGTTGCGTTCCCGTAAGTGATGTTGTAGCCGGCGCAATCGAGGATGATGCTTTCGTTTGTGATTGTGAGACAATCGCCGTCTGCTCCTGAGCCGAGTGATTGATTTAGTGTGTAAGTTGCGTAAGAAGTATTTAGGGTTCCGCAATCTGTGACGTTTTGGGTTGCTGTTCCGTCGTCGACGAAGTCTGCTGAAATGAAATGTATTAATGCTATTGATAAGAGTATGAGTAGCGTAAAAACTATCATCTCTTTTTTCATATTTTATTTAACTCGTCGATGTTTAAAAATCTATTTAAAGTGCTGGATGAATGTTTTTAGATGGAAAAATTACTTAATTTTGGGCTGGTGAATATTGATAAGCCGGCGGGGCCGACGTCGTTTTCGGTTTCGGAGTTTGTGCGACGGGAGTTGGGACTTTCTAAAACTTCTCATATGGGAACGCTTGACCCGAAGGTGACTGGAGTTTTGCCGATTACTTTGGGACGGGCTTGTAAGTTGGCAGAATATTTTATTAGGCATGATAAAACTTATGTCGGGATTTTAGAGACGCATCGGGTTTGTGATATTGTTGAGTTGCAGAAGTTGATTGATAAGAATTTTGTCGGGAAGATTAGGCAGACGCCGCCGCATCGTTCGGCTGTTGCGCGAGTTGAAAGGGAGAGGGAGGTTTATTATTGGAAATTATTGGAAGCGTCGCTTCCAGAGAAAATAGATAATAGAAAATTGAAAATAGAAAGAGAGGGAAAGAGTTTTTTGTTTGAGTGCAAGGTTGAGGGTGGGACTTATATTAGGAAGTTGTGCTCGGATTTGGGCGAGATGATTGGCGGGGCGAACATGGGGGAACTGCGAAGAATTCGCGCTGGCGAATTCTTCGAGGTGTCAGGTGTCAGGTGTCAGGTGTCAGGACGACTTGTTAGTTTGTATGAATTTGAGAGAGCAGTTGAGGAATGGAAAAAAGGAAATGAAAGTTTGTTGAGAGAAATGGTTGTGCCGGCTGAGGATGCGATTAGGAAAGTTTTGTCTGAGGTTGAGGTTGATAAGTCGGCGTTGAAGTCGTTGTATATTGGTCGTCCTTTGTTGAAGAGTAATGTTGTTTCTGGGGATGTTAAGAAAGGGGAGAAATTTGCGGCTTTTTGTGGGGATGTTTTTGTTGGAGTTTATCGTGCGACTGGTGAAGATAGTATTTTTGGGCGAGCTGAGTTTGTGAAGAATTGATATATAGTTTGTAGGATAGATTTATTTTTAAGTGGGGGTTTCGTAGTTTTGGGATGGAAGAGGATGGAGAGGTGAAGGGGGCGATAAATCAGGATGAGTTTTTGGGTGAGGCGAAGGAATTTTTTGAGGTGAACAGGAAAGAGGTCGGAAGAATTGCGAAGGGCGGGGAGAAGGTTGTGGATGTTGATTTTGATGATTTGTCAGCGCATTCGCCGGGGTTGTCTGAGGCGTTGATTGACAGGCCTGAAGAAACGGTGCAGATGCTTGAGGTTGCTCTTGAAGAATTAGAGTGGGCGCCTAATGATGCGAGGGTTCGGTTGACGAGTATTTCGAAAGGGCAGGAACTTTTTATCAGGAATATCAGGTCGAAGTATTTGGGGAAGATGATTGGGATTGAAGGGATTGTGAGGAAGGCGTCGGAGGTGCGGCCGTTGGTTACGAATGCGAAGTTTGAGTGCCCGAGTTGCGGGACAATTATTTCGGTTTTACAGATTGACAAGAAGTTCAAGGAGCCGACGAGGTGCTCGTGTGGGCGGCGGGGTGGGTTCAAAGAAATTTCGAAAGACATGGTTGATGCGCAGGTTTTGACGATTGAGGAAGCGAGTGATAATTTGCATGGGGGCGAGCAGCCGAAGAGGATGACGATTTTTTTGAAGGAAGATTTGGTTGACCCGAACATGGAGATGAGGACGACGCCAGGGAGCCGAGTTAAGATTATCGGTATTTTGAAAGAGATTGCTTTGTCGTCGTCGTCGGGCGCGATTTTGACGCGGTTTGATTTGGCGATTGAGGCGAATAATATTATTCCGCTGGAGGAAAGTTATGAAGAGGTTGATATTGACGAGGAGAGCGAGAGGACGATTCGCGAGTTGGCGATGAGTCCGGATTTGATGAAGAAGATGGTTGATAGTATTGCGCCGTCGATTTGGGGGCATCGGGATGTGAAGGCGGCGTTGGCGTTTCAATTGTTTGGGGGAGTGAAGAAGACGCGGAGTGATGGAACAAAAATGAGAGGTGATATTCATGTTTTACTGGTTGGGGACCCGGGAGTTGCGAAGTCGGTGATGCTGGGATTTATTGCGGGGGTTGCTCCGAAGGCACGGTATGTTTCGGGGAAGTCGTCGACTGGTGCGGGGTTGACAGCGACGGTTGTTAAGGATGAGTTGTTGAGGGGTTGGAGTTTGGAGGCGGGGGCGATGGTTTTAGCGAACAAGGGAATTGTTTGCATCGATGAGTTTGACAAGATGAACGAGGAGGACAGGAGCACGATGCACGAGGCGATGGAGCAACAGACGGTGACGATTTCGAAAGCGACGGTGCAGGCGACTTTGCGTTCACAGACATCTGTTTTGGCGGCGGCGAATCCGAAGTTTGGGCGATTTGACCCGTTGCAATCTATTCCGAAGCAAGTTAATTTGGCGCCGTCGTTGTTGTCGAGATTTGACGCGATTTTTATCATGAGAGATATTCCAAGCAGGAAGGACGACGAGGCGATTGCGACGCACGTTTTGCTGGAGCACAAACAGGAAGCGAAACACGATGTGATTGATAATGATTTGTTGAGGAAATATATTTCTTATGCGAGGCAGAAGTTTGACCCGGTTTTGACGGACGAGGCGGTTAAGGTTATGAAGGAATTTTATGTCGGGTTGAGGAATATGCCGCAGATTGGGGATGGGCCGTCGAAGCCGATTCCGATTGGGGCGAGGCAGTTGGAGGCGATGGTGCGGTTGGCGGAGGCGCATGCGAGGATGAGGTTGAGTAAGAAGGTCGAGGTTGCGGACGCGGTTGAGGCGATTGATTTGGTCAAGAGTTATTTAATGCAGGTCGGATATGATAAGGACACAAAGACATTTGATGTTGACAGGATTACGGGGACCTCGGCGTCGTCGAGGAATAAGATTCATATTGTGCAGGAGACGATTGAAAATTTAGAGAAGAGGATGGGGAAGTTGATTCCGTTCGAGGAAATAACGAAAGCGTTGGCGGGAAAGATGAGCGAGGTTGATATTGATGAAGTTGTTGGGAAATTGTTGAAGGAAGGGGATTTGTTCAGGCCGAGGAGAGGGTTTGTGCAACGCATGTAAATTGCTTTGCAATCGGAAAAGTTCACAAACTTCGTTTGTGGAAAAGTTCAGCTTCGCTGGATGAGTTCAGTCGCTTTGCGACTGGAAGAGTTCACGCTTCGCGTGGAGGCTTGGCGGTTGTGTTACTTTTGTTGAATAGTTACAAATGGAAACATTTAAATAGTTGTTTATTATCATTATATTATGATAACAAAAAGAGAGAACTCGTTGAAGGGGAAGTTGATTTCGTTAGCTTTGGCGGGATTATCTTTTTTGCCGTCGACAAAGTTGAAAGGGGAAGATGTGAATCCCAAAGATTATTTGCCGATGCCTCAAAAGAGAGTTATTGAGCTGGATTTTGATAATCCTCTTGCTACGGCTGAATCTCGGGCGAAGGCCAATTATTCTGCTGGACAGGCCGTGGATTATGTTTTGAATAAATCTGAGGATGATTCTTTTGTTTGGAGGATGGGGAAGACTGCTGTAGATTTGTATGCTGGATATGCTTCTTCTTATGTTTTTCATGAGGCCGGGCATGAGGGGGATGGTTTAAAATTTGAAGGGGGTTTTAGAAATACCGGGGTGCCGAAAGTTGCGCCGACGGGAAAATCGCTTGGTTCGGTTAGAGATAGGTTGCAATATTTTGCGGATGGTATAAATCAAAATAGTTTTAATTCGAATTTGATTTGGGAGAATGGGCAGAGATTTGGGAAATTTGACGACGCTGGGTTTTTGTTTAATTCGCCTTATGGTGCGTTTTATGTTCCTGGTGATGTGAGAAGTAATGGGAATACTACTAATGACTTGGAGGGTTATTGTGAAGCGTTGCGGGAAAAGGGAATTGGGGAAACTCCGGAAAGTTTGAAAGGGAAATCTTTGGTCGTGAATGCTTTGACTTTTCAGAATTATGCGAGTGTTTGGAATTTGATTAATTATGCCGTTAGGGGGAAGACAAATAATGAGCCGATGACTTTTAGCGTTGGGAACGCGGAGATTACGCCGCCGATTTTTAGTCATTATTTGACTGACAAGGGAAGTTATTTTCAGGGGGATGTTTTTGTTAATCCTCGAGGGGAAATGCCTTTGAAAATTTCGGCTGGTTCGCAGGATGATAAGTTTAGGGCGGGTGTGAAATTATATGATTTGGATTTGACTGATAAATTAAGTTTTAATCCGTATGTTTATACGGATAGTTCTGGTGGACATTCGATTGGGAGTGATGTTTCGTATGAGTTGTCTGATAGTTTGAGATTGACCGCGAGGGTTGAACATAACGACGAGGATATTTTGGAAAGCGGTGTTAAGGGTGAGGGGAATGGGGTTAATGTTACGGCTGGGGTTGAGATTAGATTTTAGTTTTGTTATTTTATTTGTATCCGAATTTGTTGTCGTAGGTTGGGTGGTCGATTATGTCGAGGACGAAAGTGATTATTTCGATTTCTTCGTTGTTTGTTAAAGTGTAGAGCATTCGCCAGAAAGCGGGAAGTTCTACTCTGAATAAATTGCTTATTGTGTATTTTATTTTGTATTCTTCTGGGATTAGGTTTTTTGCGATTGGGTCTCCGTAATGAATATTTGATTTTATTAGGTCGATTTTATTATTGATTGCTTTTAGAATCATTCTTGATTGCTTGTTTAATTCTGATTCGGAATTTAATTTTTTGTAGACTTCTTCTGCTTCGGGCGATAAGATGATTCTTACCGTTTTCATAATTCCATTCCGTGAGAAATCGATTTTTTCAAATTTGAATTTTCGTTGTAAACCCATGTTATTCCCTTTAGCGTTGCTGCGATTTTGTTGCTTCTTTCAAGATATTCGAGAATGACCATTAGTGTGAGATGATTGACTTGTCGAGGGAGTTTTCTTTTTAGTTCGGCGATTGAGATAATGCTTTCGTTCATTTTTTTTAGAGCGTCCTCTACCATGATTACTGTGTTTAATGTTGGCCAGTGAATTGGATTTTTATTTTGTTGCATGTTCGTCTTTTTTAGTTATTTATTTGTATCTATTTTGTATGTTCTTGTATTTATATATTTTTTGTTTTCAACTCAATCTCATAAATTCTTATAAAGGCTGAGGTTTATTTCATCTGATGGAAAATGCGGTGCCGGTTGGGACGGAGATTCGGAAAAGGAATGTTGCGTATAAGTTGCGGATTGGAGATATTTTGAAGGGACGACCGATGGTCAGCGAGGGGAAATTTTTGTTTTTGGAATTGGGGGACAGAAAGATTGTGAGAGTTAATGTTCTTGCGAATTGTGTTGATAAGTTTGTGCAGAGTGGGGAAAAGAAGTATGCGACGTTGACGGTTGATGACGCGTCGGGGCAGTTCAAGTTGAAGGCGTTTGGGGATGATGTTGAGATGTTTCGGGATATTGTGCAGGGGGACACGCTGCAGATTATTGGGAATGTGCGGGAGTGGAATGGGGAGTTGTATGTGATTGCCGAGGTCGTGAAGAAAGTTGATTCGCGGTGGTTGTTGGTGCGGAAGCTGGAGATTCAGAATTCGAGGAAGGATATGCCGATTGAGAGCTTGGGATTGAAGGGAAAGATTATGGAAAAGATTAAGGCGGCTGAGACGGACGGGGGAGTTGATGTTGATTCGATTATCATGGATGTTGAGGCGAGTCCGGATGTGATTAATGGCGAGGTTAAGAAGTTGCTTGAGGAAGGTTTGATTTATGAGCCGAGACCGGGGCGGCTTAGATACTTAGGGTAGTCCTGGACGAGAACGGACTTCATCCTTAAGAATTAAGAACGCTTCGTTGTAGAACAAAAATTCTAAAATAATTTTCTGCAGATTTAATTAAATTTCTTCTAAATCTAAGTCGTCGCCGAGCATTGCTTCTTCCTGTGCTTTTGATTTTCTTCGGGTCTCCTGTCTTTCTCGCGCTTTTTTCATTTCGACTAAATCGTTGAGAGTTATAATGTTATAATTTTTCTACAAGATTGTTGTACTCTTCTTTTGTGAGATTAATTTGTTTTAGAATTTCTAATGTTAGTCCTTTGCCTAAATTTTCATTGTCATGGATTGGGACGACTGTTTTTTTGCCGTCAGGATGTTTGAATCTTATATGACTTCCTTTTCCGTAGATTTTTTTGAAGCCAAGTTTTTCCAAAAGTTTGCACATTTGTTTTCCTGAGATTGTTTTGAGTTTCGGCATTTTAAATTGTTTGAGGTTTTTCTATTTGAACTCTTTGTATCCCAATGAATTTCATTGGGTTTATGTTTTCTTTGTCGGCTTCGAGACAGACTTCTATTGCTTCTTTGATTCTTTCAATTACTTCTTGTAGAGTTTTTCCTTGGGTGTAGCATCCTTCGATTTCTAGAGCTTTTGCTACGTAGATTCCGTCTTCATCTTGTTCAATTATTACGTCGAAGGTTTCTTTTTCCATAATTAGTGTAATTTGAGATTGTATTTAAAGATTGTTGTTTGTGTTTAAATTTCATCCATCTCTAAATTTAAATCGTCGCCGAGCATTGCTTCTTCCTGGGCTTTTGATTTTCTTCGGGTCTCCTGTCTTTCTCGCGCTTTTTTCATTTCGACTAAATCGTTGAGGGTTACATTTGAGAGGTCTTCTCTTACTGAGAAATCTATTTCGCCTCTTGATAGTTTTTCGAGTTTTTCTTTTTTTTGTTCTAATATTTGTTCTTTCTTTTTTATTTTATCCAGTTTTGGCAGGCCCATTTTTTCCTGGACTTGTTTTAAAATTTCTTGTTCGTCGTCTTTTGTTCGCGTGAAGTTGATTTTTGTTTTATGATTTTTTAGAAGTTTTATGTCGAGAAATAGTTCGAGTTTGGCGAAGATTGGTTTGAAGTCTTTTGGGATTTTTCCTTTTTCGATTGCCTGAATTGTTTCTATCGGGATTTGAGTTTGTCTGGCGAGCTGGTTGACTGTGAGTTTTTTTCGACGGCGGGCGATGTTGACCTCCCAGAAATAATTGTCGAGGACATCTTCGTTGAATTGTTTTTTTGGCGGGACTCTTAGTTTTGCGAGATTGCCCTGGGTAATTATTTGGTCTTCGCTGATTTCTGTTGCGTCTCTCATGCCTGACATTATTTCCATTCGTTTGCGAACGGAGAATCTTTCGTCGGCTTTGTTGAGTTGCGATTCGGACGGCTTTTGGATTATCGGGGTTCCTTCTTTTTCGGCGCATTCTTTGCAGATGTTGACCATTTCGTCTCTGAATATTCCCTCAAAAAGTTTGACTTCGTCCGATGATTGCTTGCAAATTGCGCATCTTGCCATAAATTTAGAGGTGGAAAGTTATTTTTAAAGAATGTTGTGATGGAATATATTATGTAAGGAATGGCTGGATTTGGTCGAGATTGTTGAGGTCGTGGATTATGTGTTTTTCGTTTATGATTATTGTCGGGGTTTGGGTTATGTTGTAAACTTCTTTAAGGATATCGAGGGAAAGTATGTTCATATCGGCTGCGATTGGAATTAGGATGGCGTCGGGATTTTGTTTTTTGATTTCGGTCAGATAGTTGCTTATTGTTTTTTGTGTTGATATTGTCCCGATGTCTTCGGCTTTGTATTTGTAAAGGTAAATTATTGTGTTAACTGGTTCGGTGCATTGTTTTTTATTTTCGATTATTTTTTTCCAGAGGATTGTCCTGAGAAGGTCGTATCTTTTGTGAAGATGAATGACTCTGTCGGTGATTTTGTTTGAGTTGTCGTATTGTTCGAGTTTTTTTGCTTCTTCATAAATTCTGTCCGCGAATATTATTGCTTCTTCGTTCAGGCGGGAACAGTCTATATTTTCGTTGAATATCAAACTGGAGGCCGTCTCGAAATCGGAGATGCTCGTTTCGGAGTCGGAGTAGAAGGCCGTGATTTCGGCGACTCTTGAATCTTCGAAGAATATCCCGATTAAAATTCCGGACCAGAATATTATCAGGGTTATAATTAGCGCCTGCCAAAATGAATGCTTGTTTGCTGTCATCTCCATCTGTAATCTCCTATTATGTATCGATATATTGATTTAAACCAAACGATTGGATATAGTGTTCCGTATATTACCAGGTAAAAGAGCATGTTAAAAAATCTTTTGGTGGAGAATTTTTCTTCGTATTTAGTTTTTCTGAGAATGTAGTGATAGAAAATCATTGATGTTATAAACAGGATTGTCAGGTAGAAAATTAGGATTGATGGGTGATATGTGAAATCGGCGAAGTTGAAAATCGGGGCGTTGTATGCTGTTGATTTGAATGTTGTTAGCCCGGTCGTGATTAGAGATTTTGATATTAGATAAACCGAGAATAGGAATGTAAAAATGCTTAGGATTATGCTGGCAGCGACGAACGGGAGAACGAATGCGCCGAAAAGCCCTTTGCGGAAAAAGAATTTTTTGTATTTTGATATGGCCTGGAGCCCGCCGAGTCCCCAACGTGTTCGTTGATTGAACCATGGTTTTATTTTTGACGGGGCTTCTGTTGAAACTCTTGCGGAGAGAGACATTGCTGTCGCGTAATCTTTACTAATCATGTGCCATGTTATTTCGATGTCTTCCGTGATGGATTTTTCGTCGAAGCCATTGATGTTGTTGAAAAATGTTGTTCGGTAAATGCTTAGCGGGCCGTTTGTGACATAGACGCTGTTGATGAAGTCCAGAAGTTTTCGGAAGAAGCCCAAAAACATATATTCCAGGGATTGGATTTTTGTGAGATATGATGTGTTGAGATTTCGAATTGTGACGAATGATGTGACCGCTCCCATGTTTGGGTTATTGAAAAAGCCGACCATTTTTGAGACCGCATCTCTTTCTGGGAATGAATCAGCGTCGCTGAAACCGATTAATTCTGTTTTGACGAATTTTGCCCCGAAGTTTTTTGCTCCTGCGGCGTTGCCTGTGTTTTTTGGGGTCTGGACTAATTTTATTTTTGGGTGTTTCTCTGCGAATTTTTTTATTATTTCGAATGAGTTGTCTTTTGAGCTGTCGTCCACTACGATTATTTTTTGCAGGTTTGGGTAGTCTTGATTTAGCAGGGCTTTGAGATTGTTTATTATTGTCGAGCCCTCGTTGTAGCACGGGATAACTATGGAGATTGAATAATTTTTGTCGGGCCTTGGGGAGTGATAGAGTTCTTTGTGATTTTTTATTGTTAAAATTGAGAAGAGGGATAGGATGTATATTGCGATGAACATTATAGATAAGTAAATTATGATTACGATTTCCATTATAATTGGGATTGTGATTTATCTTGGGATTCTTTTTTTTGGACATTGAAGTATTCGTAGAATTCTTCGGAGAGATTTAAAACTAAGGTGTGTCCTTCTTGTTTTGCGACGACGAGTCCGAGTTGGCGGAATTTTTTTATGTGGTCATAGGATTTGTTGCCCCGGATTTTTATTATGACTGATTGTTTTATTGGTTGCTTGTAGGCGATGACGGCGAGGGTTTCCTGTTCGGCTTTTGTGAATTCGGATGAGCCGGTTGCGAGTTTGTTGATTAGGTAATGGTATTTTTCTGCGACGTCCATTTTCCATGAGTTGTTTCGGTTGACTAAACGGAGAATGCCGTGTGAGTATTTTTTTTCGAGACGGTGGAGAATTTCTTTTAGCATTATCGGGTTTATGTCGGTGAGCATAATTAACTCTTGTAGATTTAGAAATCTGCCTGCGATGAAAAGCGAGGCCTCGACTTTTTCTTCGGAATCTTTTTCCTTGTTTTCGAATTCATTTTCAATTTCCAGGGCTGTGGCTTCAGAAATAGTTGGGGATTGGGGGGCACCTTCTTTTTCCATATAAGTTGTTGATAATGAAGTTTTAAAAGATTTGGTTTTAAAAATATTATTTTTGCAATTATTATTCTTTATAAATTTTTTGTTTAATTTGTCAGTTACCCTACGGAATTTTTGTGGTGAAAATGTTTTTAAAGGAGTTACTCTACATGTTTTAGGAAAAAGAGATGGCTTATAAGAGATATTTTTATAGGAACGGGAAAAAGTTTGGACCTTATTATTACGAAAGTTATCGGGATGAAAATGGCGACGTGAAAAAGCGTTATATCGGAACAGAAAATCCTGACAAGAAAAAAATTTCTGTGGGGAAACTGGTTTTGGGAGGACTGGTTTTGCTCGCGGTGGTTGCTGTTGTTTTTGTTTCTGTGCAAATGTCGGGTGAGAGAAATTTTTCTTTTGGCGGGAATGAATTAAATAAGGTTGGCGGGTTTGTTTCTAATTCTCTGTTGCGAATTGTCGGGCTTGTTGTTGACGACGAGGAGTCGCAACCTTCGGTTGTGGATGACTCGGCTTCGGCGGATGACTCGACTGCGTCGGAGAGTTCGGATTTAGTGGAGAGTGAGGAAAGTGAAGTTGTTGCACCACAAGAAGAGGCGCCGGCTGAGGTTGTTGATGAGGAGGATGTTTTATTGGAAGAAGAACCGGAAGTTGTTGATGCTGGTTTGATTGGCGGGGCTGAGGAAATTGTTGACGATGGGGAAGAAAATGTGAGCGGGGAGGTTGAAGAAGTTGTTGAGGTTTTTGATGAGAATGTGAGTGAGATTATTGATGAAGAATTGAATGTTAGTGAAGGGGGGAATGAGAGTGTGGTTGAGGGGAATGAGAGTGTGGTTGTTGATGAAGAATTGAATGAGAGCGGGATGAATATTAGTGAGATTATTGATATTGAATTAAATGAAAGTGTGATTGGGTGGAATGTTACGGGAGAGGGGAATGAGAGCGGGATGAATGTTTCGGTTAAGCAATACAAGGCGGTCATTGAGAGAAGGGTAAAGTGGATTAAGAAAATTGTTGTGAATGAGAGCGGGAATGTGAATGTTGAGATTCCATTGAGTGCTGAGAATGTGACGATTAAAACCGGAAATGAGATTAATGAGGCAGAGGCGGAGATTGATGAGTATAATAATTTGGTTGATGAAGTTGGACGCGGGGATATTGCTGACGGGACGATTACCGGATTTGTCGCGAAAGATATTAGGAACGGGAGGGGAATTTTTACGCGGTTGTGGATTTGGATTAAGGGGTTTACGATTTCCGGAAATGTGATTGACGAGGTTGAACTGGAATTGAGCGGGGATATTGTTGAAACTAATGATAGTAAAATTGTTAATTTAGATGATATTGTTGACGAGGAATTGACTAAGGGAGATGAAGCGAAGGTTGCGATTGAATATTATACGAAGGCCCCGACGGCTGAAGAAATAAATATATCGAGGGGCAAGAAAGTTGTTGTGAGTGCCGACGATGATTTGAATTACACGGATATTTTGGCTTATAGTATTTTGGATAATCGGGTCGGGGTTAATTCATCTCGGTTGAAAGTGTATCATCTTGTGCCGATAATACAAGATGAATCGGAAGTCCAAAGTCCCGTATTGGAAGATGTTGGGGAAAATGAGACAGAGAAGGATGAGAACAAGAATGAGAGCGAGGTTGTTGAAGATGTGAATGAAAGCATTGAAATTAATATTACAGAAATTGTTAATGAAAGTGTAGAATTAAATGAGAGCGTCGAGGTTGTGGAGAAAGTTAAAGAGGAGAAAAATAAGAGCGAGGTTGTGGAGAAAGTTAAAGAGGAGAAAAATAAGAGCGAGGAGAAAAAAGGGGGGGTTGTGGAGAAAGTTAAGGAGGAGAAAAATAAGAGCGAGGAGAAAAATATTAAGAAAGTTAATGGGGATGGAGGCAAAGGGAAAAAAGAGAAAGATGGCGAGGGGAATTTAAGTTTGGCTGGGATTAGCGGGAATGTTGTGTTGGATGTTGGTGATAATGTTTCTATAGAGGAGAGTAAGCCGCAGATTACGCAGATTGACGCAGATTTTGTTGTGAGGGAGGAGGTTGAGTTTGATGTTTATGATTTGGACGGAGATGGGTTTGTGGATTATGTCGAGTGGGTCGTGCCGCATTTGAGTAATCAGACTTATGAGATAATTTATATTGGCGGGGCGGAGCATTTGGATTCTAACAGGACTTTTGTCGAGGATGTTTATGAGAATGTCTCGGTTTTGGGTGATAATAAATCTGCTGTGATTCCTGATGGGGATTATTTGCGGGTTGTGTTTGAGAAGAATTTGACGAGGGAGAAGGATATTACGATTTATGCGCGGGCGAAAATCGAGGAGTCAGAAAACAGGAGTCAGGCTTCAGGGAATGTTAGTGTTTATCGGGAGGGGGGGGATGAGAGAATTGCTTTGTTTGAGAATATAACTAATTTGGGCGAGTTTGAAATGTATAAGATTTATTTGACTAACTTGGGAGAGAATGAGTCATTAGATACGTTTGATTTGAGGAGTTTTGGAGATGTTGAGTATGATTATGTTGTGGACCCGACGATAATTATTAGTGATGTTACTACGGGAGATTTGGTTAATGTGACGAAGGAAACCGGGGTTTCTAATCACACTCACTTAAACATTTCAAACACCGCTCCTTATGATAGTTTGGTTGGTTATTGGAGTTTTGATGGGGACTTGGAGAATACTGCTTTGACGACGGCTTATGATTGGAGTGGGGAGGGGAATGATGGGACTTATGCTGGGAATGTTGTTGCTAATTCTACTGGTGGGAAGTATGGGGAAGGTTTGGTTTTGGATGGGACTGGGGATTATGTTGATTTGGGGGATGTTGATGAGTTCTCTTTTACTGATGGGGCTGGAAACGATAAACCGTTCACCGTTTCGGCATGGATGTATACACCACTATCGACACCAGTAGGAACGATTGTTTCAAAACGTTGGGCATCAGGTGGTTATTATGAATGGGATTTCTTTTTTAGTGGAAACAATCTTTATGTAGGGCTATATCATTATGATGATTCGGCACATATTGGAAGGTATGTAAACGCTGCGTCTGGTAGCCCTTTTAGTAATGCATGGAAGCATGTAGTAATGACGTATGATGGTTCTGAGGCAATAAGTGGAATAAAGATTTATAGAGATGGTGTTAGAGTTGATACTAGTAATTATACAACAGGCAGTTATACTGGAATGACAGATAGGAACAAGTCAGCTTTGATTGGTGCTTCCTCGAATAGTGCTCTTGGTAATACTGCTAATTTCAACGGCTCAATCGACGACGTAATGATTTTCAACACTTCTTTAACAGCAGACCAGATTTTAGAAATTTATAATAATCAAAGTGCGAGGTATTTGCCGACGGGGACGCAGGGGTTTGGGGACCAGAGTGTTTTGAATGTGAGCGCGGGGTATGATAAGGTTTGGGTGACTGGGGATTATGAGGCTAATATGGGTTCTGGTTTGAATTTGAGTGTTGGGTATTATGATGGTTCGTGGCATCAGACGGCTGAGCAGGTTTTTAACGGGAGTAATTTGTTTACGACGAATAAGCAGACGACGAACTTGACTTTGAATTTTAGTTTTCTGGCTGGGAATTCGACTAATCCGTTTTATTCGCCGATTTTGATGTCGAATGTTAATGCGTTGGTTGTTAATATGACTGATAATCCTGTTATTGAATTTGTTGAGCCGACGCCGGATAGTGGTGCGACTTGGGGAAGTAGCGTGGTTCCGGTGAATGTTAGCGTTAGTAGTTTGAGTAGTAATGTTTCGGGGTTTGTTGATTTTGATGGTAGTTTAGTTGGGTGGTGGAGAATGGATGATGTGAATACGACGGGGGAGGGGGCGTTGGTTGAGGATATTTCTGGGCATTGTTATGATAATGAAACTGAAATATTGACTGAAAATGGATGGAAGTACTTTTATGATTTAAGCGAGAATGAGAAAGTTATGACTCTGAATAATGAAACAGGCGAAAAGGAATGGCAAACATTTTATGAGAATCAGGAGTTTGAGAACAATAAAGAGATGTATAAAATTGAATTGGAAGATGGCTCGAATTTGTTGGTAAGTGAGAAGCATAAGGTTTATGCTTCGCTTAATAATTTTTCAATATCTTCATCAGATAACACTTTGATTGATTCTTGTTCTTTTAATCCTGGTTCTCTCGACCAAATAGGAGACTTATCTAAATATAATGATAATGCAAATAATGGAAAGTCTTTAATGTGGGGGGATAATCTTTTAGCTTCGGGGATAAATGACTTATATTCTGATTTAGGAATAAATCTTACTACTTTTCTTATTAATAAAAGTAAGAATTCGAATTCAGAATTGGAAAGTCCTGAAGATTTCATTATTTGTTTTTTTAAACCTTTAATTTCAAAGAATACAAAATCTGGAGAAACTAGTTTATATCCGATATGCTTTAATTCTTTAGTTAGCCGAAATACCTTGGATTTATTGAAAAAAGAGAATAAGATGTTTGTATCTAATATAAGCAACATTTTTTATTCATGTAATTTAGCTACTTTGTCTTTTACACACTCTGAAAATTCTTTTGCTTCTTTATCTGAAAGCTTGGATTTAGAAGCTATGTTCTCTCCTATTTCAAATAATATATCTTCCTCTATTTCTTCTTGTAGAACTCTATCTATTGCCCTTTTGACTAATTTTTCAAATTGCAAATTTCTTGAAATAGATAATATTTCTCTTTCAAATTCATCTGGAATGTTAATACAAACTTCTGCCATAAGCGAGTTTAATAAAGAGGATTATAAAAATCTTTTGGTTATGGACTACATGCTTCAGCCAGTAATAGAAACATATGAAGAAATAAACAATGGAAAAGAAGTTTATTTCTTAGATTCAGAGAATAAGCCAATAAAAGTAAAGAGTATAACAAAAGAAAAATATAACGGCAAGATTTATGATGTTGATGTTGAAAATGATATTGTGCTTGTGAGGAGAAAAAATAGCAGT
Organism: archaeon; assembly: GCA_043797265.1. Taxonomy (GTDB): domain Archaea; phylum Nanobdellota; class Nanobdellia; order Pacearchaeales; family GW2011-AR1; genus JAGVXH01. Next base: position 28,221 of record JAZDPV010000009.1, read on the forward strand.
GCAATTTGGAGTGGAAATTCAAATAATGGGACGGCCGTTGGTAATGCGGTGCAGATTGATAATGGAAAGTTGGGGAAGGGGTTTAGTTTTGATGGGGATGGGGATTATATAGCTATTCCATATATAGATTTTCTTAATTTGAATACAAGTTTTACATATGTGATGTGGGTAAAGATGGCGGCTACAACAAGTTCATATTATTATTTGGTGAGCCCAACTTTTAATGGGTATACCAATGCTTTTTTTATTTATAATAATCTCTTAACTTATGATAATTATCCGCCTGCTGGGTTTAATGTTCAATCCAGTTCAAGTCTATCAGCAAATGTATGGTACCATGTAGGAGTAACACGCTTAGGAACTAATGTAACTTTATATATAAATGGTCAGGCGAATAAAACTGGCACTGGAAACACGCCGCCGGGAGATACAAATCAAGGATATACTTATATTGGTAGTCTCGGTGCGGGAGGTAATTCTTGCAACGGCTCCATTGACGATGTAATGATTTTTAATAGGAGTTTATCGGCGGCGGAGATTAGGGGGTTGTATGCGAATAGTAGTTCGAAATATTTTAGTAATAATTTTACATCTTTAGCGGATGGTTTGCATACGTTTAGGGCTTATGTTCAGGACGAGGGCGGGAGTGTTGTTAATACTTCGTTGAGGAGTGTGACGGTGGCGACTGGGGTACCGACGGTGGCGTTTGGGGCGGATGTCTTGGCGAACGGGACGCAGACGGCGAATGATTGGATATGGATGAATGTTTCGGTTGCTGATGTGGCTTTGAATGTTAGCGCGTTTGTTGATAAAGATAATTCGTTAGTGAGTTGGTGGAGGATGGATGATTTGAATGCGAGTGGCGGGGTTGTGGATTATATGGGGAGAAATAATGGAAGTGTCGTCGGTAATGCTTCTCAAACTGATGCTGGGAAATTGGGGAAGGCGTTTGAGTTTGATGGGGATGGGGATTATGTAATTGTGACAGATACAGGAACTAATGTAGAAGTGGATTATGTAACTATAACTGCTTGGATTTATCCTCGTTCTTTTTCTCAAATCCAGAATATTGTTTCTAGGGGAAATAACGCATATAGATTATGGATAAGTGATAGCGGGAAGTTAGGCTGTTATTTACGCAATGGAACTAATACTCAACTCATTGACGCTTCTACCATCAGTGTTCAATTAAATACTTGGAATTTTGTTGCTTTAACATATAATGGAACTAACATTAGCTTTTATAATTCTACTTCTAAGGATGTTCCAACAACAACTATTAGTAATTTTTTAGCTAAGGATGCTGATTATCCTCTTTATATTGGAACATATAGTTCATCATCTCAATTTATAAATGGAACACTTGATGATGTAATGATATTCAACAGGTCGTTGAGTGCGGATGAGGTTTTGGGGCTTTATGCGAACACGAGTTCGAAATATGTGACGGAGAATCATACGGGAGTTGCGAATGGGTGGCACACGTTCAAGCCATATGTTCAGAATTTAGCTGGGAGTGTTGTGACGCTGGATGCGAGAACTCTTGGTGTTGATACGATTTATCCTTTGATTGAATATTCGACTGGCACGGAAGGAGATTACGCGAACAAGAGTCAGAACTGGATTTATGTTAATGTTTCGGTGAGTGATGTGAACTACGCGAATATAACTTTTAACTTGTATAATAATAGTGTTGAGCTGAATTCGACGACTTATTTGATGGCTGATGGTTTGAGTAATACTTCTATAAACTGGACGGGATTGGGGGATAGTAATTTGTATACTTACTGGGTTAATATAAGTGATGCGGCGGGGAATAAGAATTCGACTTCCGTGAGGCATATTACTTTGGATGTTAGTCCTCCTGTTATTATAATAGTGTATCCGGATAATGGGACGAGTCATTATTCTTCTTTGATTGATTTTAATGTTAGCGT
>JAZDPV010000010.1:0-12237 GCA_043797265.1 archaeon
ATCAAAAGGCGACACAATAAAATTCCAAGGAAGACGCGACACCTACAAAAACAAAGAACAAATCATCGTCGACAAATTAATATGCTCAACCTAATCCTCCCTCTGCTCCTTGGTGTGCTTTCCGGAACCCTAACAGGCCTCACCCCCGGCATCCACATCAACCTCATCGCCATATTCCTCCTCTCTCTCGCAACCATCTCTCAATTCCAACCAATCACCCTAATTATTTTCATTGTGGCGATGGCGACAACTCACACATTCCTCGACTTCATCCCCGCAATTTTTCTTGGCGCTCCCGACGAAGACACCGGGCTCGGAACCCTCCCTGGCCACGAACTCCTTCTCGCCGGCAACGGACACCACGCCCTAAAACTCACGCTCATCGGCTCGACCATCGCGACGATTTCCCTTTTCCTAATCGTCCCCATCTTCCTAATTATCATCCCAAAAATTTTCCCGTTCCTCCAGCGCATGATGGCGTTCATCCTCGTCTGGGCCGTTATTTTTCTAATCTACAGCGAAAAACAATCCAAAATAAAAGCAATACTCATATTCATTCTCGCCGGCTTCGTCGGTCTCGCCACTTTAAACCTTGATATCAAACAACCCCTCCTCCCGCTCCTTACCGGACTCTTCGGAACCTCGACGATAATCCACTCAATCAAATCCAAAACAATAATCCCAAAACAAAAAATCCAAAAACTAAACCTCGACAAAAAAGAACTAATCAAGCCAACCCTTGCAACAATTCTCGTCTCGCCAATTTGTTCTTTCTTCCCCGGTCTCGGCTCATCCCAGGCCGCAATCATCGGCTCCGAAATCACTGGCAAACTAAACCGCGAACAATTCCTCGTCCTCCTCGGCTCAGTCAACACAATCGTCATGTCAATCTCCTTCGTCACGCTATTCCTCATCCAAAAATCCCGGACCGGCGCCGCGTTCGCCATCTCCCAAATCACAACACTATCGACGACAATTCTAATCACAATCTTCATCACAATAATTCTATCAACAATTCTCGCAATCCCCATCGCCATCACAATCTCAAAACTCATCGCCAAAAACATCCACAAAATCCCCTACGCAAAAATATCGACAACAATCCTCATCTTCCTAATTATAATTATATTCTTCCTCACCGGACCACTCGGGCTAATCACCCTCGCTGTCACAACAACAATCGGGCTGACCTGCATCGAATTTCAAACCCGCCGAAGTTTCCTTATGGGCGCAATCCTTATCCCAACAATAATTTTTTATCTGCCATTCTAAAAATATATAAACATCGTCAAACTAAATACTAATATGGTAAAAAGCGCAACAATAACCGGAATAGCAATAATCATCTTCGGCGTTTGGATATCTCTCGAAATTCTCGCCAGCAAAGACGCACCCCTCTGGGTTCAAATCTACCCAACAATAATAATAATCGTGGGCATCACACTAATTGCCCTCCGTAAAAAAGAAAATGAAATAGAACAAAGGAAAGATATTAAAACAAAAAAATCCAACCACTAACATGAAAGAACTAATCACTACAACCACAATGGAAATCCCAGGAAGACAAATTATAAAAATCCTTGGCGTCGCAAAAGGCAATACAATCCGGGCAAGACACGTCGGACGAGACATCGCAGCCGGATTCAAAAACCTCGTCGGTGGCGAAATAAAATCTTATACCGAAATGACAACTCAAGCACGAGAAGAAGCATTCAACCGGATGGTAAACGACGCAATCTCGATGGGCGCCGACGCAATCGTCGGAATCCGCTACTCAACCTCAATGATTATGACTGGCGCCGCCGAAATGCTCGCTTATGGCACAGCAGTAAAGTTAAAATAAACACAATTCCCAATCCATGCCATACCATCCTTTTTCTATTCAGTCAAACCCCAAAAATTTTTCTTATCCGCGAAATCCACAAAATCCTTCTCATCCGTGTTGCCCCATCTTCAACCAAACTCCCAGCACAAATAAACTTTGCTCAACCAAATTCTTCTCATCCAATCAACATCTCACCCAAAACCCCCCTCAATAAAATCACTTCCAAAATCAAACCGCCTCGCACACAAGCACACTCTTCGCAATAAACGCATTCCCAAATTCCTCACTCTCTTTAAACTTCCCCGCAATCCTAACACCGTCCCCCTCCTTCACCATCCTGCCTCCAAAACATTCCGCAAAATCCCTCGGGAAAATCGTCACCTTCAACTCCCCACTCTTGTTAACAATATCCATGAACGCCATGTCGTCCCCGCTCTTCGTAACAATCTGGCTAAACCTTTTCACTATCCCAAAAACTTCCGTCTCCATATCTTCCTTCAAACTATCAAACGAACTATAATCCCCATTCTTCGACTCAATATAAGCATCAATCGGATGCCCCGAAACACAAACTCCCAAAAGCTCCGACTCCAAAGCCAGCATATCCTTCAACGCCATCTGTGGCAAATCCGGATACTCGACCTTCTTCGCGACACCGCCAAACAAAGTCATCTGCTTCTCCGCCGAACTAACCTCCTTCCCGACGCTCTCATAAACTTTCAACAAACTCGCCCGATTTATCCCCAACTCATCAAAACACCCGACCGAAATCAAATTATGGCAAATCCTTTTATTCACCTTCGACAAATCAACCCTATTAATAAAATCCTGATAAGAAGAATATGGCCTCCCCGCCATAATCCTCGCCAACGCCTCCGCCCCGACATTCTTAATCCCAGACAACCCAACACGAATAACCCTCTCCCCATCCTTTTCCTCGACGCTAAACGACTCCTCCGAAGTATTAATATCCGGATGCAAAATCCTAATCCCCTCGCCCCTCGCCGCCCCCAAATAAAACGCCAATTTATCCGGGTCTCCAACCGCCGAAGAAATCGTCGCCGCATAAAACTCAACCGGATAATACTTCTTCAAATACGCCGTCCGATAAGAAATTAAAGCATACGCCGCCGCATGCGACTTATTAAAAGAATACGCCGCAAACTTCACAATATCATCCCACAATTTATCAACATCCTCTCGCTTCATCCCCGAATACTCAACACACCCATCCCTAAACTGCCTCTCCATCTTCTCCATCAAATCCAACTTCTTCTTCCCAATCGCCTTCCTCAAAACATCCGAGTCCCCTGCGCTAAAACCAGCCAACGCCCTCGACAACTGCATCACCTGTTCCTGATAAACCATAATCCCATAAGTCGACGCCAAAATTTCCTTCGCCTTCGAATGCGGATAAGTCACACTCTCGCGCCCATGCTTCCGATTCGCATAAGTCTCCAAATATTGCATCGGCCCCGGACGATACAACGCAACAATCGCAATTATATCATCAAAGCAAGTCGGCTGAATCATTCTCAATGTCTTCCTCATCCCCTCGCTTTCAATCTGAAAAACCCCGACGCTCTTCGCCTCCCTCAACATCTTATAAACCCCGTCGTCGTCCAGCGGAATATTCTCAAGCCACTCGCCATCTTTCCCAATCACATCCAAAACTTTCTTAATTACATTCAGCGTCTCAAGCCCCAGCATGTCAAACTTAACCAAGCCATACCTCTCAATATCCGGGCCCTCCACCTGCGTAATCATATTCCCGTCCTTCACGTACGTCGGTATATATTCATTAATCCCCTCCCTCCCCCAAACAACCCCGCAAGCATGAACCCCCTTGTGCCGCACGCACCCCTCCAGCCTCATCGCAACCTCAAACAACTTCTCATTCCTCCTCCTAAATTCCCGCAACTGCTCGGCCCCGGCCGTCAACCTCCCGTCTCTCTCCGCATCCAAACTTTCCTGAATCGTCTTCTCACTAACCAGCTTTGTAATCGCATTCGCCTCTTCAAACGGCACACGAAAAACTCTCATCACATCCTTCAAAACCGCCTTCGCCGACATCGTCCCAAACGTCCCAATCAACGACACTTTCTCCTCGCCATACTTCTTCTTCACATAACCCAAAACTATATCCTTGTCCCCAAAGTCAACATCAAAATCCGGCAACGAAATTCTATCGGGATTCAAAAACCTTTCAAATAACAATCCCAACGCCAATGGATCCAGTTGGGTAATCCCAAGCGAATAAGCAACAATCGAACCCGCACCCGAACCACGCCCCGGCCCAACCTGGCAAAACTTTTTTGCCTCCCGGATAAAATCAGCGACGATAAGGAAATACGCCTCGAACCCCATCTTCTCAATTACCCCAAGTTCATACTCCATCCGCGCAACCGCCTCGCCGTAATTTTCCCGCCCGCCATAAATCCTGTCAACCCCCTCCCTGCACAACTTATACAAATAATCTTTATGACTCATCCCCCCCGGCAACTCAAAATGCGGAAAAATCGTCTCACCCATCTCCAGCTCAACATTACACCGCTCAGCAATCTCCGTCGACAAATCAACCCACTCCGGATTATCCAGGAACAAATCCCTAACCTCCTCCTCGCTCTTAATCCAATACCCCGCCCCATCAAACTTAAACCGCTCCTCCTGATTCATATCTCCATTCGTCTGAATCGCCAACATCACCTCGTGTGAATAAGCATCCTCCTCTTTCAAGAAATGCGAATCTACCGTCGCCACGATTTTAATTCCCATCTCATTCGCAACTTTCTTGTAAAAAATCCTGACAACTTCCTCCTCGGCAATCCCGTGATTCTGCGCCTCTAAATAAAAATTCTCCTTTCCAAAAATATCAACATACTCGCCAATCAACTCCCTCGCCTTATTTTCGTCCCCGTCGATAACCGCCTGCGCGACATCATTCGCGATACACGCGCTCATGCAAATCAATCCCTTCGAATATTTTCTCAACGTTTCCTTGTCTAATCTTGGACGATAATAAAACCCCTCGCCATTCGCAATCGAAACCAATTTAATCAAATTCTTGTAACCCTCAAAATCCCTCGCCAACAAATTCAAATGATAATTCTTCACGTCCTTATCCCTCGCCCTCATATCGTCGGTAATATACGCCTCAAACCCAAAAATCAATTTCACCCCCGCCTTCTTCGCCAAATCATATTTCTTAATCACCGCCCCCATGTTCCCGTGCTCGGTAATCGCGACCGCGCTCTGCCCCAACTCCTTCACCCTCTCAAACAACTCCTCAATCTTCGTCGCCCCATCCAACAACGAATACTCCGTATGCAAATGCAAATGACAAAACCCCATGAAGAAAAAAATTCCCAACCCTTTATATTTATTATTATACTATTCTAAAATTACCTTTGTTCTTCCACTACAAAATAAGTATTAGTCCAAGAACCCCCAACATAAACCTTACTTCCATTATCAGTCTTAAATGGCCCATTAGTATTATAAATCCTATTTTCACCTAATTGAATCCAGTACTTATCCTCAGCTAAAATTCTATCATCTCGTTTAACGCTCGCAGGAGCCCCTTGAAGCTTAAATTTATACACATCACTTATTCCCCTTGACCCCCAAAAATCACCAATTGCACCAGCAAATAATGTGGCACATCCAATAATCACACCACCAACTGCCGTGATTAAAGCACCCTTGCCTATTTTTTCTAAACTTCCCATAAAAATAACACAAATCCATTAGTTATAAAACTTTTCCTAAAATTTCACCACCAACCAACAAAAACATCCACAAGAAATACGGCGTCGAAGACGACGTAATTTTTTGTGGAATAAAATCGAATCAATAACTCAACTAGAAATCCTATTCATCCTACTTTTTACCATACTAATCAAAACTCAACTTCAACTAAATGAAATCCGTGTTTGTCCGTGTTTGTCCGTGTGCCATTATTCTTAAAATAAAAGTCACACAAATCAAAAACTAACATCCTTATTCTAAAAATCCTAAAGATAAAAACTAATCCTCAATCCCAAAAATCCCCCCAACATATTCCTCCAACAACTCAAAAACTTCCCACGTATACGACGGAATATTATAATTCTTCACCAACTCCCTCGCCATCGGCAAATACTTTTTTATCGAGCCCTCCGAAATTGTAAAAATAATTTTCCCCTTGCACTTATGACAAACCCCCGCCAACGGCGGCCGCCTAAACTTCTCATTGCAATTCGCACATCTAAATCCCTGCCTCCCAAACTTCCTCAAATTCCCTCCAATATCCCGAATAAAATGCCTCTCTAAAATCAACCTCGCGACGTCATCCTTGTCAACCGCCCGAATCTTCCCGACCAACTCCATCTCCGCCGCAACCTTATCTTTCATCGTCGGCAAACTCTTGTAAACCCCATTTGCATTCCCCAAATTAATATCACTCGTATCATGACTAAACCCCGCCCCCACGAACGGCTCGACCCCCATCTTCAACCTATCCTTAACCAACTCAACCCGGCACTCACTCGAATGCTCCCCTCTCTCAGCAACCTCATAAAACTCCAAAGAATATTTACCCCCGCTCTCCAAAGACAAAATCTGGTCATCAACTTCCCCCGCCCGAATCCTCGCATTCAAAACCAAGGGCGCATCCTGATTCCCACCGCGATGCCCCGGCAAAAATTTCCTCGAAAAATTCAACAACACATCCATCAACAACATCACCGCCGCCTCATCCCCGTCGCAATCACGCCTCATCGCCGCATGCATATATGGCGACGCAATCACCCCCTGCATCCTGCCAAATCCAATAATCCGCCCAACAACCCCCGCACAATTATGCGGCGCCATACAAACAACCAACTGCCCAACCAAATCCCCCCTCGACTTCAAATTATAAAATCTCTTCATCCCATAAAACCTACTCAACTCCTCATCAACAAAATTCGCCACATTAAAAAAAACATCGCCACCCCTCTCCGCCATCTCAGAACAATTAGGCAAAACAATATCGTGCGGTCTCAACTCCAAAATCTGATCATCCCCAACCAAATCGCTCCCATAAATATCCCTCTCGTACCCCAAGATCTTCAATTTTTCAACCCCCACGCCAACTTCCCTCGGCTTAAAATGCGTCAACGGAATTTCCGTCCCATCATATCTCACCGTCCCATCTTTATTGACACACAAACCAAACTTCGCCCTCAAAACCCCCTTCCCTAAATCCTCAACATCCTTCCCCTCACTCACCATCCCAGAAATCCCCTTAATCAAGGGCGGCACCTCATACAACTCAAGCCCTAATTTCTTACACGCCCCCTCAAAATAATCTTTAACCCCAATCTTTCTCCTAAAAAATCCAAAACAATTATTATGTAACTTACAAAAATCACTTTTCACCCCACAACATTCTCGACAATAAAAACCCCTTTTCGACTTCACCCCACATTTTTCACAGGTTAAATAAATCCCCTCATTACCACACCCACATTTATAAATCGGAAAATCAGCGTCGATAAAACCAACACCAACCGCATCTTGTATACTCTTCAACCTCCCGCCCTGCTTTCCAACCGGGAACAAAACATTCGGGCTCCCGCCGATATCCCTCAATTTCGCCTTCTCCGGCCGCCCCATCCTCGCCCCAATAAATGTCCCAGCCTTATCCTTAATCTCAAACTCGCACAACCCATTCACAATTTCCAAAACGCCTTTAACACCCGTCCCCCCAATCTCTAAATCCAAACCCTCCCCCTCTTTTATTTTGTCAATCCCAAGATTAATCAAAAAAGCCCGCGCATCTTTATCAACAACAACATCCCCGCCCACAACATCATGCTCAACTCCCAAAATTTCCAAAGCCCTCTTGCCAACCTTAAACTCATCCGCAAAAGGCAATATTAATTTCCCATTCTCCCAAGCCGATTTGTTCAACCACCCAACCAATCCAAAAAAATCCTCGACGCCAATCTGGCTCCAATAAAAAATATATTTAGGATGCAATGGCAAACCAAACTTCCGGCTTAATTCAATCGCCTCATCCAAACCAACATTCTCCGGATCCTGAATCCTGAATCCTGAATCCTCGGCGACTAAAGACGCCGCCCACCACTCCTCAACATACCCCGGCTTCAACAAATCAAAATTCCTATCAACCACATCCCCCATCGGGAACAACATGTCCCCAAGATAAATAATCTCGTCGACATCTTTGTAAATCCGCCTCGCCTCCTCATAATCATAAACTCTCTTGACACTCCCATTCTTCATTTTCACAATCGGCCCATCAATAGAATCACAAGAAGTAATAATACAGCCCTTCGTCGGCTTCTCAATTTTCAACTGAGTCCCATGCGACAAAAACCCATTCGTAATCCCCATCGTCGCTGGATGAACCGAAACCGCGCTAAACCCCGACGTCCGCCCGCGTCCATATCTCAACCTAAACCCACCACTCCGAGACGGATGCCCATAAACCGGCCGCCCCGCAACCAAATCTTTAATATAAGTCGCCTCGATATTTTTCTCGCCGGCCTCACGCTTTTTATGCAAAACAGTATAATCCTCCAACCAATCAAACCCTGTACACTTCAACCCATTCTTTTTGCAAGACCTCAATCGCCCCACCGCCTTCTCCGCTTTCTGCGCCAGCCCCTCTGAAAAAATCAAGCACATCCCGCCCCGAATAAAATTTGTCCCCACCCTCGGCAAATCCCTATAACTCGAAACCTCTTTCCTACTCGTTGGCTCACCATCAATCTGAATCGGCAACCGCGCCGCCAAAAATCTCATCTCCTCTTCCGTCGGCAAATACGCTAAATTCGCAACCCTCTCATGATAATCCTTGTTCTCAACAACATATCTTTTAATCTCGTCCTCGCTCACATCATACTTCGCATAACCAAAATATTCCCTCAAATAATCAATCAACATCAAAACAACACAAGTCGCCGTCGTCCCCGCCGACCGAATCGGGCCACTAAAACTCGCAATAAAATAATACTTATCCTCTCGCGTCTTCCCCAACTTCAAACCAGTATAACCCTCAATCGGCGACGAAACAACACCCAAAGTCATATAGGCAAACCCAACCCGAATCCCCACATCAATCGCCTCCAACTTATCTTTAAATTTACAAAACTTCTCCTCGGCAATTTCCCGTGCAATCACAAAACTAACAGTCGTATCCAACTGCCCATACTTCTTTTCTAACTCCTCCATCCTCCTCACAATTTTCTCAACCGGCAAATCCGGATAAACAACACAAACCAACCTCACCGCCTTCTCAACCATCGTCGCCGCCAAAGAAACCTCAACATCGGCAACCGGATCCAAACCCAATGCCCGCGCCCTCCTCGCAACCCCATACGCGCGAACAACCCCGCTACTTAAATCTTCAAAATAACCATCAACATCCCACTTAAACATTCTCCCCCCCCAACTTGCAAACCAAATCATCACCTTCTTCCCATTTAATTTTGTCTTCACTAAAATCAACAATTTTAATTTCCCGAGTTTTCAAATTAAACAACGGCACCCGACATGGCTCCGGCACATTACCAACCCTCTCTTCAAATGGAGTCGTCGACTGCCAACACGAACTCGCAACCATCAAAATATTATTATAACAATCAACCTCTGCCCGATGCTGATCACCCGTCGCAACAATATCCGGCACAATGTCAATCACCATCGGGTCCACCTCACATAAAACATAATCCATCAACCCATACATCGGCGCCAAATGACCACACCTCAACATTTCCCTAACAACTCTCGTCGGAGACCTGTGCCCAAAATTAACCCTAATATTTTCAGTCTCATCTACAAACCTATTAATACTCGCCCCGTGATACATCAATATCCTAAACCCGCCCACATCCACCAAAGCCGGACTAGTAACCAACTTTAAATTCTTCATCTTATACAACTCACCCGCCCACTTTTCTGGAATCACTTTTTGCGGCTCCCCTACCCAAACAGCATCATGCTGCCCGGCACACATCGCAATCTCTAAATCCTTTCTTATCTTCCCAAAAATCTCGCCCAACTTTTTATACTGCCCCTTAATGTCTTTAATATTCAACCAACCCTCCTGCCCCGAATAAACCCCGACACCATCAACCATATCCCCGACTAAAACCAAATACTTAACCTTCCGCGCAATCGCCCTCTGCCTCTCATCCCCAACCTCACCATTTAACCAATCAACAAATCTCAAAACATCCTTCTCTAAAAAATTCCTCGAACCAACGTGAAAATCCCCACTAAAAGCGATATACTCATCAACGTCCCCGTATTTTTCCTTTTCTAAACCAACATCCGGGAAAATAATATCATTAACAAACAACATCTCACCAGAACCCGAAACCCGGAACAAAACAACATCGTCCAGCATTAAATTCTTCGCCTTGTCAAATAAATCCCTCCTGTCCTGATTCACTAAAACAACAACCCTCCCCGTCAAATCTTCCACTTCAATCAATAAATTTTTATTTTTTGTAATATTTTTTTTAACCACCATCGCAACAATATTATAAACCCCACCACCTCCCCCAATCCTCCGAATCGAACTCATGTTTTCAACCCCCGTCGCCAACATCCCACTCAACACCTCATACCTCGAACGAAAATACCGAACAAAATCTCCAACCCCAATTTTTCTTGATAAAAACTTTGGCGTCGACAACAATTTAATATTTAACCCGTCCCTCTTTCTTTCTAATTTTAAAATATACTCATCAAAAATCTTTTTTGTGATTACCCTTTCCTTAACACCAGATTTAACTAGCCCATTAATAATTTCAGTAACCTCATCGTCGCTCTTCTTAGATAAAATCCCAAAAACATCTCTATCTAAAAAAAATCCCCTACTCGCAAACAATTCCAACATCCCTATCATATTAAAATCGAGGAACCACATTCCGACGGGAATTATCCTCAGTTTATTCTAAAGCCCCAACGAATCAACAAGAATCGCCTCAGCCTTATCAAATAAATTATTAGGAATCGACAACTTAATCTCTCGGGTCCTGCCATGCCGCCCCTTTGAAATAACCTTAGCATTAATCAGTCCCAACATATCTATTTCCGCCAAAATATCAGAAATCCTCCTCTGTGTCAAAACATCAGCCCTAACCCGCGCACAAATATCTTGATAATAATTATAAACATCTCCCGTAAAAAATCTATCCTTCTCTCCTCTCTCTCTTGTTAATCTCATAATCGAATACATCACTAACTGAAACTGCTTCGGCTCACCCTCAATAATATCCAAAATTTTGTCTCTCTCTATTTTCAAATTTGCCAAATCAATATATTCCTCCTCTATTTTTTTCTTCCCGTCTCTTTCACTTAATTCCCCCGCAATCCTCAATAAATCCAGGGCTCTCCTAGCGTCCCCATGCTCCCTAGCCGCATAAGCCGCACATTTAGCTATAACACCATCAATAACAACATCTTTCTTAAACGCCTCAACACAACGCTCCCTTAAAATATCCTGTAATTGAATCGCATTATAAGGATGAAAAATAAACTCCTCCTCCCCTAAACTCGACCTTACCCTTGGATCAATATTTTCCAAAAAAGTTACCTCATTCGAAATACCAATCAATGAAATCTGCGCCTGACTCAATTCCTGATTTAACCTCGTCAACGAATACAAAAAACCATCACTCATTTTTTTTACCGCATGGTCAATTTCATCAAAAATAAAAACAATTAACTGTTTCTTTTTATCAACCAACTCTATAAATTTAGACCAAACTTTATCCGTCGGCAACCCCGTCGCCGGGACATCTCCACCAAGCTGCCCAATTAATGCAGCCAAAATCCTATACTCAGTATCAGCAACCTTCTTTAATTTACAATTTAAATATTCAAATCTTACATCCACCCCTAATATCTCAGATTTCTTAATTAATTGATCTCGAACATATAAAACCGACAAAGTTTTTCCCGTACCTGTTTTACCATAAACAAATAAATTACTCGGCCGTTCACCCCTTAATGTCGAAGCCAAAATTGAAGCAATTGATTTTATTTGTTTATCTCTATGTGGAATAGACCCTGGTGTATAACGAACCTGTAAAACCCCCTTATTCCTAAATAAACTATTATTCAAAGCCGAATCAAAAATTTCTCCTAATTCAACACCCATTTCATACAACAAACAAATCAAAACTATTTAAACCTTCATATACACGAAAACATATTTTATATACCCCTATTTCATTTCCACTAACTATAATATAATAATACAAATTTTAAACAAAAACAAAAATTTTCTTCGATAAATATAACCATTATAAAAACACTCACACCCTTATTTCATTTCCAAAAGAAATAAATTCTAAAACAAATTATGTTAAAAAATAAACATCTTATAAAACATATACTTTATTATATATATT
>JAZDPV010000011.1:0-6271 GCA_043797265.1 archaeon
GTTAATCTTATAGCATTCCCTTCGGCATAAAAAATATAATTATATGAACTCTTCCAAACCAAACCAGAACTATTAAACACATCATAATAAAACCATCCAGAAATCGTTATTTCATTTCTTAAACTATTACTTAATGAATCCACAACATTCACATAATCATCAACCCCATCCAAAACCAATTCTCCATCAACAACGCTCGCCCCATTTAATAAATCACCATCATTACTCCCCCAACCATCATCAGCATCCCCGCTAAAAGTCCAAATCGAAACCAGCCCGTCCGTCGGCACCTCGTAAAAATAATCCCCGCCCAAATCGTAAACATTCCCCTGAACTTCGCTAATGCTTTTCGCCGGCAAATTCGCCGTCGACGTCACCGAGCCCTCTTTCTCCGCCCCGTTCTTCCCAACAAAAATCGGCGAAGCAGCGACGCTGTCCGGCACCCCGTAACCCGACAAATCAAAAGCGTAAACTTTCGTCTGCCCCGAATTCGGCGCAACCACCGTCGACGAAACCGAATTCCCGTCGATAGAAAACGAAATCTTAATCCGCTCCATCACCCCCTCGTCAACCTCCCTCTTAACCTGCACCGTCGCAACCTCCCGCATCGGATCATAAACCGTGTAACCCCCCGACGACAAAACGCTCACCCGCCCATCCAGCTCCTGAAAATCAAAACTCTCCCGGACCATCGGCAAAATCCCAACCCAAATTATCGCAACCCCCGCGACCGTTATCAAAATTATCAACACCGTCGCGACAATCGCCGAAATCCCCTTCTTCATAAAAACCATTAACAACCAAACTATTTAAAATTACCCACTCCGCGTAATCCGCGAAAATCCTGCGGCTAATTATTTAAGATAAACCACGTGCACTCTCAAAAATTTTTCTCTTAATCTCAGCCTCTTTTCCAAAATTCAAAATCAATCCAACATCCTTGTCCGTCGCTTTCAAATAATTAATCAACTGCGCCTCGTCTATAGAAAAAATCCCAACCTTCGCTTTAATCTCAACAACTATCTTATTCTCGACAATAAAATCAGCAACATAATCTCCAACAACCTTCTCGTCATACAAAACCTGAATCCCAACCTGCTTCCCAAACTTCAATCCCCCTTTCTCAAACTCAATCGCCAACGCATTCTCATAAACCTTCTCCAAAAATCCAGACCCAAGAGTATTATACACTCGATAAAAACAACCAATAATCCTCTCCGTCAACTCCTCATATTTCATCAAAAACAAAACAAACTCTCTTATAAAAATCCTGCGTAATCCGCGAAAATCCTGCGGCTAATTATTCTATCCCAAAAACCAAAATTACCTTCTCTGCAGCATCAACTCAATCTTCTTCGGATTTCTTGTTATCTCCTTAACCACAGAAGCCGGCCCGATAATCGTAATCGCATCCTGCTCACCGACGAGAATCTTCGCGATATTTCTCCTCACCTTCTCAAACAAAGTCCTGTTCCCATTCTCCGCAGAAATCGCCGCAATCTCAATCCCCTGAAAATCCTTAATATTCCCAATCAGCGTCATTGAATTCTCAATCAACCTAACCTCCTCCTCCGGCAACAACTTCCCCTGCAAAATAATAATCTTCTGCTGCAAAACCAGCCCCATAATTTTCTTAATCCTCCCAATCACATCCTCGCGCGCAATCTCCGAATACGGCATAAAATGAATCGTCAAATCCTTCTCTTTCTTCACCGCCTTCTTTATTTTTTTCACCATTTCACCTTCCCTCGACGACGACAGTCGTCGAAATCCTCTCCAAACCTTTAAACTCGTTTCACCAATTTAAACAACCCTTCATAAAACTCTTCCATGTTATCACCATTTTTCGCGCTAATCCCGACGACCTCATACTCCGGGAACGCTCCTTGCACTTTCTTAACATCAGCTTTTTTTAAATCTATCTTATTCGCAACAATCAGCACCGGAATATTCCTTGCAACCAAATTCCCGATAATCGTAATATTAACCTGCGAATACGGATTCGCCGTCGCATCAATTAAAACAATAACAGCGTCGACATCGTCCAGCCATTTAATCGACTCTATAATTCCCTGCGTCGCTTCCTTCGCCCGCGTCTGCGCCGCCTTCCTCTTCATCCCAAATTTCATAAAATCCTCAAAATCAATCTTCGTCGCAATCCCCGGCGTGTCAATCAACTTGAACTCGACCCTCTTCCCGTTCTTCTCAATCATAACTTTTTCCTTTATCTGAATCTCCCTCGTCTCGTGCGGCATCTTGCTAACCGCCCCCAAATCCTCACCCAACCAATCCTGCGAAATCCGATTAGCCAAACTCGTCTTCCCGGAATTCGGCGAACCATAAAACCCCAACTTAATCTCGCCTCTTCTCTTGAAAATTCCCGCAAAAATTCTGCTCGCAAAATTCCTAATTATCCTTATCATCGCCTACCACTGAAACTCAGATTTATTAATGTTTCTCCCAATCTGCTCTCGGGCCAACTCAACATTCTTCCTCGCCTTCCTATTCCTCAACCAAGCCCCAATCTTGCTAATAGGAATAATCTCAATCATCCCAACCCTCTGCCCCCTCGACTTCTTAATAATATAATCAACCCTCTCGCTCGACCATCCCTTCGATCTCAACTCCGCCCGAATTCTCAAATCCTCCATCCCCCTCGCCCTCGCATTCGTCACATACATCAAAAGATTATACAACTGCCGATGGTCACTAAACAAATACCCCTCATACATCACCTTATACCAAACCTGCAACAAACTATACAAAACCAAAACGCCAATCAAAATCAAAAACCCATAAAAAATCGCCCGCCCAACCGGCTTGCAATCACTTCGACAACCAACGTAATCCTCCCCCTCCTCGCAGACAAGATTAAAATTACAGCTCCTGTCAATATCGCTCTCTATAACAATCGAACTCAGCTTCGGCGAAACAAAAAACGAAACACCGCTCTCCCCCTCGTAATAAAACGCCAGCGACTTCTTCCCTTCCGCACCCAGAGTAACCACAGTCACGCCATCAACCTCCCGCTCGCCAACATTTTCCTTGAAAAACAAATCCCCCTTCGGCTTGTTAATCACGAAATAACTCTCGACAAAATCACTCGAAGCCAAATCAATATCATAAACATTAAAAACAAATTCCCTCTCGCCACTCGCCTTCAAAATAGCAAACCTCGTCGCCAAAACATCCGCAGCAATATAAGAACTCTGCCAGGCTAAAATAGGACTCTTGTAATCATCATTATCCCCGCTCCCCGCCCCGCCAATTGTAACAATAGGCGCAATATCAATCTCGTCAATATCCGTCATCAAATCCGGACTGCTATAACTATCATGAACAAGCCCGACCGGAACATCCAAAGCATAAAGCTCGCCGGCAATCTTCACAAACCCCTCATCATTCACCGAACCATTCCTCGCCTTGTCCAATCTCTTCAGCTCACTATCAAAATAATCAACATTAATGGCCTTCGACAACGCCCCCGCATACCACGACGGCAAAACACCAATCACTTTAACAATATCATCAAGATACTTTCTCTTAACAAGCAAACTCTCATTAACGGCAACCCTCGGGCTAATCGCCGTGACCGCAAAAACTTTTTTCGTAGTCAAGTTCCCGCCCGCGCTCACCTCAACCGTCATCGAATAATTTCCCAACTTCCCATAAGTATGAACAGCCGCCGGCTTATCCGTGCTAGCAACACCACCGTCGCCAAAATTCCATTTATAACTCAACGACTTATTCCCGTCAAATTGCACCAACGCCCGAAACTCAACCGGGACACCAGCCGGAGGATTCAACGGCGAAACAGAACTAATAATCGGCGCCGGCAAAACACTAATCTTCTCGCTCAAAAGTTCATTGTCCCCGAGAAAAATCTCATACACCATATCCCCGCTCGAAACATTAAACCCAAGAACTCCCAAATCCAAAACCCCGCTAAAATCCACCGTCGCCGGCAAAATTTCCAAAAAACTAACCTCTTCAATAGGATTATTATCGCCATAACTAGAAGACTCCACGACCACATTCGAAATCAAAACATTCTGCGCAATCCCGGAAATAACAAAAGGCAAGACACAACCATCCGAACAATTCCTGTTATACTTCTTCTCAACCAAGCTGTCCGCCGCAACAACTAAGCTCTCGAAATCAAAATCATCCGGACTCAAAGAACTCGCCGGTGCATACTTCGCCTCCTTGACAAAAATAGCATAATCCTCCGAACCCGTCCCCGGCCCCAAAGAATAAACAAACCCGCAAATCGCCCCCGTATTTTCCTGAAACAATTTATAATTAGTGCTACTTAAACCATCCGGCGCCTGAACGCAAACCTGATAATCCCCCGCAGAAAAAATCTCGCCGGCGTCGGCATTAACAACGCATCCCCTCACCGCGCCCGGATTAAACAAACAACTCCCCAGCTCGTTCCCGCCCAGCTCAGGATAAATACTCATCTTCAAATTAACAGAATCCCCGTCGTCAACATCAGCCCCAAGATACAAAGCATCACTGTCGGAAATCGTAATCATCTCGCAATAAACCGACTTCCTTATCGGCGGACCAACAACCGGCGCCGTCGGATTATAACATCCCCAATTCTCACCCGAATACTCGTCGGAAAACTCGCCAAACTCCCACTCGCTCCCCTCAAAAAAATCAATGGCTATCGGCAAATTAGAACTCTCGACAAAATCACTACTTAAATTAAAATCAATCCCATTCACCTCAACATTATTCCCCCTCAAAACAAACTCGCCATAAACAACACCGACGCTGGGAACAACAAAAGTCATATTCTTCCCGCTCTTCAAAACTTCATAATCATCCGAGCAATCCGGCGGCGAACAAAAATAAATAACCCCGTTATCCTTCAAAAAATCTCCAAGTTTCACTTTTCCCCCATTATTAGAAACCACATCCGCGCCAAACTCCTCGCCGGCAATCGTCAAATTAATCTCGCCCTCAACCAAGCCAAACGGCAGATAAACTTTCTTCAAATCATAATCATGAACCTCAACCGACGCTGAAACAAATGCCAAAACAAAAACCAAAGACAAAAACACCACCAACTTTTTCATAAAACAAAATAGCACTTATACTTTATAAAACTACTTCCTGCGCTTCCTCTTGACCTTCTTCCCCGCATTCAAATAAATAACGACGACGACCAGCACAATCAAACCCGCAACCAAAAAATCTCCATACATCCCCCAAAAACCCAAACTAACTTCCTCCGAAGGCGAAATAACAAAACTCGTCTCAACCTCGGAATAAACACCACCGACGACAAACTCACACATAATCAAAACCAACATCAAAACAACAAGCCAACTTTTCATGCCAGATAAAAACTTCCCCATTATTTAAATCTTCCTCCGATAATAATACAACCCAACGACGACAACCGAAGCAAAAAACGCGAACAAACTAAACCCTGGCAACTTGACCACCGGCTCCCCGCACATCCTCATCGAACTCCCATTGGAACATCCCATAACATCTAAACAAATTTCAGGAAAACCATTATACAAAACACTATCCGCAGTCCACGACACATCCTGCTCTCCCTCGACACATTCTCCAATATCATAATATTTCGAACACGAAAACCATTTCTTCAAGCTCTCATTGTCATAAAAAGTCTCCGACACTTCCATATACAACTCACATTCATCGTCGTCAGCATCCCACACGCACCCGCAACTTTCATACGGAATTGTATATGACGTCCCCGCGCAATCTATATAACTCCCACAAAATTCCGTCCCAATCCCCGTCCTCCCCAAATTCCAAACATCAGCCAAACACTCCGCAGAATTATCATAAAGAGAACAGCCATAATCCCGAGTTCCGTCAGCACAAATTCCCTCCTCACTTAACCAAACACATCCTATCGCTTTGCAATCAGCCTCATTTGTTTGATTATAACACTGCTCTAATCTATAATCACATTTAAACGCCCCGCCAGTTGCATTACAAAACATCCCAGCCGGACAACAAAAAGGGTCCCCAGGATTATAAGTCGTGGAACCCAACGAACAACCATATCCAACTTCCCTCGTCACCCAAAGAGTAATATCACTATCACAAAAATATTCTCCATCTATTTCTCTTCTTGAACAAGTATCAATCGCAAGCCCTCCTCCCGTCGGCAAACTGCAGCCGGCAATATTAAAATCAGATTTCGTCGTCGACGCCCCACCCACCCCGCTCGCATCACAATAATCCTTGCCTATATCAGAAATAGAATAATGAAAACTAA
>JAZDPV010000012.1:0-122015 GCA_043797265.1 archaeon
GGTTTTGATTTCAACTTTAGAGTATCCTAAAAATTCTAATTGGTCTGTTGAATAATCCCCATCCTTTAAAAATTCCCGAATCACCCCAACCCTCTTCCAAAAAAAATCTTTTTGGTCTTTTTCCGTTAAATATTTAAATAGGGTTACACTTCTGTTCATTGTAATATGATGTGAAGAGGCGGGAATTATGCACTACAAATGCACCCGCTTTTTTACGTCTTCTTTTCACTCACCCCTTTTAGTTTTTGATTTTGCTCATATACATCGTTAGCCCTTATCCAATCCCACAACATCTCATTTATAACAGGAGAAAATTCTGTGAGTTTGTGTTTTTGTTTATACTCTTCAATTCTTTTTTTTAGAGATTCGTCTATTGTAATATTACACCCAATCTTCTTCTCCTTTTTTCTTAACTTACTCCCTATATCTGAAAGTATGCTATTAACCATAACAGAACGATATCATATTAGTATATAAGGTTTTCGGTTTTTTTAATACAGATTTAAATCAGGTTAGTTCACACCCTTAACATTCTTCTTAACTAACTTCCCGACATTCCCTTTTAACTTCTCCGTCGACAAATTCAATTTCTTAACAACTTCGGCGAGGGCAATATGGAAGTTTTTATTTTCCATTTCTATTTTCTCAATTCTTAATTCGAGTTCATGTTTTTTCTCAGGTGGTAAATCTTCGGGACTAACATAAATACTTCTCGCTATTTCTTTTAATTTCGTTTTATCATTATGAACATACTTACCTTTCATACTTTTGGTATGTCCCATTTGTCGAGCAATAGCGTCGTCTTTTATGTCCTTACCATAGTTTATCGTAGCGATTGAATGGCGGAGTGTGTATAAATCAATTTGATGACCGAGAACTTTTTTTGATAATCCCCTTATTCTTGCGTATGCGGTTTTAACATTTATCGGCTTCTTAGTTCGGCTATTACAAAACACAAACTCATTTTTATCGTCGATAATCTTCTTTAAATAAAAAGCAACATCCGACGGAACAAACTTAATGAATGAGGTTTTGTTTTTCTTTGAGTAAATTGTAATATATGCCCCGTCATCCTCGAACTCGATTTTATCTTTCATTAAGTTGCTAACCTCGACGGGTCGGCAACATCCATAAAATAAAGTTAAAAAATATGCCTTCCAAAAAATACTTTCCTCCGCCTTAATCAATTTCCCAAATTCTTCCTCTGAAATCATATCATCCGCCTCGTAAGTTGCCCCAGCCTTTTCCGTCTTACACATAACATCCAAATTCCTAAACCTTAAACTCCAATCGGGATAATACCACTTAACAAAATTTTTAATATATGAACTCTTGATATTGTTTAACATTTGAATAGAATACTTTGGAGTTATTTTGTCGAGATAATTTAATAAAACTTCGTCGTCAAAATCTTTTAATGTTTTCTTTGTTGAATAGATAAACTTACTTATATGAAATCTAATGTCATTTAAGGTCTTAGAGTGATTCCGTAACCGACGATACTTGACATAATCATCGAGGACTTTTTCTTTCTCCTTATCCATAAAACATTATATTCTTACCCCTTATAAACATTGTGAAAGGGTAAAAGTTATAGGTGTATTGAACTATGAGGGGGCAATCTATCCTAACGGTTTCTCCTTATAAAGTTTTACTTCAATCTAATCTTCCCCTTCTGCCAATCATCAATAATCTTAACCGCCGTCCTATTCTCGTCAACCTCACCACCCTTTACTAAATAACCACGCTTTCTCCCAATCGCTTCAAAAACATCATCAACACTCTCGCCATCAACTCCATAAAAATTTTTAATAGCCAATCTAACTCTCTCACTCTCCCCTAAAAGAAAAATCGCAACCTTCTCCGGATTTTTAATTTTATGCGCATCCTTCGACGCCGTCATTCCAACCTGAATCCTCCCATCCCCAAACGGAATCACCCCCGGCGAATCCATAATCCTTAATCTCCCGACGCGAACCCATTGCGTCTTCCTCGTTGTCCCAGCCACCGACGACACTTTCGCCCGAGCACCAACCGCCAATAAATTTATCAAACTCGACTTCCCAACATTCGGATAACCAACAACTCCAACTCGCAAACTCGAACGACCCCAGCCATCAGCCATCTTCTCCAAAAACAACTTCAACTCCCTAACACCAACTTTCCTCGTCGCTGAAATAAAAAACCCATCCGGATAAAACCGCTTTAATTCCTCAACATCCTTCCTCCCAACCAAATCAATTTTATTAAAAACATAAACTAATTTCTTCCCCATGCTATCAACCTTCCTAACAATCTCAGAATTCCGCCCAACCTCCGGCATCCTCGCATCAACCAACATCAACACAACATCCGAATTCCGCAACACATTCAAAACCACCGGCCAAAATCCCATCGCAATCACACGCCAAATGAGATTATAAAACTTATCAAAAATTAATCACTTCAACTCATACGTAACCGAAACCCTTCCCTGAATCGTCCTTTCCCCCACCTGAATCTCCGTCTCTACCTTCGCCCCCCTGACACTCTCGCCGCCAACCGAAGCGCTATCATAAGCCAACCACGGATAATAATCAAAATCAGAACTGCTCGTTGAAACAACATCACCCAACTTCGCGCCAAGCCCGCCGGCAATCGCCTCCGCCTTAATCCTCGCGTCCTGCGCCGCCAACTTCAACGCCTCCGCCTTGTACCGATTCTCAAGCTCACGACTCAACTCAAAATTAATATAACTCAACATCGCCCCCGAATCAATCCCGGCATCAATCACATCGCCAATCTCGCCATCAGTCGAAAGTTCAACCTTTATCGAATGCGTCGCCTTGAACCCCTTCGAAATTCTCTGCCCGCTCGTCCAATCAAAATCCTCGTAAACATTAAAATTCTCCGTCACAATATCCTCGCGCGCAAAACCTTCCTTCACTAAAGCAGTCACAACAGCGTCGACAATCTCGGCATTCGCATCCTTCGCAACCTTCGCACTACCCCCGCTCGTCTCGACGCTAAAATAAACACTCACCAAATCCGGCACAACTTTGACTTCAGCAATCCCATTTGAAACCACCGTCTGTTCAGAAACGCCCTCCGAAAAAACATAAAACCCCAAAAGCGCGACAACTAAAATCGCCCCAACAATCATCCCGGTAATCACAACCGAATTATCCATCTTCATAAATACACAAAATAAAATCCCTTAATAAATCTTATCATCAAAACCGACCGCAACCACTCCAAAGTCAAATGACTTATAAATCAAATTATCCTCCCAAATATACATCCAATTCCACATTTCTATATAAACAAAAAAACCTTATTCAAATTGTAATTGTATTAAAGAGGTGTGGATCTGATCCAAAACTCAGCACGACGCACCTCTTTTGATTTCCCCCTACCATCTACCCCCTACCAACTATCCTCCCCTCTTGCCAATCCCTCAAAATCAGCCTCGCTGTCCTGTCAACATCAACAACCCCGCCCTTTCCCAAAAATCCCTTCTTTTTTCCAAGTTCCTCAATCAATTTATCAACATCACCATCAACTTTAATCCCATAAAACTTTTCTATCAAGCTTCCTGACACCTGACACCTGACACCTGACACCTGTTGCTTTTCTTCTGAAAGAAGAAAAGCAACCGCTCCTTCCGGATCTCTCACGTCGCTATAAGTCCTCGCCCCAACTTTCACATCCTTCGCAAAACTCCCGCTCTCACTTGAATACCTGTTTCCCGAAATCACCCCCGGCGTATCCAAAACCAAAATATTCTCACTCATCCGAATCTTCTGCATCCCCTTCGTAAACCCCGCCTGCTTCCCAACCCTAGCAACCCCCCGCTTCGTAATCATATTAATCACCGAACTCTTCCCCGCATTCGGATAACCAATCACTCCAACATGCACCCTCTTCCACTCCGCACCTTCACCTCTCTCAACCTCTCCCAACCTCTCCCAACCTGCGGATTTTCGCGAAGCCAAAATCCGCCGCGCCTCCATCTTTATCCTCGCCCTCAAATCTCTCCCGCCAATCCCCTTCGTCGCCGAAACAAAAACACACGGCCTCATCTCCCTCGCCAACTTCCTACTTTCTATTTTCCATTTTCCATTTTCTCGCGAAGCACCAACCAAATCAATTTTATTCAAAACATAAATCAACCTCTTGCCCCTCTTTAAAACATCCGCCTCGACCTCAGCATTCCTCATCTCGTCGGCAAACCTCGCGTCCAAAATTTCCAACACAATATCCGAAATCCTCACGACATCCCGCATCACATCCGGATATTTCCCTCTCTGTTTCCTAATATTCGAAATGTGCCCCGTATGCCGACTTCCAAAACTATAACGAACTCTCATAAAACAATTAGGTTTTTGGTGCTTAAAGAGTTAACTTAAACAGAACAAATCTGCAAATAAATTTTTTAGGCGCAGGTTGTCCGTTGCAAAGCAATGGACAGCGCCATTAAAAAAATTCATTTGCACTAAATACGATTCGAAGAATCGCTATATAGAGGAGTACACAGCGAGAGAACCTTAGGTTCTGCGCTACACAATATCCGAAATCCTCACGACATCTTTCATAACCTCGGGATATTTCCCCCTCTGCTTCTTAATATTCGCAATCCGCCCCGTATGCCTCGACCCAAAACTATACCTAACTCTCGCCATATAAAAATAATTACCCCAACTTTAAAAACTCACTTCTTCAACCCCTTCCTCAACTTCCAAATCCGCCTAACCAACAATCCCGCCAAAATCAAAAACACAATAAGAATAATTCCAATATAAGAAAAATCGCCACTCCAATCCAGCGAAGCAAATCCAGTCACACCCGCCCCGCCCCCATAAATAAAATCCTCCTCAACAAAATTAACATTCCTATCAGAAATCGCAATCTTCAACATTCCCCCCTCAGCATCCCCGACATCCATCACAACACTCCCCTTGTAAACCTCGCCCGAAATCAACTCAACATTCTCAACAACTTCATCAACAACATTCCCATCCGAATCAAAAATCCTAAAATACAAAACACTTTCCAAATTCCCCGTCGGCTCGACGCTATAATCAACTTTTAACTCACTCCCCGAACCAAACTCAATTCCCAAAATCGAAACATCCAAACTCGGTTTCAAAACCTCGATACTCAAAGGAACAACCTCGCTAACATTATCCAAACATTTCACTTTCATCTCCAAATCTTCAACTCCCTCCAACGCCCGAAGCACAAATCTAAACTCAACAATCTCCCCCGCCCCAATATTAAAAACATCATTCGAATCAATAAAACTCCCACCGCTCAAACTGCACTTGTTAACCGACGTCGTCCCCGTATTTTTGACTTCAACCGAAAGACTCTTTTCCTCCCCTCGCGAAACAATCACACTAACCTTGTCAATCTTCAACCTCGCAAGCGAATCAATAAAATAACCGCCTCCACCTCCACCACCCGAACCCCCGCTCGAAGGAGGACTCACCACCACCGAACTCGTGTCAACACTAAAACTCAAACTCTTGAAATTATTATTCCCCACAGAATCACTGACATAAAAATTGAAAACAAAATCAGCGTCGACAGTAACACTAAAATTCACAGTCCCCGCAGAACAATTAACAGAACTATTCGCAACCTCAACACTCTCGCCCCGATAAACATTATACTTGCAACTCACCGGCGAAGCATCAGAAACAACCCAGCTCGAAAAAACACTCCTGCTTATCTTCCTCCCACTCGGCTGACTTAAACTAACATCAGGACTAACGCTATCAACATAAAAACTCTTGTTCCCATCGAAAGCAAAATTCCCGACGCTATCATTGCACCTCACATTCCACAAATAATTCCCATCACTCAAATTCAAATAAAAACTATTAACAACCCCGTTCATCGGCGAAACATCTATTTGATTTAATCCAAACCCCCCGCCAAAATCCCCCCACAACTCACAACTCTCTAAATCAACATCCGTCGGAACAAAACTAAACTGCACATTCTCCCCACCATCAAGATAAACTCCATCCACCGGAGAACTCAAACTAATTGTAGGCGCCCCAACAGCAACGCTAAAACCAACACTGTCACTCGCCCCAAGCCCCAAACTATCATTCGCATAAACACCCAAAACATAACTCCCGCTCCCGCCAACATCAAAAGTTGAATTCAAACAGCCAGTCAAACTAACATTCGCACCACCATCAACATTATACCAGCAAGAATCTAAATTCCCGTCGCTGTCAAAAACAAAAAACTCCAAAGGGATACTTTCATTATAACCATAAGTATTCCCTTCCTCGGGCACAATCACAACAACGCTCGGCGCCTGATTCACTAAATCATAATCAATAACAACACTTTCCAAAATCGAACTAATAACACCCGGACTCACAAACCCAACCCTATATTGAAAATACCTATTATCACCCAACCCCAAACTCGAAGAATTATCAACATCAGCCCAGCTTTCCCCCAAACACAACTCATCATCACAACTCCTGACATAATACGACAACGAAGAAAACTTAATCAACGAACTCAGCCCAAAAACATTCCCGCTAACCCCATTTATATTTTCAACCAGCCTCGTGAAACTAACACCCGAATCCGTCGACAAATAAACATCCTCGCTCCCATCAATAATATAAATATAATCATTGGAATCAATATAAATAACTATACCAGACCCCAAATCCCCTCCATTAAAATCATCATTGACTAAAACCCAACTCACACCCAAATCCGTCGATTGCCATAAATCCTGATTATGTAACACAAAAAGCACCCCGAAACTATTTGAAAACATATCAGTAACATCATTACCAACCCCTCCATTATAATCATCACTCACCTTCATCCAGCTGACACCCGAATCCGTCGACCGATAAACCTTTGCAGTACCATCAATAACAAAAAGATTGTCGCTTTTATCAACAGCCATCGCCCCCGCATTCGGCCCCTCTCCAAAAATCTCATTAACAACACTAAAACTCAAACCCGAATCCGTCGACTTAAAAACACCATCGCCCCCATCGACAATATAAATATAATCATTGCCGTCAATCGCCATCACCAAACCAGCATTACTTCGCGCTCCATTAAAATCATCATTCACTTTCGTCCAGCTAACACCCGAATCCGTCGACGACCACAAATCCTGTCCATACAAAACAAACAAACTCCTGGAACTATTCCTAACCATAGCAGTCGCCCCATTCCCGTCTCCCCCATTATAATCATCATTAACCAAAACCCAAACCACCCCACCCACAGAACCCCAAACATCCGCAACCCCGTCGACCGCATACAAACTATCAACACTAAAATCCTGCGAAACCCAACTCAAATTATTCCAAACCGCCTCGCCGCCTGCATCAAAAACCTCGCTAACATAACTCCCGCTCAAATTCGTCCCAGCCAAAACAACCCCACTCCCATTATAAAAAGTATTATTATAAACACCGTCGTCAAAATCCGAACCTGAATTACTAAAAATAGCGAACCCCGTAAAATGCAATCCGACATTCACCAGCGAAAAAACAAAAACACCAAAAACAAACACCCCCATCACCATCACCCAGAATTTTCTGTCTCTCATAAAACACAATAACATAAATACTATTTAAAAGTTGCCCCCAAAGATTTAAATATAATTCCCCACTAAAATTAACATGAAAAAATCCCATTATCTACTATCTGCCCTCTGTTGCCTATTGCTACTCTCGTTCGCATCCGCCGAATTCTCAATCGACATCTCCGGCCTCAAAACCAAAAACTACAACCCCAACGAAGAAATGACATTCAAAATAATTCTGCTCGAAAACGGGAACCCAGTCTCCAAAGAAGTTACATACGGAATCACCGACGCCCTCGAAAAAACAAAAATCACAGGCAAGACAAACTCAAACGAACCAACCTCATTCAAAATCGAAAAAGAATTCGCAAGCGGAATCTGGACAATCACAGCGAACTATCAGGACTCCCAAGTCAAACGAGCATTCACCATCGCTGAAAACCCCGAAGTCGAATTCTTAATCGAAGGCGACGAACTAATAATTAGAAACACCGGCAACGTCCGATATACAAAAACAATCCAGATAATAATCGGCACCGAAACAAACTCATACGCCCAAAACATCCGGGCCGGCGACGAAAAAATCCTAAAACTAATCTCGCCCGATGGAACATACAACATCCAAGTTACTGACGGCGAAACATCAATCAGGAAAGAAAACGTCCATCTCTTCGGGACAGGAAATGTAATCGGCGCAGTAGATAAAGAACTCGTCGGCTACACCGGATTCGCAGGAACAAGTGACCCAACATCCCTTGAAGACCGCCCATCATCACTCGCAAAACTCCCACTCGCCCTAATCTTCATCGCCGCAATTGGAATCTTAATCGTCCTTGTCATCGTCGAAAGACACCTGTCTAAAAAGAAAACTTAATTACTTCCTCATTCTATCTCTTCTGTTTTCCAATTGCGATAATTCCATTTTTTCATTAGCCAATCTCAACTTCGCCTCACGAATAATCTCCTCCACATCTTCTTGCCTTACTCTTCTAATTTTTTCTTCAGTTTCCTTTATCTCTTTCTTCACGCACTTCAATTCCCGCTCCTCTTTATCTAAAACCGCCTCGCCAAATTTTCTACGACGAAACATTATAAAAATAAAAACGAACAAAAATAACAAAACCATAAAACCACTAATAAAAAAAACCCAACCGAAAGAGTCATCTTCCTCCAAAGATAACGCCTTCCCCGTCATTAAAACACTTTCATTCACAACTTCTTCAGAAACACTTTCATTCACAACTTTTTCGGAAACATTTTCATTCACAACGCTTTCATTTGTTTTATTAACCACAACCTCCTCAACAGAATTATTCACAACAACCGCACTCGCAGAAATAAAACACTTCCCAACCGCACAATCAACATCCATCCCATTATCGAACTCCGTCCCCGTAATCTCCTGCTCAAAAGAATCCGACATTCCCTTAATAGCAACAATAAGTTTATACGGAGCACTCAAAGAAAAAAACGTCTTCGTCGTAAAAATCCCTTCAGCGTCAGTAACCCCATTGTCGCTATTCAAAAGCGGTCCGCCACCCGCAGTCCAAATAAAAACCGAAACCATTGTCTCCGGCTCCGTCATAACCCTAATCGGCCCATTCATCGACGACACAAAACTAAACAAAAACAAAAACAAAAAAATAACAATCACCTTCTTCATCGCAAACCAAACATTCCGCTCTTTATAAAAATTTCCAATCACAAAAGTTTTAAAGCAAAACAACTCTCTACTTTCATCGGTCCAGTAAGCTAATGGCAGACTCTCTCGTTTACACCGAGATGGCGGAGGTTCGATTCCTCCCTGGACCATCAACCCAAAAAATACTTAAATAATAAAATATTCTATTATCAATTATTTAATAAACAGCAACCACATACTTAATTAATCCTCTTCCCATTTTTCAAAACAATCATATCCTTCTTTCTCAGCTCTTTAAAAAAATGCCCTGGAGGCACAACCGCCTCGGGAGCAAAACTTCCCTTCTTTGTAATAATCTTTTCTTTTATCATCTGACCAAGAATACTTGCAGGAATTCCTGTATCAATATTGCACCCCGCATCTTCCCACCCCTTTAAGGTCGGAACAAGACACTCCATAAGTATTTTTTTTCTTTTATTATTTTTCTTGCCCGTTATCCTCACCCACAAATTTTCTTTCTCTCTATAATCCTCAGGAATTTTCAACTTCTTCAATACCTCAGTCAAAAAATTTACAGGCTTTATCTTAACGCCAAAATAATCTATCTCTTTTTTACTCGCCATACCTACATCAATTAAAGCAGTTATCACACGAAAAGAATGCTCGGGAAATCCCGCATAAAACCTAATATTTTTTACTCCCTTATCTTTAAAATAATGAAAAAAAGTAAACTGCTCTGGATGCCTCACGAAAAATTCTTTTTGCTTCCCAATTCCTCTATGATAATCCTCGATTATCGAATCCAATGGCTTCTTTTTAATAAAATGCTTATTTTCAACAATGGGCGCCGGATCCGTAAATTCTTCCATAATACTTGGAATAGAAAAGGGGACAACAAATTTTTTAATATTAGAATCCCACGAAAAACCAACTTCAATATCAATAATACTATCAAATTTTTCTGAAGCATATCTCAACATTACATTCCCAATACCTGGAACAGAACCAATACCCGTTATAGCAACAATGTTTTTATTTTTAAAAAATTTATCCATAGCAAGCTGTTTTTTTGTTACCCAAATTTCAGAACCCAAATCAATATAATTTACACTCGCCCGAAGCGCAGATTTCGTCGCATTCAAATTCCAATCGCCTTCCATACAATTTATAACTACATCCGCTCCCGAATATTTAATCGCTTCAACCAAACTACCAATCACGCTCCCCTCTATATATTTAAACTCGGTTTTCTTATATCTCTTTAATAAATTCAAAATCCTCGATCTGTCTCTCCCGCACAAAAGTACAGAATATCCTTTTTCGAGTAAATCTCTTGCAACTATTTTCCCCTGCAACCCCGTCGCTCCAAAAACAACAAAATCAAATTTCATCAACACTCCATTTTTTCATATATCTCCAAGTTTATAAATATAGCCGCCAAACATCTACCAAAAGTAACAACATTTAAATATCAAAAATCCGACAACAAACTATGGAAGAACATCAAAACCCCCAAGAAAATTCCGTCGAGCAAAACCTCGCAAAAGACTACGTCCCAAAATCAAAAATAGGAAACCTCCCAATGTCCAATCAAATAGACGACGCACTAAAAAAGAAAATGGACAAAACCCAAAAAGAAATCGAAAAATTCAAAATCGAAATTCTAAAAAAACACAAATTCATCGACGCCATCGGAATCATCCCCGCACAAGTTTCAAAAAAAATCGAAGAAGAATATGAAATTTCCGAAGAAGATAAAAAACGCGAACTAATTCACATCCTAACAATCATCCCCGAAAAACAATTCAAAAACATCGGACAAATTCGTCTCGACTTAATTTCAACCGCAAAAAAAATCAATGACAAATTTTGGATTCATGTAATGACACCCGTCGACATTTGGAACCTCGGCCTCGATTCAAAATTCGAAGTATTCGAAGCACTGTCAATGTCTTTCCCAATCCTCGACAAAGGACTATTAAGTTACCTCCGTGTCGCCCAAATCCACAAATCACTCGTCCTAAAAAAATTCGAAAAATACGTAACATCCTACGTCATCTACGGCTCACTAACCCGAGGCGACACAACAAAAACATCCGACGTCGACATCTCAGTAATCATCGACGACACCGACGTCAAGCGAATGCCGCGGCTCGAACTCAAGGAAAAACTCCGCGGAATAATCTACTCATATATTCAAGAAGCCCAGGCAATCGCCGGCGTCAAAAACATTCTCAACGTCCAAATCTGGCTACTCACAGAATTTTGGGACGGAGTCAAAGACGCCCACCCCGTATTTTTCACATTCATCCGCGACGGCGTCCCACTCTACGACCGGGGCACATTCCTCCCATGGAAATCCCTGCTCCGAATGGGCAAAATAAAACCATCCACCGAAGCAATCGATATGTTCATGTCATCCGGCAACAAACTCAAAGAAACCGTCGAAAAAAGAATCTTCGACATCGCAACATTAGATTTATTCTGGGGAATATCAACCCCAACTCAAGGACTACTCATGCTCTACGGCCTCGCACCCCCAACTCCAAAAGAAACCGTCCGACTCTTCAAAGAAATCTTCTACGAAAAAGAAAAACTCGTCGAAAAAAAATACGTCGACATCCTCGAAGAAATAATGATTAAAGTCTGGAAAGCGTATGAACACGGCGACATCAAGCCCGGCGACATCAACGGCGAAAAACTCGACAAACTCGCAAAAGACGCCCTCGACTACATCAAGCGAATTCAGGAACTCCGCGAACAAATCGAAAAACGCGTTCAGGAAAAATCAATGGAAGAAACCTACAAGGACGTCTTCGAAATGCTCGGCGCCCTGCTAAACAAAAAATCCGAATCAGCAATCCTTAAAGAATTCGACGACAAACTAATCAAACAAGGAAAATTCCCACCAAGATTTTTGCAAAACCTCAAGCTAATCGCAAAAACGAAAAAAGAAGTGGCAAAAAAGAAAACAGAAAAAAAGAAAGACCCCCTCACATCAAAACAATCGCGCGACGTCGACATTGCAAAAAAACTCGCATCCGAAATCACGACAGCAATCACAGAACACACCCAGCGATGCGACCTCGCCGCAATGGAAAAATCAAGATTTTTAATCAAAGGTAGAGACACGACCGCCGAAATTTTCTTCCTGACAAACACATTCCTAATCCAGGGCCCAAAAATCCAAAAAATATCCAACGACAAATTAATAAATTCAAACCCGAAAGAACTTCAAGAACAACTTATGGCACAAAAAAACAAAGAAACCAAAATCGATTTCAAATCTCTCGAAACTCTCAAAAAAATCTTCGGCGAATTCGAGCTAATTCATTAACAAACTTTAAAAACCAAATTTCTAACTATATACATGACAAAAGGAACTATCATCCAATTCCGACGAGGACGAAAAACCTACACCCCAAGACACTTCCTAATTGAAATTCCAAAAACCGACTCACGCGAAAAAGCAACAAAATTCGTCGGCAAAACAGTCGAATGGAAATCAACCGGCAAAGAACCAAAAACAATCATCGGCAAAATCTCATCAGCCCACGGCGGAAACGGCGTCGTCCGAGCAATCTTCGAAAAAGGTCTACCCGGCCAAGCAATCGGAACCGAAGTAGAAATTAAAGAAACAGGAGAAAAGAAAAAGTCGACTACCAACTAACGACTACCAACTACATACTAAATAATGGCCCTAAGAAAAAGTTCATCATACAGCAAAAGACCAGCAAGAGCATATACCCGCAAATCCAAAAAACGAACAAAGTCCTACATCAAAACCATCCCCAATTCAAAAATCGTCAAATTCAAAATGGGCGACATCACCGGCTTCGACAAAAACGAATACCCGATAATCCTGAATATAATATCAAAAGAAAACATCCAACTCCGCGACAACGCCATCGAAGCCGTCCGTCAATATCTCAACCGCTTCCTCCAGCTAAAGCTCGGCAAAGAATTCTATCTCGAAGTAAAAATGTACCCGCACCACATTCTCCGGGAAAACAAAATGATTACAGGAGCGGGAGCCGACCGTATGCAAACAGGCATGAGCCAGGCCTTCGGAAAAACAATCGGACGCGCCGCGCTGATAAAATCAGGCCAAATCCTATACATCATCGGAGTAAAAAACCAAAAAGCAGAAATCGAAACACGAAAACTAATTCAAGCCATGAAAGCGAGACTCGCGTGCACAACCACGACAAAAACAACACACCCAAATCACAACTTATGAAACAATTTTTCATCCTCGGCCGAAACCCCGAACTCTCAAAAACAGAAATAATCGAATTCCTAAAAGCCCGAGAAAAAACCCACAAAGAAATCCTATTTGAAAAAAACATCCTAATTCTCGAAACAAGCGAAGAAGAAAAACTCGACATCCAAGAATTCGGAGGAACGCTCCACCTCGGCAAAATAATATCAGAAGGGGCAAATGAACAAATCCTAAAATACATCGACGAAAACGAAATCGTCCCGGCCGACAAATTTTCATACACAGTCCTCGGAAACCAAAACCCGGAAATTTTAAAAAACAAATTCAAATCAGAAAAGAAAAAAGCAATAATAAAACACAGCAAAAAACAAATCAAATTTCAAAATGGCAAAAAACAAGAATTCCCAAAAGTCGATTTCTACATCCTCTACCACTCGCAACCACCAACCACCAACTGCCAACTGCCAACTAAAGTATACCTCGGTATAGCAGACCAAAATTACGACAACACCGAAATAAAAAAACGCGATATGCAAAAACCAACCCGACGAGAATCTCTCGCAATTTCGCCCCGACTCTCAAAAATATTAATAAATCTATCCGGCGCAAAACCAAACGATTTACTCCTCGACCCATTTTGCGGAATAGGCGGTATACTTCAAGAAGCCCTCATAAAAAAAATCAACGCCCACGGCGTCGACAAAGATAAATCAGCGACGGAAAATGCAGAGAAAAACCTAAAATGGCTCACACAAAAATACAAAATCGAAAACACTTACAAAATCGAAAACAAAAACTCCCAAAATATTTCAGGTATACCATTCACAACAATCGCAACTGAAGCCCCCCTCGGCAAACTCCTCCGAAAAAAACCGACCGACAAAGAAGCAAAACAAATAATCCTCGACTTTGAAGCCCACATCATCCCAATCCTAAAACACCTCAAAAAAATAAAAAACCCATCAACAAAAATCGCAATTACATTCCCAATAATCCAAAACTTCCACACCGACGCGGAAAAAATCGCTGAAAAAACCGAACTCAAAATATACTTAAAACCAATTCAAGAATCTCGTCCAAATCAATTTATCTCACGAGATATTTTAGTCCTACAATAATGTCCAACTCTAAAGTAACAACAACCAAAACATTTATAAATACCTTTTTCCTAAATAAAACATGGAAAACCTAACTGAAAACGGAATACCACAGAAATACCCATCCGAAAATATTTGGAATACCTCGGGAAAAATAAATTCCGTCGGAAAAGCGAAAGTGGATTCTCTAAAAGACCTCGTCATAGAAATAAACGAGATGATAAAAGAACGAGAAACTTTAAGCAAACGATTCGTCAAAGAAGGCGAAAACATGAAAGCCAACATCAACAACTTCCTTCTCGAAAACGCACCGAAAGGCGAAGACGATTCCGAATTCACACGAGAACGAGCCGAACTCCGAAAAAAACAAATCGAAATATCCGAACTCCAACTCAATGAAAAAATCAATTGCTGGCGGGACATCGCTCTCCTAAAAAAAGAACTCCGAGAAAACACAAAAGAACTAAGCGAAAAAGAATCCCGCGCCGAAATGATAGGAAAAATTCTGGAGGAATAAAATGAAAATAACAAAACTCTACAAATATTTTGAAAGAAAAGACGGGGAAGCACTAAGAGCATATTCCGCTCACTCAAGAAAAGACCACAAATATCTTTCCGACGAAGATTTAATCGAAATAAGAAAAATCAGAGGAACCGCTGTCTCAAAAATATGTGATAAAATCGTGGAATACCGTAGATTAACCGGAAAAAGGGATACCCCTTTTTACGCTGAAAGATTTTTAAGAACAAACGGAAGATTAGTCAATTTAATTAACGCAGAATTGGCTTGGAGAACATATTCTCGTCCCAGAACAAACATAAATCCAGAAAATATCTAACATGACATTCCAACACCCGCTAACCGTAGAAGAAATTTGCAACAAACTTAGACCGGTCTTCGGAAAAAAAATCGACGAAATATATTTCCAGTATACCATGGCCGACGGCCGCGAAGAAAGAGACGAAATCGTCCACATCCTAAACACACTCTACCAAAAAAACCTGAACAAACTACTCGACAAAGGAGTCCTACTCGAACCGCCAAGAAAAGAAATCATCGACGGCGATTACTCCCTCGCAACAATAGTATACGCAAACAAAAAACTTTTCGACTTCACACTAAGAGAAAAAGACTGGCCCCGGCACATCTGCGTCACCGGAATGTCCGGCTCCGGAAAAACAACTTTCGCATTCAAAATAATCGAAGCCCTAAACGCCCACGACAAACCCTACTTAATCTTCGACTGGAAAAAATCTTTCCGCCCGCTAATTACAAAAGACAACACCATCTCAATCTTCACAATCGGCGATGAAAAAGTCAGCAATCTATTCAAGACAAACATCAACGAACCGCCAAAAGGCGTCGCCCCAAAAGAATGGATAAACGTCCTGTCAGATTTGCTAACAGAATGTTTCTCCGCATCCTTCGGCGTCCACAAAGTAATCCTCGAAACTCTCGACGAAGCCTTCAAGGAATGGGGCATCTACCACGGCTCCGAAAACTACCCGACATGGAACCACATCAAATGGCGCCTCGAAGAAAAAATCAACAAGACACAAGGACGAGAAGCCGGCTGGATAGAATCCGCGCTAAGAATCGCGACCGTCATGACCTTCGGCGAGTTCGGAAAAATAGTAAACTACAAAGGCGAAAAAAGCATCTCAGTCGAAGACCTCCTCGACAAAAAAGTAATTATGGAATTAAACTCGCTCGGCAGCGTCGAAAAAACTTTCTTCTGCGACTTCATCCTGACATACATCTACAAGCTAAAAAAAGCAAGACAAAACGAAGTCAACCAAAGATTCGACCACGCAATCATAGTCGACGAAGCCCACAATATCTTCCTCAAAAAACCAACAAACTTCACGAACGAAACCGTGACCGACATGATTTATCGGGAAATGCGAGAATATGGGACAAGCCTAATCTGCCTCGACCAACACGTCTCAAAAATCTCCGACACCGTCAAGGGAAACTCCGCCTGCCACATCGCATTTCAGCAACAGCTCCCCCAAGACATCTATGACATCAGCGAAATCATGCAACTCCGCGAAAGCCGGCACTACTTCTCGCAACTCCCCGTCGGAAACGCAATAGTCAAACTCGCAGAACGGTATACCTTACCATTCCTAATCGAAGTCCCCTACGTCGAAATACGAAATCAAACCGTGACAGACGAAAACGTCAAATCAAGAATGCAGGCAATGCAAATGAGCCGAGATTTTAAAAACGAAATCGACCCAGAATTCAACAAGGTAATCGAAAACCCAGAGCCAACCAAACAAATTAAAAAATCAACAATCACAGAAATCACCGACGACAAAAATCAACCAGACCAACTGTTCGACCTTGACGAGGCCCAAAAATCAATCTACGAATTCGTCACCGAAAATCTGAAAGCCGGAACAGAACTCGAACAAATAGAAAAAATCCTCGAACAAAGCAAAACCCAGGGAAACTACACAACCTCCGACATAATCAAGGTAATCAACAAAGTCTTCGAAAGCCAATTAGCAAACCTTAAAAACAACAACATCGCTCATAAATCAATAAAAAGTGCCCCGGCAAACAACAACTATAAATCTATAGGGACACCATCCGGACTAACCCCGGACGAGCAAGCTTTCATAGAATTCTTGCAAGAAAACCCAAACCACACTCTAAGCACAGTCGAGGTATACCAGCAAATCGGACTCTCGGCAAGAAAAGGGACCAACACAAAAAACAAACTCCAGGAAAAAGGACTAATTAAAATCGAAGAAATAAAATATGACAAGGGCTGGAAAAAATTAATCCGCCTCACCTAATCATACTCACAAAATAAACAACTAACATCCACAAACACAAATGACAACAACTCAAACACTCAAATGTTTGATTCGAAATACACCAGAAACCAATGTGGATAACCGGAATACCTGTGAAACTTCACGACAAAGGATATTCCCAAATAGTCTTTCCTAGTTGCAACTCCAACTAGTTAACCAATACAATAAGGAATACCTTCTCGCTAAAGGTATTTCAAGCAACCCATCATAATTAAAAAAGATACCGACCCGAACAACTAACACTCAGCGGACAAAGCTCAGCGGCGAGCATCTGGCCAACATCCAGACATCGAAGGTTCGAATCCTTCTGTCCGCAATCACTGCCAACAAAAGGGGAATGGGAACTATTTCTCTATGACCACTACGGCAAGAAAGGACTCAGTATGAAGAATCGAAACAGAGGGTTCATAGGTTCAGGACGCATTGGATGGGAAAGAATCAACATCACAGAGCTCCCTCCAGGACAATGCAAACCCCCTACTCCGCCCCCGCCAAAACCCACTAAATTCACAATCTTCCTCGACGGGGAAGACGGAAGAAAGGAGTTTCTCGAAAGCGGAAAAGCACCACCACAAATCGTAGTTGCAACCGCGTTCATGTCTTAGTAGCAAAGACGACACGAGTTCCCAAGTCTGCGGCTAACCGCAGACCCCCTTTAAAATATCACGAAGCAATCTTCGTGTTCCGCATACAACACCAACACTCACCCCAAGGAGAACACAATGAAAAAAAAATGGACAACCAAATGGGCAGAACTTGCTTTCTGTAAAGAAGTCGCAGAAAACCTCAAACCCTGGCTGATAATCCAAATCGCCGTAACACTCGCCCTATGGTAACCAGCAACAAGTATCTTCTCTTTTAAGATATCAACAACCAATCATGAAAGGAAAAATATGAAAATCGCTACACTCCTCTTCGCTGGACTCTCATCTGGCGGGTTCTTCATGGCAACAAGAACGCAGGAAATCGGACCAATGCTAAACTGCATCGGCTTCGGAATCCTCTTCCTGGTTCCATCCCTCTTTTTTCTAGGGGCAAACCTCTTGATCTGGGCAAGAAAATAACCCAGCAATCAGACGACAAGAAGTATATGGGATATCGCACAAAGGTAGTGCAGCTGATTTTATCAGACGGTGAAGGTTCGAATCCTTCTGTCCTATCTTTCTCAAGGTGATGCTATTATTCGGCGCACCAAAGAGAAACCAAGACCAACCAGAGAAAGATGAAACCGAGTTCTCGTAGCAAAATCAATCAAACGAAACCAACTTCGGAGAACCAAATGAAAAAGCTAATTACCGCGACGCTGATAGTCGCAACCCTCGCAGCAACACTTCTCATCCAAGGCTGTTCCTCCAGCGCCGGAGAAATTGAACTCTTCGTGTTCCGTATGAAAAACGGAACAACAAGCGCGATAAAAGGAAACGGCACTTCAAGCGACACTACTTCCCGTTCCGATAGCTGGTAAGGATTGCAAACCGGGCACGGACGCCCCTCCCTTTTTAGGAGAAACACAATGAAAAGAGCAATAACCATCCTCGTCCTCGTCGGATTAGTAATACTATCAAAGTATTACAAAGACGGGTTTCTTCTGGCTGCTACCATCCTATACACCCTCTTCGCAATATGGATAACGGCCAACATAAAGAACAGCCCCACCAGAGCAATATGCTTTCTCGTGTTGATGGGAACAATCGGAATTGGCTCCGAAGCGATTCAGCAATTCTCGCTATCGCTTCTCCAGTCAATCGAGAGAATCACTATGAACACCCTCGTCGACGTCTACAGAAAAGCATTTGCAAGTCTATGCGTCGAGCCCATAACAAAAACAGAAATGGCAATATTCGCAAGATACGCCTTCTTCGCGTTAGTCACTATCACAGGAACTGCCATATTGTTATGGACAACCACCGCCAGCGCAATCAGAGCAATAAAAGAAAGGAGCAGACCAAAAGACCAATAAGCCATCCACTCCAGGCGCGAGGTTGAGTCTTCATCCGTTCAACCTCGCGTTTTTAACTCGGAAAGAACCACAACGAGGAAACGAAAATGGAAAGGGATTCAACACCACCAAAAAAAAGACGACCAAAAAAAGAAGAAAAAGAAAGGAAGAAGAAAGAAAGGAGAAAGGAAAGGAAAGGAAAAAAAGAAAAGATGGAATGGATAAGAAGAGGAAAAAGAAAAAGGAGAAGAAGCGAAAGAAAAGAAGTCGCAAAAAACAAAAGAACACCCAAGCTCTAATCATCGAAAACTAAGGATAACAACAAGAAAAGGAGTTTGCTCATGTTAGTGTTAAGTAGAAACCGAGACGAATCCATCATGATCGGCGACGAGATGGAAATCACCATCATCGACATCCGTGACGGCAAAGTTCGACTGGGCATCACCGTCCCAAAGAGCATCCCCGTTCATCGTCGGGAAATCTACGACGCCATCCAGCGCGAGAAAGCGCAACAAGAACAAGCCAAAGCCTAAGGGCAGAAAGGAGAATAACCCAAACTCCACGGCAATGAGAACGTGAACGACAAGGAAATAAGTTTTAACAAAGGAGTCGTAATGAGAACCCACGCGACATCCGGCATCGACGGAAAACAAGAACGAGGGCCAACCTCGTCAAAAGCGAAGAGCAAGCTACTCAAAAAACGACGATGGAAGAAAAGAAAAAGGAAGGAGGAACAAGAAGCCCTTGCTCGGCAAATAAACCGTCTGACCACCGAAACCGCTCTTCTCGGTGGAGACGCGCTACTCCCGATTCACGAAGAACTCAAGAAAGCCACAGCATCGCTCGAAGCCATCGGAACATCTTGAGAAGGAGCTCAACCAATGGGAAAGAAAAAACAAAAGAAACCAAAAACAAACAAACAAACAAGGAGAGAAAGAGAACCATTCACCGTCTTCACACTATCAGTCGATAGGGACGCAAGCGAGATCACAAACAAACCAAAACCCAACACAAGATGATATCGACCAACATCATTGGAGCCGTGAGTTTTAACATAAAGCCCACGGCTCCATCTCTCGAAAGGAGAATTAAATGTGCACACTAAGGTCACGCCTCATCATTCCGGCACTCTGCGTGATTGGAGTATTCCTCGCCATAACGCAAATCCAAGACGCACCTCTGTCTCTCGGCATAACCATCATATTTATCCTAATCGGCCCACTCCACGTCTTGACAGCCAACGACGAAACCAAATCAACGCCACAAGAATCTCCATCCGATTCAAACACTTCTCGTAACGCCGACCAAACGGAAGAAGACACCCTCCGCACACGAAGATAGTCAAGCCCCACGAATCACTCTCGCCAGGACGCCCACTTTAAGCGTCCTTTTTTTTGCCCAATATATATACTACAATATACTACATTAAAATATATATAACAAACCATACACTCAATAATCCAACCGGGCAGCCGCCCGAACAACACCAACCCTACCCCCTACCTCCTACCATCTACCCCCTAACATTTATATATTACAAAACTATCTACTTCCATGGGTGACAAATTTATAAAATGGCTCTCCGACCTTTCTAAAAAAGATTTAAAACTTGCCGGCGGCAAAGGCGCGAACCTCGGCGAAATCTTCAACGCAAAATTCCCGGTCCCGCAGGCATTCGTCATCACAACCGACGCCTTCTTCCACTTCCTCAAAGAAACAAAACTCGAACAAAAAATAAAAGATATCCTGAACAAAATCGACGTCGACGAAACCCACGACCTCACAAAAAAAGCAAAAGAAATAAGAGAATTAATCACCCAAGCCGAAATGCCGCAAAACCTAAAAAACGAAATCACCGAAGCCTACGACAACTTCAACGTCGACCTCAATGAAATCCGAAACTCTCCCGGCGCACTCGCAATTCTGAAATCATCACGCGAATCAATCTTCGTCTCGGTCCGTTCCTCAGCAACGGCGGAAGACCAGGCAGACGCATCCTTCGCCGGCCAGCAATCATCCTACATCAACATCAAAGGCAACCAAGAATTAATCCAAAAAACAAAAGAATGTTTCGCCTCAATCTTCACCGCCCGCTCAATCTACTACCGAAAGAAAAAGGGATTCGAAGGACTCGTCGGCATCGCAGCAGTAGTCCAAAAAATGATAAACTCCGACAAATCCGGCGTCATGTTCTCAAAACACCCAGTCAAAAACAACAACGAAATTCTAATCGAAGCCGTCTTCGGTCAGGGCGAAGGCATCGTCTCCGGAAAAATAAAACCAGACCAATACACCATCTCGCCAACCCTCGAAATATTAGAAGAAAAAATCTCGGACAAAAAAATCGCAATTATCAGAACCTCCGGCGGCCTCACAAAAACAATCCAGCTAACCCCCGAAAAATCTAATCAAAGAGTCCTAAAGACCCACGAAATAAAACAACTCGCCGAATACGCAATCAAACTCGAAACCCATTACAAAAAACCACAAGACATCGAATTCGCAATCGAAAACGAAAACATTTACATTCTCCAAACCCGGCCAATCACAACCTTAAAAAAACCAAATGAAGAAACAGCCGAAATCGACGGACAACTGATAACTCAAGGAATGGCAGCGTCACCGGGAATCGCGTCAGGAATTGTCAAAATCGTGCACTCAATGGACGACCTCGACAAAATCAAAAAAGGCGACATCCTCGTGACAACAATGACAAACCCCGACATGGTCGTCTCAATGCAAAAAGCCACCGCAATCCTGACATCCGAAGGCGGAGTAACGTCGCACGCCGCAATCGTCTCACGAGAAATGGGAATCCCCGCAATCGTCGGCGCACAAAATGCGCTCGATATCTTGAAAGACGGCGACGAAATAACAATCGACGGTTTCCACGGAAAAGTCTTCAAGGGAAAAACACAAAACAAATCCGTCGAAATTTTCCCCGTCGTAGAAACAAAAACAAAAATCAAAGTCATGGTCGACCTCCCGCAATTCGCCGAGCGAGCCGCGAAAACAAAAGCCGACGGCATCGGACTAGTTAGACTCGAAGGATTAATATCAACCGGAGGCAAGCACCCCATCGCATACGAAAAAGAAAACAATCTCGACAAATACCAAGCAATGCTCGCAAAAGGCCTCAGCGAAATCGCGGACACATTCATCGGCAAACCAATCTGGGTCCGAACCTCCGACATACGAAGCGACGAATACTCAAACCTCGAAGGCGCACCAAAAGAAATCGAAAAAAACCCGATGCTCGGCGACCACGGAATCCGCTTTTCACTCAAGCACCCAAAAATCTTAAAAGCCGAACTCCTCGCAATAAAACAACTCGCCGACAAGGGCCACAAGTTCGGAGTAATGTTCCCGCAAGTAATCTCCGTCGACGAAATCAAAAAAGCAAAAAAAATTTTCGAAGAACTGCAAATAAACAACGTCGACTTCGGCGTCATGATTGAAACCCCCGCCGCAGTAATCCTAATCAAAGACATCTGCGAACAAAAAATCGACTTCATATCTTTCGGCACAAACGACCTCACTCAATACACCCTCGCAATCGACCGCGGCAACGAAGAAGTCCAAAACATCTACGACGAAATGAACTGGGCAGTCCTGAAACAAATCTCAAGAGTAATCCGCGAATGCAAAAACCACAAAGTCGAAACCTCAATCTGCGGACAAGCCGGCTCAAAACCCGAAATGGTAGAATTCCTCATTAAGCACGGCATCGACTCAATCTCGGTAAACGCCGACGCTGCCAAATCAATTTCAGAACTCGTCCACAAACTCGAAACAGGAGAACCGCCAAAACCAATTGAAGCCGAAGAACCAACCAAACCAAAAATAAAATTGCAAGAAAAACCAAAAGGCATCCAAGAAGAAGTAGAACAATTAAAAGAAAAATACAACAAACAAGAAATCCCAAAACCAAAAAGCGACATCGAAATAATTGAATCAAACGAACCCCACAAAAAAGAAGACATCTTCAACTAATTTGTTACCACAACAAAGATACAACAGACAGAAAAGTTTATAAACTCTTTTCTCCTAAATTAATCATGGCAAAAGAAAGGGCAGAAAAAAACAAATTCAATGACGTATCAAGATATGACCTAGATACATATGCATTCGGTGCTCTGGCGTATCAAGATCCAACATTAAGAGATAGTGCTCTTATGGAAATGCACAGTAGAATGAAAGTTCTTGAACACCCCGTTTTTGCAGAACATATAGGCAGAGTCCAAGTAGGGCGGAGAGAAGAAAGGGAATATATAAAAAATCAAACCGAAGGAAAAAAAACTGAATTTCATTATTCTCACCCCGATATTCAACATGCAATTCAATTACAAGAAGTGATAGGGCAAACATACGATACTAAACATGCAAATATATACGCAGGCATGACCCCCGAAGAACTTAAAAACATAACAACAAACAAAGAAGGAAAATATATGTTCAATGTACCTGACGAGACAAAAAGATTATTAGAAAAACATAATGGAAAACGCATTTCAGAAATAGAGGATGATGAAGATAGGGGAAAATTACAAGCAACTGCTTTCGCTTATAGATTTCAAAAAGTAATGGGACAAACACATAGTAATATTATCAGAAAAATAACAGAAGGTATGTTAGAATCTTCAGTAAACCAAAAACCTGAATAAACCTATAGTCAACTTAACTTAATTAAACCAATATTATTCCACTAAACAACGTCGTAAAATATAAATCTCGAAACCGAAAGTTTCACAACCCCAAACACTACCAACTAAAAACTACCAACTACTTCCCCCTCTCATCAATTAATCTATCGACGAGCGCCGCCATCTCACCCAAAAACGCATCCGCCTTCTCAAACCAATCATCCAAATTTTTCCCCTTGATAAAAGTCAAATTCCCGTGCACAATATCTTTCGCAACCAAATGCACCTCATCATAATACCCGACAAATTTCTTGTGCAACCTTCCCGTCTTCACAAAAGTTTCCTTCAAAACATCTGAAATATCCTCAGGCGACGACGGCATAACATCCGCCGCAATCAAAGCCGCGTGCGCCGCATCAACCATTGTCCAATAAAGCCCGTCGACAACCGCCAACATCGACTGCTTCGCCCGCGTCAAATGCCCCGGCGCCCTCTGCAACAAA
This sequence comes from archaeon, assembly GCA_043797265.1. GTDB lineage: Archaea > Nanobdellota > Nanobdellia > Pacearchaeales > GW2011-AR1 > JAGVXH01. The sequence continues at coordinate 24,437 of JAZDPV010000012.1, forward strand.
GTATAAATCGATTCCGGCGTCGACCGAATCTTCCCGTCCCTCAGCAAAATCCGCAACGGATTAAAAAATCCGCCAAAATCAATCAACGCATCCCCATACCTCAAAACATTTATCACGACCGGATCGCCCCTCATCAAATCCTCCCACCACGTCGACAACTTCACGCTATTAATATGTAAAGCCTTCGAATAAGGATTCGCCTTAATCAACTTCCCCAGCTCCTCCCGATACCACGCAATCAGCTCCGCATCCCACTTCACCGAAACATCGTCGATAATCACGATAATATCAATATCCGATTCCGGCGTCGACACCCTCTTCGCCGACGACCCGAACAAAACAATCGACTTAACCATCTGGTCAAACTTCCCATAAACCTTCATCGCAAAATCCGCCGCAATCTCCCGCTCCCCGACAATCTCCAAAGTCGAAACCCCAACCTTCTCAAAATCTTTTTTTTTCTTCACCATCTCTTATTAACTCACAGTAATTATATTTTATAAAGATGACTATTTCTTCGAAACATAACTAATAAAACCCATCAGCATCTTAGCAATCTCTCGCAACTCATTAGTTAATTCATCCAAAACATCCTCACTTAAATATCCAAATTCTTTCGCCACACACAACTGACTCTCGACTTCATTCACACTTCCCAAAGCAATATAAAAAAATTGAATAACATCTTTATCTGTCCTCCTCCCACAACCCTCTGCAATATTAGAAGAAATACTAACAACCGCTCGTCTCAACTGCGAAGCCAATGCATAATTCTCCATCGAAGGAAACTTATCTATAAGTTCATAAATTCTCTTTGCAATTTTAACCGACCTCTTCCAAACATCTAATGTTCTGAATTCTCTCACCACCAAAACAAAAACAATCGCAAAGTTATAAACCCACTGCCAAGTCCCTGAAACCTGAATTCTGAAACCTGAAACCTATTGCGAAGCAACCGTCCCTGAAACCTGAATTCTGAAACCTGAAACCTGAAAACGCAAAGCGTTTTCATGCCATCGGCGTATCCCCAAACCTCGACGTCCCGCCCGGCATCTGCCCACCCAACTCAACCGGCATCGTCGTGAAACCCGCCCCAAAATAAGCGTGATGTGTCTGCGGATTTATCGTCCCATAACCGCCAAAATAACTTCCCCCAACATCCATCACTTGATTCCAATACGGCGCATTCTTCATCCCATAAATCGGCGAACCCAAAGCGGCCATCGTCCACGGATGCGGTGACTTCTTAAAATGTTGAACAAACGCTCCCGCCTCGACAATTTTCCTCATCTCGCCCAACTTCCCCGTCTTCTCCAATTCCTCCAAAATCCCCTTAATTGGAACATTTCCCATCCCCGGCGGCAAATGCGAATCAGCAAACCCAAAATTATCAGTCAGATGCACATGCTTCACCATCGGCGCAATCTTCCGTGTCTCCTCAATAATATCCTTCTCGCTAAATCCCTTCTTCCTCAAAAGATTCAAATGCCCCACATCCCACGTCACTCCCAAATGCTTCTCGGCAATCTTCTCCGCCTCCTTCCTGCTCATCCCCTTCTTCTCAATCAACTGCTCGACAAACTTCTCCCTCGACTTCTCAACCAACGGCTTCAAATCCTCCGCCCTCGAAAACGCAAACCCCTGAAACATATTCTCAACCGCAATCACCGGCGCGCTCCCGCCAAATTTCTCATAAGATTTCATCGCCAAATTCCCAAACGTCTTCGACGCCTCGTCCATCGCGAACTTCGTCGACTCCTGATAAATCTCCGGCGTCTTCCCGCCCAAATCCCTGTCAGTCAATTTCCTTAATTCATCAACATATTTATCCAAAACTTTTTGTCTCCCAATCGGCGCCCAAATCCCAAAATACTTTTTCCCATTAATCTCCTCAACCTCCTCTGTTGCCCTAATCTCCTTCGCATAATTCTCAGACAACTTCTTCAACTTTTCTCTCTGCTCATCATCCCCATACTTATACGCATTATGAAACACCCCCTTGAACGCCAAATCTGCATTCTCTAAAAACAATCCCGCCTTTCTAATCTTGTTATAAGACGCTGCCTGCCCACTCACAACATTCCCATTCTCATCAACACTAGTATCAAAATAAGGCACCCCTTTAAACGACCTCTTATTATCATCTAATTTAATAATCTCCCTTCCGTCCTCACTAATAAAAGCATTATTATACTCACCCAACATCAACGGCGCCGACCCAATAATCTCCTCCGCATGCTTGTTCATCTGCGCCACCTCTGTCAACTTATTCTCCCACTCTCCCGAATTAATCGAACCAACACTTTTCTCCGCCTCAAACAAAACCCCAATAGGACCTTTATCGCTCGCAACCGTCTGTCCATTAACACGACGAATACTTTTAGTCAATGACTCCGGAACCTCCGGCCTAAACTTATATTCCCTCTTAATCGCAACCGTCTGCCCCGTCTCCCGATTAACCACCGCCCCTTTCTCCATCACAAACTTATCTTCACCAAATTTTTCTTCTCCCGGCCTCCACTCCGCACCCGGCGCCCCATTCGACGAATGAAACACAATCGGGACATTCCCCTTCGGCTCCAATACATGTGCCTTCTCAATCGCATCAAACATCCGCCTCTCATTATCAGCCCGACCATCCTCACCACCCCATCCTTTCTCACCAAACCCAGCAGCATCCAAAACCGGCCCATGCACCGACGGCTTAACCCCGCTCAACTTCATCAACGCCCTCATCTCCTCAAAATGTTGTTTCGGAATAATCTCCGTCGTCTCAGGCACCAACATCGAAACCTCAAACGCCTTCACTCCTTGCTTCAACGCATTAACAGCCTCGCCAAGTTGATTCGCAGTCTGCGGTGAACCCGGAAATCCCAAAGCCGCCGCGCTCATCCGATACCCGACAAAATTCCCATAATCCGGACTAAGCGAACTCACGCCCCCGCCATAAAAACTCTCATAACTCGTCGCATCACCCATCCAAAACCAAACAAAACCAATTATATAAATTCTTTGCTAATAAAATCCGCGCGCATCCGTATCTTCCGCACCTCGTCAATATTTCCCCCTACCTCCTACCTCCTACCCCTATCCTTCTTCCCCTTATCTTCAAACCCCATGCTCTCCAAAACAGAATGCTTCCTCTCTCGCTCCGACGCAATCTCATCATAACTCTTCATCCCCCTCCCGACATCATAAACACCTTCGTCATTTTTCTTCCCAGAATAAAGCCTCGCCTCCCCCGTATTATACAAATCCCCCTCGTCCTTCCCTTTATACAAATCATCCCCACGCCCTGTTTCATAAAACCCCTCTCTCTTCCTTCCATCCGCCCCATAAAAATTCCCCGTCTTGACATTATAAAAATCCCCGCCAACAAATTCCTCGCTATCCTTCCACTCCCTCTCAATTCTCTCGTTTCTAAGAACCTCCTCTAAATCCTCCTTGCTCCAACTCGCCTCCCCGCTCCCCGTCGACAAAATCGTATCCCCAATAAAAAAATCGCTAACCTCCTGCGCGACCTCTTCCAAATCATCCTCAAGCACATCCTCCAACTCCGCCTCTAAATCCTCATCAAAAATCCCGACGTCATCCTCGCCTTCCAACTCCTCTAAATCTTCTTCCGTCTCGACCTCATCCTCTTCCTCAACCATACAATTAAACAGAAACCTACTTTATTTATTTTACTAATTTAAACTCTCATCGACAAAACACACCTCATCTTCATAAAAACAAAACAATCTTTATTTAACCTCCCCAAATAAAAATCCGCGTAATCCAAAAAATCCAAAAATCCGCGTTCCTCTCCCTTCCGTGAAATCCAATCAATCCGTGCAATCCGCGTTGCTATTCTTAAAACTACTAAGACAATTAACCTTCCTCTTAATTTCCGCCTCCCGACCAAAATTCAAAACCAACCCAACTTCCTTTCCCGTCGCTTTCAAGTAATTCAACAACTGCACGCCTTCTGCCTCACCAATTTCCTTAATCGCCTTAACTTCAATAATCACCCTCCCATCGACGATAAAGTCAACATAATAATCACCCATATTCTCACCTTTATAAAAAACATTAATAGGCACTTGTCTCTCAAAACTCAACCCCTCAACCCTAAACTCATAAGCCAAAGCCCTCTCATAAATCTTCTCAAGAAAACCATAACCCAACTCATTATAAACTCGATAAAACACCCCAATAATTTTCTCCGTCATCCCTTCATATTTCATTTCTTTCTTTTTTATTTAAACACATCTCTAAATCCAACACTCCCACCCTCACTTAAATCTTCAATCGCCTCACTATCATACAAATCAAAACCCGGCCCCTGCACCGACGCCATCCCATGTGCTTTCTTGTAAATATCATAAACCAAATACAACCAACTCGCCGCGCTCTCAGCCGCCTTCGCCCTCATCATCTTCTCGACAAAATTATCATTCTTAATATTCTCAATCTCAACAAAATCCTTCTTCTCATCCTTGCTCTTCTCTTTCTTCTTCCCCCACCCAAACAACGCCGCAAACGGATTAATATCAACCTTCTCCTCTTTTTTCTCCTCTTTCAACTTCACTTTCTCTTTCTCTTCTGAACTCATCAAAAAATAATCCAAATCTTCCTTCAGCGTCTTCAAAGCATCCCCCGCAATATCGCCCGAAAATTCCATGCTCTTCGCAACATCATCATCCTCAAGCAACTTCCTCGCCGCCGCGACCTCCTCGTCATTCAACGCATAAGCATCAAAAGTCATATCAACTTTTCCGCCCATCGCAAAACCATAATCCCCTTTCTGCGTCACCCTCTGCGAAACATGCCCCCGATAAGTCAACCCGATAATCATCACCCTATTATAACCGCGCTTCGCATTATACTTCCCCTCATAAACATCCTCGACCTTCACACCCTGCGACCCAAATAACTGCAACTCAAACATCGACGTCGAAAACGCATTGACCAGCGCCGCATTACTATCAAACCCCTTCTGCCTCAACTGCTCCGCCGCGACCAAATACGGCTTCATCCACGCCGAATACAACTTTATCGTCTCGACCTGCGACCTCAAATAATTCTTCTCAATGCTAAACCTCTTCCTCAACTCGCTCTCCGAATACTTAACCCATTTCAAAAACTCGCCAACCCTCGGAATCAAAATCCTCATCACTTGGTCATTAATCAAACCGCCCTCCTCATCCTTATTCATTTTCTTCAAATCCTCAACCGAACTCGCCATCATGAACGCCTCTCTCAGCGTCGTGAAACCCAACTCAGCCGACATCTGATGAATCGACCCCCGCCCCCGTTTCAAATCAACATTGTCCAGCCAAATCTGCTTCAACGCCAATCCTCCCTCCTCCTTTTTATTTTTGTCCTCAGAATTATAATCATCATAATGCGCCAGCCTCAACTCAAACTCCTTCAAATCATAAATCAAATTCAACACCGACTTCACAACCTGATTCAACCCGCCAAGAATTTTCATCCCCTCCTCTTGCATCTTCGTCGCCCTCATATTCATATCCGAAAATTGCCCCGACCCCGGCGACGCCATAAAATTATCAATAACCTTCATCATATTCCACCCTTTCTCCTGAACAAAATCCAGCAACCAATAATAAATCGGCTCCAACTGCGCTTGCTGCGAATCGAACGACAACTTATACGACGAAATCGACTTAAACGCCCCTTTGTCAAAATCCCACATCCCCATCGCCGCCAAATCCCCACGCTTTTTCGATTGACCCATCACCTCGCCAATCGCCCACCTCAAATCATTAACCATCTCTCCACAAAAGAATCCCAATATTTAAACATTCCTCAAAACCACAAACCGCACCCAACCTCGCGCCACGCGAGGCGGCGAAGCCGCCAAAGATATGAGAACCGAAAGTTCTCCAATTTTCCCCTCCTCTCCCAACCTCTCCCATCCTCCCCCACCCTCGCGAAGCGCCCCGACAACCGACCAGTAAACAACATAAAAACTTCACAGAAGTTTTTATATACTCAATTCCCCTCCGCTAATCATGTTCTTCAAAAAGAAAAAAAGAATGATCGACGTCCGCGAACTTCAAAAAAGAGGCGTCGTCAGAATCCCAAAAAAAGACATAGTCGTCCCGACAAACCGCGACGGCTTCGTGGAATTCGGCTCAAAAAACCGACCAACGACCAGCAACCAACAAACAACAAACTCGGAACTCTTCGGCTTTATGGACACGACCAACTCCCGACTACCAAACCCCGACTCCCGAATCACCAACCTCGACAACAAAATCTACAAACTCGAACAACGAATCGAACTTCTCGAAAAAAAACTTAACATCAACAACTCAACCGAACAAAAACTCGGACCAATGGGCTGGTAAATCACAAACAATGACAAACGAAACGACCACCTCGCCAATTCCAAAAGAATTAGTGCGAGCCCACGCTCTCGAAAACGCAATAAACCACGACGGCAAACCAAATCAAAACGCAATCCTGTCCGCGCTCTTCTCCGAAGGCCTCGAAAAATCCCAAATCAAAAACATAATCCCCATAATCCAAGAAGTAATTCAAGAATTAAACAATCTCCCCCTCAAAGAACAAAAAGAAATCTTCAAAAAACTCGAATATAAAATATCAAAAAGGGAAATAAGAGTAGGACTCAAAAAACTTCCAAACGCCGAAGAAAAAAAAGTAGTAATGCGATTGGCTCCCTTCCCATCCGGCCCGCTCCACATCGGTAACGCCCGAACCGCAATCCTCAACGACGAATACGCAAAAATGTACAACGGCAAATTCATAATCGTGATGGACGACACAATCGGCTCCGAAGAAAAACCAATCCAGCCCGAAGCATACGAACTAATCAAAGAAGGCCTCGAATGGCTCGACGTCAAATTCGAAAAAAAAATAATTTACAAATCCAACCGCACAAAACAATATTACAAATACGCCGAAGAAATGCTCAAAAAAGGTTACCTCTACGTCTGCCACTGTGACCAAGACCAAATGCACAAACTCAAAATCAAAGGTATTGCGTGCCCATGTCGAGAACTCACTCCCGACGAGCAAATCAAAAGATGGAAACAAATGTTCAAAGCAAAAGAAGGCACAGCAACAGTCCGGCTCAAAACAAACATGCAGGACCCCGACCCGGCATTCCGCGACAGAGTAATGTTTAAAATTTCAGACCGCCCGCACCCAAGAACCAAAACCAAATTCCGGATATACCCGTCGATGGAATTCTCTTGGGCAATCGACGACCACGTTCTCGGCGTCACTCACGTCCTCAGGGGCATGGAACACCACATGTCAACCCGCGTCCAAAATTTCATCCGAAAAATATTCGACTGGCCAAACCCCGAATCAATCTACAACGGCCACTTCGCAATCAAAGGCATCAAAATCTCAAAATCAAAAGGCGCTCAAGAAGTCAAATCAAAAGTATACCAAGGATGGAACGACCCGCGAACATGGTCCCTCCAATCCCTTCGCGACCGCGGCATAACAAAACAAGCAATAAGACAATTCATCCTCGGCCTCGGCATGCGCCAAACCAACATCACCGTCCCAATCGAAACCCTCTACGCCCTCAACAGAAAAATTCTCAATAACGCCCAAAGATATTTCTTCGTCGAGCAACCAGAAAAAATCACAATCAACGGATGCCCCCACCTCACCGCAAAAATCCCGCTCCATCCCGACGGCAAACACGGCACACGCGAATATCAAACAACCCAAAACTTCCTAATCCCAAAAACCGACTTCGACATAATGCAAAACGGAAACTACCGGCTCATGCACCTTCTCAACTTCAAATCCGAGAACATCCTTAAAACAAAACCGCGAACATTCTCTTTCATTTCTACCGAACAACGAACAGCGAACAACGAACAGCGAATTAAGTATCTACAATGGCTCCCCGCCGACGCTGAAAATATCAAAATCGAAATCACAATGCCCGATGGCTCAAAAACAAAAGGTCTCGGCGAACAAAAACTAACCGAACTAAAAGAAAAAACAATAATCCAATTCGAACGATTCGGCTTCGTCAGACTCCACGAAAAACAAAAAAACAAACTCGAATTCTGGTTCGCTCACAATTAACCTTTCTTCTTCGGAACATAAAAAATCAATCGCCCAACTTTCTCAACCGGCTCCAAACCATTCCAATATTTATCATTTGGTTTCGCAATTGAAACATCATGATAAGCAATAATTTCTTTCTCTCTTGGAACGCCCAAAATCTCTCCGTCAAAAATCGCCCTCGCATCCTCACGACACTTCTCGTAAACTATCTTCTCATACCCGTTCATCGGCAACTTCCCAATCACTTGCTTCCAATTCCTATTCACATTATCAAAAACACAACTAAACGCATTTTTCTCATAAACAACCCCATGAACACTATTCTGATAATCGGGACTCCTTACTCTATTTAAAATCACTCTCGCAATAAATTTTCTTCCTCGACTAGACTGATTAGCCGCCTCGCCATACAAAACATTTTGCAATTCCTTAATATCTTCAGAACAATACTTTGTCCCAGCCACCTCCGACGGACAAACCAACTTTTTTTCAACACCACCAGCGGGGCCAGATGAAACACTTCTATTCCCACCAAGCAACAAAAGCGGCACAGCCCCAACCGCGACAGTCCCTAAAAACCAATTTCTCAAATCATGATTTCTTTTTTTATTAACCATAAAAAATCAAACCCGCGCCATTTTTAAATCTTTCTATTGTAACCACTAACTAATAACACCACAACCACACGGACGGCGAAGCCGCCAAAGATATAACAACGAAGTTGCCCAAATTCTCTCCCCCGTCCTCCCCCACCCTCGCGAAGCGCAAAGCGTTTTGCGTCAGCAACAATACAACTTCTCTTTATCAACATCCCCTTTTCCAAACGGATTACCAAACTTCCTAACATTCGCAATCATCTCCTCATTCCCCTTCAAACCCCTCCCCCTCAAAACCATCGCCTCCCGCGCTTTTCTAACAGCGTCGCAAACTTTAATCCCAATCGGACATTTCTCTTCGCACGCCCGACACAAACTGCACTCAAACAAAATCTTGTCCATAATCTTGTCCGACAACAAAATCGCCTTCCCCCTCGCCGAAAATTCCTCTTCCTTCAAAACTCCAAACACCGGACACAACCCCTTACATATCCCACACCTCACACATCCCTCAAAAATCTCACTCGCTTCCTCCATTAAATTATCCGCTTCAATTTTTTCCGATTCATTAATCTTTTTTCCCATCATAACTCCCAACGCATTTATCCAAATCATCCTTCTTTAAAACCAAATATCTAAACGCCCCCGCCCTCAAATCCCGAGAATATCCCCTCGAAATCGAAACACTAATAACTTCTTTCTTATGACTCTTAATTAATTTCATCGCCGGAAGAAAATCCGCATCCCCGCTAATCAAAACACAAACATCACAAACCCCATCCAACAAACACAACTTAACCATATCCGACGCTATCAAAACATCAATCCCCTTCTCGACCCTAATAACCTTGCCATCAACCTTAATCTTCTTCAAATGAGCAGTGCTAACAACCAATCCTTTCTGCTTCATCCCCGCCAAAAAAACCATATGCTTGTAATACATCTCCTCTCCCATCTCAATATCCGGAATCGAATTATAATACCTGACCTCAATCAAACTCAAGCCAAATTTATCACAAACCACTCTCGCAACCTTCCTAACGTCAACAACCCTCGGCTTCCGAAAAACAGTCTTCACATTATGATACCAATTATTCCCATCGACAAACACAATCGCTTTTTTATTAACCATATTAGAAAAGGTAAAGCCCGGCATTCCTTTCGTCATACCGGGGAGGTAATCCTAAATAAAGCCCTCCAATATATTTAAATCTTTCCATCACAACTCCCCCTCCACTTCCTTAACATACCTCTCAGCAAATTCCTTGACAAAATCGTACCGACCCCAAGCAATCTCTTTTGCCTTATCGGTCTTGAAAAATTCCGGTCGCAATTTCAAAATCTTTTCATAAATATGATTAATTACCGACGACTTGCTCCCATCATAAACTTCTTTCACTGGTATACCCGAATCATAAATCGGAACGCCCCATTCAACTGAAGCCTGAACCATCCTGACAAGAATAGTAGCACCCAATGCGTCCAACCTATCCGCATCCTGCAAAACCTCTGCCTCACGAGTTTCAGCCCTCAACCCCTTGCTATACCTATGAACTGCAACCGCATGAACAACTTTCCCAATTTTCTCCTCGGGAAAACCCATCTCTTTCAAAATCACACCAGCCATCCTCGCGCCCTCTTCGGCATGACAAACATTACCTTCATCAGAACTCAAAGCAATTCCTCCTTTTTCTTTTCCCCTGGCAACATCATGCAAAAGAACAGCCGCCCGAACAACATCCATATCAACATCCTCGCCCTCGCTAATCTTCATAGCTAAATTATAAACTCTCTCAACATGATCAAACCCATGCCCATCCCCTATCTCAAAATACGGCAACACCCTCTTCCTCAACCTCGCGAAAAATTCCTCATCCATCATATTACTTTATTAATATTAAATTTATTCAACGGGTCCGTCCTCTTCTTAATATTAATCAAAATTTTCTTATCATTAACGTCGACAAACTCTCTCTTCAAAATCCCAATCCCATGCTCCCCGCTAATCGACCCGCCCAGCCTCTTAACTAATTTTACCATCTCTGGTATAAACTTTTCTTGCTCTTTACTAAAACAAGGATGAAGTATACCAACTCCAATATGCCCAAAAACAGGTATACCTCTTTCCTCTACCCACTCAACTAACTTCACAAACCTATCAATAATAATCTTTGGATCCTCAATTCTGGTATAACCCTCCCCCGCAGCCCACGGATAAACCCTATCTCTCATCTCCATCAACTCATTATACTCCTTTCCATCAACCCATTTCCATTTACTCATCTCAATTTCTCGGCGGCTCCCGGTCTCGCACTCTACAATCAAATAATAACCTTCGACTAACCCAAGCCCAACGCTAATCTTCTTGTCTAAAAACTCAATCATCGAAACCGCAGAATTCCTTTTCAAACTCCGAACAACCGAAACAATCTCATCAAGACTTTCAAACTTCACCAACGTTGCGATTCTATTTTTCAACGACGACAACTTCAAACAAGCCCGAACAATCACTCCACTAATCCCTTCCATCCCGGCGTAATCACTCAACTCCATCACACCCTTCCGATGAACCTCACCGCTCCCGTCGACAATCTCAACCCACTTCACCCAATTCGAAGTCCGCCCATACTTTATCGCCCGAGCACCAACAGCGTCGGTAGCAATCATCCCGCCAATCGTCGCAACCGAATGACTCGACGGCTTCACCGGAAACTCCAAACCAAATTTCTTCAAATAACCCTGCAACTCATCCAAAATAACTCCCGCCCCAACCTCAACCGTTTTTTTTTCTTTATCAAGCCCGCCAATCCCATCCATCTTTGACAAATCCAAAACAACATCCAAACCATTCTGTGGAACCGCCCCACCGCTCAACCCCGTCCCGCCCCCGCGAATCACAACCCTCCTCGCACTCGCAACAATCCTGCAAACCTCCGCGACATTCCTCGGATGCACAACGTCCAACGCCCGCCCCTCAACTCCAGACGCATCCAACTCATAAGCCCTAATTAAATTTTTATTCATTTCAAGCACCTTATTAAATCATCACGCTTAATAATTTTAAACCTATTTTTCTCCGTCCTTAACTCTTTAGAATAACCCTCAATCACAGAACAAGAAACGCAATCACGCCCCAATTCCTTTGTTTTAACAATTAACCCATCCTTCCTTAAGATATCAATAAATTTTTTATGCTTCCAAAAAGATTTGCTATTCTCGCTAGGCACAGAATTATAATATTTAACATAAACCAATTCTAAACCAAAGCCAAAACAAATCAACTTAGCAAGCTTTCTAAAATCAATATCCCCTAATCCCTCTAATGCTATCTTGGAATTATGATACCAATTATTCCCATCAATAAAAACAATAGCTCGTTTCATAAAAAAAGTGCCTAGCGTTCAAGACGATAGGCGGTTATTACTTCTACTAACCAACCCCCCTTTTTATATTTTTCTCTTCATCCCCCGACACATCCAACTCATAAACCTTCATCAAATTTTTATTCATCTTTATCTAATCCCTCCAAATACCTTTCTAAAAAATCCGTGTTAGTCCGTGTTAGTCCGTGTGCTATTATTCTCTCATATAAGTTACACCTCTTCATCTCATCTCCTTAAGTTTTCTCAAAACAAAATCCGAAAACTCAATCGACTTCTCCGTCGCTGATTTAATATTAGCATAACATAAACCGCACGGCGAAATAACTCCATTAACCCAATCAGGAATTTCAGAAACCTTCTTCTTCACAACCATTTTCGCAACACTCGGAAAATTCGCACGCATCCCACCCCCAGCCCCGCAACAAATCGCGTCCTTTCGATTCAATTCAAACTCAAAAACTTTTCCACCCAATCTCTCAATCACCTCACGCGGCTCCTCATAAATCCCGCTATACCGCCCAAGATGACACGGGTCGTGATACGCAACCAACTCCCTCTCCCTATCCTCGCCCCTCCATTTAATATTTTTCTTCTTCAACGCATTCAGAATCGCAACCGTCGCGTGCTCAACCTCAATATCCCAACCCTTAACAAACTCCGGATAAATTTCTTTGAAAGTATGATAACACGACGGACAATTAGTAATAATTTTCTTAATCCTATTTTTCTTAAACAAATCAAAATTCTTATTCGCCAATTTCCGCGCATCCTTCCGATAACCCGCATTCAAAACCGGCAACCCGCAACAAACCTCATCCATCGGCAACATCACAAAATCAATCCCCAACCGATTAAAAATCTCCTTGTAATTCTCCAACTCCGTCGACAAAACCCCCCTCGTCAAACATCCCGGATAATACAACGTCTTCTTCCCAAACAATCCAAACAACCCCATATCAAAACCCTCCTCCACACACACCGCGCGACGCGACGAAGCCGCCAAGATATGGCAACGAAGTTGCCCAAATAGCGAAGCCGTCGAAGATATGAGAGCGAAGCTCTCCAAATTTTCCCTTCTCTAAATTATTTCCAAAATCTAAAACCTTGCAAAGCACCATCCAAAACAAACAAAACAACACTACTTAAAATTTATTATACTAAACAAACCCAATCGCCCTTATAAAAATATACGAAGCAAGACCCACAAGCAACAACCCCGAAATTAATTTCATATACCTCCTGTTCGAAACCGTCCAACTCTGCAACTTCTCCGTCGACGTCCCTCTATAAATCAAATAAGTCAAAATAATCAAAGGCAAAACAAAAATTAAATTATAAATCAAAAGATACCCCACTCCAAAACTCTTATGAATAGACATCACCGTCAAAATCCCAATATAAATCTCGCCCGTACAAGGCAATTCAAAAAGCGAAACAACAACTCCCAAAATAATAATCGAAACCAGACTCCCTTCTGCCATAAATCTCTCAATAATCGGCTTAACCCTCGAAGAAATCCTGAGTGTCACACCCTTCCCATACCAAAAAACATCCTTCAACTGCAAGAGCCCAAAAACAAAAATAAACACAGCAACAACAAGATAAAAATAATAAAAACCAATCGAAGAAGAAAACCTATCAATCACACCATAAAGTCCCCATCCTATAAAAAAATAAACAACAAAAACAACAAAACTATAAATCAGCCCCGCCCTCAACGCCCGACGAGCCGAACCCATTCCAAGCAAGCTCGCCATCAAAAATATCAAAACCCCAAACGCACACGGATTAATCGAATCAACAATCGCTGCAACCAAAACCGAACCAATCGTAACCCCTGTATCAGAACCAGCACCATCTAAATCAATAACAACACCGCCCCCATTCAGAACCCTCTCCTCCAACGTCTCAATTATAGGAATATCACCCATCAAATAAGAATACTTGCCATCCTGCTCAATAACCGCAAAAGGCCAACCCCTCTGGCTAATTCCAAACTCATCACAAAACTTATTAAACAAATCCCGGCTATCCTGGTCCTCATACAAATTAAACTTTTCAACAGAAACACCGTCGATCAAAGCAACCTCATCAAACACACCCGAATCATCAACAGCCGCACAATGAGAACAACCAGTTGAATAAAAATAGCTAACACTCGTCTCAGGCACAGCCGACACAACCCCAACTAAAAACAAAACAATCAACGCAATCAAAAACTTCTTCATTACAATCTCTAACAAACTAACTTTAAAAACCTTAAGATGAAACTAATTACTTATCTTAATTGCCTTCCCATTAACAACAGCATCAGCAATTTTATTCCGCCCGCTCTTCAAAACCCTCGACAAAGTAGACTGAGAAATCTGCATCTTCTTTCCAGCATCTTCTTGCGAAACACCATTCAAATCAATCAAACGAATCGCCTCAAACTCCGCCAACTCCAACACAGACTCCTCTAAATCAATCATCCTTATTCCAGCAGGCTTAAAATAAGAAGAATTGGGTCGACCCCTAACTCTTCTCCTTAAACACGGCCTAGGCATTTTTCAAAAACAAATGTCTCAATGAAACATTCACCAATGTTACTTTAGGCATTTCGAGCCCTAAAGCCTCGTCCACGCCCACAACCTACTCGACGGCCTCGTCCTCGAACAACAACCGGCTCCGCATCCTCGCAGTCGCCCATTTGTCGTCCAGTCCTCGGCCCTTTCCCTTCTGGTCCTGTTCCGTCTCTATTTGGCATTGTATTTTTCTCCCATTTTAGTTATGAATATACATTCATAATACTATTTAAATCTTTCTAAAATTAATTTTCTCTTTCTCTCATACGCCTCAATAAAAAATAAATTCATAAATTACTCTCTAAACAAGCCCGAATAAATCCATCAAACATCGGCGACGGTTTCATCGGATAACTTTTGAACTCAGGATGCGCCTGTGTCGCTACAAAAAACTTATGATTTGGTAATTCAATAAATTCCACAAGCCTCCCGTTCGGACTTCTACCAGAAATAACCAAACCCCTCTCTTCCAAAATTCTGTGATAATCCGGATTAACCTCATAACGATGTCGATGTCTCTCGCTAATTTGACCAACTCCATAAATTTTCTCAATCAAAGAACCCTCTTTCAAAACAGCCAGATAACTACCAAGTCTCATTGTCCCGCCCTTCATATCAACACCAATCTGTTCTGGCAAAATATCAATAATTTTATGTTTAATATTTGGATTAATCTCTGTCGAACCCGCATCCAGCCCACAAACATTCCGCGCAAATTCAACAACCGCCAATTGCATTCCATAACAAAGCCCAAGAAAAGGAATATTATTTTCCCTCGCAAATTTAATCGCCAAAATTTTCCCCTCGACGCCCGAACTGCCAAAACCTCCCGGAACAAGTATACCATCGTATACTGATAAATCAATTTCCCCAACTTCAATCTTCTTCGAATCAACCCAATGAATATTTACTTTAACATTATTCTTAGCCCCCGCATGACTAAGCGCCGCCGCAACTGATAAATAAGAATCTGTCAACTGAAAATTTCCAATATCTAAATATTTCCCAATAATCGCAACATTAACCTCAGACAATGAATCTGATATTTTCCTGACCATTTCACTCCAAGCAACCCAATTCGGCTCCCTCCTTTTTTTCAAATTCAACTTCGCCAAAATTTTCTCGCCAAAATTTTCTTTTTCTAAATTCAAAGGAACAACATAAATCGTATTCGCAGTTCCGGGTCCAACAACATCTGGAGTTGAAATTATATGTGTCGAAGGAATATTAGAATATTTTTCAATTTTCTTTTTTCTAACTTCATCCAACGGCAATTTCCCTCGACAAAAAATAAAATCCGGTTGAATCCCATTCTCCATTAACAACCTAATCGCTAATTGCGTCGGCTTAGTCTTCATTTCATTAATATGACTAGGCACCGGCATATAAGTAACCATAATATGACAAACATTTTCCACACCTAACTCCAACTCCATACTTTTCGCCGCAAACAAAAAAGGGACATTCTCATAATCCCCAATCGTCCCGCCAATCTCAATCAAAACAATATCATAACCATCCGACACCTCAATAATTCTATTTTTAATTTCCTGTGGAACATGAGGAATAAAAGAAACTGTCTCTCCTAAAAAATCCCCACGACGCTCCTTCTCGATCAAAGACTTATAAACTTGCCCCGTTGTAATCGCATTCCTTTTCAAAATTGGCACTTCCAAAAATCTCTCATAATTTCCCAAGTCCTGATCAATCTCGCCGCCATCTTCAGTAACCCAAACCTCTCCATGTTCCGTCGGTCGCATCGTCCCAGCATCGCAATTAATATATGGGTCAATTTTTACCGCCGTCACAGAAAAACCATACTCCTTCAAAATTCGTCCAACCGACGCTGTCGCCACTCCTTTTCCAACCCCAGAAATCACACCCCCACTAACAAAAATATATTTCGTCATCCGCAAACCCGCCCAATTAAACTTATAAACATTTATATCCCAAAATACAACAATTCCAAACCACCAATCTTTTAAACCCACAAAAACTTCCAAACTCATATCCCATCTTGTAAAAATGAAAACCCAAACAATCCCAGAAGGAACCTTTTTTGCAGAATTAGAAAATTCTCAAAAATCTGCAATAAGATACGCTATAGAAAATGGAAAAATTCTCCAAACTCAAATACCAGAAATAGAAAAAAAATATCGAAATGGAAATTCACTTAGAGAAATAGTCGAAGAACACGATCTAGAAAATAAATTTGGAGTATGTAAAAAAACAGCAGAAATAATAGTAACTTATGCACTAAAAGGATATCATGGAGAATGGAATATGTTTACAAGCCCTTCTTATAATGGATTAATGACAGAAGAAGAATACGCCAAAATAGCAGAAGAACACCACATAAAACAAGGAAGAATACTTGGTGAAAAAATAGGACATAAATCCGGCGTACTCACTTTCAGAAAACAAACCGGAGTCCACGGAATGACCTATTTAGAAAAACATATAGGAGGACAAAAAGGAATCGTAGCACAAGGACATATTCCATGGTCAAATGATGAAATAAAAACTCTTTACGAATTAGTTCAAGACCCCTTTTATAAAAGAAAAACTCAAATTCACGCACAAAATATAGCCAAAGAAATAAACAAAAAATTTCATAACGGAAATCCCGTAAGAGATAATACAAGCGTAACAAAAGCATTTAATAGATACAAAAACTTCCAAACTCATATCTAAAATAAACAAACGATAGAACAATGAATGAAACATATCAAAAAATATTAACCTGCGTAGAATTATTTGAGAGAGATAATAAAGTAACTCCCAACAGAATATATCTAACTCAGTCAACAAAAGAAGCACTCATCGAAACAGGAAAATTAAATCAGCTCGAAAAAGAAATCGAAATAATTGAAATAGCAAAATTATTAAATCTCCCAAAAAAAAATAAAAGCCCAACGAGAAGGAATGATTTACCCAATAACTCTCGTTAGAAAAAAAAGATTTAGAAGAAATAAAACAACAACCTACGATATTTTCTACGAATTATCAACACTCGCCCAAACCTAATCCCACTCCGCGTGCCCAAACTGAATAACCAAATCGTCGTCGCTATTCGGCAAATCACACGCCCCAAAACAACTACCAAACCAAATCCTAATATCAGCGTCACACCTCTCGCGCAAATAATCAACAATCACAACCGCCCACGGCTTCAACCCATCCGGCAACTGCAACAAAACACTTTTCGCTCCACTTTTTTTAATCTCGCCAACGACCCGCTCCAACTCCAAATCATATTTCTTCTCCAAATTCGCCATCGTGTAATCCATAAAAAATTAATAACTTAATCTTTAAAAATATACCCAAATTCAATCATCTCCCAAAATTTCTTCTCCATTTCCAACGCGTCTATACCTCACTTCTAAAGTAGCAGGAAACTTTGTATCCCCAATATCAGAAACATGAGAATAAACATCCCCCCAAGATGACCTAAATATTTTTGGCCTCGCGAAAATCACAACAACATCCATCCCGGTCATCCGTTTATAATAAGAATCACATGGACCAACAAGCTTCCCACCGGGCAAATAAAAAGACAAACATAATTTCTCAGGACCGCCTAAAAACCCAGCCGAACCAGTCACAACAGCATCCGCACTCCTCCCTGTCACCATGCCAAATACCCAACATCAACCTTTAAAAATAAATCTATACTCAAACATACATGACAAACATACGCCAACCAATTGTGACAGTAGCCGGCCACGTCGACCACGGAAAAACATCCATCCTCGACAAAATTAGGGGGACCTCTATCCAGGAAACCGAAGCCGGCGGAATCACCCAGAAAATTTCCTTCACGACTCTCCCGCAAGAAAACATCCGCGAACGCGCCGGAGCAATCCTCGAAAAATTCAAAATCCCGCTCGAAATCCCCGGCCTGCTTTTCATCGACACACCCGGCCACGCCGCATTCACAAACCTCCGAAAACGTGGCGGCTCCCTCGCTGACATCGCAATCCTCGTCATCGACATCAACGACGGAATAAAACCCCAAACCGCCGAAGTCATCCAAATTCTAAAACTAAACAAAACCCCGTTCATGATCGCCCTAAACAAAATCGACAACATCTCCGGTTGGCAAAAATCCGAATCTCTGCTCTCCGCCGAATCAATAGAAAAACAAGCAACAAACGTGAAACAAAACTTCGAAGAAAAACTCTACACAATTATCGGCGCCCTCCACTCTCACGGACTAAACGCAGAAATATATTACAAAATAACAAACTTCGCGCAAAAAATCGCAATCGTCCCATGCTCCGCTAAAACAGGAGAAGGAATCCCGGAAATCCTCGCGATACTAACCGCCCTGTCCCAAAAATTCCTGAAAGAAAGAATCAAAAACAAAGAACGGGGAAAAGGCGTAATCCTCGAAGTCAAAAAAAACGAATCAGCAAATTTCCTCGAATGCATCCTCTACGACGGCAAACTAAAAAACACTGACGAAATCGCAATCGCGTCAATGGACGGCACCCCGATAATAACAAAAATCCGAAACATCCAGGAAGCCAAACCGCTAAACAAAGGATTCGAAACCAAAAAAGAAGTCGAAGCAGCGACGGGAATAAAATTGCAAATAACATCCAAAGAAGAAATCCTCCCCGGAATGCCCTTCCAAATAATAAACAACAACCTCGAAGAAATAACAAGAGAATTCAAAAAAGAAATCTCCCAGGAAATAAAAACCAGCAAAACCGGAATCATAGTCAAAGCCGACTCGCTCGGCTCTCTCGAGGCACTGCTCACACTCCTCAGACAAAAACAAATAAAAGTCATAAGAGCCGGAATCGGCCCGATAACAAAAAAAGACATCTACGCGGCAAACACGCTCCCGGAAGAAAACAAAATAATTTTAGGATTCAACATCAACCTAGCCAAAGACTCCCAAATACACGAAACAAAAAAAATCAAAATCCTCACAAATCCCGTCGTCTACAAGCTAATCGAAAACATAGAAGAATTCAAAAAAGAAAAAGAAAAAGAAATCGAACGAAAAAAATTGGAAGAACTCCCGACAATCTGCAAAATAACCACGCTCAATTTCGTCTTCAGAAATTCCAACCCTGCAGTATTCGGAATCCACGTATCCGGCGGCAAACTAAAAAAAAGCGAACGATTCATAAATAAAGACGACATAAAAATCGGACAAATAAAAGAAATCCAGGAAGACAAAAATAACATCCAGGAAGCGACAAAAGGAAAAGAAGTCGCAATATCAATCCCCGGACTAAACTTCGAACGTCAGCTAAAAACCAACGAACCCCTCTACACAAACCTCTCCGAAACCCAATTCCGAAAATTCAAACAACACAAAGACCTTTTATCGTCGGAAGAAAAATCAATCCTCCAAGAAATCGCCCAAATCAAACGAAGAAAAAACCCAACTTGGGGAATCTAACAACCTTTAAAAACCCAAATCCTCATCTCTAAATATGTTCAAAATAAATGTATCGCACAACGGCAAAACATTCAAAGTCGAGACTGAAAACGAAAACCTCCTCGGCAAATCTATCGGCGACAAAATCGACGGCAAAGAAATCTCAGAAAACCTAAAAGATTACGAAATCGAAATCACCGGAACATCAGACAAGGCAGGATTCGCAGGAGCAAAAACCATCAACGGCCCAAACCTAAAAAAAGTTCTTCTCGGCTACGGCCACGGCATGCACAAAAAACCGAAAGGACTAAAAAAAATCAACAAAAAACCAAAAGGACTAAAATTAAGAAAAACGATTCGTGGAAAAGAAATCTCCCTCGACACAGTTCAAATCAATTCCAAAGTCACAAAAGAAGGCGCAAAAAAATTCGACTCACTCTTCGAAAAACCCGAAGCTCATCAAGAAGCAACCGAAAAAAAATAAACGAAACTTCCACGTTTCGACCAAGATAGTTTTTCTTTGTTTAGAGAAATTTCTTTTTTAGATCAGCAGATCACCTACTGGGCTAAAAAGAAAGAACTCGCAGAGCAACCCTTAAAAACTCATTCTACCTGATTAACCTATGGCGGTGATAGCAGACATAACAAATTTCCTAAACGACATGACAACCGTCTTCTCGAGCCGGACAAATCTTCTCTTCATCCTCGCCTTTTTCACGACGGTAATCGTCATCTACTCCGTCTTCGTTTTCAACTTCTACCGCTTCCTCGCCAAAAAAAACATCATCGAACTAAATCTCAACCAATACAACCAATACTCAAACCCCGCCGCCGTCAAATTTTTCGCAGTCATCTTCTTCACAATCGAATACCTAATCCTCCTCCCAATTCTCACATTTTTCTGGTTCACAATCCTCTCAATCCTAACTCTAATCCTGGCCAAAGAACTCGAAATAAACACCGTCCTCCTAATCTCCGCCGCGCTCGTCGCATCAGTCCGAGCAACAGCATACGTCAATGAAGACCTCGCAAAAGACCTCGCAAAAATGCTTCCATTCACTCTCCTCGCAATCGCGATAACAACCGCCGGCTTCTTCAACATCGGCAACCTTGTCTCGCGAATATCAGAAATCCCGTCCCTGTTCTCGAACATCCCATACTATCTCCTCTTTATCGTGGCCGTAGAACTCATCATGCGAACGGGCGAATTCGTAGAAAACGCCGTGGAATCCTCAAAATCAACCGAAGAAGAAAACGAAACTGAATAAACTTTTAAACCCCCTCCTCTACAATTCTCAATGGAAGACATCTCAAAAATAGACACAATAAACGTCGGCATAGTCGGCCACATCGACCACGGCAAAACAACACTCCTCCAAAAACTCTCGGGCAAATGGGCCGACACCCACTCCGAAGAACTCAAACGCGGAATCACAATCAAGCTCGGATACGCCGACGCAATAATCAAAAAAGACGACGGCAAACTAACGACAAACAAAAACTCAAAAGGAAAACCAATCCGATACATAACATTCGTCGACGCTCCCGGACACGAAATGCTAATGGCGACAATGCTCTCCGGCGCAGCAATCATGGACGCAGCAATCCTCGTCATCGCAGCGAACGAAGGAATCAAGCCCCAAACACAAGAACACCTCATCGCGCTCAAAGCAAAAAAAATCAAAAACATAATCATCGCCCAAAACAAAATCGACCTCATCTCAAAAAAAGAAGCCCTCGAAAATTACAAGACAATCAAGGAATTCACAAAAGGAACGATCGCAGAAAACGCACCAATAATCCCAATCTCCGCAATACAAGAAATCAATCTCGACAAAATCCTCGACGAACTATGCAAAATAAAAATCGAAAAACCAAACACAAATGAAAAACCAATCTTCCTCATCGCTCGAAGCTTCGACATAAACCGACCCGGAACAAAAATAGAAAACCTTCACGGCGGAATCCTCGGCGGCGCGCTGAAACAAGGAACCCTAAAAATCGGCGACACCCTCGAAATCAAACCCGGTTACTCCTACAAAATCCACAACCAATTCCAATACAAAACCATCCAATCAAAAATAATCTCAATGCAAAAAGGCGAACACCAAATAACAAAAGCAACTCCCGGCGGAAGCCTCGCAATCGAAACCGAACTCGACCCAGCCCTGACAAAAGCCGACTCCATCTCCGGAAGCGTCGCGTCAACAAAAGGAACCCTCCCCGAAATCACGGACAACATCACAATAAAATTCACGCTCTTCAAAGAAATCTTCGGTACCGGAAAACACGAACCGGTCCAGCCGCTAAAATTCAACGAAATGCTAATGCTAAGTCTCAACACCTCAACCACCGTCGGACAAATCACAAAAATAACCAACGAACAACAAACGAATATGACCCTCTCTCTCAAAATCCCAGTCGTCCCACTCAAGGGCGAATCAATCGGCATCGCGCGAAACATAAACAACCACTGGCGACTAATCGGCTTCGGCGAAATAATATAAACAATCACCCCGCTCCTTCCAAATAAATTTATTAAGCCAAAAGTTTTATATATCTTATGCAACTATCGAATTCAGAACATTGGTCCAAAAAACGAAAATACAGAAAAGATATAACTAACGATATAATCGAATATGCTATAAACAACTCAAACGAACTCAAAGATAAATTTTGGGAAGATGCTCTAAACGCAATTTGCAGGATTCCACCCTCGGGAAGAATCTTAAAAGTTGTATACAAGAAAGAAAAATCAAACAATAAAATAATAACCGCCTTTTGGCTTGATTAAAATGGAAGAATGGTATGATAAAGAAGAAGACATCATGAACATCGAACTAACCAGCGGAGACTATTGGAAAAGTATAGAACTCCCAAATGGAATAGTAATAGATATAGACAAAAACGGAAAAATCAAAAGCATAGAAATTCTCAAAGCCAGTAAAATATTCTCCGGAGACGTCAAAAAAGTAATAGGACTGGCTTAAATTTCAATCGGCTTCGGCGAAATTATTTAATACAAGCTCAAAAACAAATTATATAAACTCAATTCTCTTACCTTATTTATGCAAAAAGAGAAAATCCACAAACCTGAATACAAATATCTCGGCAAAGAATCCCTGAGCGAAATCATCGGCAAAATATTCCCAAAAAAACTAATCCCAACAACAAGAATGAGCGCCATCTTCGGGGGAATATTCGTCCTCGCACTCATCCTCGCCATATTTAACTTCCCGCTAAGTTCCTTAATCGCCGGCGACACAAATATAACAATCGGCATCGGATACCCCTACCCCTTCCTCGACCTCGGCCCGACGAGCATAGACAAATCCCCGCTAAAACCCTTCGGCCTCGCAGTCGACATGATTCTCTACCTAATCATCGCCTACGCCATCGACGTGCTCCTGAACTTCCTGATACAAAACCCATTCAATAAAAAAGAATCCGAAAAATACCCCGAAACTTTCAAGGACCAAGCCCCAAGAAGCATCTCCGAAACAATCACAAAACAAATATTTAAAGAACCATTAGAAAATACAAAATCACAAACCGCAAAAAAACCCGTCGAGAAATCACCCGCAAAAACAATCAAAACTACAAACCCTCGAGAACGTAATCAGCCGAGTTCCCCGCCAAGTCCCTCACGACAATTTTAACGTCATCATAACCACCCGCAATTCTAAACCGCCCCTTACAAACACCATTCTTCAAACCGCCACACAATCGACTCTCCCTCGACCGCCCCCGATAATCATAACTCACAACAACCTCGTCAAAATTTTTCTCCGTCACCGAAATATCAAAATCAATATACCTCGCATACCACCGACCCGCCTCCTTCCAAAACGAACCAGGATTATTCACCACCGGCGCAGTCCTGTCAACAACAACCTCACTCTTCACAGACTCGACACCATTCCCCGCAACATCCTCGACGACAAACCAATATTCAACCAAACCATCCGGCAAATCAACCGAAACATCACACTCCCAATTCCTCCCGACCTCAACGCAACCCTCAACCTCCTCGACAAATCCATCATAATTCAAAAAAACTCCCGACGGATTAACCTCCCTAAACCTGACACTAAAATCCCCGTCAGAAAAACCACCGCTCGGCTCGACCTTAAGAATCACGGGCTTTATCGAATCAACAAAAAAATTCAAACTATGCTCCTCTTTCTCAACCGAATCCGAGCACCTCACAAAAACATCATGCTCCCCCTCGGAAAAAAATCTGCTGCCAAAATACCCGTCGCAATTCCGGCACAACCTCACCCACCTCGGACTCGACGCCGAATAATCAATATACTCTATCAATCCCAAACTCTTGCTCCCAACAACTTCAAAAGGAATATTCCTCGCAGAAAAAACATCATCATCCGTCGGAGAACTAACAACACATAAACCACCACCAGCACAAACATCCCCTGCATCATCACAACCAAACCTGCATTCCTCACAATTATCAACATTTTTACTATCACAATAAGACTCATCCGTCCCGCCATTCACACAAAAATGACTCACATTAGATTCACAAAACGTCCCTTCCTTACAAGACCTCGTCGACAAACTCTCGCCGCAATCACCATCGTCAAAACACTCAATCGGATTAACCCAAATCGGATTCGTATAAAATCTCCTCTTCCCATCCTTGCTCACGCAATCAAAACGATAATACTTCTTCCCGGCGTCAATCTCCAAACCAACCTCTGAAAAAGTACCAGTACTATTATAATAATAACCAGGATTATCAAGCATATCCGAATAAACCCTGCGCTCAACTCCCGCATCAATAATTCCCTCATAAAAAGAAAAATTACAATACCCGTGAATAAAAACATTCGCTACCATCTCCACCTCCCCGCCCTCAAGAATATTAATCTCCTCGCCAAACCCCGCGACATCCCCATGCAAATTATCAAATTTAATAATAAGAAAATCACCATTACTCACATAACAATTCCCATTCTTCAACGCCTCAAAAATACTCTCCTTAAACTCACTATCCCCGACGGTATACGGCGAATAACAACAAGTATACTCCTTCCCAAAATTCTGAAAATCCCCATGCGCATCCGACCCCGCCGAAATAAAAACCTTCCGCCCATCCAAAAGAACATCCTTCCACTTCTCAATCCCCTCCTTTAAATCTACAACAACCTGTTCATCCTTAATGTCCCCATTCCAAATCTGCAAACCAGAAAACGGCAAAGAATAATCATGCCAAGTATCAACAGTTTCTAAACCTAAAATTATATCTATATTTGACTCCGGATGTGCAGCATAACTAAATCCACCCTGACCATTAACATTATTAATCACTTCCTCACAAGAAGGATTTTTCGACGAAAGCACATCAACAAAATTATCCTCGATATAATCCGAATAATCATAAGCCAGCAAATGATTCCCCCCTCCAACTAAATTATAATCACAATTAACTTCCGTGCCAACCAAACACTTGTCATAACTACTACAATCATTCTTAAAATCACCCCAACTTAAACCAATATCATCATCTTTATGTTCACTAAACGAATTCGAATGGTCAGTAACCGTCACCCAATCCAAACCCAAAACATCCAACACCGAAACAGTCGCACTAATCGGAGCACCAAACTCCCCCGCCGAAGAAGATAAAAATTTTGTATCTGTATAACTACTATGATAATGACTATCCCCACAATACCAATTAGGAATTTTTGGCAAATCTGAATCAATCTGAACAACCAAAGGATAAAACTCATTATCCGGCTCAGCATCACCGTCGGGAAACCCAACCCCCTTATACTTAGCAGTAATTTTAATACTATTATTACCATCCTTCTTAAATAAATCAGGATTAAGATATTCAACATCATACCAAACACGAGTATTAATCGTGCAATAAGAACCCGAATCTATAGACAATCCTAAATCCGTACAAGAAAAACTTTTAACTAACCTACTCTTATTATTCCCATCATAAATTTCAACAGCATAAAAAGAATATTCCCAATAATCACTTCCATACGCATCCCTTACCTCAAACAAAACGGGAACAAGTTCGCCAGACTCGATTCTATGGGGCACGTCGACGATAAATTCTCTCTGAGCAGTCTCTTCGACATAAAGTGGTCTGATTACGCCGGAATCATTCTCCTCGATCATATCCTTATCTACATAAGCCGACACCATAGAAAATAAAACTAAAAATAATAAAATAACTACAAAAAATTGCTTCCTCATAATTTTTTCTCGCAATATTTTCCTACAAAAATTCCTACAAAAACAAAAATTAAAATTAATAACAAAGAATAAACAAAAAATCCTATTATCCCAGTATTTCCAAAAAAAGGCAGACAGCCTAAGAAAAAAATAGGATAAAAAATAAAAGCTACCCAAGAATCTATTTTAAATGGACAACTATATCCAACAAATCCTAATGCAATAGAATAATAAATTCCTATAAGAACATAAATCCCTCCAACTCCCCCCCCAATCAAACCACCTTTCCAAGCCCTCTCCATCCAACCTAAACAAAACCAAACTATTTAAAATCTCCTAAAAATTATTCTCCAAATATTTACCTCAAACTCTCTTCAATCACCCCCTTCTCCTCGTCGGTAATCCCATATAACTTGTAAACCTCTTCATTAATCTCATAATCAATATTATCAATTTGCTGTTTCAATCTTTCTTTTTCTCCGCCCGCAATTTTCTCATCGTGATATTTTTTCTGAAGTTCAAGCATTTGCTCAACAAGGGAAATTATTTTCTTTTCTTGGGCGGAAGGGGGAAGACGAATCGGAAGATTTTTAATAAATCTGTTTTCATAAGAATAATACCCTCCTCGTAAAAATGTAGAAGTCTTCTTAATAAAAAATTCAGATAACTTACTATTTAAAATTCCCAATAAAATTTCTTTGTTATATTCGTTTTTAACTTTAAGTCCATAACCTCCAGCCACTCCAGCAGTAAAAAACCATTCTCTCGTTTTGTCTATGGTAAATGAATTTGAAAAAGCATTAAACGGAGTTAGAATCTTTTCCTTTTCAAATTCTTCTAAATTTTGAGGTCTACTAAATGCATACCAAGATATTTTATTTTCTTTTACATCTGTTCTATCTTTAAGAAGAGATTTGTGTTTTGTTAAATATTTATAACACTTAGGGAATTCTTTCTCAAGTTCTCTTTCGGAAATTAAAGTATATTTATTTTCTTTTAAGATATAAGGGAAAATTAAATGCCTTTGAGAAGTTAATGACTTATATTTTTTTATTTCTAATCCTTTTACTAATTTTTTCAAAATTTTTCTCTCTATTTCAATATAACCATTTTCTTCGTCGGAGAAAAATTTTCCTTCTTTTTCATGTATAATAAAAACTTTATCAGCACTAGTTATTAATCCTTGAAATATCTTTTCGCAAACATCTTCTAATTTTAAATCTACTTTATCTAATTTTTCTAAAAGATTAGAATTATTTTCACTCCCAAAGTTCCAAGTTTTACCTTCTAATTTAGCTTGAGAATAAATAATGGAATTTTGAATATCAATTTCTCCAAAAGAAGCTTTTTTCAAATCAGAAATTTTTATATAAACTAATTTACTCATTTTATCTTCTTTTGATTTTCTAAGAACATAAATTCCAGGATAAGTAATAGCACTTTCAAATACTGGCAAATCTCCAAAATCAACAATTTTATTTATAGTTGAATTGTTTAATATAAATTCTCTTAAACTTTCTCCATAATTTGCAGACATAAATTTTGAAGGCATAATAAACGAAAACAATCCTTTCTCTCTCATTATCTTTAAACTCAATTCTGTGAATAACATATAAGTATCAATATATCCTTTAGCAACATCATATTTTTTATTTAACCATTTAACTTCTTTTGGATTAATTTCCTGAACACGAACATACGGCGGATTCCCGACGACAACATCAAAACCTCCACTTTTGAAAACATCTGGGAATTGCGCTTTCCAATTAAAAGCCCTGTCTGAAACTTTCGCGTCGTCAATTAATGAATTCCCACATTTAATATTATTTTCAAGATGAGGCAAAAGCATCTTCCTTGTTTCCTGCGTTTCTTCATCTAAAAGTTTTAATAACAAATTCAATCTCGCAAGTTCAACCGCCTTCTCATCCAAGTCAACTCCATAAACGCAGTTTCTCAAAATCTCAATCTTCTGCCCCAAATTTAATTTATCTATTTTCTTCCCAGAATTTTTAAATAAAGTCTTGCTCCCTTCCTCTCCATTATTTAATTTATCTTCTATAACATTGCAAACCTCAACAAATGCTCGCGTAATAAACGAACCCGAACCACACGCAGGGTCTAAAATATTCACTTCCAAAATTTCATCAATCGTCTTATCTTTAATATATTCATAAACCGTATTCTTAACGATGTAATCCACAATATAAGCGGGAGTATAATAAATTCCCATTTTCTTTCTTTTCCCCGACGATGAATCCAGTTTCACCCGCTTTTCTGTTCCCGCCAAAATAGTCCCCAAATATTGCTCATAAATCCCTCCAAATAAATCTCCGGGAATCTGGTCAAATAAATATCTCTCTTGATTTCCCTCGCTCCCAAAATATAATGCAACTATAACTTTTCTTAAAACCTCGTCAGAAAAAGCTCCCTCCTTTTCCAAAAGTCCTTTCTCAAATAATTTAGAGTCATACTTTTTATTAAATTCTTCAAATTGTTCAAGTAAATAAGGAAATAACTGGAACCTTACTACTTGTTGCCTCACATTACTTTCTAAACTTTTAAGAAAATTCATTGGCTCCAACCCCCTATCTTCAACGCTTCTTATAAAAATCAACCTGTCAATTAAAATCTGAACAACCTCGTCGATAACCTCTTGACTAAGATAATTCTTTTTTGCCTTTAATTCTTTTGAAAGCCAACCTCTAATATTCAATAAATCATTTAAAATATTTTCATCAATCGGTTTGTTAATTTTTTCATCTTTAGCCGAAAGCAATTTATCTATCTCCCTATTCTCAAAACTCTCCCTCGACAAAAGCCAAAGCAAATCAAACTTCTCAACAAAATCTTTCGCCTCAAGAATAAAATATGCTCCGTCCTTCTTTAATAAATTTCTATCTATAAGTTTTACATTCGAAAGTGCATGATAAACTCTAAGATGTTTAAAATTTGTAAGAACAGCAAATTTAATTTTTCTATGATAAGCATACGAAACCGCCTGTCTACCCTCTTCTTCCAACAAATGAACGCTAGTCTTCTTTGCTTCAATAACAAGTTTTTCTTGGTTCCCAATTCTCAAAATATAATCCGCTCGCCCCTTCAAAATCCTGGTTTCCTTAGAAATCTCTTCCCTTTTCCATCCCAAAGCTTCAAACAACGGCTCAATAAACTGAAACTTAATATCTTCCTCAGGCATAGAATCAATTTGACTTTTTGGATAAGACTCAAACTTCTCAACCAGCCTCCCAACCTCTTCCTTCGCCTTCTCTTTATCGCTCATCACACTCCCTCACACCATTCACATTTCCCACTCGGACACTCCCCCTCCAACAACTCCAACGCCCCCCTCCAAACCTTCTCCTCCATCATCTCCCCTCGCACCACTCACACGATTTAGTTGGACAATCAGAGTTTAATAATTTTATTGCACTCTTCCATTCATCCTCTGCAACTTCAACATCAACCTTCATCTTCACCAACTCGCTATCAAAAATAACTTCTCCCGTCGACAAAACTTCCTTCGGCACATAAAACAAAAGAAAAAAATAATCCTCCGTCTCGTAGCCGTTCTTCCTCAAAAGAAAATTATAAACATTCTGTTGCAATCTATAATGCTCCGCCGTGTCGTCTTTGACCGCATAACCCCTCGTCTTGTAATCCAACACAATCAACTTCTTCCCTTTCATCAAAATATTATCAACCGCCCCGTGCAACTCATTCCCATTCTTGTCCGTCCACGAAATCCCCTTAAAATTATTCTGCCAAACCTTCATCTTCTCCGAATCATCAAACAACTTCATATCCTCGCAATGACAATTGTCGCACAACTCCGGCGGCAACAACCCCTTGTCCCGAAACTTGTCAAAATGAATTTTCAAAATTCTATCCATCCCCGACGGCAGCGACGGAAAAACTCCGCTCGGCCGCTTCCAAACTTTATGTTGCGTCAGCCAAAAGCATCTCGGACACTCCTTAAACAAATTCAAAACCGACGGCGACAACTTATATCCCATTCCAAACAAACAACCTCACCCTATAAAAAATTACCTATCACAACTTCTCACCACTTCCCTCATCCTGCGTTAGTCCTGCGTTAGTCCGCGTGCTATTACTCCCCCCTCTCCTCAAACGGCACTCTAACCAAATCCGAAACCCTATCCCCGTCCTTCAACTTAATCACCCTAACCCCCTGCGTCGCCCGTCCCATAATCCGAATATTCTTCACCGGCGTCCTAATCACAATCCCTTTCTTCGTCGTCACAATAATATTATCGCTATCAATAACCGACTCCGACTTCACAATCTCTCCCGTCTTCGCCGTAACCTTCATATTAATCACGCCCTTCCCCGCACGCCCCGTCAGCCGATAGTCCTCAATCTCACTCCTCTTCCCATAACCATTCCTCGAAATCGTCAAAACCGAAAACCCCTCTCCTATTTTCAACTTTCTATTTTCTATTTTCCCGGCCGGCAACACCTCAAGCGAAACCACCTTGTCATTTTTATTTAATTTAATCCCAGCGACGCCATAAGACGCCCGCCCCATCGCACGAACATCCTCGTTCTTAAAATGAATCGCCTGCCCTTTCGCCGTCACCAGCAAAACTTCCTGCCCTTCCTTCATCGGCTTGACATCAACCAAACTATCTCCCGTCTCCACAACTTTAATCGCCTTAACCCCGCCCTTCCTCGGATTCGCAAACTGCGCCAGCTCAATCTTCTTCACAACACCCTTCTCCGTCGCCATCATAAGATAATCTTTAAACTCTTTCACCGCCAAAACCGACGTCACTCTCTCATCCTTCAACTCAAGCAAATTCACAATCGCCTTCCCCCTAGTCGACTTCGCCGACGCCGGCACCTCATACGCCTTCAACCAATGCACCTTTCCCTTGTCCGTAAAAAACAACATATAATCGTGCGTCGAACAAGTCAGCAATTCTTTCACGAAATCCCCCTCGCTCAAATCCGAACCAATCACACCCCGCCCGCCCCGTCGCTGTTCCCTGTATTGCTCCAAATCCAATCTCTTAATATAACCCCTGTCCGTAATCGTCACCACCACATCCCTCTTGTCAACCAAATCCTTCTCCTCCAACTCCTTCACCGCCCCGACAATCTTCGTCTTCCTCGCGTCCCCATAATTCGCCTTCATCTCCTCCAACTCCTTCCGAATAATTTTCAAAATCAATTTCTCGTCCCCAAGAATCTTCTTCAATTTCTCAATCAACACCCTCAGCTCCTTCTCCTCGCTCTTCAACTTGTCAAACTCCAACGACGTAATCTGATGCAACCTCATTTCCAAAATCGCCTCAACCTGTCTGTCGCTCAAACTATATTTCAACTTCAACCCCACAGCCGCCTCGGTCTTGCCCTTCGCCGCCCGAATCAATTTTACAACAGCGTCGATATTACTCTGCGCAATCAACAACCCATCAACAATATGCAGCCTCTTCTCCGCCTTGTCCAAATCAAACTCGTTCGTCTTCCTCACGACCTTCTGCCTATGCCCCACGTATACCTTGATATACTCGCGCAAAGTCAACAACCTCGGCACAAAATCAACCAACGCCAACATATTCGCATTAAACGCGACCCTCAACTGAGTAAATTTATACAAACGATTCAAAGTAAACTTCGGCTCAGCATCTTTCCTCAACTCAATCACAACCCGAACCTTCCCCTTCGACGACTCGTCCCGAATATCTGCAACATCCGGCAGCTTCTTGTCCCGAACCAGCATCGCAATCTGCTCAACCAAAACCGACTTGTTCACCTGATAAGGAACTTCGCTAATCACAATCTTCATCTTGTCCTTCGACCTCCTCGGCTCCTCAACAATCGTCTTTCCCTCGACAACCAACTTCCCCCTCCCCTCAGTATAAATTCTTCTTATCTCCCCCGAAACCGAACCGCCCGTCGGAAAATCCGGCGCCTTAATCGCAGCAATCAAATCCTTGTCATCGCAATTCGGATTATCAAGCCACGTCAAAATCGCATCGCAAGTATTATTCAAATTATGCGGCGGAATATTCGTCGCCATTCCAACAGCAATCCCGCTCGCCCCGTTCAAAAACAAATTCGGAATCCGCCCCGGCATCACGACCGGCTCCTCGTTCGTATTAGAATAATTCAACATCATCTTCACCGTCTTCTTGTCAATATCCATCAGCAACTCATCAGAAATTTTCGCCATCTTCGCCTCGGTATACCTGTAAGCCGCCGCGCCGTCGCCATCCATCGAACCAAAATTTCCCTGCCCGATAACCAGCGGATATCTAAACGACCAATCCTGCGCCATCCTGACCATCGCCTCATAAATCGAAGCGTCCCCATGCGGATGATACTTCCCCATCGTGTCCCCGACAATCGCCGCCGACTTCTTCGTCTGCTTATTAAAATAAATCCCTAAGTCATTCATCGCCCACAAAATCCGACGCTGAACCGGCTTCAACCCATCCTCCGCCGCCGGCAACGCCCTCGCAACAATAACCGACATCGCATAATTCAAATACGCCTCCCGCATCTCCGTCGAAATCTCGGCATCAATCAACTCCTTCGCCATCACCGACGCCTTCAGCTCCTCGCGCCTCTTCGCAAAATCCTCCGAATCTTTTTCCGCCTCGTCCATCTCAATCTCCTTCACATCATCATTCTCAACAACTTCATCTTTGTTCATCTTATTTCACTCCATTCCTCCTAATCCATTTAACACACTTCTCCGTCAATAAATCAAAATCCTTCTCTCTATCAAACTCAAACTTAACTATTCCCATTTTCCCTCCACGCCCCGCGTTTATTCGCGTTCATTCGTGAGCCATTTTTCTTCCCCAATTTATTTTTATCAACAACCAAAATCGGGAAACTCACATTGGTATACCCACACTTCGAACACCTCATCTTCGGTATAATCCCAAATAAATTCCCAAGCCCAAAGGTATACCCAACATTAGTCGACCTGCATCTCGGACAAAACGAAACTTTAACTTTCTTCACCATTTCCAACCCTCCACCAAATCAACACAAAATCGGCAACGAAGTTGCCTTAACTTAAACCTGACGCCTGACGCCTGACGCCTGACGCCTGATTTATGAAAATCTTTGATTTTCATAAATCCACCTCCGCCTTGTCAGCATTCTGCTCAATAAACTCCCGACGCGGCGCAACCGCATCTCCCATCAACAAACTAAAAGTCTCATCCGCCTCGACCGCGTCCTCGACCGAAACCTGTTTCAACCGCCTCGTCTTCGGATTCATCGTCGTCGACCACAACTGCTCATCATTCATCTCGCCCAAACCCTTGAACCGGCTAACCTCGCCCTTCCCAATCTCAACCAACTTCTTCTTTAACTCATCCCCCGAATAAACATAATACTCCTTGCTCCCTTTCTTGATTTTGTAAAACGGCGCAACCGCAACAAAAATATGCCCGCCCTCAATCAACGCCGGCACATAACGATAAAACAAAGTAAGCAACAACGCCTTGATATGCTGCCCATCAACATCCGCATCCGTCATAATTATAATCTTATTATATCTCAACTTCGAAATATCAAACGAATCACCGACGCCCGTCCCAATTGCCGTAATCAAATTCGAAATCTGCTCCGACCCCAGCGCCTTCACCGGATTCGACTTCTCAACATTCAAAACTTTTCCACGTAAAGGCAAAATCGCCTGCGTCTCCCTGTCTCGCCCGCCCTTCGCCGTCCCGCCAGCAGAATCCCCTTCGACAACATACAACTCCGTCGTCTCTCGCCTCTTGCTCGAACAATCCGCCAACTTCCCCGGCAAACCCGAACCAACACTCAACGCATTCTTCCGACGAACCAACTCCTTCGCTTTCTTCGCCGCCTCCCTCGCCTTCAACGCCGAACTCGCCTTCGCCAAAATCACCTTCGCAACCGCCGGATTCTCCTCGAGAAAATCAGTCAACGCCGAACTCGCCATCGAATCAACAATCCCTTTAATCTCCCCATTCCCCAGCTTCGTCTTCGTCTGCCCCTCAAATTGCGGCTCCGACATCTTCAACGAAATCACAGCGGTAATCCCCTCGCGAACATCCTCGCCCGACAACTTCTGTCCATTCTTGAAAGCCCCCGTCTTCGCCCCATAATCATTAATCGCCCTCGTCAACGCCGTCTTCAACCCCGCGACATGCGTCCCACCCTCAATTGTATTTATCGTGTTCACAAATCCCTGAATATTCTCATTATAAGAATCCGAATATTGAATCGCAACCTCAACCACCGTCTTCCCCTCTTCTCTCTTGAAATAAATCGGCTTCGCGTGAATCGGCTTCCTCGTCTTGTTCAACCAGCTAACAAACTCGACCAACCCGCCGCTATAACAAAAAGAACTAACCTTCTCTTCCTCTCTAAAATCACTAAACACAATTTTCAACCCCGCATTCAAAAAACAAGTTTCCCTAAACCTCGTCGCCAAAGTCTTGTAATCAAAATCAATCACGGAAAAAATCGCGCCATCAGGAATAAAACTAACCTTCGTCCCATGCTTCCCCGCGTCCGCCTTCCCGACAACCTCAACATCCCTCTTCGGCTTCCCAATCACATACTCCTGCGCATAAACCTTCCCGTCCTTCGTCACCTCAACCCTCATAAACTTCGACAAAGCCGAAACAACAGAAATACCGACGCCATGCAAACCGCCCGAAACAGCATACGCCTTGTTGTCAAACTTCCCGCCCGCGTGCAACTTCGTGACAATAATTTCCATCGCCGACTTCTTGTAAATCGGATGCTCATCAACCGGCATCCCACGCCCGTCATCCTCAACAACAACCGACCCGTCCTTATTCAACGTAACATTTATCGTCGTCGCAGCCCCAGCCATGTGCTCATCAACCGAATTATCGACAACCTCATAAACCAAATGATGCAAACCATACTTATCAGTAGAACCAATATACATTCCCGGTCTTTTCCGCACCGCCTCAAGTCCTTCCAAAACCGTAATATCTTTCGCAGAGTAATTATCGTCAGCCATCATCCCTCACACACTAAAAAATCAAACTCACTTTAAAAATCTTTGTAAGATTTTTTCGAGAATCATCTTTAATGATACTCTATAAACATTTGCCCGCCAAAAATCAATTTTACCGACGACAAATCAAAATTCATTAATTCTTCTTCCCCTTCTTAACCCACTTAACTTTCTTGCTCAACCGCCCCATCGCAAAATTTTTCCGGCACTTCGACCCGCAAAAATACTTCACGCTCCCATCTTTCTGCACAACCGTCACGCCCCGCGGAAACTCATACCCTCTCTTGCAAAAACTACAAACTGGCATTTATCCTCCTTCTGACTGATAAAAAATAATTATAATCTATATTCCCCCCCTCACCCGCGCAAGGTCTAGCAATAACCTCACTCGAATAAACTACTCCGTATCCTTCCCATAAAAAATTTTTAAAACCTATTGCTCTTCCAATATCTCCCCCAAAAGGAATTTCAACCAACTGAACCTCACTTCCTAACCTATCATCAACCATTTTAATCAAAGCATCATTCAAGGAAGCACAAACCATCTCTTCAAAACTTTTTCCCATTAATCTCTCCCCCTACAATTTACACAACCCGCCAAGTCACACTTCCAGCGAAGCGGACTTCCAGCGAAGCGGACTTCCAACTTCCAGCGAAGCGGACTGATTAAAATGCTCCGCATTTTAATCTCTTCCCCCAAATTTATTCTTCCCTATCCATCTCGCTTCAATCTCCGTCTCCCTCAACATCAAAATATCTCTCTTGTCAACCGGCCCCCGAACATTCCGCCTTATCGACTTCCCCCGATTTTTCCCCTGCAAAATCTTGCACTTCACCTGAGTAATCTCGCCACGCGTCCCGCCCCGCCCCAAAGTCGCCTCGACAATCGCCGGCACGACACCGCCCTCCGTCAACTTCTCGGCGCCCTTCGACCCCGCGCTCTTCTTCTCTTGATTATCCTGCTTCTTATCCTGCTTCTTATTTTCCTTTTTAGCCATCTTAAATCCTACCCCCTACCTCCTACTTACTACCTTCTATCTTAGCTTCCCCAACCTCGATAACCGCAACCGCCGACGCCGGCCGATTAATCCCAACAGAAATCCCCAACTTCTCACGCGAATCAACCTCGACAAACTTAATATTTTTCTCCTCACATAAAATACTCAAATGCTGCGTCAGCTCCTTCGGCTCAACATCCTTCGCGACAACAACCATTTTCGCAACCCCCCGCTCGACCGCCTTCGTCACCTCATTCACGCCCTTATCAACTTTCCCGGTCTTCGCCGCCTTCTCAACCACATCATAAACACTATTCGCCATTTCAAATCCAAGAATCCCTCAGGGAATCCTTCATCGGTAAAAACATTCCGAAAATTCAGTTTATAAAACTATCGGCAAAAAAACCCTTCCATAATTTTGATTAATGGCAGAGAATTTCGCAACATAAAAATTTTCGGCTTTCGCACATAAGAAAAATTTTACCCCAACACTCCGCAATTCGGGGTATGCCGAGCGGCGACCAAGAAATTACCGCCAGGAATCACAAATTACTTCATCCGTCCTCTCCCTCGGCGAAATATCAACCTTATCCAAATCCCAATAAACTCCTGACGCCTGATTTCTGACGCCTGATTTCTGCGCCGCGCGCCACATCTTCAACCCCAAATACCCAATCATCCCCGCATTATCAACCAGCAAACTCCTCGGCGGCACAAATAACTTGCAACCTCGCTCCTCGCACATAATCCTGCACATTTCCTGCAACCGCGAATTACAAGCAACCCCGCCGCCCAACAAAAGTTCTTTCTTTCCAGTATGCGCCAACGCCCTCTCCGCAACCTCAACCAGCATCGCAAACACAACCTCCTGCATCGAATACGCAATCTTAAATTTATCCTCGCCCCTCTCAATCAAATTCTTAATCTTCGTCTGCATCCCCGCAAACGCAACATCCATCCCCTTCACCGAATACGGCAACTCCAAAATCTCAACCCATTTTCTTTTAGATTCGTGTCCATCTGTGTTCATTCGTGAGCAATTATTTTCTTTCAATGTCCGTGAGATATACTCCTCCGCCATCTTCTCAATCTTAGGCCCAGCAGGAAATCCAAGTTTCATAAATCTCCCAACCGTATCAATAAAATTCCCAACTCCCAAATCCAACGTCTCACCAAAAACCCGATACTTCCCCGCCTCGTAAGCAATCACCTGAGTATTCGCTCCCGACGCATAAAGCATAACCGGATCCCTCGCCCCGACACTCTCCCCAATTTCCAAATGTGCAACACAATGATTAACACAAACAACCGGTATACCAAGCCGCCCCGCAATCTTCTTCACAAATTCCATCCCCTCCAAAAGACACGGGGCCAACCCCGGCGCATTCGAAAACGCAACAGCGTCGATATTTTCCTCAGAAATCCCTGCCTCATCCAAAGCCCGCTTATACAAACCATCGCCAACTTTCCTATGATGCTTCCGAACTTCCAAAGGAATCATCCCGCCTTCTTCAGTAAAATATGAATCCTTAACATTAGAAAGTATATTCCCTTCTATATCAACAACCGCCACACCAAACGTATGCGCCGTACTCTCAACCCCCAAAATAAACTTTCCCATCCCAATCCAATAAAAATCTATTTTAAAAAACTTTAGATAAAATTATAAATACCCTTTATGCCATTTTAAACCATGGTGATAGAAAAAGAAAAAACATTTTTGGATTTTATAAAATTAGTCTCACCCGGAACGCTTCTAAGAAATGTAATCGACGACCTAATCCGCTCAGACCTCGGCGGCACAATTGTATTCAACAGCCCCGAACTCTATTCCCAAAATATCGCCGAGGGCGGCTTCCGAATCAACTGCCGATTCACACCGCAAAAACTTTTCGAACTCTGCAAAATGGACGCCGCCGTGATAATATCTCCCGACCTAAAAAGAATTCTCCAGGCAAACGTCACGCTGACCCCGGACTCGTCAATACACACAACCGAAACCGGCACGCGACACAAATCAGCCGAACGAACCGCGAAACAAGCCCACACATTCATCATCGCAATTTCCGAACGACGAAAAAAAACAACCCTCTATTACGACACCTCTCGATACTATCTCAAATCAATAGACGAACTAATCAGAAATATCAGCTCAACTCTTCAGCTCCTCGAAAAACAAAGAGAAATCTTAAACGAAAACACAGCGAACCTCAACATCCTCGAAATGTCCGAAATCGTCTCCATCAGCGACGTCTGCCAAGTCATCCAAAGAACCGAAATGATTCAAAAAATATCAAACTCAATCAAGCGAAATTTCACCGAACTCGGAAAAGAAGGCAACATCATGCACATGCGATACCGCGAACTTCTAAAAGACGTCGAAAAAACCGAAAACGATATTCTCCGAGACTACTCAACCCTCCCGCTACGACGCTCCAAAACTCTCCTCTCAAACCTGACCTTCGACGGACTCCAAGACCTCGACTCAATCGCAAGACTAATCATAGACAAACCCCTTGAAAAAATCATCGCCCCAAAAGGTTTCAGGTTCCTGTCACACCTCACCCTCTCAGAAAAAGAAATCTCTCAAATAATAAAACAACATCACGACATAGACAAAATAATAAAAACAGAACCGACCGACCTTGAACCAATACTAAAAAATCGCGCCGACACAATCCATAAAGAAATCAGAAACCTCCGCGAACAAGTCCTGAACGGAAAAACAATTTGCTAATGCTAACCAAAACTCAACTCAACGAAATCAGAAACCATTTAGAAACCTCACAAAACCCCCTCTTCTTTTTCGACAACGACGCCGACGGACTCTGCGCATTCCTAATTCTCAGACGAGCAATCAACCGCGGCAAAGGCGTCGCAATAAAATCATTCCCCGACCTGAAAAAACAATACCTGAAAAAAGTCGACGAACTCAACCCCGACGCGATATTCATCCTCGACAAAGCCGAACTAAGCAAAGAATTCGCCGAAACAATAGAACAAAAAAACATCCCGCTAATCTGGATTGACCATCACGAAACAAAAACCCCGGAAGAAATCATCAAAAAAACTTTCTACTACAACTCGCTCCCGTCCGCCGAACCAACTACCTACATCGCACAAAAAATTTTCAACCGCCAAGAAGACCTCTGGCTCGCAGTCATCGGATGCATCAGCGACGCGTATATGCCAGACTTCGCAAACCAATTCGCAAAACAAAACCCAGAATTATTAAACCCAAACATCGAACCCCTCGACGCGCTCCACTCAACAGAAATCGGAAAAATAATCCGCCTGCTAAATTTCGGGCTCATGGACACGACGACAAATGTCCTCACAATGATAAAATATCTTTCCAAAGCAAACAACGCCCAAGACATCCTCGAAGAAAACCACAGCACAAAACAACTCCACAAAAGATACTCCCAGCTCAACGGATTCCTAAACAAACAAGTCGAAAAAGCCGAATCAAACTTCGACCCAAAATCAAAAGCCCTTTTCTTCTCTTACGCCGGCAACACATCAATGTCATCTGAAATCGCAAACAAACTTTACTACAACCATAAAGACAAAATAATCGTCGTCGCATTCAAGCGCCCAGAAAAAATCAACATCTCAATCCGCGGAGACAACGCACTCAAAATAACAAAACAAGCAATCGCAAACATCGAAGACGCAACCGGCGGCGGACACGAAAAAGCAACCGGCGCAATGATTCCCGTCGACAAATTCGAGCAATTCAAAAAAAATATCAAGCAATTCACAACTTAGAAACACTTAAAAACTAACAAAAATCAATAACACTATGACTAACACATTAGCAATCCCAATCAACTAAACTAGTCGCAACACTTTCTCATGAGTTCCAAAAACAAAGAACAAATTGCAAAAGAAAATATCCTCCGCGAAAGCGAAGAAGCCGAAGGTATACCAATCAAAGGATACGATTTCGACAACGGCATAAACTACGAAAAACTAATCGACTCCTACGCAACAACCGGCGCACAGGCATCAAACCTCGCGCAAGCAATAAAAATAATAAAAAAAATGCGCGAACAAAAAGCATTCATCTACCTCGGCTACACATCCAACATGGTTACCTCCGGACTAAGAGATATCTTCAGATTCCTCGCAAAACACAAACTCGTCGACGTAATCGTGACAACCGCCGGCGGAATCGAAGAAGACATAATAAAATGCCTCGGCGATTTCAAGCTCGGCGATTTCAGATTAAAGGGCGCAACCCTCCGCGAAAAAGGAATCAACCGCGCTGGCAACATCCTAATTCCAAATTCAAGATACTGTAGATTCGAGGACTTCATAATTCCAATTCTCGAAAAACACAAAAACGAAACAATTCCCGCATCAAAACTAATCAACCTATTAGGCGAAAAAATAAACAACGAAAAATCCATCTACTATTGGACACAAAAAAACAAAATTCCGGTATACTGCCCGGCAATAACCGACGGAAGCTTGGGCGACATGGTATACTTCTTCAAAAGTAAAAATCCAAATTTCAAAATCGATGTATCCGACGACATAGTCGAACTAAACAACTCAACAATCGGAAAAGAAAAAATCGGCGTCATAATTCTCGGAGCAGGAATAATAAAACATCACATCCTAAACGCAAACATGTTCCGAAACGGCGCCGATTTCGCGGTCTACATAAACAGCGCACAGGAACACGACGCTTCCGACGCTGGTGCACTTCCGGAAGAAGCAATTTCGTGGGGCAAACTTACCAAGGAATGTGAATCTGTAAAAGTTTACGGCGACGCAACAATTTTATTCCCTCTAATCGTCGCAAAATGTTTTGCCAAGAATTAGATCTTTAAAATTATTCTAATTTCTTAGAACGCATATGCCTTGCAGCAAACCTCAAAATAGCATCTTCTCCTGTGCAGAAACTTAATTCAAGTATACAAGGAACATAAGAATCATAAACATCTTCAGCATGAGAAACCCTATAAGAAATACCAGCCTTACTTAATGCCCGTTTCAATAAATCAGTTTTAACTAATCTAGTATTCGCAACTAACGTATAATCTTTTCGACCAAAACCCATACCAACCCCAACACACTCCCCTTTTTAAAAATTTCTATACTAAAACATATATCACCACTTAATCGTCCTCGGTTCCCGTCGAATATATTGAAAATCTCCAACCAACTCGTAAACTTCCAACGACGTTTCAACCTGGTCATCAAAATACCGAATCTGATACTCCCGCTCGTTCTCCGGATTATAAACTTCAATAATCATTTCATTAGTATCCCTATGCTTCATAAACAAATAATGTTTATCGACGACCATCGCCTTCCCATTAATCCAAACCTTATCTCCCTCCTTCAACTTCCCAATCGCCTTCGACTGCCCCTCAATCTTCAACACAACCTCATCATCCATAATCAAAAAACATTTTAACAATTTATAAAATTATCCTCAATAACTCTTCCCCGCATAAACCTTAACCTTCGCGACCTTCCCACAAAACAAACACTTCCCCAACTTCTTCCCTGAATCCTGAATTCTGAATTCTGACACCTCGCTTGCACCAGCAAGCGTCCCCATCACCCTCGCCTGTAATTCCTTCTCGACAAACTCCGCGCACTTCTCCCCGTCCTTGTCACACGAACAAAAACTAAACCTCGCAACCTCCCCAGAATCCAACGCCTTCTTCACATCACCCTTCGACGCGCAATCAACAATCCTCGACGCAAAATCTTCATCCGCCCGCGCAATCAACCTCTCATCATATTCCGCTCCAAGATTTTTAATTGTCTCAACCAAATCCCCAGTCTTCACCGAAACCTTTTCTCGACTATCACGAATAAAAACCTCAACGCTCCCTGACTTCAATTCCTTCTCACCAATCTCAACCCGAAACGGCACACCCTTCATCTCCCAATAAAAAAACTTCTCGCCCACCCGCTTCTCCGAATCATCAATCTCAACATCAATATAATCCCTCATCAAATCCGCCCGAATCTTATCTACTAATTCTGACACCTGAATTCTGACACCTGAATTCTTTGGCTCCATTGGAATTACAACAACTTGCAACGGCGCCAAAATATAAGGCAAAACCAAACCATTATCATCCCCATGAACCGAAATCACCGACGCCAAAATCCTCGACATCGCCGGCCCATAACAAGTCAGCCACGGCACTTTATCCTTCCCCTTATTATCCTTAAAACTCAAATCAAACGCCTTCACAAAATGTTGCCCAATCAAATGCGTCG
The DNA here is from genome assembly GCA_043797265.1 of archaeon. Taxonomy (GTDB): domain Archaea; phylum Nanobdellota; class Nanobdellia; order Pacearchaeales; family GW2011-AR1; genus JAGVXH01. The sequence continues at coordinate 66,912 of JAZDPV010000012.1, forward strand.
ACGGCTGCTGAATAATCCGCCCGTCCGGCAAAATCGAATCCGACCCAATCGTATACTCCGCCCCCGGAAATTTGTCCCACTCCGGCCTCTTCATCGCCAAAAACGGCACACCAAAAATCTTGTGCATCACTTCCTTCGTCATCATAACATCATCCCAAACCTGCACCTCCGCATCTTTCTTCGTCGCAAAAACATCATGCGCCTCAATCCAATGAAATTCCCTCGAACGAATCAACGGCCTCGTCGCCTTCGTCTCATTCCGAAAAACATTCGCCCGCTGATACAACTTCAACGGCAAATCCCGATGACTCCTAATCCAAATCTTATACAAATCATAAAACGCCGTTTCGCTCGTCGGACGCAACGCCAACCTTTCCTCGCCCTGCTTTTTCTCCAGCCAAAAAACGTCAGGCGCAAATCCCTCGACATGACTGCTCTCTTTCTCAAAATTCCCCTCAGGAATCACCGCCGGAAAAATCACCGGAGAATGTCCCGTCGCCCTCAACGCCGATTCATAAATCCGATACATCTTCTCAATAATTCTCGCGCCCCACGGCCGAATCACAACAAACCCCTTCACCCCATATCTCAAATCAACAACCTCCGCCCTCGCTAAAATCTCCGAATACCACTCGCTAAAATTATCCTCCTTCGAAATATTAAAAGTCACTTTCTTACTCATAGAAACAAATAATCACCGCCATATTTAAAACCACCGCCCAAACCTCGCGCCGCGCGAGGCGGCGAAGCCGCCAAAGATCTGAGAACCGAAGGTTCTCTAATTTTCCCCTTCCCCACCTCCCCCAACCTCACCCATCCTCGCGAAGCGCCCATCCCCAAATTATTCCCAGCACCCATAAATCACAAACCCTTAAAAACAATTATAACATAAAATCCTATGGAAACAACTCTATTATCTATTATCTATTATCTATTATCTCTCTCTTTGGCCATCCCCCTCGGAATCATCCTCGCCAAAACAACCAAAGACGAAAAACAAATTTACAAAAAATACTTCCCAAAAATCCTAATTATCCTCGCAATCCTAACAATCACCTCACTCATCCCCCCTACATCCTACCACCTACCTCCTACCATCTACTTCCTATTTCTATTCATCACAACCCTCGTCTGGCACAAAACTTAAAACCCCAAATTCTCTCTCAAAACTATGACACTAAATTTAATCAGTCTCGGTATGAATGCAAACTCTCTCACAGCCGAAGCCCTCGACGCGATAAAATCCTCAGACAAAATCTACCTCGAAAACTACACCGTCAACTTCCCCTACAAAATAAAAGACCTGAAAATAAAAGTCACGGAACTTTCAAGAGAACAAATTGAAAACGAATCAATCCTCAAAGAAGCAAAAACAAAAACAATTTCACTATTAGTTTACGGCGACGCACTCTCAGCAACAACTCACATCCATCTAATCCTCGCCGCCAAAAAACAAAACATTCCATACAAAATTTTCCATAATGCCTCAATCCTAACCACCGTCGCTGAAACCGGACTCTCTCTCTATAAATTCGGCAAAACAACATCGATGCCAAACTGGGCAGAACACACCAACAAACCAAAATCCTTCGCAGACTACATCGCCCAAAACCAATCCATAAACGCCCACACACTCCTCTTAATCGACATCGGACTCAAAATCAAAGACGCAATTAACCAACTAAAACAATCAGCAAAAAATCTTCCAGAAAAAATTGTCCTGCTCTCAAACGCCGGCACGCAAAACCAAAAAATTTTCTACGATACTCCAAAAAATCTCACTACCACCTACCCTCTACCATCTACTCCCTATTGCCTAATCATCCCAGCCGAACTGCACTTCTTAGAAGAAAAAGCGCTAAATGAATTCAAAACAAATCTTAATCATTAGGCAAAACAATCACCTGACAATCCGAATAAAACACATTCAAATCACTCCACTCCGAATGTAAATCGCCATCCCTGCCAATGCCCACTCCCGCAATCCCGTCACCTTTCGCAAACCACGACCTTCTCCCTTCACACACAAAAATAGGCAATCCTTTTTTATCCACCTTATTAAACCTTCCATTCCCGCAAAAATATGAAAGTCTATCATCGTGAAGAATCTCAAATTTAGATAAATCACCGCCAATAGGTGCAACATTAATCCCATACCCTCCCTCCTCTGCAACCAACTCCAGCCCTGAAACTCTAAATGGAAAACTAATCTCTTCCTTCTCTTCCTTTTCTCTCACCAACTGAACCACTCTCCCTAAAATCATAGCATTATAAGGACGAGTCAGCTCAATTTTCCTCACATCAAGACACGGATAAACAACACGATACCCTCCCCCAATCATCTCGCTCAACGGACTTCTATCCTCATCATAAGGCATCGCCACCCTCATCCCGCTCTTCCTCGCAATCTCATCCGCCAAAACCGCGACAAAAAAATTACAATCAGTTATTCTCCTCTCTCCTCCCTCATATCTAAATTTCTTCAAGCAATCCGGACTTCCCAATTCCTTTATTCGTTCCTGCATCGCCCCATAAAACGCCCCCGCATCACACTCCTGAGGAAAACTCGAAAACACTTTCGAACTCTTCCGCTCAGCCCTCCGCAACCATTCCCCTATCATGCAAGACAACAAAGCCAACTATTTATAAATCTTCCCAACCTGATAAACCAATGAAAAAAGAACTCATCGAAAAATTCGCCACACTCATCACCGCCGCATTCGGTCTAATTACCGCCCTCGCTTGGAACTCCGCAGTCCAAAAAATCTTTCAGCAAATCTTCGGCGAACAAAGCTCAATCACAGCAATGCTAACCTACGCAATCCTCGTCACAATAATCGCAGTCCTCGCAACCCTCTGGATCGGCAGAATCTCCCAATCTAAAAAATAAATTCAATAATCTTAAATATCCTTCTCCCCAAACCAAACTATGACATCAATCAATGAAACAGAAAAAGAAATTTTAACCTTCTGGAAAAAGGATAAGACATTTGAAAAATCACTAAAGAAAACCGAAAAAGGAAAACCCTATATCTTCTACGACGGCCCGCCATTCGCAACCGGTCTCCCGCACTACGGACACCTCCTCGCCTCGACGCTGAAAGACGTCTTCCCAAGATTCTTCACGATGCAAAGCAGATACGTCAAACGAAACTGGGGATGGGACTGCCACGGACTCCCCGTCGAATCCATCGCTGAAAAAGAACTCGGCATAAACTCAAAAAACGAAATCGAAAAAATGGGCGTCAAAAAATTCAACGACTTCTGCCGAACTAAAGTCCTAACCTACGCCGACGACTGGAAAAAATACATCGACAGAATCGGACGATGGGTCGACTTCGACGACGGCTACAAAACAATGGACACCAACTACATCGAATCGGTCTGGTGGGCATTCAAGCAACTCTACGAAAAAGGATATTTATACGAAGGCGAAAAAATTCTGCTCTACTGCCCCCGATGTTCAACCCCGCTATCAAAATCCGAAATCGCAATGGACAACTCTTACAAAATAACAAAGGACACAACCGTCGTCGTAAAATTCCGCCTTCTGCCTACTTCTAGCGAAGCGGACTACCAGCGAAGCGGACTACCAGCGAAGCGGACTTAAATTTTTCCGAAGGAAAAACTTACGCCCTCGCTTGGACAACAACCCCATGGACACTTCCCGGAAACCTCGCCCTCGCAGTCAATCCAAAAATGACATACGCATACATCAAAGACAAAAACGACGGCAACACCTATCTCCTCGCAAAAGAACTAATACAAAAATTCTACAAATCCAAAGACGAATACACAATCACCAAAGAAATCAAAGGCAAAGAACTCGAAGGACAAAAATACGAACCACTCTACCCCTACTTCAAAGACAACCCAAACTCTTTCAAATTCCTGCTCGGAGATTTCGTAACAGCCGAAGACGGAACCGGAATCGTCCACGTATCTCCAATGTTCGGCGAAGACGACAACACTATATGTCGAAAATATGAAATCCCCTTAGTAAACCCCGTCGACGAAAACGGGAACTTCACAAAACTCGTAACCGACTACGCAAACAAATACATCCACGACACAAACGAGCAAATCGCAGCCGACCTCAAAAAAAATAACAAAGCAATCATGATAAAAAAAACGGAACACGAATACCCGTTCTGCTACCGATGCGACACAAAACTAATGTATCGCGCGCTCCCCGCTTGGTTCGTCGACATCCAAAAAATCAAAGACAAACTTCTAAAACTAAACCTCAAAATAAATTGGTTCCCAAAAAATCTCAAAGAAGGCCGAATGCAACACAACATATCAACCGCCCCCGACTGGAACATCACACGAAACAGATACTGGGCAACCGCAATCCCAATTTGGAAATCACCCTCGGGAAAAATAAAAGTTCTCGGCTCAATCAAAGAATTAGAAAAACTAACCCATAAAAAAATAACAGACTTGCATAAAGACACCTTGGATAAAATAAAATTATTCCAAGACGGAGAAACCTACACAAGAATTCCCGAAGTCCTTGACTGCTGGTTCGAATCCGGCGCAATGACCTTCGCACAATTCCATTATCCATTTGAAAACAAAAAATATTTCGACGAACACTTCCCGGCTCAATTTGTCGTCGAATACATCGCACAAACCCGAGCATGGTTCTACTATATGATCGTCCTCTCCGCAATCCTCTTCGACAAAATCCCTTTCGAAAACGTCCTGACAACCGGAACAATACTCGCGGAAGACGGACAAAAAATGTCAAAGTCCCTGAAAAATTACCCAGACCCTCTCGAAGTCATCAACAAATACGGGGCAGACACTCTGAGATTCTACCTCCTCCAATCTCCGCTAATGAACGCCGAAAACTTCAACTTCTCGGAAAAAGGCCTCGACGAAACATACAAGCGAATCACAACCCTGCTCTACAACATCTCAAACTTCTATAAAGAATACCAGCAAGACGACGACAAAAATTATCAAAAATCAGACAACCCAATGGACAAATGGATAATCTCACGAACCGAAAACCTAAACACAACCATCCAAAAAAACCTCGAAAAATACGACACAATAAAAGCCTGCGCGCTCACAAAAAAATTCATAGACGACCTCTCGACATGGTACATCAGAAACTCCCGCGACAGATTCAACGACGACGACAAATCCGCAAGAAAAACATTAAGATACGTTCTTGAAAAAACAACAAAAATCCTCGCACCAATAATCCCATTCGCCACAGAAAAAATATACCAAGATATGAACGGCAAAAAAGAATCAGTCCACCTTCAAGACTACCCCAAGCCAAATCAAAAACTAATAAACAAAAACCTCGAACAAGAAATGGAAATCGCAAGAGAAATAGTTTCAATCGCGCTAAAAGAAAGAGACAAAGCCCAAATCGGAATCAAGTGGCCACTCGCAAAAGCGCAAATCAAGGCACCAATAAAATTGACAAAAGAGCTCGCAGAAATAATAAAAAAAGAACTCAACATAAAAGAAATTGAAATTAAAAACTTCAAAACCAATGAAACAATAACCGCAATCCTCGACACAAAAATAACTCCCGAACTCGAAGCCGAAGGATTTGCAAGAGAAATCTCAAGAAAAATCCAGGCAGCGCGAAAAAAAGCAGGACTATCAAAACCCGATTCAATCGAACTCGAAATAATATCAGAGTTCAGCGACAAAATAAAATCGCAACTCGACTTCATTCAAGAAAGAGTCGGAGCAAAAACAATCTCCCTCGACAAATCCAACAAGAAATTTAATCACTTTGAAGAAGGAAAAATAAAAGACAAACCCTTCACAATAAAATTCAACAAAATTTAACAGCGTCGGTAAAACATTTTCACCCCTTGTTTCCAAAACAATTTGAAGAAACATTTAAATACTATTCAACACTAAAACACTTATGATAGTCAAAGAGGAATTTTTAAGTCGGCTAAGAAAAATATTCGACCTAAATCTCTACGAGGTAAAGGTTTGGACAGCACTCCTATCCAGAGGAACCTCGACAGCCGGCGAACTCTCATCAATCTCCGACGTCCCGCGCTCCCGAACATACGACATCCTGGAGTCCCTCGAGAAAAAAGGATTCATCGTGATGAAACTCGGCAAGCCAATAAAATTCGTCGCGCTAAAACCAGAAGAAGTAATTGAACGGGTAAAAAAGAATCTCGTGATAACCGCAAGAGAAAAATCAAAAATTTTAGAAAAACTAAAAGGCAACGATGTTCTCGAAGAATTAAAAAGTTTATTCACAGACGGAATTAAATACATTGAACCTACCGACCTGTCTGGCGCGCTCAAAGGACGACAAAATATTTACAACCATTTGGACATGCTCGTCAGGGAAGCACAAAACGCAATCACGCTCGTGACAACCGCAGACGGACTAAGCCGAAAACTTGAAATCCTCTTGCCGTCATTGGAAAAAGCAAAAAAGCGAGGCGTAACAATTCGAATCGCCGCACCAATCACCGAAGACAACAAGCAAGTCGCAAAAGATTTTGCAAAAGTAGCCGAAGTCCGAAATGTCGAATCACTCCGGGCACGATTCATGATAATCGACAGCGAACAACTAATGTTCATGCTTCTAAACGACGAAGACGTCCACCCAACTTACGATTTGGGAGTATGGCTAAACACAAAATTTTTCGCCCAAGCCCTCGAACAACTTTTCGAAATCGCCTGGAACAATTTTAAGCAAGTTAAATAGTTCTAACATTAACCATCCTCAAATCTATACAACAAGCAAGGATAAATACATTTTTATAACAAATAACCTATAAGACAATATGAAATTCATATTTAAAAATAATAATCCGCAACCCCAAGAAAAAGAAATACCATTAATTTGGGAAAAAAATGAACCAAAAATTATTAAAAATATTTATCAAATAACGGGCTTAAAATTAAAAACAAACAAAATAATTTGTACAATCGATAATTCAACTTCTCACGGACTTTATGGATACAAAAATATAACACTTGGAATAAAAGGAGGAATCACTAAAGACGATATACTTATGGTAATTACCCATGAACTTTTTCATATTTTTTATTGGGGAAAAATTAGAAAAATAAAATTATCAAAAGGGTTCCTCGGCAAAGAAACAAAAAAAGAATGGGAACTCGCAGAAATAACCGCCTTTTTTATAACAAGCGAACCAAAACTAAAAAAATTTTGGCCAAATGCAAAAGTATATCTTTACCCTGAGACCAAAGAACTATATAAAAAAGTAAAAAGATTTTGGAAGAAAAAAGATTTTGAATATTTTTTGAAAAATTCATATAAGCAAGTCAAATAATTACATCTCCTCCAACGTCTCAATCCCCAACAATCCCAAACCCTTTCCCAAAACTTCTTTAAATTTAGAAACAATCGCCAATCTAAAACCTTCCTCCCTCGAATCAATCACCGGACACGAATGATAAAACTCATTAAACAGCGTCGCCAACTCAAAACAATAATTCGCAACCAAATTCGGCGCCAAATTCTCGTAAGCCCTCTCGACAACCTCGCCAAAAAAATCAATCTTCTTCAACAACTTAACCTCAACATCCTCAAGCTTACTGAAACCTGAAACCCGAAACCCGAAACCTCGTCGATTTTTCAAAATCGACGACGCCCTCGCATACGAATACAAAAGATACGGCCCCGTATCTCCTTCAAAACTCAAAAACTTATCAGCATCAAAAACCATGTTGTTCTCCCGGGAATTTTTCAAGTCACCATAAAAAATCGCCGCCAACGCAATCTTCCGAGCCCTCAAACCCAACTCTCTCGATGACAATTTCCCTCTCTCTAACAAACTCTTCTTCGCCTTCTCAACAACCTCATTAAAAATATCCTTCATAAAAATCGTTTTCCCGCTCCTCGTCGCCAACTTTTTCCCGTCGCTGCCCAAATATAATCCATGCGAAACATGAACACAATCCTTCGCCCACTCATATCCCATCTTTTCAAGAACTCTAAAAAATTGTTTGAAATGCAAACTCTGCTCGCATCCCACTTCATAAATCATTCTATCAAAATTATACTTCTCCTTCCTATCAATCGCCGCCGCCAAATCTCTCGTCGCATAAAGCGAAGTCCCGTCGCTCTTCTCGATTAAAACAACCCCTAAATTCTCGCCAGCCAAATCAACAATCTCCGCCCCCTCGTTTTTCTTCAGTAACTTCTTCTTCCGCAACTCATCAACGACCACACCCATCTTATCATTATAAAAACTCTCCCCAGAAACAACATCAAACTTAACCCCAAGCAAATTATAAATCTCATTAAACTCCCCCAACGACAATTTCCTAAACCTCTTCCACAATCTCACATTCTCAGCGTCGCCATTCTCCAATTTCCTAAACTCCTCTCGCGCCGCATCCTCAAATTCACCGGCACTCGCCAGAACATACAAATCATACAAATGTTCAACCGGACTCTTCTTCAACTTCTCCTCGCTACCCCATTTCTTAAAACCAAAAATCACTTTCCCAAACTGCGTCCCCCAATCCCCGAGATAATTAATCTTCACGACCTCAAACCCATTCGCCTCGCAAATTTTCCCAATAGAATTCCCGATAATCGTCGACCTCAAATGTCCAATCCCAAACGGCTTCGCAATATTCGGCGACGACATATCAATCACAATTTTCCCCATTTTCTTCGCAACTCTTTTCTTCTCCGTAAAAACTTTTTTCGCCAAAACTTTCTTATCAATAAAAAAATTCACATAAGCCCCGCGCGAATCAACATTTGAAATCCCCGTCGGCAAATCTTTCTTAATCTTCTCTGCAACATCCTTCGCAACAATCAACGGATTTTTCTTCACCGACTTCGCCAACTCAAAACACGGAAAAGCAAAATCCCCCATCTCATCCTTCGGCGGAACCTCGACCAATTTCGCAACTTCACCCTCGGACAAACCAACTTCCCTTGCCAACAAGCCAATAACAACTTCCTTCATGCAACACCATAGCAAAATCAATTTATTAAACTTTTGAAACCCTACGGGTTAAAACATATCCACTTCCAGCATCGACAAAGTCGACGCGAACTTCCAGAAAAATCAAGGATTTTCGAACTACCAGCGAAGCGGACTGAAATTAAAAAATCGCCCAATGATTTTTTAATTTCTGCTCCCTGTCCAAAACACTCCCCCTCTTGTTAATCCTCGGCCTCCCACTCTCTTTATCTTTTCTCAAAGTAATATCCAAACTTTTCAACAATTCACCAACCCCATCTTCAAAATTCCTAACCTCACTCGCCTCACAAACCCCAACTCTTTTCTTTAATTCGTGTTCATTCGTGTTCATTCGTGAGCCCTTACTTTCTCCGTCCATCCGCGAGCCGACCTCAGAAAAATTAATAATCAAATCCGCCAAATACGAAACCAACAACAAATCGTGCTCGACGACAAACGCCGTCTTTCCCCTCTCGACCATCACATCCTTAATCGCCTTCGCAACCAAAATCCTCTCCTCAACATCCAGATAAGCCGACGGCTCGTCCAAAAAATAAACATCCGCGTCCTTCGCCAAACATCTCGCAACGCTAAATCTCTGCAACTCCCCGCCAGACAATTCCCTCAATTTCTTCCCAACCAAAACCCCAAGATTAAACACCGACGACAATTTCTTATTTATCTTCTCCCTAAAAACAATATCCCGAACAAACTCCTCGCTCTCGCTAAACAAATACTGCGACTTATAAGAAATATCCAAACCTAAATCAAGTCCGTGTTTGTCCGTGTTTGTCCGTGTGCTATTTTTCTTACCACCAAGTCGTTCAGATATCTCCACATCACAAGAACAATTTTCATCGAGCTCGCCCACCAGCGCCCGCACAAATGACGTCTTCCCCGTTCCATTCTTTCCCAAAATCCCAATCACATGATTCTCCCTAATTTCCCCACCCTTCACATTTAACTCAAACCCCGAATCAAATCTCAAATTAAAATCAGGCCACTCCCCGATTTTTCCCCCAGACACCGACGCATTTTTCGTAAAATTAAAATTCAATTCCTTATCCCGAATCAATAAATTCTCCTCTTTCAAAAATCCCTTCAGATAAGCATTAACACCTTCCCTCGAACTCTTGACCCCACTCACCGTCCCGAAAACTCCCTGCGCCCCATAAAACACATTTAAATAATCCGTCAAATAATCCAGCACCAACAAATCATGCTCGACGACAATCACCGTCTTATCTCGACCAATCTCCTTGATAAAATCCGAAACTCTCAATCTCTCTCCAATATCCAAAAACGCCAACGGCTCGTCGAAAAAATAAATATCAGCGTCGCCCAAACTCGCCGCCAAAATCGCAACTCTCTGCAACTCACCACCGCTAAGCTTGTCCATCCTATTCCCCAAAATATTCTCGACATTCAACTTCTTCGCTAATTCCCTAATTTCTTTTTTGTCCCCACGATTCTCCAACAACTCCATCACACCAATGTCCTTCGCCAACACCGACAAATTCTGCGGCTTATACGAAACCTTCTTGTCTCCAAGTAAATCAAAATATTTCTGCAACTCACTCCCCTTGAATTTCCCAACATCAATTTCTATATTTCCAGACAAAATTTTTACAGCAGTCGATTTCCCAATCCCATTCCTCCCGAGCAAACCCAAAACTTTCCCAACCTTAGGAATAGGCAAACCATACAACGCAAACCCATTCGCCCCATATCGATAAACCAAATCTTCCTCACTCACCGACGGCAAATTCACAATATCAATCGCACCCAACGGACATCGCTTCACACAAATCGCGCACCCAACACAACTTTTCTCATCAATAACACACTTGCCCGATGAAGGTGGCACCTTGGTGCCCTCTATAGAGGGTATGCCGCGTGCGGCGCTACCAATAACGACGCAACTATCAGACTCCTTCTTCTCAACCGGACAATATTTCTTACACTCGCGCCCGCACACCGTCGGCTTACATTTCTCCCGATGAACAATCGCCAATCTCATAAAAATAAATAGAATCATTCAGTTTTAAGTTTACCTAAATCTCTATCCCCGTTTCAACCGCTTCTCTCACAATCGTAACCTGATTTTTCAATCTGTCAAATTCTTCAGGAGTATAACACAAAAAATCAACCGGAAGCCCAATATCCGTTTTCAAATGCCATTCCAAATACAAATCCGGCGACCTCTTGAACGAACTCACTCCTTCAAACTTTTTACTTACTATTATCAAATCTACATCACTATCCTCGTGTGGTTTCCCCGACGCCCTGCTTCCAAAAAAAATAATTTTCTCAGCACCATACTTTTTAGAAATTTTATTCTTAAACCTCTTTAATTTTTTTATCAAAGATTCTTTTTTACCCATTTCAAAACCTCCTCGGCAAACTCAACAATTTTATTACACTCCTCCGCAGAATAAACTCCTCCATTGTCCGGGTATCTAATTGCAGTATAAACCGGATTTATCAAAGAACATAATTTTATTATTTCACTCGGCGCACCTGCCAATTTAGCAAGCTCAATCAAATCATGAATTTTAGGAAACTGACTACTCTTCTTTATTAAAATTGCCTTAAACGCTTTCTCTGCAGACTGTTGAGCAAAAAACACCGCAGCATCAAGCATACTGCCATCCAAATTGTACTTAGCAATCTTCATATCGCTATCGGACTTTTCAATCCACTTCCGAAAACTTTCATCTTCTTGCCATACCATAACAACTAAAAATAAAACTCATATTTAAAACTTCTTACAACCCACACGCCGCCAGCTTACATTCCTCCTTATGAACAATCGCTAACTTCATAAAAAGCAAACAAAAAATAATTTTATAAACCCACCAACACCCCAAGCGGCGAAGCCACCCCGTATCCAAAAACGAAGTTCTCCAAATGGCTCCTATCCCAAAATTGCCCCCTCAATTCCTAACAGCTAATAGCTAATAGCTAATAGCTAACATCTAGCGCCGCACTCACTACAAAACTTCACACCCGACTCAATCGGCCAACCACACTCGCACCTCCGAACCTTCTCGACCTTCGCCTCCTCGACAATTTCATAATCACTCCTCCCCGACAAAACCTTCCCAAGAATTTTCCTTATCTTATTTCTGTCCTCGCCTTCTTCCTGATACTTCGTCAAATCAAACCCATCCATGAAATATTTTATTACCGATAATTTTTAAAGTTATCCAAACATAAAATACAAGCCTCCGTAGCTCAGTTGACAGAGCATTTGCTTCGTAAGCAAAGGGTCACGGGTTTGAATCCCGTCGGAGGCTTAGATTCAAACCTGTGACGTCACGGGTGAGCAATTCGCTTCGAGCGAAAACTATTCAAAAAATTATTTTCGCGAAATGCAAATTGCGAATAAAAGAATCCCGTCGGAGGCTTAATGTCAAATTTAATTTTTAGCAGGTTCAGGCAAGGCGCGAGGTTGCGTGGCGTATACTAATACGCGAGCGGAATCGCAACGAAGCATCAACCGCTAAAAATTAAATTTTAACTCGTCGAAGCAAATTCGCATTCGTAACAACCGTTATCGACGACAAGGCCATCGCCAACTCCGCAACAACCGGATTCAAAACCCCAGCCACCGCCAACGGTATCGCAACCACATTATAAAAAAACGCCCAAAACAAATTCTGTTTAATCTTCCCAAAAGTCGCATTCGACAAATTAATCGCCTCAACAACTCCCGTCAAATTCCCCTTCGCCAAAACAATATCCCCAGATTCAATCGCAATATCCGTCCCCGTCCCAATCGCAATCCCAACATTCGCCTGCTTCAAAGCCGGAGCATCATTTATCCCATCACCAACAAAAGCAACCATCCCTCGCCTCTGCAATTCCTCAACCTTCTTCGCTTTATCCTCAGGCATAACTCCAGCAATCACCTCACTAATCCCAACCTGCCGAGCAATCGCCCGAGCAGTAATCTCATTATCCCCAGTAATCATAACAGTCCTAAACCCTCCATCATTCAACCGAGCAATCGCCTCCCGAGAATCCTCCTTAATCGCATCAGCAACACCAATCACTCCCAACACTTTTTTAGTTTCAACAACAACCATCACACTCTCACCATTCTCAGCAAAACCCTTAACAACCTTAGCATAACTCCCAAGCACAATCTTCCTATCCTTCATCAAAGCCTCATTCCCAACAATATACTTCTTCCCCCCAATGGTCCCCTCAAGCCCCTTCCCCCGAATAATCTTAAACTTACTTACAGCCCGATACTTCTTAAGCCCCGCCCGTTTAACAATCGCCTTAGCCAATGGATGCTCCGATAACTTCTCCAAACTCCCAGCAATCTCAAACAACTTCTTTTCATCCTTCGCAAAAACCTCAACAACCTCCGGCTCGCCCTTAGTAATCGTCCCAGTCTTATCAAAAACAACAATCTTAACTTCCTTCATCGTCTGAATCGCCTCGCCCTTCCTAATCAAAATCCCCCGCTTAGCTCCCATCCCAGAACCAACCATCAAAGAAATCGGAACAGCCAGGCCCAAAGAACACGGACACGCAATAACCAGAACCGCAATCCCAACCCCAATCGCCCGACCAATCTCAGCACCGACGACAAAATACCAAGTCAAAAAAGTAAACAAACTAAGCACCAAAATAATCGGAACAAAAATCCCCGTCACACTATCCGCCAACTTCTGAATCGGAACCTTCGTCCCTTGCGCCTCCTCAACCAACTTAATAATATGCGCCAAGAAAGTATCCTTCCCAACCTTCGAAGCTTTCACATGCAAAATTCCATCCTGATTCAAAGTAGCTCCAATAACCAAATCTTCAACTCCTTTCTCGACAGGCAAACTCTCCCCGCTAATCATCGACTCATCAACAGCACTCGCACCCTTAACAACAACCCCATCCGTCGGAATCTTCTCACCAGGCTTAATAATCATAACGTCCCCAATCTTAACTTCAGCAATATCAATCTCAATCTCTTTACCTCCTCGCAAAACCCTCGCCTTCTTCGCACCAAGCTCCAACAACTTCTTAATCTCCGACGTCGCTCGCCCCTTAGCCTTCGCCTCGATAAACTTCCCCGTAATAAAAATTGTCATAATCATTCCAGACACACCAGCAAAACTCGTCACATCAATCCAAAAACTAAGAATCCCTGTCAAATAAGCAACAACCGTCCCAAGACCAATCAAAGAATCCATCGTAAATTGCAACTTCCAAAAACTCCTTGCTCCAGACTTTATCGTATGAAAACCAAAAATAAAAATAATTGGAAAACTCAAAATTAACATCCAAGGTGTCATCCATTTCATCGGAACAAGAGCAACGCCAAACAAAGGTTCAAAATACATAATCGCTATAATAAAAATAGTCAAAAACCAAGTCCCAACCAACTTAACCTTCCAACTAGAAAGCTCATCCTTCTTAGAATCCAAAACCCCAGAATCCCGAATACCGGAATTCCGAAGCTTAAACCCCGCATCCTTCACAGCCTTTCCAATCTGCTCAGCAGAAACACCGTCGCCAACTTCAGCAAAAGCCTTCCCACTAACCGGATTAACACTAACATTCCGAGCACCAATTTTCTCAAGCTCCGCCGTCATTATCTTCGAACACGAAGCACAATGCATTCCTTCAATGTCTAACTTTATTTTTTTTGCCATTTATTTTTCCTCCAATTTATTTATGGTACTCTTCGAGCTTTTTATTTTTCTCCAATTTATTTTTTTTGTATTTGTTTAATTAACAAAACTATAATCAATACCAAGATAACCACAACTAACAAACCAATTATCCAACCATAGAACATCCCGCCAAAGCCATAATTACCAGACATCATCCCATACATACCATAATCATCGGCATCAGCCGAAACCAAAGTAAATAAGGAAACCAATACAAAAAAGCTAGACATTATTTTTTTCATCTTATTTTTCTCCAGATTTAGTTAGTTAATTATAGTGAACAAAAGATATATATCTTCCGCCCCCTAAAATCGATACCTATCTCACCACCCTCCTATTAATAGTATTAAATTTTCTCATACAAAGTCTACAACAAAACTCCTCGAGATTATCCGTTAGCATCCCACACATCCGACACCCTCCACCAACTCCAGAAAAAACTTCCTTCTTACAAACCGGACAACTCATAACATCTCCCATTTTATCCTCCACACCCACAGCCACCAGCGCCACAAGTTCCACCAGCGTCGGAAATAACCTCGGCCTCTTTAATCTGACTCGCCGAAGCAACTCCATCATCAGTCACAATAAACGTCCCCGGAATCATTCCCATCCAACAACTCCATCGAACCGTCCCAACCTTATCCGGCACAAACTCCACAACATTCATCCCCTTCTTCAACTTAGCATCCAAACCATAGTCCCGAACAATTATCTCATTATTACAACCCGTCAATTCCTTAACATCAATCTCCCACCGAACCGGCACGCCCTTCTTCAAACTAAAACTATCCGGCGTCCAACCATATCTCGTAACTTCCATTTTAATTACCTGAACATCTCCATCATAAACAACTCCAGATAAACTAGCAATAGAATTACCACTAGCTCCCATAACGCTAGCAGTAATCGCCTCAAATGAGTAATCACTCCCCAAAACAACCAACCCTCTATTCAGCATAACCAAACCAAGAATCAAAACAAGAACCGCCGCAATTTTCAAAATTTTCTTCGTCGCATTTTTGCTAATCACCGACGTCAAACTGCCAAATCCAATCAGTACAGGCAACGTCCCAAGACTAAAAGCTCCCAAAGAAAAAAACCCAGTCCAAAAACTCCCAGTCCCAGCCGCATACAAATACAAAGCCTGCAACGGACCACAAGCAATAAACAAACCACCAAGTATACCTGTCATAAACGGCGCCTTGTAATAACCCTTCGAATCATGCGTCGTCTTTGCTGCCCACCTCGTCAAAAATTTCGGATTAAAAGAAAATCTCCTAAAAAAACCAACGCCTAACATACTCAACGCATAAAATATCATGAACACCCCAGCAAAAATCGCAATCCCCGCACGAAGCCCAACACTAAAAGAAAACACCCCACCAATCAAACCAAAAATCCCGCCAATCACAGCATAAGAAATTGTCTTTGCTCCACCATAAACAAAATGCTGTTTGAATCCTTTATGCCCACGACTCGCATTACTAGTAGTATACCCGACGACAAACGCCCCACACATCGAAACGCAATGAAACCCTGTCAATAACCCAACAAAAAATAATATAATAATCCCAGAACTCTCGCCCACCGCCGGAATCGAAAAACCCGAAGACGAAACCCATCCATAAACAAAATAAGCAAAAACCAATAGAACCCCAATCATAAACCAAAACCCAATCCTGTCTCCAGTATTCCCACTCTTACTCTCTTCCTTTAATCCACCAACCCCAAACTCACCACCCTCCTCAATTAATTTAACAATCTCTTTCTCAGAAATTTTATCCTCATCAAACTCAACCTCAACCTCTCCCATAGAAAAACTAGCATCAACTTTTATAACCCGCCCCTTCAATTTCATCTCAATAAGATTTGCACATGAATTGCAAGTCATCCCATCAACTCTAAAAACTTTTTTCATAAAGATTTCAAAATAACTTTTTATTTAACCGCTTCGCTGAAACTAGTTTCAATCACTTCACTAAAACAATAATATTATTCATCCCTCGACGCTTCCTCTCAACAATTCCCTTCGACTCCAACCTATCCATCATCCTCGTAATCTTAACCTTCCCAACGCCCAACTCTTCCATTAAACTCTTTTGAAAAACCGCGCCATTCTCCCTCTCTAAAATCCCAACAACCTCTCGCTCACTCTTATCTAACCCAGACAAATCAATCTTTTTCTTCCGAACCCTCTCTTTGATTTTCTTTACGATAATCTTCTCATTCTCCCTCGCAAAAATAAAAAACAATCCTATCAGCAAAACCAAGCCCGCGACCGCCAAACTCAAATTCGTCTGCAATGAAATCGTATCATACATTTCACAATCACTCCCATGATTACAGGTCTGCCCAACAATCTTATTCAACCCAGAATTGAACAACAAGATTATAACAACTATCAAAACCGCAACTCCTACAATCAAGAATCCAACATTTCTATTTTTCATAAATCTATAACCGTTCCCTTCTATATAAAACTTTATAAGTAATTCCAAATTTACAAATACACGTGGGGGTGCCGGAGTGGCCAAACGGGCAGGACTTAAGATCCTGTGGCTTATGCCTTTCGGGGGTTCGAATCCTCCCCCCCACATATGATTTGGCAAGATATTATCCTAACATTAGCAAACCTCATCTTTGGCTACGCCCTCATCCCTCAAGTATACCACGGCTTCAAGTACAAAAAACCACGATAACCATCCAGACATCGCTCCTCACAACAATCGGGCTTT
Organism: archaeon; assembly: GCA_043797265.1. Classification (GTDB taxonomy): domain Archaea; phylum Nanobdellota; class Nanobdellia; order Pacearchaeales; family GW2011-AR1; genus JAGVXH01. The sequence continues at coordinate 84,285 of JAZDPV010000012.1, forward strand.
TCGCATCTTCCGTCGCATTCCTCTCTTTCGATTTAATTTTCTCCGGAATTATCTGCACATTCAACGCGACAATGTGGGCACTCCTCCTAATCCAAAAACTTATCTATCATTAATCCCAAACTTTAAAAGCCGGATTCTTCTAACGAAAACATAGCGGGGTAGAGCAGCCTGGTCAGCTCGCGAGGCCCATAACCTCGAGGTCACGTGGTTCAAATCCCGTCCCCGCTATTGATTTGAAACACGTGACTCACGTGGCGAGTCGATTCGCTTTGAGCAAAACTAAATCTTAAAAATTTTGCGAAATGCAAATCGCGAGTAAAATCCCGTCCCCGCTATTGATTTGAAACACGTGACTCACGTGGCGAGTCGATTCGCTTTGAGCAAAACTAAATCTTAAAAATTTTGCGAAATGCAAATCGCGAGTAAAATCCCGTCCCCGCTATTCTTATAAACTCCCTCAATTTATTTCTACAATGACACTCCTCCTCGGAATCGACGACGCCGGTCGCGGCCCCGTTCTCGGCCCAATGATTTTAGCCGGTATACTGATAAAACCCGAAGACGAAAAAATAATAAAATCGTGGGGCGCAAAAGACTCGAAACTCCTCACGCCAACAATAAGAAACAAAATAAAAAACCAACTAATCGAAAAATTCCAATACCACACCGAGCTCTCAACCCCAACCGAAATCGACAACTCAACAAATCTAAACTACCTCGAAGCAATCAAGTCCGCAAAAATAATAAACACGCTAACCAAAAACCTAAACGAAAAAGTAAAAATAATAATCGACTGCCCCTCGACAAACATAAAATCATGGACAACTGACGTTCAAAAATTAATCGACAATCCTAAACTAATCCACCTAATCTGCGAACACAAAGCCGACCTAAACCATCCAGTTGTCTCCGCAGCGTCGATAATCGCAAAAGAAAAACGCGAAGACGAAATCCAAAAACTAAAACTCCAACTAAAAACCGACTTCGGCTCAGGCTACCCCGCCGACCCCAAAACAAAAAAATTCATCGCCGAAAATTTCAACAACCCAAAATACAAAAACCTAATTCGATTCTCATGGAAAACCGTCAAAAAACTCACACAAGAAAAACAACAAAAACTATTCTAACTACAACCCCTGCCCGCCCTCATGCTTAGAACCAATCTTCTTCATCAAAAAATCCCTAATTTTCTCAGCCTTCTCAATCGACACAGCAGGAATAGACCCCTCTGCCCCAGCCCCTCGCCCTCTCGAGCTATACGAAAACCCAGCCGTCTGAATTGCAACCGTCGAAAACCCACACATCCTCGCTATAACCCCTCGATGGATATCAACATTCTGTACTCTCTCATAAGGAACATTCGAATACTTCTTCCAAATTATCCCCCTCTCTATCTTTAAGTTCGTCGAAGTAAACTCATAAAACCACCTATCATAAGCCATCCTCGCATAAATTTCCGCAAAAATAATTATCAAAATAACATAAACGACAAAACCAATAAGAACAACCGACAAGACCGCATCAGAACCAAACATCAACACACCGAGAAATCCAATAATCGGAAACAAAATCCAGCCCAAAAACATCATCAAAAAAAACGCTCCAAAATACCCACCAATTCTAAACAACCACTTCGCTCCAGGATGCAACTTTTCCATAAAACTAAATAACTTTCAAACTTAAAAACCTTTCTAACCCCAACAATCTTAAAAACCCCTCTCCCTAAAACCTAATACCTAAAACCTAATACCTAGATAATGACCTACATAAAAAAGATAGTGATGCACGGATTTAAATCCTTCGCGCGAAAAACCGAAATCCCATTCGAGAACGCAATGAACGTCATCGTCGGACCAAACGGCTCCGGAAAATCCAACATCACCGACGCACTCTGCTTCGTCCTCGGTCGACTCTCAATCAAATCAATCCGAGCAACAAAAGCCGCAAACCTGCTCTTCTCCGGAAACAAAATATACAAAGGCTCGAACGAAGCAATAGTAGAACTCATCTTCGACAACTCCGACAAAACATTCGGCATCGACACGAACGAAATCACAATCAAAAGAATCGTCCGAAAAGCCGGCCAATCAATTTACAAAATAAACAACGAAACAAAAACCCGTCAAGAAATTCTTGAACTAATGGCACAAGCCGGCGTCGACCCAAACGGTTTCAACATCGTTCTCCAGGGCGAAATCCAATCCCTCGTAAAATCAACACCAGAAGACCGACGAAAAATAATCGAGGAAGTCGCCGGCATTTCAATCTACGAAACCCGAAAACAAAAATCCCTGAGAGAACTCGAAAAAACCGAAGAAAAACTAAAAGAAGTCTCCGCCGTCCTAAAAGAACGAAGCTCCTACCTGAAAAATCTCGACAAAGAAAGACAAGAAGCAATCTCGCACCAAAAACTCGAAACAACAATAAAAAAATGCAAAGCAACCCTCCTCTCAAAAATAGAAAAAGAAAAAGAAAAAGAAATCTCGATAATCAACAAAACAATCGTAGACTACGACATAGAAATAGAAAAACTCAAAAAAATAATCAACGAAAAAAACATTCAAATTAACAAACTCCAAGACAAAATCCTCATCATCAACAAGCAAATCCAATCCTCGACGAGCAACGAACAAGAAGTTCTCCATCGGGAAATCTCCGACATAAAAGCCAACCTCGCAGGACTCGGCGTCAGATACGAAAATTTCAACAATAGAACCACGCAAGGAAAAGAAAAAATAGAAAACTTCAAAAACAAAATAGAAAACTTAAACCTTGAAATTTCAAAAATCAGAACATCCTCGCCAGAAATAAAAAAACAGCAAGAACAAAATAAAATTCTACAAGAAAGACTAGATAAGCTCGAGCAAGAAAGAAGAAAATTCTATGTCCTAAAATCCGACTTATCGACGACAGAAAACCAAAAACAACAAAAAGAAAAACTCCTAATCGAATCCTCTAAAGAAATCCAACTAATCGAGCAAACAATCACCTCCCTTTTCTACGAAATAAAATACTCAAAATCTATCGAGGAAAACGAAAAACTCAAAACCGAAACCAGAAATAAAATAGAAACAACAATGGAACAAATATTAAAATTAGAAAAAGAAATCCTCGAGAAAGAAAAAAGAAACGCAATTCTAGAAACAACAATCCAAAGAGAAGAAAAACTAAAAGCCGACATCGTCCAACTAAAATTCTGCCCAATTTGCAAACAAAACGTCAGCGAAGACCACAAGCACAACATTTCATCGACGGCAAACGCAAAAATAGATTCAACAAAAAAAGAAATCGAAGAAAACCTTCGGACAAAAATCGAAGGCAACACAAGGGCAACCGACCTCAAGGAAAAATTATCGACGCTGAGAATCAAGTTAAATGAATTAGACATAGACCAGCTAAAACTAAAAAACTCCCAAGAGAAAAAAGAACAAATAAAAAAAATCACGAAAAACCAAGAAGAAGCAAAAAAAGAACTGGTATACCTAAACGAAAAATTTCATTCGATAAAAACGGAATATGAAAAACTAAAAAATATAGAAGAGAAATACGACGAAACAAAACTAAGCATCCAAGAAATCTCATTCATCGACATGGACATCGACACAGAAATAATAATCAAGAAAAAAGAAGTAAACCGACTCTCGATGGAACTCAAATCAACAGAAAGAGATATCGAAGAATCTGAAATCGAAGTGAAAAAAATAGAAATTGTAATAAAAGAAAAAGAAAAAGAAGCGGTAAAAAAAGAAATCGAAGAACAAAAATTATATGAAAAAGCGCAAAAATTCTTCGACGAAAGAAATGAAACTCAAGACCAGCAAAAAGCAATCGAAACCGACGTCATCGGAGCACAGCACACGATTAAAAATTTCGAAGACAGAATAAACCAAAATAAAATACAAAGAGCGCAACTCTCGGCACAAATAGATTCAATAAAAATAGAACTCGCAGAATTCGGACAAATAGAAATCCTCCAGCTACCAACCGACCAAATAAAAGAACGACTTCAAAAAGCCCAATTCCAAATATCAAGACTCGGCAACGTAAACATGCGAGCACTCGAAGTTTTCGACACCGTCGAAGAACAGGTAAAATTAATCCAGGACAAAATCACAACAATCCAATCAGAAGAAGAAAAAATCAAAACCATCATCGCCGAAATCGACAAAAAGAAAAAGAAATCTTTCCTAACAACATTAACCGCCATCAACGAATTTTTCACAAGAAACTTCACGCAACTCTCGCACAAAGGACAGGTTTTCCTCTAACTCTAAAATAAAAACGCCCCATTCGAAGGCGGACTAAACATCTTAATAAAAGTCTCGCGAGGAAAATATTTCGACATCGCATCTCTTTCCGGCGGCGAAAAAACCCTAGTCGCCCTCTCGCTAATCTTCGCAATCCAAGAATACCGCCCATACTGCTTCTACGTTTTCGACGAAATCGACGCCGCCCTCGACAAACACAATTCAGAATTATTAGCCGCCCTCATAAAAAAATATATGACATCCGGCCAATACATAATCATCACCCACAACGACACGCTAATCTCCGAGGCCTCAAACCTCTATGGCGTCTCCATGCAAGAAAATATTTCAAAAATAATTTCTCTAAAAGTATAAGAAAAAAATCCTCAAAAAAACAAAAGAGGAAAATTAAAATTAATAATATGAAGTTTCTACTTCTTCAATTGGTTTTTCCTTCCGTGTAAGAAGAACAATCAATACTGCCAAGAGAACAACAAAGATAATCACAAGGACTACCGTCAAAGCAACAACCGAAGTCGAAACACTTTCGCCAACAACGTTCGCGCCAAAAACAATTTGTTCACCGTTAACACCAACAGAGAAAGTATAAGTTCCAATCTCGGCATCTTCTGCCGCAGTCACGCTAATAGCAACACTCTCGCTTGAACCAGGGCCAACAGTAATTACTGAAGGAACTGAAACGCTCAAAACATTACCAGAAACAGACTCTATATTGAAAACCTTAACACTGTCCGCGGAATTAACAATAACCAAATCATAAGTTACTGTCTCTCCAGCATTCAAATCCTTATTCTTCGCAGCAGCCAAAACCATAGTCGAAGTCGAATCGCCAACACTAATTAACTTAGTGGCAACAACTTCAGCATCGTCGTTATATGCCTTAATTTCCAACTCATAAACACCACCTTTGGCGTTTTCAGGAACCTTCAAGGGAATAACTATTTCCATAGAATCTTCATCGTCGCAATTACTTACAACAACATTATCGTAGCCATCTTCAGACAAGACGCAATCTTCTGTAGGAATCAAATCCCCAACATACCCTCGCGAAGAAATCGCCAAGGCGGGAATCGAAACCTGAACATAAACATCGTCTAATCTATCGTAACCATTGTTTTTAACAACAACAGAAACCGGAACAACATCGCCAGCCGAAATTCTCGAAGAATAATCAGCACTCAAAACTTCGATAGTATAAGATTCTCTCTGCATACTAACGGTATACTCCTGCTCTGTTCTTTTATCTTTAGAAACAATCTCAACATAGAGAGTATATTCCTCGGACAACTTATCAGAATCAGAAGGTAGCTTCAAGCTCAAAAGCTTTGTATAAACATTGCCACTTTCAACATCAAATCTGCTAGTCGAAGCGGAAATATCCTCACGATAGCCTTCCATGGAAACTTTGACTTTTACGTCACTCTCGTCGCTCGAAGCCGCAAATGTTACTCGCACTGGAACAACATCGCCAACATTACCAACCATGGTAGTTGAAGCTCCCAACCCGACACTGTTAAATTCCACGTCGACGCCAGTCGCAAGACCAGCCGAAGCGAAACCCACAATCATCAGAGTTACAACTGCAACAAAAGGAATCAAAAGCAAATTTCTTTTCATTTTTTCCATCCTAATTTAGTTAAACTCTCAACAAATAAAAGCTATTTAAACCTTAGCATTGTCGTAATTTCAAAAGGACAAAAAGATTTAAATAGTATACCAACGTATACCAAATATCGTAAATCAGAGTAACAAAAATGACAATTAAAAAAATACCAGCCGGAAAAATCACAACCATAAAACTTTTGGACGAAACAAAACTCCGAATCGAAAAACTCCGACAAAACAAGGGCGAATCCTACGACGACATTCTAAGAAAAATTCTCTACATCTTAAACACCGCCCGAGACGAACCCGACAAGGCAAAACGAATCCTTGAAAGAATTTCTGAACTTCGAAACCGAATGCTCGAAGAAGAAAGACAACAAAAAGAAGATCTAAAGAAAGAAAATGGAAAATAATAATGAAAAAAGAAAACCCCTTTAATAAAAAATCCAAAAAATAACAGAAGAAAGAACTACTCAAGAATTTAAAGAATATATCGTCGGAGGAACTATATACTTTTATACTCTTCTAACATATCCTCACGAAATATCTCTTAAAGAAGCAAAAAACTAGAAAAACTATGTGACGAAAATGGATTTTTTCATGAACAAAAAATTATTCCAAATACCCCCCTTGCCGAAATCTACGATACATCTTTAAAGACGATATGAACAATAAAAATTCCTATAGCCTTAATCATTACAAAAGATTAGGAAAACCAAAAATCATAAAAAATACAAAAAAGAAATTTGTATTTTAGAATCTATCTTTCAATAATCCGCCTTCTTCCTATAACCTATCCTCTATTGTCTATTAACTAATTCCCACTCTCTCATCCCAACAACCGAATCCACAACAGCGTCGGGACTTTCGCAAATCAAAACAATATCCTTATCTAAATCCCTAAGAAAATCAAGCAACTTTCTCCACTCAGACAAAGGCGTCACCAAATGTTTCTTCTCCCCCTTCTCACCAAACTCAATCCCAGAAAAATGCACATGCCAATTCTTCAACTTAAACTCGTCCCTAATTTTATCAAACTCATACTTTCCATAACGAGCCAACACATGCGCAATATCAATACAAACCCCACATCCTGTCTCGCGAACCAACCGACCAACCTCATCAATCGAACCAAAAACATTCACCTTCCCCATCACCTCCGGACACAACTCAACATCCCATTTATTTTCCTTCACAACTTTCATCATCTCAATTATTTCCCCCGCAATTTTATTCCCAACTTCCTCCGAACTCATACCAGTATAAAACCCCGGATGAAAAACAACTCGCTTCGCCCCAAGCCACGACGCGACCTCGCAACATTTCAAAATCCTCGTCTTCGACATCTCAACTTTTTTCTCGTCCTTCGAATTTAAATTAACCCAATACGGCGCATGCACCGACAAAAAAATCCCCAACCTCTCCGCGACCCTCCCAATTTTCACCGCGTCCTCTTTCTCTTTAATATAAACCCCATAAGTAAACAAAACCTCCGCCGCTCGAAATCCCAACTTGTGATACATTTCCAAATTCGCAACCGCGTCACCAACCGGACCAATCCCCGTCGGTCCAAACTTTATTTTCGACATATAACAAAAACAATAAGCAACAATTTAAATTTATCCATCTTCCTTAAAAATTAAAACCCATAATTAATTATAAACATTGTCCCTCTTGTCAATTTTCACCACGACAATTCTTTTCTCTTCGTAGTTCACACGATAAAGCACTCGATACTTCCCAATCCTTATTCTAAACGTCGGCAATTCATATCCTAAAACTCTTTTAGCATTATGCGGAACGGGATTTTGTTTCAAAATTTCAAGTTTCTCAGAAATTCTCTCAAAAAGTTTATTTTCACACCGAGAAAGAAAATATTCAGACTGCTTATCAACTTTTATTTCGAACATCTCTAATTTCCTCTAAAGAAACCAAATTCCCAGATTTCTCGTTTCTCACACTCTCGTCAAGCATTCTTCTTTCTTCTTCAGTCACAATAACATCTGCATCAACCATGTTCTCCTGTATACATTTCAAAATCTTCTCAATCCTATCTAATCTAATATCTATATTTTGCTGCTCCATAAACAATCAACACTTCATGCCTATATAAAATTTTCTGAAACATCATCCTACAAAAGCAAATTTAAACCTTCCGCGTCACCAACCGACCCAATCCCCGTCGGCCCAAACTTTATTTTAGACATAATAAACACAAAACAAAAGAGAATCTAAAGATTTTCATCAATCTCTTCAAGTCCTCTCGGACAAATATAAATAACAACACTTTGGTCACCCAAAACTTCTCTAAGATATTCTTCACTAACACATCTCGTTTCAATATACCTTCTCATTTCTCTCACTATTGTTTCTTCGTCCATATTCTCTAACTCGGCACATCCAAAATTTCTAAATTAATCTTCCCCAAATTCTGAACAAGATAAGTATGCAACTTCTTAATCACCAAATCCTGCAATCCCTCTTTCAACAAACCATGACATCTCCCAATATTACTCTCCGGAATCATCACAACACCGTCGGGCAACACGCAACTCATCTTCTGATTTTCCAACTTAATCGAATCCTGATTATTCAACTCCCCCATCAACAACTCAACATCAACCATACACCCGGCATCCGAACTACCTTTAATGGTATATTCAAAAATCATATCCGTCCCTCCAACAAACTTCGTCTTATCACAACTCTTCAAATTCTCATTGAAACAATCCCAGTTATCACAACTTTTATAATTAAGAAACCAAAACCATACGACAACCAAAACCACAACCAACAAAATCAAAACCACAACCAACTTCCAACTTGAATACCACGACCCCTTTTCTTTTAACATCCACATTAAAACAAAACAAACTATATAAAACTTATCAAAATAAAAAATAAAGACCCTCAAACGAGGGATTAATATTACAACGAAATTAATTGAACACTATCCGACGAAACTTTGCCAAATGTCTTTGCCGCCACCGCTCTCGAACCAAGTTTCTCAGCAACCTCGATCACAACATCAGTCGCAGACAAAACCATCAAAACAAAAGCATCTCTCGCGTCAACGCTATCAAGTCTCGAAACAGAAATATTCTTGACAACTTCCAAATCCTCGTTCACAACAAGAACATTCCGTCCCTTGATTTCTGAAGCAATTTCTCTCAACTTGGCAATATCGTCGTCGCCCAAATTTCTTCGAACAACTTTGTCGCTCGACTCGACAACCGCTCTGCTCAAACCAGAATCAGACTTGTTCAAAAAAACATTTGCCGGAACTTTTTTCCTAAGTGCTTGCAAAATTTCTTTTCCAGCCAGCTCTTCAACTTCCTTGCCATCTGGCGCAACAGCGATATAAACAACTTTCGCATTGTCACAAACATTTTGCGCAATCAGCTTTCCGCCCCTGTCACCGTCGACAAACAAAGTCAATTCCTTGCTCTCACCCAAAACTGCAATCGTCTTCGGAAATCGCGTCCCCTGCATGCCAACAACATTCTTAATTCCGCACTTCAGCAAATTGATAACATCAGCTCGCCCTTCAACAACAATAACCTCATTGGACGAATCAACATCAGGACCCGCAGCCAAACTTTCTGGACCATAACTAACAACCTTCGCGGTTCGACTCGACTCTCTCAATTCCGTTCCCATTTCTGTCGAATCCATTCCTTCGTTCTTGATCCCAGCCAACAAAGCCTTCGCTCGTTCCATGATATAATCCCGCTTAGAACCACGAACATCAGAAATATCTCGAATCGTTATCTTCGCATCAGTCGGACCAATCTTGTCAATCGTTTCCAAAGCCGCAGCAATAATCGTCGTCTCGGTTTTATCCAAGGCAGTCGGAATAATAATCTTACCAGTTGTCTTCCCGCCCTCGCTAGTCAAATCAACTTCGATACGACCAATCTTTCCTTCCTTCTGAAGCTCTCTCAATTCCATATCAGAACCAAGCAATCCTTCAGTCTGTCCAAACAAAGCCCCGATAACATCAGGTTTCTGGAACGGACCTTCCGCTACAAAATCTGCCACAATCGAATATTTTATCGACGTCGGACTTATCTTTGCCATTTCTCAGACCTCCGAGAAATGGTCAATGAATGATTTACAATCATACTTTGCCATTTTCTTCTCCATATTTAATTCATTAGAAATATACCTATCTTGAACTACTAACCGTGAATATGATAATCATGAAATACAGGTCATCCCTAACAAAAAACACAACAAATTTCAACTTATAAATCTTTCCAAATCAAAAATTCCACACATCCAGCAATTCCCAACACAAATATTTATAAAGATTTCAGCTCAGTAAAAACTAATTAAAGAGGGTAAAATAAAAAAGACCGCAGCCCGACGACGAATAATAACTTAAAACAAAATGTCTGAAAACGAAGAAAGCATAAATGCAGAATACCAGGATTTAGAAAACGAGTTTGACCTTGAAGAAGACCTCGAATAATTTTCTTATTTTATTTTTAATTGTCCCCTAATAACTTTGCCTCTCTAAACATACCCAACGCTTTATACATGCCAAACAATTTCCCCCTAATCTCACCCCTCTCAATCTCGTCCAAATCCATTTTAATCAACTTCTCATAAAATTTCACCGCCCCCAATCTCTTCCCCTTCATCTCCAAATCCCTCGCCAAAACCAAATAAATATTTTTCCTCGCCAATTTAATTTTCATCGCCTCCGCACCCTTCGCGTCCCGCCCCGCCCGAATAAACATTTCCTCAGCGTCGTCAATCTTCCCAATTTTCGTAAACAACTCCGCCGCATTCAAATAACTTTCAATCTTATCGCGAGCCATAACTTCCATCCCCGCCTTGTTCACCATCGCCTTCGCCGCCTTCTCAAACATTTTCCTCTCCTTATACAACTCACACAACTCTCCCCACAAAAATCTCTTAATCTCAAAATTAAATCCCGGAATTTTCACCGCCGACTCTAAATAAATAATCTTGTTCAAAGCCGTGTTCATCCCTTTCAACTTCTCCCCAATCTCCTCAACCGTCCGCTCCCGCACTTGAATCCCCATCACAAAAAAATGAAGAGAGAGTTTTTAAGAATTTATATTGTAAAACATCTTAAGACAAATCCCTTCCTTGACAAACATACATTGTAGTTTGCACTCTAAACCATCTCGAAAGTTCTCTTTCAAATTGAGAAGTATCCTTTTTAATCCTATTTCTTATCTCAACAATCTTTTCACAAGGTATATCTACATCCGAAATCCGCCCACCATCAATATACGAGACACCACAAAATTTTCTCCCATATTCTTCTCCATTAAACGAATATTCTACTGAGACATTACACTTTCTCATCAAATCCCCAACCTCATTCCTCAACCTCGCCTCGTCCTCAACTTCCTCACTCCACGCAACATCACGTCGACTAGAAGAACCATCAATCACCGACGCGAAATAACCAAGCCCCAAGCCAGCCCCGACGACGCCCCTCATAAAATCCCTTCTCGTAACCTTCTCCATAAAAAATCCAACAGAACTTACTTTTTAAAAATTTGCATACTACAAAAAGAAAAGAAAAAATTAATTTATAGCAGGGAATTTCGCCGTGTAAAAAAATTCGCGATGTGCTCTCGCACATAAGAATTTTTTTACCAAGAAATTATCGCTAGAAATTAAATTTTTGAAATTATATTTTTTTCTCGACGAGACTTTTGCAAACACCCGCCGCAACTGTAACCCCAGCATCTCGAATCGCGAATCTCGCCATGTTTGGATTCTTATCAACAGACTCCAATACAAGATTCCCAATCGGCTTGATTCTTACAATAGCGACATCCCCATTCTTCAAAAAGTCTGGGTTCTGTTGCATAACCTGTCCCGTAGCCGGGTCCAACTTCGCTTTAAGTTCAATAAACTGACATGGAACTTGAGCCGTGTGAACATGGAAAACTGGTGTATAACCTTTAGCAATAACAGTCGGATGATTAATCACAGCAATCTGCGCTTCAAATTCCTCGACCATACTTGCCGGATGAGCCGCGTCACAAATAACATCACCTCGAGCTACGTCTTTCTTGCCAATACCTCGAATGTTAACACCAACGTTATCTCCAGCTTCAGCTTCTTTCAACTGCTCATGATGAGCTTCGATACTTCGAACTTCACCCGCAATACCAGCTCCAGACCGTCCTGGAATCACAATAATTTTCTGTCCAACTTTCATAACCCCAGTCTCAACCTTTCCTACAGGAACCGTACCAATTCCAGTAATTTCATAAACATCTTGAATCGGCATTCTCATTGGCAACCCCGTTGGTTTCTCGGGTGCAGGAAACTTATCAATCTGTTCCAAAACAGTAGGACCGGTATACCAAGCCATCTTATCAGATTTCTTAGAAATATTATCTCCCTTCAAAGCGGAACCCGCAATAAAAGGTATATCCTTATATCCTACCTTACTAATAACATCAGTAACATTTTTCTTGACTTCTTTAAACTTCTCTTCAGAGTAATTCACAACATCCATCTTATTAATAAGAACAGCAAGTTGTTTAACTCCCATAGTTCGAAGCAAAGAAACATGTTCTCGAGTTTGTGGCTGAACACCACCATCAGCCGCTACAACCAAAAACGCCGCGTCCGCTTGCGAAGCACCCGTAATCATATTCTTAACAAAATCTTTGTGCCCCGGCGCATCAATAATGGTAACCTCAAAATTCTTGGTAACAATTTTCTTATAAGACAAATTAATTGTAACTCCTCTCTCTCGCTCTTCCTTAAGATTATCCATTACATAAGCAAACTCAAATCCGGCTTTGCCATACTTCGCTGCCTCTTCCTTAAACTTCTTCATTTCCTGTTCAGAAACCAAACCACAATCATAGAAAAGTCTACCAACACAAGTCGATTTCCCATGGTCAACATGTCCAACGAAGACAACATTCATTCCTGGTTTTTCTCTAGCCATATTATATAATTAAAATTTAGCTTTTTAAAGATTGTGGTTGTAAAAAAATTTTAAAAAAATAAAAATAAAATTTGCAATCACAAACCAGACAACCGAAAACTATATGACATTATCTCCGACGACAACTCCAAAAAATTCACTACCAACCTATCCTAACAAAAAATCCGTGTCATCCGTATTAATCCGTGCCAATCCGTGAACCTCCTCGGCACAAATACAAAGACTTCACATCGCTCACAAATATTTTCCCAAAATAAATTTACTGATTCTCCGCCAATCCTTTCCTCGCCCTAATCTGCTTAATCACTTTCACCTGCAAATCCGACGGCAATCTCTTAAACGACTGTGACACTAACGACGAAGAACCCCTTCCCTCCGTCGCTGAACGCAAATCTGAAGTCCATCCAATCATTTCTTGAACCGGAAGTTCCGCACGAATCGTAATCCCACTCTCGTCCTGCTGAACATCAACCAACGTCCCACGCTTTGTAGAAACAAGAGAAGTAACCGCGCCCATAAAAGAAACCGGCGCCTCAATCTGATGAATCTGAACCGGCTCATAAATCGCAGGGACCGCCTTCGCGAACGCTTCCTTAATCGCATCACGAACCGCCGGATAAACTTGCGCCGGCCCTCGATGAATCGCATCCTCATGCAACTTCATATCAACAACCGAAACTTTCATCTTATGACACGGCTCTCTCGCCAACGGCCCAGCATCCATCACCTGCTCAAACGAATCCAACAACAATTCAATAACCTCACCAATCTGCACAATCCCTTTCGTCCTATCCAAAAAAACCGAACCCTTGTAAATATCCCGATACTGTTGCGCCTCATCCCGCGGAATTCCCAACTTAACCAGCGTCTCATCCAATGTCTTATCTTTCTTTTTCATTCTTCCCTTCGGCAAAGTCCCGTCGGCAATCGCATTTACAATCGATTCCTCCAACGGCTCAACCGTCACGAAAAAATCATTATGCTTGTTTGGCGTTCTCCCGACGGCAACACCACTATTTTTCACAACCGACTCACGGAAAACAACAATCGGCGGACCCATCACAACCTCGAGTCCCTTCTCGCTCTTAATCCTGTTCTCGATAATTTCCAAATGCAATTCTCCCATTCCAGAAATCAACGACTCTCCCGTCTCGTCATTAATTTCAATTCTTAATCCCGGGTCCTCTTTCCCAACCTGCCTCAAAACCTCAATCAGCTTCGGCAAATCCGCAGTTCTCTTCGCCGCAATCGACTTCGTGACAACCGGCTCAAACAAATGACTAATCGCCTCAAACGGCTCAATCGGATTTCTCGAAACCGTTTCCCCGACGACGACATCTCTCAACCCAACAATCCCGACAATATTCCCAGCGACGACTTCATTCATCTGAATCCTCGACGCGCCCCTATAAATCGAAACCTGTTGCGCCCTAACTTTCGTCCCAGCAATATTCATATACAACTCATCACCCTGTTTAATCTTCCCCGCAAACAATCTGCCACAAGCAACCTCGCCAGCGTGCGGGTCAATCACAATCTTAATCGGCACAAACGCAACTTCACCGTCGATATTACAAGTTTTCAAATCCTTCCCAACCTCGCTATTAATATCTCCGTGCCAAATTTTCGGAATTCTATAACTCTGCGCAACAACCGGGTCTGGATGATTATTAACAACCATGTTCAAAATAACCTCATGAATCGGCGCCTTCTTCGCCAACTCCTTATAATTTTCCCCGCCCTTTTCATAAGCATCAATAATCTCCTTGAATGAAATCCCTTTCTTCTTCATATACGGGATGCTCAACGCCCAATTATGAAACGCCGACCCAAACGCGACGCTCCCATTCGCAACACTAACCTGAAACTTCTGCTTATACTCCGGCTCCGCAATTTCCGCAATCAATCCATTCACTGAATTAATAATCTCAACAAATCTCTTCTGCATCTCCTCCGGCGTCAACTTAACTTCTCGAATCAACCTATCAACTTTATTAATAAATAAAATCGGCTTAACCCTCTCTTTCAACGCCTGTCTCAAAACTGTCTCAGTCTGTGGCATAATTCCCTCGCTCGCACAAGTCAAGACAATCGCACCATCAACCGCTCTCATCGCCCTCGTCACGTCCCCGCCAAAATCAACATGCCCCGGCGTATCAATCAAATTAATTAAATAATCCTGCCCCTCAATACTATGAACCATCGACACCGACGCTGAATCAATAGTAATTCCCCGCTCCGCCTCGTCCTCATGAAAATCCAACGCGCATTTTTTCCCCGCTAATTCCTGCGAAAGCATCCCAGCCCCCGCCAAAAGATTATCCGAAAACGTCGTCTTCCCGTGGTCAATGTGCGCGCAAATCGCAATGTTCCGAATATGCTTCGGCTCATTCTGCAATTCCTTAACTCTTATCGTCATATCAACTGCCATTCCATCCAATCGAAAATTCGCTTTAAAAACTTTTGGCAAAACTACTTAGTAATTTTCCAAAGTTCTTCAAAATACTTTTTTATTTTTATTCTACTTAACACAAACTCAAAGATTCAACAGCACTTGTTGGCAAAATCTTTTTCACATCCAATATCTCGATGCCCAAAGTTTTCCCGTCTTTATCGACGTCAATATTCACAGAATCATTCAAAGAAATTGTCTGGACTACTTCTCCCGCTTCTATTTCCTTAAAATAAACATACACCGAATCAGATTCTTTGTCATATTCAATTCTCATTTCCACATCAAAGTTATCACATTTATATAATTATCCATCTCCGAATAAACTATTTTCAAAACTTTATAATCCATTTTTTATAAGCCTCTTTCTTATTCCCCTTCGAAATTATATAATCCGGCATTTCAATCGTTCTCTCAACATCTTGTATTTGAATGCCTCTTTCGACTAATCTCTCTTTTGCATGACGAGATAAAACCATTCTCATTAGATTTTATAAAAACCAAACTATAAAACTGTTTTCATTAATCTTCTCATTTCCAACATTCTAAAAGAATTCTTACACTACTTGAGTGCCACCAATTCCTCCTAACAAAAAATCCAGCACCAAGCTCTCACTCACAGGCGAAGCCGAACCCAAGAAAAATTTCTTTGAAATTTTTCAAACTCACAGCGTCGACAAAATCGACGCGAACTCACAGCGAAGCGAACTGCAAGATAATCAAGAATTACCTCGCCGCATCCGCAGCTTTTTCCGAATCATTCCTCTTAGAAATCGCATAACTCTCACTCGAATTTGCCGCCGCCAACATCAACTCTTTCGCCAACGCCTCGACAATCGTCGCCTTCTTGTTGAATGCTTTGTCATAAGAACCATTAACAAAATATCTCAAAACTAAATTCAATCTTCTCCTCGGCGAAACGTCAACCGCTTGCGGATATTTTGCCCCGCCATACTCAATCGACGTAACCTCATCTCTCGGCGCCGCATTCTCAATCGCCCTCATAAAAACTCTCAACGGATTTTCCCCCGTGCTCTTCTCGATAATCTTAAACGCATCAATCACAATCTTCGTGCACCTCGTCTGCTTCCCACTAATCCACCCAGTAATAATCCGGTGCTTCTTCCCCCTCGAGCCCGGCACCTGCAACAAATTAACCAATCTCTCGACGACATTCACCTTCGCTCTCGTCGGGTCCCACTTAATTCGCCCATGACTTTTTAACAACAACTTCGGCGACAAATTCACAACCTTCTTCAATCCCGGGTCCTCAACTCGAACCTCCGACGCATCAAACAACCCAAAAACTTTCATCTCAACCATTTTAAAAAATATTTGACCCACAAATTACTGAATTTATTTTACTAGACCTACCAAACAAATAAATTTCACGCTGACCCCTCTCTTTGTCTTCTTCTCTAATAATCGTCATATCACCAAAACATTCGACATCTACAAGACTATCATACCTACTCGCAAAATTATCATTACCAAAATCAGGGTTCTCAAAATCTCTTAATTTTTTTTCTTTCATCACATCAACCCTCCAACAAAATCCGTGTTAGTCCGTGTTAGTCCGTGTGCTATTTCTCCAGTTGCACAACTCAAACCAATCCGCCCAAGCCCCGCACGAAGTACAACCATCGCGTCGAAGACGCAACCATCGCACGAAGTGCAACCATCGCGTCGAAGACGCAACCATCGCGATAAAATGTAAGACATTTTATCGCCGTCCCTTCTCAATCTTTCCCATCCACAATCTGTCCAAAGGTTGGTCATTTACTTTTATAACTTGAAATCTAATTCCAGACAAATCTCCTTTCGTCCGTCCCTGCTTCCCGCCAATTCTCTCAATCACAACCTCGTCATGCTCATCGATAAAAGTCTGTGCCAAATTCCCCGGAATAAACGCTGTAATCTCTTTCCCATTTTTAATCAACTGAACCTTGCAACATTTTCTCATCGCTGAGTTCGGTTGCTTCGCCTCTTTCTGAACTTTCTTAATTACAATTCCCTTCGCCTGCGCCGCTCGTCCAATCGGGTCGAACTTCAAACTAATTCCAAGTCGCCTTTTCTTGTACGGCAATTTATTATCACGAAATTTCTTTCGGTCCTTCTTTAACTTTCGCCCACTCATTATTCCCATGATACTTAAGTGAAAAATCCCTTTAAAAACTTTTAGCAAAAGTTTTTGATGAAACATTTTCAATATTACTTTTATAAAACTTCCTCTCTCTAAAAATTTTAATAACATTTCCCTACAACTTAATCCCCCACCCCCAATCCGCGCCCCGCGCGGAGCGGCGAAGCCGCCGTAAATCCGAGAACCGAAGGTTCTCCAAAATCCCCTCCCCGTTCCAAAATCCCCTCCCCGTTCCCAATTCCCCTCCCCGTTCCAAAATCCCCTCCCCGTTCCCAATTCCCCTCCCTGTTTCAATTCCCCTCCCCATAAAATTTTAGATTCGGGTTGTCCGTCGTGAAGCAATGAACAGTGCCAGCGAACAACTCGCTTCCTCGAAGAGGTTCTTATGCCCCGAAGGGGTATCTCGAAAAATCCTGACTATCTTTCAAAAATATAAATTGCGAGATAAAAAATTTTAATTTGCATTAAATTGTAAACAAAGTTTACCAAACTAAGAGAATATACAGCGAAGAGAAATATCTCCCACACTAAATAATCTTCAACCTAACAATCCCAAAAAAATTTCTCAAAACATCAGCTAACTCTTTCTCCCTCTGTCGACCTCGCCCAATCAACGCCGCCTTGCTTTGCCGCCCAGCCGTAAGAATAGCCGAATCATCCTTTACTTCAATCTTGTTAAAATCAATCGGCGCGACAACATCCTCGACAAATTTCCCAATCTCCTCCGAGCTATCCACCGACGGCATCGCGACAACTTTTATTTTCCTTCGCAAAATTTCATTCAACCTCTTGACATTAACCGCCCCTTTCCCAATCGCCAAAGAAACCTTAGACTCCGGAACCGCAAAAACAATTTGATTATTATAAAGAAAAACTTTCATCGTCTGAACCTGCGTCGTCCTCTCAAACAAATTAATATATCTCATCAACTGCATATCAATCGTCCCCGCCATCACAATTCCCTCCTAAAAAATCCGTGTTCATCCGTATAATCCGCGCCAATCCGTGTTTTATTTCCTCTAACATAATTTATATCAAACAACCCATCTCGTCTACTATCTACCATTATTTTTTCAAAGAAAAAACTTCACACTCGAAGTCAAGATTTAATTCCTTGGCAACATCTTCCTTCGACTTCAAAACATCAAACTCAATCCTCGCACTCTCCAACTTCTCAACAGTTTCATCTCGAGTATCTCTGCAAATAAAAACTCCCTTCAAATTTTTCCCACCCTTCAACGCCTCTCTCAATCCAAAAGAAACCTTTCCTTTTTCCATCGCTTCCGCCAAATCTTTTACCGTCATTTTTTACTCCTCTTGTCAGCCAAACTTCCAGTAACTTTTACCAACAACCCCGGCAATCCCGTCCCGACCGGAACCGGCTGATTCAAAATAATATTCTCAATCACCGACGCTAATCTGTCCTTCTTCCCCGTCTTCGTCGCTTGAATAAATTGTTTAACCGGTGTCTCAAAAGATGCCCTCGCCAAAATCGAACTCTTGTCAGAAATAATTCCCATTCTCGTAATCCCTTTTACCACGCCCGAACCAACCATCGTATCCGCAATCAACATCGCGTGCTTACCATCAACCGCCAATCCCTGCGAACCAATCATCTTGTTAATCTCGTTTATAATCAATTGCCGTGCCGCCTCAATCCCAAGAACACTCGCAACCTCATGAATATCATTGCTCAAAACCTTATCGCCATCAACCCCTTTGAAAACCAAAACATCTTTCAAGTTTGAACCCGCCGTCAAAATCACATAATCTTTCCCTCTCTTGACAACCAAAACCTGAGAAATCTTTTTAATCCCCGTCAAAATAACTTCCTTAATTTTTTCCTTAGTTTTATAAATAGTTTTAAAATCTTCTTTCGTCATATCCAACACAAATCCATCAGACAATTTCTTTACATTATAACCTTTCACCTTCAATACCTCCGCAACTTTATCCATTCCAATATGAACCGACTTCAATGCCTTCGCATCAATACTAATTTTAATTTTCTTCGCCCCAAAATCAATTCCAATTTCAGAAATAATTTCCTTTAATTTAACTTCCTTGATTTTCTCCGCAACAATCTTCGCATCTTTTTCATTATTATGTTCCTTATCTAAACAAATTTCCATCGACGGTGTTTTCGGCAACTTCCTCGCATCCAAAATTTCAATAATACGTGGCAATCCTTGCGTAACCTGCATCTCAGCGACACCAGCAGAATGAAACACGTTCAAAACCATTTGTGTCGACGCCTCACCAAAAGATTGAGCAGTCACGACACCAATCGCCTCACCCGGAGCAACTTTTTTATCATTGTGTCTCTCAGAAATATCCACGCCATCAATGCCATACACAAACTGAACAATATTATTTGAAGCGTCTCTAACCGTCCCATCATAAGCCATAACCAAATCCTGCAACGCATTCGCCAATCTTCTATACAAGTAACCAGACTTCGGCGTCCTAAGCGCAACATCCATTAAACCATCTCTTCCCGTCATTGCACCAAAGAAAAATTCATCAGGCTTGAACCCATCCATCAACGAACTATAAACAAACCCACGCGCCCTCGGCGACAAATCATTTTTCTTGAAAAACGACAACGTCCTTCCAGTATACCCAAAATCAATTCTCCTCCCGTGCAAAACTTGTTGTCCAACCGAACATGCAATCTGAGTAATATTCAACATACTACCCGACGCTCCAGACCCAATCATCTTCCTCGCCAAATTATCTTTCGGAAAACCATCCTTAACGACATCCCCAATCTCAGTCCTTGTCTCGTTAAGCACTTGCAAAATCTTCGTCTCCCTCGTCTCCTCCGCACTCTTCCCAGGCAACAAATCCAAACTCTTGTTATAATAACTCTCTATAATCTCTTCCGTCTTCAATTCAGCAGTCTCTATAATTTTCTCAGTTTTTTTCTTAACAGCGTCGGGAACGTTCAAATCATCAGCCGAAAGCGTAAACCCAGTCCTCGACAAAAAAATCGTCCCCAACATAAAAACCTGTCTCAATAATTCCATTGTCGCATCCCTACCCAACTTTTTATCCGCCGCCCTCAAAACATCGCCCCGACCCGTCTTGAAACTCGTCGCATTAAATTTCCCAGCAACTTCCTTCGGCACAATCTTCCCAAAAATATCTGCTCCCGAATTCATCTTATTCAAACCGCTAACTTTAATCCCCGACTCATATAATAATTGCGTCGCATCTTCTTTGTGTAATTCCGACTCATTCAAAATAAAATTCCCTAAAACAGAATCCTTAACACACCCAATAAAATTCATATTATTCTTTGGTGAAAATAAATTAGCATTAACATTCAAAAGCAACTTCGCCTCGGCTCTTGCCTCTTCAGTTTGTGGCGCATGAATATTCATTTCATCTCCATCAAAATCCGCACCATAAGGAACACAAGTAGCCGGATGAATTCTAAAAGTTCTACCCGGAATTATCTTGATAAAGTGCGCCATCAACGAAGCCCGATGCAAAGAAGGATGTCTGTTAAACAAAACCACATCACCGTCGACGAGCTGTCTCTCGACGATATACCCAACCTCCAACTCCTCCATCAACTCCTCTCTCAAATCATCCGTAATTTTTTTCCTTTTTCCATCCGACCTAATAATATAATTCGCCGCCGGATATTCCGTCTTACCAACCAACGCCTTCATTCTTTTCATGTTAACGCTCGTCACTCTCTCTGCAACCGTCAAAATTTTCGCAACCTCAATCGGAATCCCAACTTCGTTCAATCTCATATTAAGGTCGGGCGAAATCACCGTTCTCGCAGAATAATTAACTCTCTTCCCCGCCAAATTCTTTCTAATCCTTCCCTCTTTACCTTTAATCCTCTCCGTAATTGTCTTCAACGGTTGCCCACTCCTGTGCCTCGCCGGCGGAATCTTCGCAATCGAATTATCAAAAAAAGTCGTAATATGATATTGCAACAAATCCCACAAATCCTCGATAATAACTTCCGGCGCCCCAGCATTCAAATTTTCCCACAACCTCTGGTTCGACCTGATAATATCCGACAACTTGTGAGTCAAATCATCCTCTGACCTCTCCCCAGACTCCAAAGTAATCGACGGACGCACAGTCACCGACGGCACCAGCATCAAAGTCAAAATCGTGCTCTCTGGTCTCAACGTCGCGGCATTAATCCCAAGAATTTTCAAATCAGCGTCGCTAACTTTAACCAACCTTTCCCTAATCTCCGACGGAAATAATCTTCTTCGCCCACTCCTAAAAGTCGTCGGCTTCTCCAACTTCACCCTTTCCTGAATAATTCCACAATGCGGACACTTCTTCCCATCCTTCGCCTTCTTAATTCTCCCAATCAAACCCTTCGCCAAATCTTTCTCATCCTTAATCAAAGCTTTCCCGCACGCCTCACAAGTGCACCTCAAAACCAAATCGATAATCGGCAAATATTTTATATGAATCACCGGACGCGCCAACTCAATCATCCCTGGATGCCCAAGACATTCTTTCAACCGCCCGCCACAAGTCCGACACCGAACCCCGGGGTCAATCGCGCCAAGCCTCAAATCCATCAAACCACCGTCGACAGGATAACCATCAACGTCATACAACTCCGGCGTCACAATCTTCGCAACCGACAATTTCTTAATCTGCTCCGGATTCAACAAACAAAATTCCATCCCCTTAACCTGCTTCTTCACCGGCCTATTCATTATCTGTTGCCTCCAATTCTTCAATCAAACTTCGCAATCTAAAACTTTTTCCAAGCCCCTTTACAAAATTAACTGGGCTTCTTATAACAGAAAAAGAACAACGTTCATTATGAGTGATTGTTCCCCCGTCAATTTTAACAGAATCATCGCGAACCAGTATATAATAATCCCCACTTCTAAAAACATTAGTATCAGGCCAACCCTGAGCTCGCCCCATCCCGATATAATTTCCAATAACAACTTCATCTTGAGGATACAATTGAACCCTATAATTTTCTCCTCTTATAAATCCGTGTTCGTCCGTGTTCGTCCGTGTGCTAATTTTCTTCAATACCATAATCACTCGTACTTATTTTTGAGCTCAAATTTAGTTAACAAATGTAAACCCTGCAACTCCTCAATCAACAACTTGAACGCATACGAAACCTCGACGGGCTCAACCTGATTCGAATGACAAAGCGAACAAACTTTCTTGTTATGAATCTGGTCATCGATAACAATCGACCCGCACTTCGTGCAAATATTAATCACGACCTTGTCCGAATCATATCTCTCTTTCAACAACAGCGACGCCCCATGCCCAACTAACGCCTCTTGCTCCATTTCCCCAAGTCTCAAAGCTCCGCCTCGCGACCGTCCCTCAATCGGCTGTCGCGTCAACAAAGCAATTTTCCCCGACGCTCGCGAATGCATCTTGTCCGCAACCATATACTTCAATTTCAAATAAAACATATTCCCAATAAAAATCTTCACAGGCATCCGCTTCCCCGTAATCCCGTTATACATTACCTCTTTCCCATTCTCTCTAAATCCAAGCTTCTTCAAATTATTTTCCAAACTATCAATCTTCTCCCCCGAAAAAGCCGAAGCATCAACAATTCTCCCAGACAACGCAGCAACCTTTCCAGCCAAGACATCCATCAAATAACCAACCGTCATACGCGAAGGTATACCATGCGGATTAAACATTATATCAGGACGTATACCACTAACCGTAAACGGAACATCACACTCCGGCACAATCATTCCAAGTATACCCTTCTGCCCATGAGGAACAGAAAATTTATCGCCAATCTCAGGAATTCTCAACTCTCTCGTTCTCACATGAACAACCATGTTCCCCTCTTGGTCCTGTGTCACAAAAACAGCGTCGACAATTCCCGTTTCCTCTTGCCTAATCGCCGAAGAATTTTCCTTTTTAGTCTGAATAGAAATCTCCCGCGCCTCACTCAAAAACTTAGGAGGGCTAACTTTCCCAATGACAATTTCTCCCTCGACCATCTCGGCCTCAGGAAACACAATCCCATCATCTTCCAAAAATCTATAATTTTCCTCAAGTCTATAACCCGAAACATCTTTGTTTGGAACAGTTATCTCATCTTTAAGTCCACCAGCATAATTCAACTCAATCGAAGTATACGGCCTGAATCGCGAACTCCTGCCAAATCCTCTATCAACAGAACCGCCATTCAAAACAGTCGCATCCTCCATATTATAACCTTCATAAGGCATAACCGCCAAGACAACATTCTGCCCAACTGGATGAACATCTAAAGTGTCATAAATAAAACTCCTCACCAACGGCTTTTGTGGATAATGCAAAAGCGAAACATCCGTATCAATCCTCACCGGAAAATTCCCAGCATAAATTCCAAGTCCCTGCCTATAAGCTCTCGAACCGCCCTTTACCATTCTCGCCGGCGGGTCATGGTCAGCAAACGGAATCAATGAAACACTAACTCCAAAAATATCTATCGCATCAATTTCCAAATGCGTGTGCTCCTTCGTCAAATCTTTCTCATCCAAACAAACATAACAATCATCTTCCTCAGCCGCATCCAGATATTCCAGAATCCCTTTCTCAAACAAACCCTCCCAAGTCAAAACCCCATCCTTGACCAATTCAAGATGCTCGTTCTTCAACCTTGAAACTCCATCCTCGACGACAATCAACGGTCGAATCACCCGCCCAATTTCAGAACTAATAAAAACCGTATCCAAAAACCTATCAAACCTCACAGAAACTTCAAACGGCAATCTCCCCTCTCTCCTAAAATTCCTAACTTTCCCAATAAACTTATCAACATCATCAACAGCCCCAATAAATCTCCCGTTATAAAAAACATCAACAGCCCCCTCGATATCTTCCATCCCAGAATCTCTCAATACTTTCAAAACATTATCATATTCTATCGTCGTCCTCGTCGAAATTCTCGCCAACAAAGCCAAATTTTTCCTAAGCCCAATCTCCGTTCCCTCTGGAGTTTCAATCGGACAAAACCTGCCATAATGAGTTGGATGAACCGTCCTCGCCGCCAAATTTTCCTGCTCGCCCGGCAAAGTCGAAGTCACCCTCTGTAACTGCGACATAACCGCAAACGAATTATTATGGTCCATATTTTGCGTCACGCCACTCCTTTCTCCAATCCACGAGCCAGTCGCAATCGCCGATTCAACCCGATGAGTAAACAAAGTAGATTTCGCAATCGTCTTTATCGAATAAAACTTCCGCCTCTTCACCGTCTTTTGCAAAGTATGCTGGACCTCTCTCAAAAGAATATTAATATTAACCCTAAACAAATCAGACAACAAATCCCCGGACAACCTCACTCTCTTGTTCGCATAATGGTCCTTGTCCGTCATCGCCACGCCGGGATTTTCTCTCGCAACATAAAACTGTTTTATAAATTTACAAAGCGTCCTCGCCTTTTCCAGCCTCGAAACCTTATCTAAACCAATGTGCGGCAAAAAATACGAATCAATCCTCTGCTTAACTCTATCCAACATTTCTTTATTCGTCCCTTGCAACGAACTTTTCTCCGCAATCCACATCAAAGCATCATTAACATTTCCCGTGCCCGCAAATTCATAAAGATTCACAATCAAACCATCCGTCTGCTTCCCAATTAATTTCACAATATCAGCGTCGCTCGTCAACCCCAACGCCTTCAACAAAACAATCGCCGGAATATCCCTGAACCTCGAAAACGAAATCTCCAAAATTCCAAAAGGATTTTCAACCAACGAAACCGGAATTTTATACGCCCCTCTCTGAGAAAACAATCTCAACATCAATCTATTCCTCGTCTTCTGCCACTCAACAAAAGTCTGATTCGACGCCAAATCCTCCGCCATCACCATAACTCTCTCATTCCCATTAATCAAAAAATAACCACCATGGTCTTTCGAATCAATATAATTTTTTATCAAATCCTCCTCGCTCATTCCATTAAGATTACAAACTCCACTCTTCACCATAATCGGAATTCTCCCCAACTGAACATCCTCGGTCTCAACCTGCCCCGCATAATTAATCATCATCTCCATCCAAATCGGTGCCGAATAAGTCAAGTTCCTAAGTCTGACTTCCGCCGGCATAACAGGTCTCGAAGAACCATCAGCCTCGACAATATTAGGTTTCCCGACGCGAATTTTCCCCAATTTAATTTCAAAATCATCCGTCGACAAAGAATTAGACAACTCCGTCACAATCTCCTGCATCCTGTTCTCAATAAAATCATTAAACGATTTAATATTTGACTCAACTAAAGAATGACTTTTCAAAAACTCTTTAACCAAAACATGCTCAGACATTTTTCACCTCTTCGAAAAGTGAAAAGTGAAAAGTGAAAAGTGAAAAGTGAAATAAAAAAAAATTTGTTTTTTTCATATTACCACCCTATAATAAACTTCATCCGAACGAAGAACTTTAACCACATCTCCTTTCTCGCAACCCTCAGGAAGTCCAACATCACTTTTTGAAATCTTCGGCAGCTGCACCAAAGAAATATTAAATTCCCGAAGAACTTTCTCAGCCTCGGTAGAACTCAACTTCACATGTTTGGATTGGAGCACGTGCATTTTTAGAATATCGTCTTTAGATATTCAAAACACCAAAAGTGGCTTTAAAAACTTTTTGCTTTCGTTATTTCAAAGTAGTTCGTGTCAAAATCACAATTTATTTTCTATTTTCTAAATATGGCCCCGACGGGATTTGAACCCGCGACACCTGGATAACTTCCCCAGAAATACATCCAGGGTAAAAGTCCAGTGCTCTACCAAACTGAGCTACGGAGCCATCAACAAACTGAGAGAGACCAATTTAAAAAATTATGCTTTAACTTCATATATACTTCATCATACATATCTTTTTAAAAAATTGTAATAACTCCTTCTGATGTCTAACTCATGCAAAGATAGACCCAGTTGGAATAATTATTTTATGTCTATAGCAATCGATATAGCCACCCGCTCTTCTTGTCGTTATATCGACGCAGGAGCTGTCGTTGTTAATGACAAAAACAGAATCCTATCTACAGGATACAATGGCGCACCTCCAGGAGACAGAGAAAACTGTCTTTACAATGGATGTAGAAAAGACCAATTAAGAATTCCTCAGGAAACAAAAGGAAAAGGAAAATGCAAAGGAACACACGCAGAAATGAACGCTCTCCAAAAAGCCGGTGAAGATGCCACTGGAGCAACTCTCTACACGGTAATATTGCCCTGTTCTCATTGCGCAAAACAAGCCGCATCAGCAGAAATTAGAAAAATCGTCTATGCAATAGAATATGTAGAAAAAAGAAATGGAACAGATGAAACAGAAGGTGACGTCACAAGAGGAATATGCCGACGCTCCGGAATAGAACTAGAACACTTGGCAATGGAAGAAGAAACCATATTACAAAACAAAAGAAGAGAAGACGTCTTAAAAAATAATTTCAGATCTAAATAAATATACTCCAAAATATATTTCAACCCTGCTCATAATTTTTCCCTTCTTTCAAAGCCACTTCAGCGCGAGCAAATTCCTGTCCCAAATATACAGCATGAGGCGTCTGTAAATCCATCCTCGCACAAATTTTATCTCTCAACTCACTCGCCGTTCTGCCCCGATAAATTTCAAGTTCCCTGCCCGTATTTGGATGCGTCAGCGTCGCACATATTTCTCCATCGCCCAAACCAATTCTAAAATTTCCTCTCTTATCACTACAATTTCCAACCAAATGCCCATACTTCTCAAGCATATTCCCCACCTGATTATAATAATTACCATATATTTGCGCACTTCCAGAAATCATCGTCAATAAACCCGGTTCAACACCAATCCCGTCGGCAATTTCTTTTTGCACCGCCACACAACCATACGCGTTCTCCGGCCAACCCTGAACCATATCATGACTTCTAAAGAAATTTGTCAAATTCAATTTCTCATTCTGAACCAACGCCTGCATATAAACAAGACACGGACTACTCTTATGTTTCCTCATTAACTCATCGCCCGGATGCCAAGTCATAGCAACGCACGCTTTCGAATACGAATCCCTTTTCAAAACATCAATCATATCCGCAACCTGATTCACCTTACAAAAACCATCATCCAAATAATTTATATTCCTATCGTGAACCTCGCCAGGAAATTCCCATCCCAACCGCGCACTCTCTCCGGCAGCTTCCGCATCATCCACAAGACCAGCAAGACTTTTTTTATGCAACAAATATGCCCTCAATTTATTTCCATAAGTATACGCCTTCCCCTCGGGCAAAACAGAAGAAAGCATTTCTGCCTGATAAACTCTAATTTTTTCCAAAGTCATCGGAACAAGAAAAGGATTTACTCCTAAACCCTCATCCTGAGAATCCTCGACGACAACAGTCATATTATTTATCTCTTTCACTTTTCTGTCCGTCCCAGCATTCATTAAATTAAAAACTCCAAATCTATTTATTACAGAAATCATTCTAACCCACGCCTCGGGAATATTCCTCCCATGCACAATCAATGACCCCCCTTCATAAGGGAAAGAGTCGCTCATTTCTTCATAACCAAAAGTCTGCGGCCTGCCAAATGGATTTCCTCTCTCAAACCTATCCATTAATTTATTTGCCCTTTTAATCTTAACATCAAGAGACGCTCCCAGCATTACCAAATTCAAATCAACCAAATCGACATTCCTTCTAACTTTATCAATCTCCTCCGTCGGAATATTTTTATCAAAATAAATTGAATTACCAAACCCTTCAAGTTTTCTGTTAGAAGTTATTCCCCTTTTAAAAAAAGCACGAATCGCATTAGCACTCGTCATTTCATTAGTGCTCCTGCCTCCTGCCGCAAAATCAGTCCTCGAAGAATACTCATCCCCAAGCATAATAACATGTCTAATAAAAGGATTTCCCAAAACATTTCTAACCATCCCCTCAAGCCCTGAAGGAGTATAAAAACTTGTAGCAATCGCAAGATTACTTTTATCTAAATTAGGAACAACACCCATCCTCTCCGTCCACAAAAATGTAACACCAGCACTTGCATCACTAACAACCGACTCCTTGGGATGCGGAAAATGAATTCTATCACGAACAGCGACGGGCCAACCCCTTTCTCCATTAGAACCAACCTGATTTTTTATTTCATCAACTAAACTCATCTCTCCTCAAAAATTAAACACTTAATAAAAACTACTACACTTCAATATATATATTTCAATTACCCACGCCCTCAAACACAATCTGCGCAATTTTCATTCCCGGATAAAGTTTAATCGGCAACGGACTCACATTAAATAATTCTAAAGTCAATTGGAACAAATTACCAGGATGTAAAAGACCTGGCAAAACAACTAACCCAAGTTTCGCAAGAGAATTTTTTCCCTCGAGCCGACCAATATGTTTTTTATCAACACCAGTAATTTCCTTCACCCAACCCAAAGCAAAATTTCCCGGATGCAAAATAAAAAAATCCCGCCCATCCAAATTAACATCCTCCATTAAATCCCTCGACAAATTTTTCGTATCAACAATTTCTGTCACATACGATTTAAAAATTTTAAACCGCCCATCCAAATGCAAATCATAACTCGCCGGCTGAACACATCCTTCATCATACGGAACAATTTTAATTTCGCCACTCGCAACCTTTCTCTTAATCTGAACATCATTCAAAACCCCAGGACAAAAAATCTCTCTACTTTTTTTATCTCCATTCTCAAAAATCTTCTCCAAAACTCCATCCAACTTTCTATGCAACTCTGCAATCGTCCAATCATTCTTGAAAACATAATCAGCCATCTCGACACACTTTTTCAAATTCTGCTCATTCAAACTACCAGACATTATTTCTTTTTGCTCCTGCTCCATAAACTCATCAAACGAAGTCGTCGAATTCCCATCCTCGATAATTCTCGCATATCTCGTCTCGACGTCCGCATCAACTCCAAATAAAATAAATTCCTTTTTATTTTTCAAAGCCACAGCCTCGCCAGGACATCGCACGCCCTCTATGACACAATTCCCTCCCTCTTTCTCTGCCTTCTTATATAATTCCTCGACGATATAACTCATCCCAAACCTCTCCCTCAAATCATTCACAACCAAAACAACATTCACTCTATTCAAACTCAACCCTCTCTTTAAAATTTCCTCGCTCAAAAAATCCTGAACAGAATAATGTCTAAATCCTTTTTTCTTAAGATACTCAACCATAACTCCTCTCCCAGCACCCAACGTCCCACTAACTCCAACAATCATTCTAAAAAATCGCCTCCCAACCTTATAAAAATTATTACACTCTATCATATAAATAGAAACCCAAACATTAACGGGCGAAGCCCACTACCAGCGAAGCGGACTATCAGCCGAAGGCGGACTATTTCCCCGTCGAACCCCACGCCCCATCTCCTCTCTCACTCTCCGACAACTCATCAACAACCTCAACCTCCGCCGTCGCAACAGGCAAAATCAAAACCTGCGCAACTCTATCACCAGCCTTAATCTCAAAATCCTCATCACCCGTATTTAAAAAAATAACTCCATATTCCCCTCGATAACCATGCTCAATAACTCCACCCAAAATACAAATCCCTTTCTTCAAAGCCAATCCACTCCGCCCCCGAATATTCGCCCAATAACCCTCCGGCAACTCCATCGCAATCCCCGTCGACACCAAAACCCTTTTCCTCGCGCCGACGACATAATCCTCCGTCGAACACAAATCCATCGCCGCGTCTCCATCGTGTGCATACCTCGGCACAACCGCATTCCCCTTTAACTTCTTTATCTTAACTTTCACCATCAATCAAACCACCAACCCACCTTTATAAAAATTATTACGCTCAACCCCTACCCCCTACCAACTACCCTCTACCATCTACCCTCTACCAACTAAACCCTAACCCCAACTTCCTCAAAATAATCTTTCACAACCTCCCTAACCCCAGACAAAAATTCCTCACCAACATCTTTCTCGTCGACAAAATCTAAACTAACCATCGCCCCTTTATTTTTAAACCCCTGCAAAAAAATCCTCTTCGGCTTCCCTCCGCAAACTTCATTCATCCACCTCGCCATCTCAACCAAACTCTCCCGCGAATGCAACCGCCCAACAACCGTCGTCCTAAACTCATAATTATTTTCCTGACCACTCCCTTTTACCTTTTCTAAATTTTCATCCGTGTTAGTCCGTGTTAGTCCGTGTGCTAAATTTCTTTCCCCACTAAGTCGTCCAAACCCATAAACAATCTTCATCGACTCCTCAATCTTAGAAACATCAACATCAACATTTGTTATTCGGAAATAATCATCCCTGCAACCCTTCACATCCATCGCAACATAATCAACCAACCCCTCATCAATCATCTCTCTCAATCGAATAGGAAACGACCCATTCGTATCAATCTTAATTTTAAATCCCATCTCCTTTATCCGACAAACAAAATCAAAATCCAAACTCATCAACGGCTCACCCCCGCTAATACAAACTCCATCCAGCTTCCCAACCCGACTTTTCAAAAAATCCAAAATATACTTCTCTGAAAATCCCACATCACTTTTGCCGACGACAAGTTCCGGATTATGACAAAACCCGCAACGAAAATTACAACCCTGCAAAAAAATCACGCAACAAACCTCCCCGGGATAATCAATCGTCGAAACTTTTTGCAACCCAGCGATTTTCATTCTCCACATTCACAATCGAACATTGTTCGGTCCCTAAACTCCGCAACTTTCCCTTCATTCCATTGCGCAGTCGGTCGCAAATACCCAACAACTCTACTCCACACCTCGCATTTAGTCCTCTCCATCTTCACCTCCAAAATTTAATTTCAATCTAATTGGCACCAAAACCTCATGTTCAACTCTCGGCTCTTCAAGTAAAACATTATCAACACCGACGACGACCGACGACTCAATCTCTACCTCAGCCATCTCCTTCTTATTGCTCTCAACTTCCATTGCTACAACCTCACGCTCAGCGTCGCACTTAGGACAATACTCATGCTCACCCGCAAGATAACCATGAATCGGGCAAATAGAAAAAGTCGGCGTAATCGTAAAATATGGCAAACGATAATTCCCAGAAATTTTCTTCACCATCCTCTTCACCGCATCCTTCGTCATCCTCTCCCCAACAAAAGTATGAAACACCGTCCCACCGGTATACTTACACTGAAACTCGTCCTGCAAATCCAACGCCTCAAAAACATCGTCGGTAAAATTCACCGGCAAGTGCGACGAATTCGTGTAATACGGCTCAGCCCCTTTTTGAACAACCACATCATTCGCGACAATAATCCGCCCAAATCTTTTCTTATCCATCCTCGCAAATCTATAAGTACAACCCTCTCCTGGCGTCGCTTCCAAATTATAAATATTCCCAGTCTCCTCCTGAAACTCCTCTAACTTGCTCCTCATAAAATCCAAAATCTTCAAAGCAAATTCCCGCCCTTTCTCCGTCGCTATACTTTCCCCTGGCATAAAATTCAAAATCGCCTCATTCATCCCCAACAACCCAATCGTCGCGAAATGATTTTTCCAATAACACCCAAACCTCTGGTATACCTGCCTCAAATAAAACTTACTATACGGATACAACCCAACCTTCGTAAAATTCTCAATCACTTTCCTCTTAATCTCAAGACTCTCCTTCGCCAACTCCATCAACCTACCAAGTCGCCCCATAAAATCCTCGTCGCTCGTCGACACATAACCCAACCTCGCCATGTTAATCGTCACAACTCCAATCGAACCCGTCTGCGGATTACTCCCAAACAACCCACCGCCTCGCTTCCTCAACTCCGTCTGGTCCAACCTCAACCGGCAACACATCGACCTCGCATCCTCCGGCTTCATATCCGAATTAACAAAATTAGAAAAATACGGTATACCATACTTCGCCGTCATCTCCCAAATCAAATCATACTCTGGATTATCCCAGTCAAAATCCTTCGTGATATTATAAGTCGGAATCGGAAAAGTAAAAACCTGCCCCGCCGCATCTCCATCCAGCATACATTCTGCAAACGCCCGATTCAACATGTCCATCTCTGGTTTGAATTCCTTGTAAGTCTCAATCTGCGGCTGCCCACCAATAATCACGTGCTCATCTCTCATATAATCCGGCACTTTCAAATCCATCGTGATATTCGTGAACGGCGTCTGGAACCCAACTCTCGTCGGCACCGCCATGTTAAATAAAAAACTCTGAACTAATTTTTTCACTTGCTTATATTCCAAATTCTCATATCTAATAAACGGCGCCAACAATGTATCAAAATTAGAAAACGCCTGCGCCCCAGCCGACTCTCCCTGCAAAGTATAAAAGAAATTCACAATCTGCCCCAATGCTGCACTAAGATGTTTCGGCGCTCTCGACTCAACCTTTCCTCTAACTCCCCTAAACCCAACCATCAACAAATCTTTCAAATCCCACCCGACGCAATACGCGCCCAGCGTCCCCAAATCATGAATATGAATATCACCAGCCTCGTGAACTTTCCTAATCGCCTCCGGATAAACTCGCCTCATCCAATAATTCGCAATAATCTTCGTCCCAATATAATTATTCAAACCCTGCAACGAAAAACCCATATTCGAATTCTCCTTCACCATCCAATCATTCAACCCAATATAATCCTCGACCGCCTCGATAGTATCAAACAAACCCTTAACCTTTCGCAACTCATCATGACTCTGCCGATAAAGAATATATGCCTTCGCAACCTTCGCATGCCCTTCCTCAATCAAAATCTTCTCGACCAAATCCTGAACCTCCTCGACGTCAGGAATCCCAAACTCTCCATAAACCTCATCAAGTTTCTCGACGACCATATCCGCCAACCTCACCGGCCTCTCCTGGTCCTTCCCTCCAACCGCCCGCGCCGCTTTCCAAATCGCCTCGGCAATTTTTTCCTTCTGGAAAAACACAACACTCCCATCCCTCTTACGAATTTTCTTAACCATACAAACCACCATGAAATTCGTAAATGAAAATCTTTGATTTACTTTTCCTAATCTTCTTTACTATCTTCACCACCTCTATATTTTTTATCTTCCTCAAACCCACTCCACTTAACCATCGTCCCACCTCGCTGAGCATCGACAAAACTAAACCCATTAGGATATCTCTCTTTCAACTTATCAACATTACCCTGCAAACAATCCGACAACTTCCATCCAAAAAAATTACAAATCATCGCCGCATACCACATCATGTCCCCAATATTTTCCTTAATCCCATTCGTCACCTTATCATTCTTATGAACAAAAGTTTTTTTTATACAACTCGCAACATCACCCGCCTCACCCGCAATCCCAAGCCCCCAAGTCGCAATCTCAGTCTCCGAAGTCGCAAACTTTTTCGACGTTCTCTTGCAAGCCTCCTGATATTCACTCAATTCCATATTATTATTCATCCCTCGACGACGACAGTCGTCGAAAACCTCCTCACCCCTCTCTCAACCTCACCCAACCTAAAACTCAAACTCACTTAAGTTTCTTTATCTCCTCCTTAAAATCGTCAATATCCCCGAAATCCCGATAAACCGCCGCGAACCGAATATACGCAACCTTGTCAATCTTCTTCAACTTATTCATAACCATCTCCCCAATCTGCGAACTCTTGATGTCCTTTCCCTTCGCGACCCGATAAACATTCGCTTCAATCTCGTCGACAACTCTATCTATTTCCTCGCTCGTGAACGGCCGCTTCTGCAAATTTTTATCAACCCCGACAAACAATTTCTCCCGCGAAAATTTCTCCCGTCTCCCGTCCTTCTTAATAACATTCAAATCCAACTCAACCCGCTCATACGTCGTGAACCGCTTCCCACATTTCAAGCACTCCCTCCTCCGACGCGTCACAGAATCACAATCGCGTTTATCAGTAACCTTCGTCTCCGCCGCCGTACAATATGGACATTGCATTTTATTATTTTACAATGAATACAAGATATTGTATCTCGCACCCCTTTTTGCCACAATCTCTTGTGGTTGTAAACAATACTACCCAAACGACTATTTAAAGATTATTGTAACCCACAATACATATATCGAAATCAACAACCAGAACCAAAATACTTTCTCATTTTTTGAACAGCATCCTTGACTTCAGAAATATTTTTTTCGTCAGTCATCTCGCACTTTGAATATTCTATAATCGGCCGTATAGACTGAATTTTATCTCCAAACTTGTCCATCCAATCATACCTCGGAAAAATCCACAAATGAAATAATTTATGATGGGTGCTCTCGTCCTGAAAAAAATAAACTTCATTGATACCAAGAACTTCTTTCATCCCTTTTCTCAACTTAAAAACTAACTCAAAAAATTCCTTCCTCTCATCGTCGTCAAAATCCAATAGCGACACTCTTTTCTTTACAGAGGCAACAATAAAAAAACCCGGAATCGGAACATCCCAATCCTGATGAACATCAAAATTCTCAGTAACAATAATTTTCTCGTTAGGAAATAACATAAAATCCTACCAAAAACCAAATTAATAAATCTTTCAGTAAAACCTAAACTTCCCGCACAATTCCCAAACCTTTTCCCAAATTTTCTTTTTCAATTCAGCGTCCCTATAATTCTCTATCACATCCGCAATCCAATTCCCAACGACAACCATCTCACCATCCTTCATTCCCATCGTCGTCAAAATCGGAGTTCCAAGTCGAATTCCCGACGGCTTAAACGGAGTCGAAGGGTCAAGGGGAATCGTATTCGCATTAACAACAATCCCCTTCGAAGCAGACCTATCCTCCGCATAAAAAATCGAAGCCAATCTCGCATCGACATCATTCGCCGGACCAAACTCCCCGTCAAGATACCTCCGAACAATTTTCCCCGTCGGCGTCAAATAATTCGGAAAATCCAAAGTCACAACCCCGCGATTCATCGACCACAACTTCTCAATCAATAAATTAATTTGAGTCGACTTCCCAGAACAATCCGTCCCTTCAAAGACAACCAATTTTCCCCTATTCATATTACCCTATCAATCGCATGCTTAGCGCCAAAACTACATCCCCCTTTTTTACATCCGTCTTTAGACACAATACAACTTGCCCCTCTTAATTTTCCCATCTTGGGAACTTGCTCTGAATATCGTTTCAATAAACCATCCATAACCCGGACTATCTCAAGTTGAGCAAGTCCACAATTTCTTTCTCTTAACTTCATCTCCAAATCCTCTCGAAGCCCTCTTTCTGCAACTTTTAACAACTGCGCTTGTGGGAAATCTCTTTCGGCAACATTCTCCAAATCCGAACACCACTCATTAGATAAATCTTCCGTTTGAATAATCGGAGGAACAAAAAATCCCATCGAAGCCCCCTCGTCCCATCCATCAACAATATGATTATGAATCGCCCTATGTCGATGATTCTGCGCCAAGCAAGCAAAACTCATCACCAAATTAGCTGAATAAACACTCTCTCCAAAATGTTCTTCAACCTCGTCGCCAAATAATTTCACACCTCTATAAGATTTATCTTCAAGCCCATTAATTCTGAATCTCTTAACAACCTCCGACGCCAAAAAAGGAATCATCCCTTCCCTAAACAATCTCTGCTTAAACCCATCACCACGAATCTCACCCTCAAACTTTTCAAAATTATCAGCCAAAATATTTAATTGCCTCAAAGAAATCGTATACCCCATTTTCGTCGGCGTAAAAACACTCGTCATATAACGCGCATTCTCCTGAGCAAGTTTTCTAATTTTCACATCCCTGCCATCGACGATAGGAAAAACTTCGCCAATTCTATCAACAAAAATTCCCATCCATTTATCATATACAACTTCTTGTCTCTCAGACATTCCCTCCATTGCCGTATACCTCGCAGATTTCTCAGAAGTAGCAAGCGGAGGTTCATTATTCAAAACCATTGCCATCACCTTCGGCAAACCATCCAAATACAAACTCACATTAAAATGATCAAAAACACTGTGATGCCCACTTTTAATTAATCTCTCATCAACCAACCCAGAATTATACCCCTCCTTCCTAATCTCACCAAAACTATTCGAAGCATAACAAACTCTCGCAAAATTCTGGCAATATCTTTTCGCACCCTCTAAAGTCGAAATCACATTCGGCGTACCAACAACATCAATCCTCATCCCCAAACTCAACATCCAACCTTAATAAAAAAATATATTCTCTAATATATACATCACAAGCACTCGAAAATCTTGCACGCATTACAAACTCTCCCGCTCGCCGGCTCCTCGCACTTCTCACAATTCCTCATTTCCTTATCCTCAACCTTCAAATTTAAATTCAAAAAACCTTCAACAATTTTCAACTTCTCAGCGTCACTAATTTCCTTCATCCAATCCCGCGTCTCAACTCGATAAGTCCCAAACGCACACGGACATTTATCATACAAAATATCAAACTTCTTCGCCTTCGCGAACTTCCTAATCTCCAACTCCGGCACAAAAAACAACGGCTTAACTCTCTGCACAAACCCACTTTTCGAAATCGACAGATTTCGAAAACCTCTCCCATCCTCTCCCATCCTCTCCCACCCCGTTTTGGGCGTACTCCTCGCGCCCAAAAACAAATTCCCTTTCAAAAAATTCATCAAAACATTTTGACATTCATCGTCGAGATTATGCCCCATCACCAACTTATCCGCCCCCAACTTTTTCGCCCACCGATTCAAAACCCACCGCTTCACCGTCCCACAAACCGAACACCCCGTCAACCCCTTCTTCTTTTTCAAAACAGCCTTGATAAAACAAATCCCCTGCCCCAACTCCGCCTTCAAATCAACAATCGTCAACGGCACATCCAACTCCCCGCAAAACTTTTTCATATTCTCATTATGAATCTTGCTCCACTCGCCAAGCCCCAAGTCAATCATCAACCCCGAAACATCATAGCCCAACTTCTTCAAAATATACAACACCGACGTCGAATCCTTCCCACCCGACAACGCCACCAAAACCTTGTCCGACTTTTCCAACAACCCGTACTTCCCAATCGTCTCGACAACTTTCTTTTCAACATTCATAGACAAATCTCTGATTTGTCTCCGCGTTTTCCCAACGGGAAAACAAGACAATCTTCTTCTTGTGTCCCATAAATTAATTATCATAAACCAAAAAAGAAAACACTCTTTTTATTAATTACTAAACCCATCCCAAAATTTCTCAACCCCACACCCTCTCCCCGCAAATTAATTTTCCCAAACTCCCGCGCCCCGCGCGGGGCGGCGAAGCCGCCGTAAATCCGAGAACCGAAGGTTCTCCAAAATCCCCTCCCTGCTCCAATTTCCCCTCCCTGCCCCAATTTCCCCTCCCTGCTCCAAAATCCCCTCCC
>JAZDPV010000013.1:0-8506 GCA_043797265.1 archaeon
TAAAGGATGCTGCTGGTGATTTGGTTATAGGGAAAAGGGGGGATGGTGTGGCGACTTATTTTGATGGAAAGATAGATAATATAATGATTTATGACAGAGGGTTGTTGGGAGAAGAGATAATGGAGATTTATGGGGCGCAGAGGAAATAGGAAGCTTTATTAATTTTGGGTTTGTTTTGTGGTTATGTTGGCGAGATTTTGTGGAATTAAATTTGGTAGATTGTTGGTTTTATAGATGCCGCACCAGTGTGTTCATTGTTCGAAGATAATCGAAGTTGGGAGTCGGGAGATTCTTGAGGGTTGCGGGAATTGTGGCGGGAAGTTTTTTTTCTATATCCGGGATGAGCAGGTGCCGGAGATAATGAGGTCGAAGGAGTTGGTGATTCCGGATTTCAATATCGTCGATAAAAAAAAGGTGGAGGAGGACGTGAGGAGTATTTTGAAAATTGAGGATGACGAGAAGCCGGTGATTTTGGATTTGGAGAGCGTGAGGGTTTTGTCGCCGGGGAAGTTTGAGATTGATATTGTTTCGTTGATGAATCGGCGGCCGATTGTATTTAAGTTGCAAGAGGGGAAATATTTGATTGATATTGAAGGCGGGTTTTAGATGAAGCACGAGGAGTTGACGGAGAAAATTATTGGGGTGTTTTATCGAGTTTATAATGAGTTGGGTTATGGTTTTCTTGAGAAGATTTATGAGAGGGCTTTGGCTTACGAGTTTAAGGTTGAGGGGCTGAGTTTTGAGAGGCAGGTGCCGATTAGTGTTTTTTATAAGGGTGAGAATATGGGTGATTATTATGCTGACTTTATCGTCGATGGGAGGGTGATTATTGAAATTAAGGCGATTAAGGAAATTGGTGAGGCAGAAGGCGTGCAGTTGTTGAATTACTTGAAAGCGACGGGAAAGGAAGTTGGGTTGGTTTTGAATTTTGGTCGGGAGGCGGAAATTAAGAGGAAGGTTAATAGTCGTATTTGTTTGAAAGATAGCAACGCGGATTGCACGGATTGATTGGATTTCACGGAAGGGAGAGGAACGCGGATTTTTGGATTTTTTGGATTACGCGGATTTTTAAGAGTAGTTTTATATAATCTATTTGGGTTATTTTGTTATGAAGATGAAGGAAGTTTTGTCGAAGGAGTTGAAGTTGATTTCGCTTTCGCGGGCTGAAGTTTTGGATTTGGAGAAAATTGCGAAGGATTTTATCGCGTCGTTGAAGAAGGTTGGTGTTAATGCGTTTGTCGGGGGGAGTTTGGCGAAGAAGACGATGATTAGGAAGGAGAAGCAGGATGTGGATATTTTTGTTGTGTTTGATTATAGCGAGGATGTTTTGAAGCTGGAGAGGGTTTTGGGGAAAATTAAGTTGCCGGGCGGGTTGAAGAAGGTGCATGGGTCGAGGGATTATTTTCAGATTGATTGTGGTTCGGTTTTGTTAGAGGTGATTCCGGTTGTGAAAAATTTGGATCCGGAGTTGGCGGAGAATGTTACGGACGTTTCGTTGAGACATGTGAAGTTTGTCGTCGGTGAAATTAGGAAGAGTCCGAAGTTGGCGGATGAGATTAGGTTGGCGAAGGCATTTTGCTGGGCTCAGAGATGCTACGGGGCAGAGGGTTATGTGCGCGGGTTTAGTGGATATGCTTTGGAGGTTTTGGTTATTTATTTTGGTTCGTTTACAAATTTTTTGAAAAATTTTGGGAAGAGAAAAGTTATTGATCCGATGAAGTATTTTAGGAATGAACGCGAGGTTTTGAGCGAGATTAATGCGTCGAAGTTGGTTGGTCCGATTGTTTTGGTTGACCCGACTTACAAGTATCGAAATGTGACGGCTGGGCTTGGGGCTGAAAGTTTTGAAAAGTTTTGTGATGTCGCTGGGAGATTTTTGAAATCGCCGTCGCTGGATTTTTTTAGGTTATTTGAGATTAATGTTGAAGAAATGAAGAAGATGAGAGGGAGGTTTGTTGAGGTTGAGTTGTCGACGGACAGGCAGGAGGGGGATATTGCCGGGACAAAGATGAAGAAGTTGTTGGATTTTTTTGTTAGAGAGTTGGAGAGAAATGGGCAGAAAGTTTTGAGGAAAGAGTTTGATTATTCTGGGACTGGGAAAAAGGCGAGGGGCTATTTGGTTGTCGTCGAGAAAAAAGAGATTGAGGTTAGGGGGCCGAGTGTTGGGTTGGTGGATGCTGTTGCTGGTTTTAGGAAAGTTCATCGCGATGCTTTCAGGAAGGGGAAGTTTTGGTTTGTTCGACGAGAGGTTTCTGTCGAGGGAGTTTTAAATTTTGTTAGGGAGAAGAGTGGGGAGATGGGGGCGACGATTAGGATTTTATGAAGTGTTAGAGATTGGGAGTTTCTTTTGTTTTATCTATTAGTTCTGGTCTGAGTCTTTTTACTTCTTTTCGTGCAATATTGTATGCTAGTGTGTATAATTCTTTGTCTATTTCTTGTATTTTGGTATCAAGCGTTTTTACATCAAATATACCTGCAATTCTCCCGTCTTTTTTTTCATCTTTTAAGACGAAACCATTTCCTATTATCTCTGCGCTATTCCTGTAAAGAATGAATGTTCTTTTTCCTTGGACTCGTTTGACTCCGTATCCCCATTTCTCATTTTTTTCTGGGTTCCCATATTCTCTTGTAAGTTCAATATTTATTTTTTCCATCTTAATCTCTCCACGCCAGCTCGAACATGTAGCTTAGCGAGTTTACGAAGAACGCGGAGTTAATCCAGACGCCGTAGTCGAAATCTTCGTGGACGTTTGTCGGCTTGATTGTGAAGATTATTTCTGTCTTGTCGGCGATGACGAATCGTGAGTTGATTGTTTTTGATTTGACTTCTACTCCGAGTTTTTTTGAGATTTTTTCTGCTTCGTCTTTGTTGTCGGAGATTATTACTTTGATGTCGACTTTTCTTTTTTTGAGTTTTGTGAAGATGTCCTTGAACATTTTTTGTTTTGAGTTGAGTTCGTAGGCGGATGAGATTAGGTGGATTGTTTTTTCGGCGGATTCCATGACGGCGCGCATTTGGAGGTAGAGGTTGCTTCGGCCCTTGATTGACGTCGAGAGTTCGTGATTCTTGATTGGCTCGAAGCCGGTTCGATGGAGTTCTTGGAGTTCCTTGTATTCGGTTGTGTTTTTCAGACTAGAAAGTGTTTTGATTTTTTCTTCGGCGTTTTGGGTCGTGTTGTTTTTTAGTTTTTCGATTACGATTTCGGGCTTGACTGCGATGTATTTCACGGGCTTGCCGAGTTTTTGAATTACGAATCCGCGTTTTTCGAGAGATTCGAGGACGTCGTAAGTTCGGCTTCGAGGGACGCCAGAGATTTCCGCGATTTCGCCGGCTGAAGAAATTCCTTTTGATAGCAAGGCTAGCCAGACTTTAGTTTCGTAAATGTTTAGGTCGAAGTATACTTTTAACTTTTTTACGAGTTCGGGTTTTGTTATTGCCATATTAGAAGAAATGGAATTTTGAATTTTGTTCTAAATTTTTTCTTATATCTTCTGTGGCCAAGAAAAATAATGCATTGTTTGCGGCTGTTTTGCTATTTGTTATGCAAAGTGGGCTTACACTTTCGCTTAATATATAATCTCTACCAAATCTTTGTGCGTTGTTGAAATATCCTTCTCGGACACATCCTTGAATATATAAGACTCTATATCCCCAAGCATCTTGATTCTCTTCTATTTCATCAATTATGATTCTCATTTTTTCGTTTTCGTTTGCCATATTCTTACTATAAAATTTAGAAATTTGGTTTTATAAATGTTTCGCTATGTTGTCTTTTAGAAGGAGTTACATGAAAAGCTATGTTTTTCAAGGTGTTGGGTTTTAGGATTTAGGTATTAGGAAACAGTTTGGAGTGCTCTCACTTATTTATTTTTTATTTTGGTTGGGGCGTGTAAGCTTCGCTCTCATATTTTTAGTGGCCGTTGGCTGTCCCGGTGCGCGAATTAAAGAGAAAGAATTTTCCAGGCGAGGGCTATGGCGATGAAGATGCCGACGGTGATGTAGGGCATTGCGGGGTAGGCCTTATCTTTTTTTGTTATTGCGAATAAATAAGTTAAGGCGATGAATGCGCCGGCTGTTACGAAGAGTGCTGGGATTAGTCCGAATGTCCGGAGAAAAACGCCGGCTGTGATGATTGGGAAGATGATGTCTCCGCCGCCGAGGATTGCGAGGTTGACTTTGAATTTTTTCTTTTTTATTTTTGCCGGGATTTTTTTGCCTTTGTATTTTTGTTTTATTTTTTTAATTTCGGTTTGGACTTTTTTAGATAAAGAGGGAATCATGAGGCCGCCGAAAATTTTGAGTTCGTTCATTTGGAAGCTTGCCATTTTTTGCATGATGCCGGATTTCCAAACTGCCCAGGCGTCGTAGAGCGAGATGAGGATTAGGAGGGTTGCGATTGGCCAGATTTTGCCGAGAAATGTCGTCGCTGCTGGTCTTACTAAAATTGGGACGAAGACGGCGGCGATGCCGGGATAGATTAGGAGTTCGGTGAGGTTGTGAGAGTAGACGTTTGGTTTGAAGATTTTCAGGGAGGCGAGAGGGATTGCAATTGCTAAAGCAATTAGTGAGTAGTGGGTAGTAAGTAGTTGGTAGTGAGACATTTTTAGGAAAGCGTTGAGCGAGATGCTTAGCGCGAGGATTGTGACGACGAAGAACCAGAGGCGAATGATTGTTTTCCATTTGTATTTCATCAGGATGAAGATTAGTGCGATTGCGAAAAGGAATGCTAAGATGAGATTGTAAAATGTCGGCTGTTCGTCGTCGGGAGTTTGAAGTCCGAATGGGAGGTCGTTGATTTTGGAATGTGTTATTTCGCCGGTTTGCGGATTCATGATTGTTATCGGGGTATAGGCGTTGATGACGAAGAGCCCGATGAATTGCGTCGCCAGGAAGATGGAGAGGAGAAGAATTGTTATAGAAAGTTTGTGTTTCATATTTAGAGTTGGGAGGAGAGGTATTTAAATTATCTTAGGCGGATTGTTTCGAGATTTTTTGGGACGCAGGTTTCGGTTCGCTGGGATTTGTAGATGCTGGATGCGAAGTCGAGGCATTTTGATTGTTCGCCGTGGTTGATTATTATTTTTCTTGGTTTTGGGTTGATGTTGTTTATGAAAGCCATGAGTTCGT
This sequence comes from archaeon, assembly GCA_043797265.1. GTDB lineage: Archaea > Nanobdellota > Nanobdellia > Pacearchaeales > GW2011-AR1 > JAGVXH01. The sequence goes on from JAZDPV010000013.1 coordinate 5,129, forward strand.
TTCGCGAGGAGTGACCGGAGAATCCTTCGAGGGAGATGAATTTTAGTTTTATCGGGACGATTTCTTCTTTGCCATTGATGTTGAATTTGGCTTCTTTGAGTCCTTCTTTGAGCTGGCGGCCGAGACCTCCCGGTGGCTGGTAGCAGGAAAGGCAGAGCCCGTTGTTTGGGTTGTCTGCGAATTCTTTGAAGTATTCGACGGATGCGCCACCGACGAGCATTCCTGATGTTGCGAGGATTATGCATGGGCCGCCTTCGATTACTTTTTTTCGTTCTTGCGGTGAGCCGACTTGACTAAATATTTCTGATGTGAATGGGTTTTTGTCGGCGAAGATGTTGGAGCGGATTGCGTTTGAGAGGAAGTCGGGGTAGGCGGTGTGGACGGCGTTGATATCCCAAATCATTCCGTCGATGTAGATTGGAACTTTTGGGAGCTTGTTCATTTTCATTGCGTCTTCGATTAGGAGCATTTTTTCCTGAGCGTGACCGGTTCCGAGTTCTGGGAGCAGGACTTTGCCGCCGTTTGATACGACGTCGTTTATGAATTTCAGGAGTTCTTCTTCGCATTCTTTTCGCGGAGGGTAGTTGTTGTCTTTGCCGCCGTAGGTTGATTCGATTTGGAGAGTTTCGAGGCGGGGGAAGTAGGATGTTGCGGCTTCGAGGGAACGGGATTTGCCGAACTTGATGTCGCCGGAGTAGAGATAGTTGTGGAGTCCGTTGCCGATGTTGAAGTGAATCATCGCCGAGCCGAGAGTGTGTCCGGCGTTGTAAAGTGTTATTCTGACGTCGGGAGTTATGTCCGTGACTTCTTGATAGTTTAAGGTGACTGAGTGCTTGACCATGTTTCGTATGTCGGATGATTTGAAGAGCGGGGCTGCGGCTTGCTTGTATGCGACGCCGATGAAGTCGAGTGCCATGAGGGCGGCGATGTCCCGGGTTGGGGCGGTCATGTAGACGGGGCCCTTGTATCCCATTTTGTAGAGGTATGGAATTAGTCCTGAGTGGTCGAGGTGCGCGTGGGACAAAACGATTGCGTCGATTGCCGAGAGGTCGAGTTCGGGGGCTTCGAGGTATGGATATTTGTCTTTGCCTTGGGCGGAGACGTCGACGCCGCAGTCGATTAGGATTTTTGAGATTGGGGTTTGGAGAAGAAAGCAGCTTCGGCCGACTTGTCTGCCGCCGCCGAGTGCGGTGATTCTAACCCATTCTTCGATTTTTTCAGGGTTCCATTCTTCGTAGATTTTTTCGCCGATGTTATTCAGGAATTTTTTTCGGTATGAGTTATCTTGGTAAAGGACTTCGCGGATTTTGTCGGTGATTTTTGATTTAATCATGGCGGAACGTTGGATTTGAGGTGTCCACATTGTTTTGTTTCTTATTTCTTTTAGGATTGAGCCGTTTTTTCCGATTGCCAGACCGGGTTTTTTTGTTTCGATGATTACAATGCTTCGTTGTGGGTCAAAGATGATTTTTGTTATTTCGGCTTCTTTTGGAATTATTTCGCGGATTTTTGTTTCGGTTTCGTTGTTTGGCATTAGCAGGGATTTGTCGGCGCGGAGCTCGACTCGTTTCTTGATTGTGTTTACGACTTCTTTGATTGCGGATTCGTCGTTTTTGAAAAAGGCGGTGTCGGAGGTGTAGACGACTATGTTTGCTCCTTCGAAGATTGTTGAGCTTACGACGCCTCGCGGTAATTGCTCTTCAATTGTTTTTAAGATATCTGCCATTTGAAATAGTTTATCACTTATTTGTTGTTGTAATTTCTTGTTCTATATAATTCGGTTCGATTTTTTGCTTGATGACGTGTTTTATTCCGTCGGATTTGATTGTTATTACGTCGATTCCGAATCCGGAGCCAATGTCTCTTTGTGTTGAAGATTTGATACATTCTATTGCGAGTTTGATTCCTTCTTCAACTGTTAAATCTTTTTTGTATTGTCTTTCAAGTAATCCAAGTATATAGGGCATTCCTGAAGAAATATTTGCGTCGTAGTCGTCGACGTTTCGGATTGAGCCGTCTGGTATAATGGAGTATAATTCTGTCGTGCCGTTTTCATTAAAGCCGCCGACGAGACTTCCGACAACAGATGGAATCATTGAGGGTTGCCTGATTAATTGGAAATACATGGAGGCGATGAAGCTTGCGGATTCTTTTAGGGATGGTCTTTTTTTGTCTTTAAGTTCTTTGAGTTTTAATTGGGCGGCGATATATCTCATTGCCATTTGCGCGTCTGATGCGTTTCCGGCGATGGATACGACGAGATATTTATTTATTTGGTAAATTTTTGGCGTGTTTTTGTCGCCGACTATTGATGCGCCGAAAGTTGCTTGCCGGTCGCCCGCCATTACTATTCCGTTTGTGCAGACGATTCCAACTGTGCTTGTCCCAGTTTTCATAATATTTTTCTTTAATTCTTCGTCCATTTTATTTTAAGAATCTTTTTAAGAACTTATGTTGTTTGTTGTTTTGGTTCGTTTATAAATTTTTTGGTTAGTTTTATAAGGGGGATTTTCGTGGGGGGTTGATGGGTTATGAGGCGATGTTGGACGAGGCGTATGAGAATGTTAAGGTTAGTGAGCGGTGCGAGAGGTTTGGGATTTTGAAAGTTCAGGGGCGTCATGAAGGAACGAGGACGGTGATTTCGAATTTTTATCAGATTGCGGCTTGTTTGAGGAGGAGTCCGGAGCATTTGATGAAGTTTTTAGGGAAGGAGTTGGCGAGTTTTGTCGAGATAAAAGGGGAAAGGTTGGTTTTGTCGCGGAGGTTGGCGAGCAAGGAGATTAATGAGAAAATTGAGAAATATGTGAAAAGTTTTGTTTTGTGTCCGAAGTGCGGGAAGCCGGATACCGAGTTGGAAGTGGGAGCGAAGACTTTTTTAAGGTGTCTTGCGTGTGGGGAGAGGAGGGAAATTCATGGAGTATGATTCAGAGGAATTAAATAGATGGAGGAAAAATGGCGATTGAAGCAAGGTGTATGAAATGCAAGGAAAATAAGACGATGAAAGATGCTCAGATGACTATGACTGCTCGGGGTGGTTATATGGCTAAGGGAAAGTGTTCGGCGTGCGGTTGTGGAATGTGCAGGATAATGTCGAAGGCTGATGCGGACAAGGCGGTTGCGTCTGGGGAAGCACGAAAGGCCTAAGGCTTTTCGGGGCTTTGGGTATTGGGTCGTTTCACTTGTGGGCGGTTGGGTTTGGTTAGATTTATAAGTTTGTTATTTTTATTTTAGTATGGTGAATGTTTTATTTAAGATTCATAAATCTTATCGGTGGGTGCGCTTCGCGAGATTTCAGATTTCAGGTTTCAGGTTTCAGATGACGGAGGTTTTGTATGGTTAGAATTTTGTTTAAGGTTCATAAATCTTATCGGTGGGTGC
>JAZDPV010000014.1:0-43865 GCA_043797265.1 archaeon
ACTGCTGCACTCCGTAGAGCTAGGAATAGTATCTCAGATTCCTTCTCGGGGCGACTCCGCTAAGAGCCCCTAACGATCATCGCCTTGGTAGGCAGTTACCCCACCAACAAGCTAATCGTCCGCAGTCTCATCCTCAGGCTCGAGCAATTCACTTTTTCAAGAGATAAATAAAAGTATCTAGCGAAAATATAAATTGCGAGAAATGTTTCAGGGTGGTCGCGTTCCAGCGACAAACCCCTATCAAGTATTAGCCTCAGTTTCCCGAGGGTATTCTTGACCTGAGGGTAGATTAACTACGTGTTACTGAGCAGTTTGCTTTCCCATGATGAATCAAGGAAAAAACTTGCATGTCTAAACCCAAACCAAATAGCTGCATCCTCCAGCAGGATAAACTGGAATTAAACAAATTTATGTAATCAACCGAAGTTGTACAAATCCTTGCTTCTCAAAGATTAAAGGTAACCTCTGAAAAATTGCTACTAATAAAATTAGCATCTAACTAAAATTAGAAAGATCGCTCCATTGCTTTAAGACATAACTAGAATGGTCATCATCACATCAGACCCAATCGTCCGACGCTCATTCTAGCCTCAAAATCATAAATTGAAGCCTTGGATATTATCTCCAAAGTTTTCATTTTGTAATACTACTGGCAAAAATCAGTTTATAAATCTGTCGCAATTCTAAAAAAATTCACCGACGATTAAAAAAAGATTTCCAAACCTTCATCCCCTCAAACACAACCAAGCTACTTAATCCAGCCAAAACACAAATTCCAAGTTGGCCAATCGAAAGTGGAACGAACCCAAACACATTCCCAAGCAAACTATAAATCGCCAGCAAATGTAATCCCGCCGAAATCAAGACGGCATAAATTAAATACTTGTTATTCAGAATCCCAGTCTTAAACAAACTCTTATCCGACTTGCAGGAAAAAACAAAAAACCATTCAAAACAAATCGCCGTGCTAATCGCCATCGTCCTCGCCACATCAATTCCAAAATTTGTCCAACCATAATCAAAAACAAAAAGAGAAACAATAACCATTAAAACTCCGGCAACCAAAATAGACATCCAAATTCCAGACAATAATCCATTAGACTTCGGACCTCTCTTCATGACATTCACGTCGGCGGGCTCAACAGCCAAAGCCAAACCCGGCAAAGAATCCGTAACCAAATTCATCCACAAAATCGCCAACGGCAAAAATATCAATGGCAATCCAAACATCAACCCAAATATAACAACAAAAATCTCGCCAAGATTTGCTACCAACAAAAATTTAATAGACTTTTTTAGATTATCAAAAATTCTACGGCCTTCGCGAACAGCCGAAATAATCGACGCAAAATTATCATCGAGCAAAACCACATCGGAAGAATCTCGCGCAACATCACTCCCGCGAATCCCCATGGCAATTCCAATATCGGCCCGCTTCAAAGCCAAAATATCATTAACTCCGTCACCAGTCACAGCCACCGTCTCATTCTGCCTTTTCAAAATTTCAACAATCTTCAATTTTTGCTCTGGCGTCGCCCTTGCAAAAATAGTTTTAGTCTTGACAACCTCATACCATTTATCATCTGTCAACCTGTCAAGTTCTTCTCCCTCGATAATCTCGCCTCTTAGCCCAATCTTTTTAGCAACCGCCTTTGTCGTCAAAGCCGAATCCCCGGTAATAATTTTAACCTTAATTCCGGCGCTAATCGCCTCACGAATCGCCTCAGCAACTTCCTTCCTCGGCAAATCAATCATCCCAACAAACCCGGCGAATATCAATCGATTCTCGGCCTCTTCCTGTGACACTTTAACAATCTGCTTAAACCCAAGCCCAAGCACCCTCAACCCAGAACTCTCCATTTCTCTCGAAACTTTCACCAACTCTTTTTTTCTCGTCGCTGTCATCAACTTAACTTTCCCATTCACCAACTCACGACTACATCGAGCCAAAACAAACAACGGCGCCCCCTTCACATAACTCGTATTTATTTTACCATCAGCCCGCACAACCGACATCATTTTTCTCTCAGAATCAAACGGAAATTCTTTGACCTTAACATTCTCCTCAGTCAACTCCTTCTTATTCAGCCCAAACTTCTTCGCAATCTTAATCAACGCAACTTCCGTCGGGTCCCCAAGAATATCATCCTCTTCATCTCTCGCATTATTACACAACGTTCCAATTTTCAAAACCATCTTCTTATCTTTCTCCAAAGCATAAATTTTATCTACGCTGAGTTTCTCTTCAGTAAGCGTTCCTGTCTTGTCCGTGCAAATCACCGTCGCCCGCCCCAAAGTTTCAGCCGCCGGCAATCGTCGAATTAAAGTATTGACCTTATACATTTTCTTAATTGAAACAGCCAGAGTAATCGCAATAACAGCGGGCAGCCCCTCGGGAATCCCGGCAATAGCCAAGCTCACAGAAACCAAAAACATCTCAATCATTTCAATTCCGACAGAAACACCAACAACAAAAGCAAACGCAACCAAAAATAAAATCACAATAGAAATATTCCGCGAAAAAATATCAATCTTTTTTTCCAGAGGCATCTTCTCATCCTCTGTAGTTTGAACCAAATCAGCCAGTTTCCCAAACTCAGTTCTATGCCCCGTTTCAACAACAACCGCCGTCACATTTCCTCGGACAACCGCCGTCCCGGCATAAAGCATATTTTTTCTATTCGCCAGAACAACATTCTTTCCCAAAACTCCGGCAATCTTGTCAACAGGAAAACTCTCCCCGCTCAAAACAGCCTCGTTAACTTGCAAATTCTCCATCTCCAAAATCCTGCAATCAGCCAAAATTTGCCTCCCCGCCTCAAACAAAACTATATCCCCGGGCACAAGAAATTTAGAATCAATTTCTTTTCTGGCCCCATCTCTCAAAACCATAACTTTATATCTCAAACTCCGTCGCAGTTTCTCAATAATTTCCTCTGCCTTATATTCCTGCACAAATCCAATCACCGCATTCAAAATAACAATAACCCCAATCACACCGGCATCAATCCAATGCTCCGTCACTCCCGACAAAATCATCGCAACAATCAAAATATAAATCAGCAACGAATTAAATTGCCTCAACAAAAGTCCCAGTCGGCTTTTTTTCTTATGTTCCCGAATCACATTTTTCCCAAACCGCGCAAATCTTTTTTGCACCTCGCCATTATTCAATCCCATCTCAGAACCCCCGACATTTCTCAAAACCTCTTTCGACGACAACGCATGCCAATCCATAAAACATTAAACAAAAACAGAATTATAAAGTTACCTAAACTCCTTCCTCAACTTCTTCTCCAACCGAAATACTTTCCTCTTCTTCATCCTTCCTGTTTAACACCGACTTCGCTTCCTCATCCGCCTTCTCAGCCAACTCCCTCATCTTCTCTTCAATCGCGCTCTCCCCACTCTTCAACTCTCTCTCCTTCTTCTCCCTCGCCAGCTTCTTCTTTCTCGGCTCTTCCAAAACCAATTCTTCCCCGACAAAATCTTCCAGCGACGGCAACGGCTTGTCAATTTTATGCGCCTTCATATACTCCCTCGCCATCAACCAAAAAAACAATCCCATCGACTTGTTCGACTTATTATTCCCAATCATCACGACGTCAACATTCACAGTATGATTATTAGTATCACAAATCGCCGCCACCGGAATCCTAATATTTTTCGCATCCGCCAGCGCGTTCTTGTCCATCCATGGGTCGCAAATCATAATCATCTTCGTCTCGATAAAATTATCTAAAATAGTATTAGTCAAAATACCGCTCGGATATTTCTTCGTGAAAATTCTAACTCCAGTCAACTCCGCAAACATCTTCACCGCTCTCCATCCCGCCTCTCTCTTGCAAACCAAAGTCCAATCCTCCGGCTTAAATTGCTTCACGAAATCAATCCCGTCCGCCAGCTTCTTGTCAACCAACAAAGTATTTAAAATCGCCAACCCGTCCAATCTCCGTCGGTAAACATACTTCCTCATCGTCGGCGTGATAACTTTCGTCCCCAAATAAGCCGCCGTCTTGATATAATCTTCAAGCGACGTCAAAATCGTCTGGTCGTCCTTCTTCTCCTTCTCCAAACTACCATCCTCAACTTTCTCGACAATTTCCTTTTCTTCTGCCATAATATTTATAATTCTGCTCGGGAGTAAACGCTACTACTTGTCTCCAAGCCCCGCACCCGACCAATAACAAAAAAGAGAAATCCGACTTTAAAAACTTATCCTCATACTCCCAAGAATTTAAGCAATCCATGAACCACAATCGCCGGCCAGACAATCGATTTCAAGATTCCCAAAACTCCCATCCAAAACCCAGTTGCCGTCGACAAATAGTAAATTACAGAACCAATAAAACCCAGTCCATAAACCGCTCCGCACGAACCACATCCGCAAATTTCTTTCGCTTTCTTTTTCATTTTTCCTCCCTCCTTTTATTTCCCTGCAAGCGCGGACGAACCGCGCAACAAACACTACCACCTACTCACTTCAAACTTCGTTCAATTTCAATAACTCTGCGAAGTTTAATAAGTCTTTCCTTTCCCCAAATTCCACACTTAATAAATTGCCCCCCAAAACCGACGCAATAATCCGCCAAAATATCATCCATCGTCTCCCCGCTCCGATGCGAAAAAATCATCACAATCTTGTTCTTCTTGCAAAACTCAACAACTCTCTTAACCTCCAAAATCGAACCAATCTGATTCGGCTTCACAATCATCGCATTAATAACTTTCCCCTCAACCGCCCGCCGAACCAACTTTAAATTCGTCGTCGTCAAATCATCCCCGACAACCAAAACATTTTTACCAATATTATTCACAATTTCTTTGAAACCCGAAAAATCTCCTTCGTTCATCCCATCCTCAACATAAAAAATCCCAAACTTCTTCACTAATCTCTCAATATAATCCGCTTGATCAACCTTGTCCCGAATCAAATTCTTGTTCTTGTACATATAATACCCTTTATCATAAAAAGTCGACGCCGCAACATCAACTCCAATTCGAACGCCAAATTTTTTTCCAAGTTTCTGCAAAATTTCTAAAACTTCCTCATTAGTTTTTTTTGTCATCCACGCCCCTTCATCATCTTTCTTTCCTATTCCCAGCAATTTCCTCGCAAACTCATAAGCCCTCAAATTCAAAGTCACCGCTCGCGCAAAACTTTTCTCTTTCGGAATTAATAAAAATTCCTGAAAATCCGGACGCTTCCCGTCGACAAATCTCGAATGCAATCCCCCGCCAATACAATTCCCAACCGGCATCGGCATCTTTGGCTTCAACCCGCCATTAACATCGTCGTTGATAAATTCCCACAATTCCTTTTTCCTCCACGCCGCCGCCGCCTTCAAAAAAACTCCCTCGACGATATAATTAACATTCCCACCAAATTTTCCGTGCCTCGCCTCGAACTTCCGCATCAACCCGACGACCTCCTTCAAGTCATCAACTTCCTTAATCATAAAATTCCGATGCTTCAAACTCCGGCAAAAAACTTTCAACATCTTAAAACTATGTCCAATCCCTTTCGAACTCCACGGCTCAACCTCACTCCGCCCCCGCGACTTTCCCGTCGGCGCCGAACATTTAAAATTCCCCTCGTAACTATCCAACTCAATCTCAATCGTCCTCTCGCCCCGCGAATCCCGAATCAATCTCGGCACAACCTCTCTAACAAACATATTAACAAAAGTAAAAGAACATTAATAAAACTTTTCAAATCCGAATAATTATTCAGCATCTTTCTTATTCAAAAATCTAATCACTCCAAACAACATTTTCCCTATCTCGTCCAACTCTTTCATCAAAGAATTCTTTTTCTCGACGGTAATATACCCATTTCTAAAAGCCAGCATCAATTGATTCTCAAGTTCCTTCACGCTCCCAATAGAATTATGAAGATAAGAAATATAATCCTTTCTCGTCCGCTTCCCGCATCCCTCGGCAATATTAGAACTTATACTCTCCGCCGACCTCCTCATCTGATCACCCAAAGCATAAACCTCGAACTTCGGAAACCCCATCGTAATCTTCAAAACTTCTTCATACAAATCAACCGCCCGTCGCCAAACCTTCAACTTCTTATAATCATACATATCACAACATCACATACAAACTATAAAAATCTAACCCAGCCCACCCCCGCGGACGGCAAAGCCGTCCTACTTCCAACAAAACCAAAGTTTTTGCGGACTTCCAGAAAAAATCCTTGATTTTTTCGAACTTCCAGCATCGACAAAGTCGATGCGAACTTCCAGCGAAGCGGACTACTCAGCGTCCTCAACTTTCTCTTCGCTAATCGCCTCATCATTCTCGGACTCCTCTCCAGAATCAGCCAGCTCCATCATCTCCCCGCCCTCAGAAATATCCCTCTCTTCTTCCCTCTCCGTCCGAATTTTCTCAGCATCAGAAACCACGCTCTCCTCAATCTTAATCTTCTCAATATTCTCCTCGCTCCGTGCCGGCATCGGCCTATTAACAGAAATCGGCAAGACTCCCGAATCTAATTCCTTCTCCGCAATTCTCAACGGGTCATAATTAACACCTTCCAGCTCCTCCTCATCTATATCAATCAGCAACGGCGCATCCATCGAAATCTGCAACCCTCTCGCCCCGATTATCCGCGCTCTTTCATACTTCGAAAATTCCTGCTTCTCAACCATTTACGCCAGCACACTCCCCGCTCCTCTCACGCCGTTTATAATTCGCTATATAATAAATATCCATCGGAGTCAAACTCTCAAGAATTTCCTCCCATGACGAAACCGACATTAAAGAAAAACGATAACCATAAGAAGGATCATTAGAAAATTTTCCGACTTCCACTAATATTTTCCTCCCTCTTTCACTAATTCCACCACCAGAAAAATCCCACGCATCATACGCCCCTAATCTAAACATAATATCCACAAAATCAATTCTCTTAACTCCAAGGGCCTCAAGTAGCACCTCACTATCAATCTCAACATCACCCTCTAATCCTAAAGATCCCCTTATAGCATCTCTTACTTCTTCAATATTCATTTGCCAAACACATATTCCTTAACTTTAGGGAACAGTTCCGCCCATTTATCTTCAATCATCTTTAAAATATTTTCCATGTCCCCGGCACTAATAGTTCCGGCCTTTCCTTTTTGCATCGCGGTAATCCTCGGCTCGCCGTCATTATCCCCTACAGCGACGCTAAGTCTAAAGTCAGAAATAAGTTCCTCATCTCCCTCAACATCAGCAACAATAACATCGCCAATCTTGTGAAACGTCATATTAAATGATAAAGCATCCTTGTCTAAAGGAATAGAATTTTTACTAAAACCCTTTTCAACAAGTCCTGTCTCAGAATTATAAATTGGCATTTTCGCACTCCCGATAGCAATTAGGGCCGCAAGTCCCGCAACATCCAGCAAATTCCCGTCGTCATTAATCGCGACAATATCAACAAAAACCTGCCAAACCTTCTCCCCTTTCTTGATGCACAACTTCTTGAAATCAATCAACCCACTCTTGCGAATTCCCCTGTCGATAACTCTCGCCAACTCAACAGATTCAATCCCCGGTCTGCCAATATCAAACTCATTCGAAGCCATCGGGTGCAACTCAGCGCTCGTCATGAAAGTCCCTTCATCGGGCGAATCAGGATACGGAATAGCCAAAGCCAAATGGACTCCGGCATAAACTTCAGTCCTCCCAAATCTAACTCTCACGCTCGAAGCCGCATTCTTGCTAATCCCTTTCTCGACGACAATTTCACGATAATCTCTAATTCCCCGCCCATCCAACCTCTTCCCCTCGCCCAAACACTCAATAATCTTTTCCCTCTGCAAATTCGGCATAACGTAATCACCCATCTTCCTTCCTCCCAAATTTTCGATTTTCAATTTCCGACATCTCGCGAAGCGCATCAACCTGAACTTTCAAAACATCCTCGCACGCTTTCTTCCCCATCTCAATAACTTTCATCAACTCATCAGGCGAAATCTTCCCATCCAGTTGCAACAACGCAATCCCTTTATTCCTCGACGTCACAGCCAACGGAATATCAGTCGAACCCTCGCCTTCTTTAAAATCTTCCTCTTCCTTGTTCACATCAACAACCAGCGTCTTGTCAATTTTCCCGACGGCAATCGCTGAAATCATTTCTCTCATCGGAATCCCGGCATGAGCCAAAGCAATCGCCGCCGCGTTCAAACCGGCAACCCGCGTCCCAGCATCCGCTTTCGGAATCTGAATGAAGACATCAACAACAGTATTCGGGAACCCGCTCAAATCAATGACAGAACTCAACGCCCACTCAACAACTTTCGAAATCTCCTCACTCCTTCTCGACGGCCCCGGTCTAATCCTGTCGCTCACCGAAAACGGCATCATCCCGTAATTAACTCTCAATATCCCGGTTTTCGGGTCCTGCATATGTTGTGGATGCAAAGTCCTCGGCCCACGCACGACCGCAATCGCTTTCGTCCCCCCGGTTTCGAAACTCGCCGAACCATCCGCCGACGGCACAATTCCAATCTCGGCAATCATCGGCCGAACTTCATCAACTTTCCGCCCATCAACTCGCTTTGTATACAAACTTTTTTTAGCTACCATCATTCCTCACCCTCGTCGGTGTTTTCCGCAATAATCTCAACTTCTTCCGACTTCCGACTTCCGACTTCCGACTCGCGAAGCGACAATCCCATTTCGCCAATAAACTTCTCAACTCTCTCCGTCAACCCATTCGTCGTCACATTATCAGCAATCAACTCAATAATCTTCTTCGCTGCAATCTCACTATCGGTGTTGTGTCCCGAAATCCAAATTTTCCCGTTCTGCCCGACGGTAATCTCGCACCCAGTCGCGTTCTTGATAATTTTAACCATGCTCCCCTCTTTCCCAATCACACGCGGAACCTGATTCGCCCCAATCGAAACAATCATCCCGCCCTCGATTTTCCCAAACCCTCTCATCTTCATCGATACATCAACCCCACGCGATTTTACATCCCAAACTTTTACAATCACGCTCTCCCCAAAATCCAAAAATTCCCTCATTTCATTCTTGTTAATATATCTCGGCACTTCAGCCACCGGCAAAAACGCGTTCTGCGCCCCGCCAAAATCAATCAACCATCCGTTAAAAGTAATATCAACAATCGTCCCAATAATTGTGTTCCCGCGCCGAGGATAATACGCCCCCGAAATCGGCACAACCCGAACGTGTTTTTCGGAAACATTCATAATCCCATAACGTCCCGCAACAACATCGGCCCCATCGCGATAAGCGCCATCGCCAGGCAGAAATTCATTTCCCGAGACTATCGTCTCTCCCGGAATTACTATTTGTCTTCTTTCCTTAACCATTTTATTCATCGAGATAATCTATAATCAAATGACGCCCACCGGCGCCCAAATTTTTCTCGTACAACCATCCCTAAGAAAAAAGCTTTTTAAACTTTACGATTTCAACTCCTCGCTCATCACACTTCCACTTGTCACAGAATTAACCCTGTCATAAAAATCCATAATCAACCCAGCCGGCACCTCGACGACAACTTCTAAATCCCCATTATCTTTCCAGTTTTCCCTAACCATAAATTCCTTAACAACCCCATAAGCCTTCCCTGTATGAACCGCCGGCACGACCAACTTCACCTTCTTTGTTTCAATATTAATCGGCAGCACCTTCGCCAACTGCTCAACAATCTCGCCAATCTGCGACTCAATCGACTTATTCTTCACATTAACATGCGCCTCACCCAAAGCTTTCATAACCCTGTCCGGCGTATATGGCCGACCTTCAGGCGACACCGCATTCCTAACCAAAAAATCAACAACCTGCTTGTACTTCGCATCATGCCCAGCCCTAATCGAATCCGTCGTCTTCACAACCTCACCACCCTTAATAATTTTCTCAGCGACCTCCATAATATCACTCGTCCCAAAATTCTCTTCCAAGTCCTCAGCCGAAGCGTGCTCCCCCGATTTCAAATTATAAAAAACCGCATTCGTCAAAACAGCGACGCCAACACTCCCCTCACCTTTCCGAACTCTCAACGCCTCGTCCAAATCAACCAAAATCTCAAAATGCTTCCCACCCCTTTTAATCCTCGCCGTCGTTTGCGACATTTTATGAAATTAATTATCTAACTCCTTTATTTTAATTTTATGAAATGGAGTTACCATAATAAAATCAAATAGTTAACCTTTATTAAGATTTCTACAATAAAATATTATGCATAAAGAAAAAGTTGCAATTTTTATCGACGGAAGCAATTTTTATCACAACACTAAAAAATTAAAAGTAGTTGACAAAATTGACTTTCAAAAATTAATCAAAGAATTAACAAAACAAAGAGAGTTAGTAAAAGTATTTTATTACAATGCATCTCTGGACCAAGGGCTAAATCCAAAAATATATTGGGAACAACAAAAATTTTTTAACACCTTAAGAAGTATTCCAAAATTCAAAGTAATATTATGTAAACTCAGAAAAACAAAAAGAGAAGGCAAAATTATCTACGAAATGAAAGGCGACGACACCCATTTGGTAAGCGATTTTGTCGGAGAAGCTTATGAAAATTCATACGATACAGCAATTATTGTAAGTGGCGACGAAGATTTTATTTCCCCGATAAAAAGAGTAAGAAAACTTGGAAAGAAAATAGAAAACGCATATTTCAGTTCAAGCTCTTCCTACAACTTAAGAAACGCATGCGACCACTCAATAAACCTTAATAAAATAATAAACAAAATAATATGAACGGCTCAGCATTGCCCGAGGACCATACTGAGCTTATATCAATATTAAGCAATTTCATAAATATTTAAACCTTTCGAACCAAAATCTCAAAATGCTTCCCGCCCCTCGTCACCCTCGCCGTCGTCTGCACCATAATAAATCCAAAAATCTAATCTTTATTAACCTTCCCAAAAAATCCGTGTCCATCCGTGTCCATCCGTGAGCAATTTCCTAATCCTTTAATTCGTGAACCTCCTCCACTCTCCCTTGCTCTTATTAGTCACCATCTTCGCCATCACCAACTCATCATAAATCCCGTCAAGCAAATCAATCCCCTTCGCCTCTTCCAAACCAACCCACCTAAACTCATCACATTCCTCCTCTTGTAAAACAACTTCACCAGCCTCCCAATCCGCAACGCAAGAAATAACCAAACTCGGCGCCCCATCCTCATGCACCGTCGCCAAACTCGTCACATACTCAATATTCCGAATATCAATCCCAACCTCTTCCTTAACTTCCCGTCTCAAAACTTTCTCCAAAACATTATACCAATAATCCTTCGTGTCCTTCGGCAACTCAACATAATCATTTGTTTCAAGTTTTCCACCCGGCACCGTCCACATATTCGGAAACCGCCTCTTCGTCGCCGACCGCTTCGTTATCAAAAACTTTCCATCCTTAACAACAATCGCCGTCACCACAACCTCATGCAAAAATTTATTTTCCATAACATACAAAAATAACCAATCTTTAAATAATTATCCACAAGCACGGACAAACCGCGCAACATTCACTACCAACTACTTACTGAAATTTGGCTCCGACAAATTTCTCAATCCCCCTCTCGCTCAAAACACCGACGTCAAACCTATCAATATTAAAATCATCCTTCTGCACTTCCTTGAAAATATCCAAAGCCAACTTAACTCCTTCTTTCGAAGTCATTCCATCTATATATTTTTCCCTCAACATTTTCTTAATTTTCTCATCATCCTCCCCAATCGCATTCGCCTTGTATCTCAAATAATTCCCGGTAATATCAGTCGTATACAAAGTCGGCTTCCCATCAACCCCGGCAAACATCATCGAAGCACCAAACGGTCTCGCCCCGCCATACTGAGTAAATTGTTGCTTCAAATCCGCGACATCCCGAACAATCGACTCGACACTCGGCGCCGAATCATAAGTTACCCAATGTTGCTGCGCCAAAATCCGCGCCTTCTCAATCAAAACCCTCGCATCCGAAGTAATCCCAGCAAAAACAACCATGATATGCCCATCGACCTCGTTAATCCGATTTGCCGACTCTTCAATCAACAACTTGTCTCTCTGCCGCCTGTCCGCAACAATCACAACACTATCCCTGCAAACAATTCCAATCGACGCCGAGCCCAATCTAATTGTCTTCTCCGCATATTCTACCTGAAGTATGTGCCCGTCAGGCGCGAACATCGTCGCCGCCCTGTCATACCCCATTTGCTGATGCTGAATATCTTCCATTTTCGTTTATCGTAAATAGTATAAAGGTTATACAACCTTCTTCCATCCCAAAACCAAAAAATCTCCCTTAATAAGTTTTATTGTTCCACATTTAAATCACCCCCAAATTTCGCGAACAACAAAGCCGTCCTACTTCCAGCAAAACCAAAGGTTTTGCGGACTTCCAGAAAAAATCCTTGATTTTTTCGAACTTCCAGCGTCGACAAAGTCGATGCGAACTTCCAGCGAAGCGGACTATTTGAGTCCCTTAATCGTCCCGCTAACTTTCTCAATTCTAATCCCCGCAAAAGCCAACGCCGCCCGAACATCCTCCAACGATTTCACCAAACAACTTCCCACGATTTTACCATCAATTTTCTCAACAAACATATAAGCAGATTTCCCAAAACCCAAAATACCAATATATTCCAAAATCGCTTTCTCAACTTTCTCATTCGTCGCCTCAACCAAAAAATATCTTCTCTTGTCCCTCGCCGACGGCCTAAGTTTTAATCTTTTTCCTTTCACCATTCTTTTCTTTGCTCTTCGAACTTTTTAACCTCTTCCTTTTTATCACGGAAAAAATCAAAACAATCAAAACAAAAACAATAACCAAAATAGCAACTGCCCACGAATAATTCTCAATATCTCCATCCTCGTTCTCAACAACATTCCCAGTAATCTTGGCCGTCCTAATCTCAATCGGCTCGTTAATCAACTGAATTGTCAACTCCGCCGCGTCCCCGACAATCGCGTTCAATCTCACAAACAAATCATAATAAATCACCGACGTCAAATTCAATTTAACAGACTGCCCGACGCCCAACTTCAATTTAATCGGCTCGCTCTCAATAGTCAACTCAACATAATCAACCTCAATCTCATCAATACTCAGCAAATGTCGCCCGCCCTCAAAATCAAAAATACTAAAATTAACCCTGTCGTCTTTTTCTAATTTCTGGACATACCCGAACTTAATTTCATCAACCCCAACTTCATAAATTTTAGGCACAAAAGAAACGCTCGCCGAACTCCCGCCCCCACCAGAAAAACTAACCGGATTCACGACAGCGCCCGTCACAAAACTATCAGAACGATTAACGCAATTCCCAGCCCCGTCACAAGAAACCAAAACATAATTATAAGTCGTCGACGGAGAAAGCCCCGAAATTACAATCGAATGATTTGTCGCATAACTACTCGAACTCCCGCTAATCTCACCGCCAACCGAAAAATTCGCGGACTCATCCGTCGTCCAACTTATCGTCGCACCAGAAACACCAACACTTTCCGAAAGCGAACTAACCACCGGCGCCGTCACATCAAAAACAAAACTATAATTAAAATCCCCCCACGAAGAATTACTCGCATTATTCACCCCAAGGCAATTCCATAAATAATTTCCCTCGTCGGCAAAACTATAATTAAAAATACTTGCATTATCAAAACCAGAAATATTTTTAACAGAACTATTCGCCAACCCCCCACTCGAATTCCACAAATAAAACGTCACATTAGAAACAAAATAATTTTCTTCAGAAACAACCCGGCAACTAAAATTCATATCATTAACATTAGCATATTTATTATCCGCAGGCAACAACAACATCGTCGAAATCCCGCCAATAGTCAAGCTAAAATTCGCAGAAGCATAAGCCGAATTCCCGACGACATCAACCCCAAGACAATTCCAGAAATAATTTCCCTCGCTCATATTCGCGACATTAAAACTCGTTCCATTCCCCGTCGCATTATAATAAAGCCCGCTCGAATTCCAGATATTCAAACTCAAACTCGCCAACTGCCAGTCCGTCGCATTGCAAACAAAAGTCCGGTTCGCATTCATGTCAACATCATAATTAACCGGCGACACAAGCGCAACTTCCGGCGCATCAACATCAAGCGACAAGATAGCAGCATAAACATCAACGACAGAAAAACTCAAACCAGAACCGCTATCATTAATCCTCCTCCCAGTATTATTCAAAATACTTTCAATCTCCGTCGGTGTTTTACTCTGTCCGCTCAAACTCAAATATTGATTTATCAAGCCAATCACCCCAGCAACCATCGGCGTCGCCATCGAAGTCCCGCTCGCAATCGCATAACCGCCAAGAAAATACGTCGAATTAATATCCCTTCCCGGCGCCAGCAAATTCACCAAAAAATTCCTGTCGGCAAACGAAGAAATTAACCCATTCTTATCAATCGAAGAAACTGCAATAACATTTTGAATACACGCAGGAGAAGAAATTTTTTCAACACTCCCGAAATTCCCAGACGCAGCAACGACAGAAATATTATTAGCAACAGCGACGTTAATCGAATTAGCTATAGCAGAATTAAAACAACCATCATCAACACTATCGCAATAAGAATTATACCCGTCAGCAGTCGCGTTACAACCAAGACTCATGCTTATTACACTAATATTAAATTGCGGCGCATTGTCAACACACCAATCTATCGCAGAAGCAAGATCCCCAGGATTACCGCCCCCAGAATTATCAAGAACTCTGACAGCGACAATTCCAACACCAGGAACAACGCCACTAATTCCACCCGACGCCGCAACAATCCCGGCAACATGAGTCCCGTGCCCAAACCCATCCATGGGGTCATCATCATCGTCAACAAAATCATACCCGCCCAGATAATTCCCAATCAAATCCGGATGAGAATAATTAATCCCACTATCAATCACGCAAACACTCTGCCCGACGCCAGTCAAACCAACGCCAGAAGATTCCAACCCCCAAGTCGAACTGACATTAATAATACCGACAGAATCTTGAAGCAGCGCATAAATTTTCCCCATTTTCACGACGGACTCAACATTATGACTCCTGCTCAAGACATCCAAATCCCTTTCATTAATCTCCACCGCAATACTATTTTCAAATCGATACGTAATTTTCTCCTCATCAATAACATCATCCAAAGAATCAAAACAATTATCTAATTGAAACGCTCCAATTTCAAGAGAGTCATTTTTCAACTCAACAATCACATCAACATTCTTCTCTCCCTCTCTAAATTCTCCAATAACATCATCATCAATACCAACAGAAGAAACAAATCCCAGCATCACAACTACCAGCACCACAAGTATCCATCTCATTCTCCGACGCACTCCCCGTCAATACATCGACATCCAACAATCTCGCAATTATAAACCGCCGCACAAATCATCGTCTCAGAACAATTATCCAGCCTCGACAAATAATCCCCCTCAAAAGACCTCGCAACACATTTTTCAGCCCCGCCCATATTGCAAGCACAACACCCAACCTGAACTTTCACGCAATCATCGTCAACCTCGCATCTCAACTCTTCATTAGTCTCCCCACCCAATTCCCCAACAAACCAGAAAAATCCCACAACCAGCAAGACCACAACCAACACAATCAACCCGACCAAACCTTTTTTCTCCATACACAATCAAAACATCCAACGATTAAAAACATTACTACAATAATTTAAAAACTCAAACCACTAAACATAACAAATGATGAAAATACATACAGTCGGCGGTTTCTCCGAAGTCGGAAAAAATATGGTGGTAGTCGAGCTCGAAGAAGACGCGTTCATTTTCGACGAGGGCTTCTTCCTCCCCGCAATCGTATCAATGCAGGAACGAGACAAAATTCTCACCGAAAAAAAATTAAAATTAATCGAGGCAATTCCGCAAGACTCAGTAATAAACAACATCCGGCACAAAATCCGCGCACAGTTCATCAGCCACGCCCACCTTGACCACGTCGGCGCAATCCCATTCCTGTCCAATAAATACAACGCCCCGATTTACGGAACCCCGTTCACAATCCAGGTCCTTAACTCCATTCTTCTCGACAACAACATCACTCTCCGAAACAGAGTCCACGCAATCAAGCCCAACACAACTTTTTACATAAAGGGCAAAAAACAAAAATACAAAGTCGACTTCATAAACATCACGCACTCAACCGCGCAGTGCCTCATGATTGCAATCCACACTCCAAAAGGCGCGGTCCTCTACGCAAACGACTTCAAGCTCGACGACACTCCAATCTTCGGACTAAAACCAAATTACAAAAGACTAAAAGAAATTGCAAGAGAAGGAGTCCTCGCCTTCATCGTCGACTCATTATATTCAGGCTCCGAAAGAAAAACCCCATCAGAAAAAATCGCAAGAGCGCTGCTCCAGGAAGTTCTCCTCACAATCCAAAACAGAAACGCAGGAATGATTATAACAACATTCTCGTCGCACATAGCCCGATTAAAATCAATCGTCGAATTCGGCAAAAAACTAAACCGCGAAGTTGTCTTTCTCGGAAGAAGTCTGGACAAATATTCAACCGCGGCAAAAAACGTGGGCATAGTGCCGTTCCTCAAAGACATAAGAATATCAAAATACCGACGACAAGTTGAAAAAACACTTCACAAAATAGAAAGAAAAAGAAAAGACTACATGATAGTTTGCACGGGGCACCAGGGCGAACCCGGTTCAATTCTCGAAAGATTATCCAGGCACGAACTCCCATTCAAACTAAACCGCGACGACAACATCATTTTTTCTTCAAGTGTAATCCCAACACCAATCAACAAAGAGCAATTTGCAAAAATGGAAAATCGTTTGAAAAAAAGCAAGCCAAGAATTTTCAGAGACGCTCACGTTTCAGGCCACGCCGGCAGAGAAGACCTCAGGGACATAATACACATAATCAACCCACAACACATAATCCCGTCACACGGCGGTCTCGATAAAACAAAGCCAATGGCCGACCTATCAAGAGAACTCGGATACAAACTCGGCAAACAATGTCACCTGATGCAAGACGGAGGCACTCTAAAATTGTAGCACCACAAACACCAAACCGAGAAGAAGAATTAAGCGGCGGACTGCGAAACGCACTATTAAGAGGAGAGAACATAAACAAGGCAAAACAAAGTTTCATCAGCGCCGGATACAAACCCGAAGAAGTCGAGGCAGCATCCCAAAAAATTCCATCAACTTTGAAAAACTTTCAGCAACCAACTCCGACAAAATTCCCGTCGGAAAAACCGCAATTAGAACCTCTCACTACCACCACAAAACCTCAAAAAAAACCAAGACAAATATCAAAAAAATTTCTGATAATAATGATATCAATAGCCGCGCTAATTCTTGTCGGCTCCGCATTGCTCGGAATTTTCTGGGACAAAGTATTTTAAAATGGAAATATACCAGCCAGCCGAAGACTCTTACTTTTTCGTAGACTTCCTAAAAAAATATTTCAAAAACCAACAACCCAACACCCACAACCCAACACCCACATTTTTATCTTCGATAAAAATGTTAGACATGGGCACCGGCTCTGGCATTCTCTCTGAAACAGCATCACAATTCATAAACAAAAAAAACATAATTCCCGTCGACATAAATCCAAAATCAGTAAAACTTCTCAAACAAAAAGGGTTCAACGCAGTCAAGTCAAACCTCTTTCAAAACGTCAAAAGTAAATTCAACCTAATAATTTTCAACGCTCCTTATCTCCCGCTCGACAAACGCGAACCAAAATCATCCCAAGTCGCAACAACTGGCGGCAAAAACGGCGACGAAATATCAATCAAATTTTTAAAGCAAGCGAAAAATTATCTAACCAAAAACGGCAAAATTTTCCTCCTAATTTCGACTCTGACTCCAATGGGCAAAATAAAAAAATTCAACCCAAAAATTGTCGCCAGAAAAAAAATATTCATGGAAGAATTACTAATTTTAGAATTATAAAACCCAACCCCAACAATCCTTATAAACAAACCATAATTTTTCCCAACATGACAAAATTCGCGCACTTAGCAGATTGCCACCTCGGAAGCTGGCGGCAGGAAGAACTCCAAAAACTAAACCTGCAATCCTTCCAAAAAATAATCGAAATATGCATTCGCGAAAAACTAGACTTCATTCTAATTTCTGGCGACCTCTTCGACTCATCATATCCGCCAATCGAAATTCTGAAAGAATCCTTCGCCGAGTTCAAAAAACTTCACGACGCCAAAATCCCGGTTTACATAATTGCCGGCTCGCACGATTTCTCAGCCTCGGGAAAAACTTTTCTGGACGTTTTGGAAAAAGTAGGCTTCTGCAAAAATATCGAAAATTGGGAATATCAGGAAGACGGCAAAATAAAATTGAAACCTCAAATGCACGACGACATAGCAATCTACGGATACCCCGGCAGAAAATCCGGCATGGAAATCGAAGACCTTCAAAAAATCTATTTCGAATCCATCCACCAATTCACAATCTTCATGATTCACACAACAATAAAAGACGTCGTCGGCACAATCCCGATGGACTCAATCGAAAAACACAAACTCCCGCTGGCAAACTATTATGCGATGGGACACATCCATCAAGTTTTCAAAACAGAAGAACCAAATTCCCAATACGTTTATCCCGGCCCGACATTCCCAAACAATTTCCAGGAATTAAACGACCTGAAATACGGAAGTTTCCAATTATGCGAAATCACCAACGGCAAAATAAAATCACAAAACATAAAAATCCCAATCAAAGAAATCGTCTCAATCGAAATCGAAATCACCAACGCACTGGCAGCAACTCAAAAAATAATATTAGAATTAGACAAATACAACCTGAACGACAAAATCGTCCTGCTAAAATTAAAAGGAACGCTGACTCAAGGCAAAACCGGCGACATCCGGTTCAACGAAATCGAAGAATTCATAAAAAAGAAACAAGCATACACTTTCCTCAGAAACATTTCTTCAATTAAAATTCAAGAATCAGGGTTCGAAATAGAATCATCTCTCATCGACAACGTCGAAAACATCGAACGAAAAATACTGGGAGAATACTCGAAAAAAAATCCGACAAACTTTAACAAATATTTATTTCAACTAATGACGACGCTGTCTCTCGAAAAAAATGAAGACGAAAAAATAACAATCTATGAAGACAGGCTCATATCAGAACTAAAAAACGTTTTGGAAATAAACCAGATATTATAATGTTATTCAAAAAATTAATTATGCAAAATATCAGAAGTTATGAAAATCTCACAATCGAATTTCCAAAAGGCTCGGTTCTTTTGGCGGGCGACATCGGTGCCGGAAAAACATCAATTCTTCTCGGGTTGCAATTCGCACTTTTCGGACTGCAGCCGGGACAAAAAGGAACATCGATTTTAAGACACGGGAAAGACACGGCATACATACAATTAGACTTGGATATCGACGGAGAAACAATAACAATAGAAAGAACAATAAAAAAATCAGCGAACGGGAGCATCACCCAAGATTCCAACATTCTCACAATCGGCACGACGAAAGAAGAACTTTCAACATCAGAAATGAAAGACAGGATAATTAAACTCCTGAATTACCCGAAAGAATTCATCAAAAAATCCAATCTGCTTTACAAATTCACCGTCTATACTCCGCAGGAAGAAATGAAATCAATCATTCAAGAAAAACCCGAAATCCGGCTCGACACACTAAGACACATTTTCGGCGTCGACAGATATAAAAAAATAAAAGAAAATTCCCAAATCTTTCTTCAAAAAATCAAAGAAGCAATAAAAATCAAGGAAATTTTGTCGTCAGAATTAAATCTCCTAAAAGAAAAATTTACGCAGGAAAACGAAAAAAAAATAATCTTGGCAAGAGAAACCAATAATTTAAAATTAGAACATCAAAATCTCGTTCTGGCAAAACAGGAATCAGAAAACAAATTAATATCAAGCCAAAAATTAATCGACGAAAAAAAAGAATTAGAATCAGAGTTAATGAAAACAAATCTGCTTATAGAAAGCAAAAAAGATTTAGAATCCAGAATTAAAAAAGAAATAATATTAATGCAAAAACAAATTCATGAAAAAATAGATTTTTCAGAAGAAAGATTAAAAACGACGACGGAACTGCTCGAAAAACACAGACAAATCTTAGAAGAAAAAAATTCAAATTTTTTAAAAATTTCCTCGCAAATATCAGTTCTCAATTCTCAAAAAGAAGGCCCACTAAAACTCAGGGAGCAAATAATTTCAATAGAAAATTGTCCAACATGTTTTCAAACCGTCGGGCAAGAACACAAAAACAAAATCGCAAAACGAACGCAATTCGACATTGAAGAAATAAACAGGGAACTCGAGCAAAAGCTCCAGCAAAAACAATTTCTAATTAAAGAAATAGAAACAGAAAAAGAATTGGTCGGGGGATATGAAACAGACAAAAATAATTTTCAGCAGGACAAAATAAAAGCCGAACATCAAAAAACAATTGAAATAAAAATCAAAAGCGACGCATTTACCCTCGACAGAATTTCAAACGAAATAAAAGAATTCCAAGACAAAATAGAAAAATTCCAAATAAAAATAGAAACCTTCAAAGAATCCCAAGATATTTTCGACAAGACAAAAAAAGAATTTCAGGAAATAAGTGAAATATTTAGAAAAAAAGAAATTGAAATAGCGACAAAAAACAGGGAGCTCGAATTATTAAAAATAAAATTAGAGGAATTATCAGGCGAAATCAGCAACAAGGAAAAAATCCGAAGCCAAATTGACCACCTTCGAAAACTACAGGACTGGCTTCAGGAAAAATTCATCACGATGATAGACCTCACCGAAAAAAATGTTATGACAAAACTCCGAAACGAATTTTCAAACATTTTCGCCGAATGGTTTTCCATGTTGGCTTCAGACAATTTATCAGTAAGGCTAAACGAAGACTTCACGCCGATAATCACGAATCAAGATTACGAAATCGACTACGCTTTTCTTTCTGGCGGCGAACGAACAGCGATAGCATTAGCATACAGACTTTCCCTAAATAAAATTCTAAATTCAATGCTGTCAAAAATAAAAACAAAAGATGTGGTAATCCTCGACGAACCAACCGAAGGATTTTCAACAAAGCAAATCGACAAGATGCGCGACATTTTCGAACAGCTCAAAGCCGACCAAACAATCCTCGTCTCTCACGAAGAAAAAATCGAAAGCTTCGTCGACCACGTAATCCGAATCAAAAAAGACAGCACGAGCAAAATAGAATAACAAACCTTAAAAACCAATTTTATCCAATATATAGATGGAAGTCAAAATCATAAAAGACGAAAAAAACGATCTCGACATAGAATTATCAAGCCTGACAATCGCCGAAGTTCTAAGGGTTTACCTAAACAAAGAAGGCGCAAAACTCGTCGCATGGAAACGCGACCACCCGACAAAAAACCCAGTTCTTCATATCGAAGCCGACAACCCAAAAAAATTCTTAAAAAAAGCAATCGCAACACTCGAAAAAGAAATTGACAACGCCGTCGACGAATTCAAGAAATTAAAATAGTTCCCATCTTAAGCGCAAGCGTTCTTAATTCTTAAGCAAAGCGTTCTTAAGCCAAAGACGTTCTATAATTGCGCAGCAATTATTTAAACTTCCCCATCTTCTTCATCGGCGCAAACGGGAACGGCCTCTCATTCGTCACAAAAGTCAAATACCTGATAAACCTGTAAACCTCACTATTCCAATAATCACAAAAATCCGCAATCCCCTTGTCTCTCTTCCCAGAAAACAAAACCACAAACCAATTAGCAATCGCCAAGACAAAAATCAAAACTTTCCAAATGTTTAAAATTATTCCACTAATTATACAGACCAAAATTCTCCACAACAACTCGCCCCTCTCCGACCTCTTCGTCATAAAATTAAATATTTTTCCACTATATAAATATATTTAATTATAGTCACCAAATCATAACTTAATCCCAAACTTCGCATCCCAATCCTAACCCCGCGTTCCCGTTCCCTTCCCCGCAAATTAAAATTTTAGGCGCAGGTTGTCCGTTGCGAAGCAATGGACGGCGCCGTCGAGCAATTCGCTTTCTTGAATACAAATACCAACTATCTTTCGAGAATGCAAATTGCGAGAGAAAAAATTTTAATTTGCATTAAATCGTGAACGAAGTTCACCATCCAGAAAAAGTTGGTAAGAAAACTTAGTGTTCTTACAATATAAATCCTTTTAACTCAAATAAACTTATAACCAAATGACAGAACAAAAAATCTCCGCCGGCTCTTACGAACTAAATACATTCCTCCAAGGCGGCTACGAAACCGACATCATCACGACAATCTACGGCCCCGGCGGCTCCGGCAAATCAAACCTCTGCATCATCGTCGCAGTATCCCAAGCCAAAAAGGGAAACAAAATAATTTTCATCGACACCGAAGGCGGTTTCTCGACGGAAAGATTCAAGCAAATCCACCAAGGCACGAAAGAAGAAATCGAAGCAGACCTCCAAAACATCCTGCTCCTAAAACCAACTTCATTCGCCGAACAAGAAAAAGCCTTCGACCAAATGTTAAAGTATGTAAAAAAAGAAAACATCTCGCTAATAATAATTGACAGCATCGCAATGCTCTACCGACTCGAACTCGGCGGCGCAATCACATTAAAAGACAACGAAAAAATATCAGAAGTAAACCGCAAACTCGCAAACCAACTCCGAGCCCTGAACGAAATTGCTCGCAAACAAAACATCCCAATCATCGTCACAAACCAAGTCTACTCCCAATTCGAACCCGCTACCCGCTACCCACTATCCGCTACCGACGGAACGCTCGAGCGTTCCGTCTCTATGGTCGGCGGCGACCTTCTAAAATATTGGTCCAAATGTCTAATCGAACTCAAAGGCTACAACAACAAACGAAAACTCATCCTAAAAAAACACCGCTCACTCCCAGTCAAAGAACTTGCTTTTGAAATCACTCGAACCGGCATCAAGAAAAGAGGATTATTTTAACCACAATAATCCTTAAATAGAATAAAAACACAAAACAATATGAACAAATTAGATTTAAAACGAGCCGAAAAAATAAGAATAGAAGAACTAAAATCAAATCATCCAAATAATTCAATTTATATAGGATACAACTATTACGAAAAGGAAAAAGAAGACAAAGAATTCAATTATAAAGCCTATCAAATGATGACTCCAGAACAAATACTTTCCAGCGAAGATTATTTTTGCAAAAAACACACGGCAGAATTTGAAAATTTTATAAAGCAATTAGATGAATTCGAAAAACTCTCAAGAAAGTCAAAGATTGTTTGTTCATCACGGGCAGCCTAATTTTTTTTAATCTTCCCTCTCTCAACAACTTTCCCATCCTCGCCAACCTTAATCTCGCCGCTCGCAATCTTCGCCTTAAACTCCTCTTTCTTTTTAGTCAACTCCTCATTCGACGGACATGCCGGATTAAAACAAAATTTCCACGGCGCTCGCCCTTTCTGAAAACTCATCATCAACGGGAACCCGCACTCCGCGCACATCTCCAACTCTTCTGGGTCCCTAATATCTGATATCTGATTTCTGACACCTTGATGAAGCCGTGCCGGCTTCATCATTCCCCTCGGCGGCAGCGAATAAATCGTCTTGCAATTCGGATAAGCATCGCACGAAACAAAATACCTCCCAAACTTTTTCCCATACATCACCCGCAATTTTCCCTTGTGGCAAACCGGGCACTCGCTCATCGTGTTCGCCTCCTTCTCTTGCTCCCAAACAACCGCGTTCGCGTCAGCCAAACTTTTTCCCATTTTCTCCAAATTCGCATTCATCCCCTCGGCAATCTTCGTCACAACTTTCTTCGCTTCGTCCAAAACTTTCTTCTCCATTTTTTCCAGCTCTATTTTCTGATTTCTATTTTCTATTTTCTCAAAATTAAAATTTTCAATAAATTCTAATTTTGTTGTCATCTCCGCCGTCAGCCCCTCATCCAAAATAATCGGCGAATATTTCTCAAGCGTTTCCTCCATCCTCATCCCCAGCTCCGTGACCTCGATGCTCTTGTTTCGCACATATCCACGAGAATACAACGTCTCAATAATATCGGCCCGAGTCGCCTTCGTCCCAAGCCCGCGCTTCTCCAACTCCTTAACCAACGACGCAGCAGAATATCTTCTCGGCGGTTTCGTCTCTTTCTCCTCGGTCCTAATTTCCAAAACATCAACATCCCCGTCAATAGTCGGCACCCTGAACTCTTTCAACAACGACGGATAAACATTCATCCACCCTCTCTCTTTAATCACAACACCCCTCGCCCCAAAATCCAACCCATTCACAACAACTTTGATATTTTTATTCTCAGTCCTCGCAGATTCACAAAAACAAGAAATAAACCTTCTCACAATCAAGTCATAAACTTTCTTGTCCCTCTCAGAAATCTTGCCCTCGCCCGTCGGATAAATCGCCGGATGCGCCGGATCAACCTTCGCCCCCTCCGTCGGCTTCTCATTGACAGCATACTTGACCGCCGCCGTATATTTCTTCAATCTTTTCAAAATCTTGTCATAACCAATCGACGCATCATACTTCTGGCTCGAAGTTCTCGGATAAGAAATTGCCCCGGCCAAATACAAACTCTGCGCCACCTTCAACGTCTGCGACGGAGTAAACCCGCAATTCTTGTACGCCTCGGTCTGTAGCGTCGTCAAATCAAAAGGCACCGGCGCCTTAATTTCCTCGTCCTTAATCGTCGTCGACGCAACCCCACTCTTCCCTTTCAAGTGCCTGAACTTCAACAACTCGCTCTCGTTAAAAATATCTTTCGGATATTTCACTTCAACCTTCTGCCCTTTGATATCCCTCACATTCAAAAATACATCCCAATACGGCTCGCTCTTAAAATTTTGTATCTCCTTCTCCCTGTCCGCAACAATTTTCAGCGCCGGTCCCTGCACCCGACCAATCGACAAAATCCTAAACATCCCCGTCGACGAAAGCGCCTTCATCAGTCCCCGCGACAAATTAATCCCGTAAAACCAGTCAATATAATGCCTCGTCTCACCCGCAATCGCCGCACCCCAATTCAGCGTCGGCAACAAATTTTCAAACGATTTATCCAGCGCCTCTTTTGTCAAAAGCGAAAACTTCATCCTCTTCGCGTCCTTCTTCCCGCAGACAAACCTCACGACATTCCATCCAATCACCTCGCCCTCAACATCAAAGTCCGTCGCGACAATAAACTCGTCCGCCCCCTTCGCCAACTTTTTCAAAACATCCAGATATTTTTTCGTGAAAGCCCCGCTCTTTTTGTTATAAGCCGCCCTCCACTCAACATCAAAATTAGGAAACGCCCCCCTCTTGTCAACTTGCTGAATTCCAAACAAATGCCCGACCGCGCACCCGACAATATACTTCCGCCCATCCCGGCTAAATTCATAATACGAAACCTTGTTCTTGTTAGTGATTTTCTCATCTGTCGCCCCACTCAACGCCGCCGCTATCTTCTCCGCCGCCGCCGGCTTCTCAGTAATTATCAGCGTCGCATTTTTCTTGACCATCAAAACACCAAAACAACACCCTATAATAATATTACGCTCATCCAATCCGCCAAGCCCCCAGCGAAGCTGAACTTTTCCAGTCGCAAAGCGACTGAACTTTTCCATGCGAAGCATGAACTTTTCCGCAAACAAAGTTTGTGAACCTCTCAAGCAAAATCATACTTCTATGATTTTGCCCCTCCGCCCAACCTGCACAACTCTTGTCTTTCCAATCCTGTCCTCAATCCCCTCGCCCTCATGGATATGCGCCGCAATCAGCAAATCCGGCTCAAACTCATCAACCGCCCTTCGAACAATCTCGTCGCCAGCAATCCCCGAAAACTCCGCCGCAGTCCCAGCCGCGTGCAAATGCGAAACCAAAATCCGCTTCTTCGGCTTCATCATCTCAAAATTCCGCCTCATCTCAACCAAATCATTTTCATCCAAGCTCAACTTCCAATTTGGGTTCCCAATCCCCGCAATCCCGACGTCCCCATAAGTCACATAATAATTATGAATACTCTTCGCCTTCTTCTTCAACATCTCGTGCTCCTCGTCAAAATCACAATTCCCCGGCACAAACACAACTTTCTGCCCCGCTTCAGCGAACGCCCCTAAAATGTCCTCATCTCCCTCGGCATACCCATAAATGTCCCCAGCCAAAACAACTAAATCCACTTTATTCTTCCGCGCCTTCACCGACAACTTTCGCGCAATATCCAAACTCCCATGCAAATCCGCCGCAGCAAGTATCCTAAGTTTCTTCTTCATATAGCAACTACATAAAACAATTATAAAAATCTTTCCAACAATCTTTCCCTCGCTCCACTCTCGTTACCAACAACCCCTTGCATAAAATCTCCCAAAAGCCGATTCAAATCTTTTAACCTATAATATACATGCTCTTCATAAAATTCCCTCATATCCAAAACCCATCTCGCCGGACACGCCACCGCAACATAATCTTTCAACTCTCCATTAAACATAACAAAACGAAAATTCCAATCTTTTTATATTTTATGTCCACAAATGAAAATCCGTGCCCATCTGTGAAATCCGTGAGCAATTTCTCCAATACCAAATCTTTTAAATCTCTTCCCATTCCATTATCTATGAACTTCAAAGACATAAAAAATTGGAATGTCGAAATAGAAAACGAAATAACAAACAATTGGAAAAACCAAGAACCTTTCACATTCAATCCAAAAACAAAAAAGAAAATCTATTCAATTGACACACCGCCACCATATGTCAACACCCCAATCCACATGGGCCACGCCGTCACCTACTGCTTCATGGATTTTTTCGCGCGCTACCGAAGAATGAAAGGATTCGAAGTTCTCTTCCCGCTCGGCCTCGACCGAAACGGACTCCCAATCGAAATGGCAACCGAAAAAAAATTCAACGCATCCCCGTTCAAAGTCGGCCGAAAAAAATTCGTAGAATTATGTGAGCAACTTTTATCCGAAGCATCAGCCGAATCAATCGACTCATTCGCAAAACTCGGCATCTCGTTCTCTTCCTACAACACCGACGACAAAATCGGAGCAATCTATAACACCGATTCACCAGAATACCGAACCCTGACCCAGACAACATTCGCCAAACTCTTCAAAAAAGGATTAATCTACGAAGACACAAGAATAAATAATTGGGACCCAAAACTCCAGACAACAATCGCCGACTCTGAAATCGAATACCAAGAAATCCCGTCAACATTCAACAACATCAAATGGAAAGTCAAGGAAACCGGCGAAGAAATAATAATCGGCACGACACGTCCAGAATTAATCGCAACCTGCGGAATGGTTATCTTCAATCCCGACGACAAAAGATACAAGCATCTCGACGGCAAAACTGCAATCTCGCCAATCTTCGAAAAAGAAATCCCAATCAAGCCGCACCCGCTCGCACAAATCGATAAGGGCACAGGACTCGCGATGATGTGTTCAGTAGGAGACCTGTCAGACATTCAATTCTTTAGGGAAATGAAACTAACCCCACAAATCGCAATCGGGCAGGATGGCAAAATGAACGAAAAAGCTGGAATTTTAAAAGGACTAAAAGTAAAAGAAGCACGAGAAAAAATAATAGGACTAATCAAAGAAAAAAAACTGCTCACAAAACAAGAAAAAATAATTCACCGAACTCCAATCTCCGAACGCTCGGGCGCCGAAATCGAATTCATCGAGATGCCGGAATTTTATTTGAAACAAATAGACCTAAAAAAAGATATTCGAAAAATAATCAAGCAAATAAATTTTTATCCAAAAAGCTCAAAAAAAATTCTCGACGACTGGATAGATTCAATATCAATCGATTGGCCAATTTCCCGACGACGATACTACGCAACACCAGTCCCGTTATGGTATTCAAAAAATTTAATAGCAATCGCACCCGAAGGAACATATACCGAACCATGGAAACAAAACCCGCCAAAAGAATCTGAAGTAATCGACACTAAGACAAAAAAAATATTAGGAACAATCGCCGACTTCCCAGAAAATAAATGGACAGGCGAAGAAAGAGTTCTCGACACATGGTTCGACTCTTCAATCTCAGAACTCAATATGCTCAAATACAAATCCGACGACGCATTCTTCAGAAAATCATACCCAGCGACGCTGAGACCACAAGGAAAAGAAATCGTCAGAACATGGCTTTACTACACAATCCTTCGCGGCTTCCTCGAAACAAACAAGCCATGTTTCAAAGACGTTTGGATTCACCAGCACATCCTCGACGCCAACGGACGAAAAATGTCAAAATCACTCGGCAACATAATCGACCCTCAGCAAATCCTGAAAGAAGACGGAGCCGAAGCCCTAAGGTTATGGTCAGCAACAGAAGGCGACCTATCAAAAGGAGATTTCATCTGCTCCCGCGAAAAAATCAAAGCCGAAAAAAAATCCCTGAATAAATTGTTAAACATTTCAAAATTCGTAATGCTATTCGACAAACCAAAAACAAAACCGACGCTGACATCGACAGACAAACTTTTCATCGACCACATAGAAAACCTGACATCAACCGCCGACAAATTCTACGAAACTTACAACTTCAACTACCCGGCCCAGCAACTAAGAAATTTTCTATGGGAAACTTTCGCGTCCCACTACATCGAGCTCGTAAAAAACCGCGCCTACAACGAAAACAAAAATTTCACCGACGACGAATCCGCCTCCGCAAAATACACGCTCCACTTCATCCTCGAAAGATTACTAATTCTCCTTCACCCAATCATCCCGCAAATCACGACGCTAATCGCAAAACAAAAAAACATCAACCTCCTAAAATCCGAATGGCCGAAATCACCTACCCCCTACCCCCTACCATCTACCATCTACAACCTAATCAACTTCAATTCCCAAATCTGGAAAATAAAAAAAGAAAAAGGAATTTCTTTAAAGGGACCCATCAGCGAAATCAAAATCCCAAAAGAACTAATACCATTCGAAAAAGATTTGAAAGCCTGTCACAACATTTAATACCCAAACTTTAAAACTCCCACTTCTCTAATATTAACATGACAACAAATAAACAAATAGCAAAGCCGAACAAGTTATGCCAACAGCCAATGGCTAACAACTAATAGCTGCGACGAAGCCGCAAATGGACGAAACACAAAAATTCGAACTCGAAAGTTTGGTCGAAGAACTCGAAAACTACCGAGGACGACACACCGAACTAATCACCGTAATGGTCCCAGCCGGAGCAACGCTAACCCAGACAACAAAGCAACTCGAAGACGAGAAAGGAACCGCGACAAACATCAAATCAGCCGGAACACGAAAAAATGTAATCAATGCTTTAGAGCGGGTAATCCGAAAATTAAAAGAAATAGGAAGAACGCCAGAAAACGGGCTCGCGGTATTTTCCGGAAACGTAACAAAAGACGGAAAAGAATCTCTCGAAATCTGGGCAATCGAACCGCCAAAAAAACTCAAAGTAAAAATTTACAGGTGCGACCAGACATTTGTCATCGAACCGCTAAAAGAAATGCTCGAAACAGAAGAAGTTTACGGACTCTTAATCATCGAACGAAACGAGGCCTCAATCGGAATCCTCGACGGCAAACACATCAAGCTCTTGCAAAACATGACATCTGGAATTCCTGGCAAAACACGAGCCGGCGGACAATCATCCCAAAGATTCGCACGAATTCGGGAATCAATGACAAAAGAATTTTTCAAACGAGTAGCAGAACACATGAAGACACATTTTTGGGACAACAAAAAATTAAAAGGAATTCTAATCGGCGGGCCAATCCCGACAAAAGACGAATTCCTCGAACAGGGCCAGCTCGTAACAGCACTCAAGGACAAAGTAGTCGCAGTAAAAGATTTGGGCGGGACCGGAATGCACGGACTCGAAGAACTCGTCGAACTTTGTCAAGATGTTTTATCCGAACAGGAAATCACAAAACAACGGCAAATCCTCGACCTCTTCTTCGAAAAACTCGCAAAAGAACCAAACAAAGTTTCATACGGCGAAGCCGAAGTCGAGGACCGACTCAACCGGGGCGCTGTCGAAAAACTAATCATCTCAAAATCACTCCCAAAAGAAAAAATAAAATTCCTTGAAAAACTCGCGCAGGCATCATCGTCGGAAATTCATCTCGTCACAAAAGAAACCGCCGAAGGCGTCCAGTTCGACAACCTCGGCGGGACGGGCGCAATCCTTAGATTCGAAATCCACGATTAATTTAAATATATACTTTCCTTCAACCATCCATGAAAAAAAGAAGGGAAATATTCATAGTCGTCGGCTTCTTGCTTCTAATCTCATTTTTCGCGCTGATATTATACTACTCGGACTCATACTCAATAACAGGCTTCGTAATATTCAATTCACAGCCAAACGTCACAAACGGAAAGGATACTTACATAAGAGAACTCTCATCAACAAATTACGGCGACTCAACGACGCTAAACATAGGAACAGCATCAACGGGCGGCGGCCGGGACTTCAAAGCGTTATTATATTTCAACCTATCTTCAATCCCGCCAGAAAACACCATCGTCAGCGCCAACCTTTCAATCTATATCTCATCCTCAAGCAACGAAAACAACATCACGCTGAACGTTTACAGAATAACATCAAACTGGACGGAAGACGAAGCAACATGGTACGCCATGAACTCATCAACAAACTGGACATCCGAAGGCGGCGACTATAACACGCAGATATTCAACTCATCCATCATCACAAACCAGACCGGCTGGGTCAACTTTTCAATAAGTCTGCTCGCAAGAAATTGGGTAAACGGAACTTACGAAAATCTCGGATTAATATTATACGCCCCGGACGCAGTCCCCGGCGACTACAAAAGTTTCTACTCGTCAAATTATACCGACGACGCATCACTCGTGCCAAAATTAATAATCGAATACGTCACCAACGCCGCCCCTTCAATAAATTCAATAACATCAAACTCATCCCAGGCATCGCCAACTCCAATCGGAGACAAGATTCTGTTCACATTAAACTGGACAGACCTCGAGAGCGACAACGCGAAAATCTACATATGCAACTCAAGCAACATAACTTTTGCAGGCGGATGCGAAGACACAACATTCTGCTCAACATCTTTGGCGTCGACAAATCCGGCAACATGCACATACACGACGCTAACCACCGACAATCGGACAACAAGTTTCTGGGCAGCAGCATGCGACTCGATAAATTGCTCTTCAGTCTCGGCAGAAAATTATTTTTATGTAAATCATAATCCACTAATCTCACTAACCCAGCCAAACGGCGGCGAAACAGTCAATCAATCACAAGGAAACTATTCAATCCAATTCTCGGTAAGCGATGCAGATTCAGACGACCTCACGGCAACACTTTACTACGGCGAAACTTCCGGCTCAACGACAAACACGATAGCAAACATAAATCTCTCCGGCTATTGCATCGACGCCGACGGCGACACAGCAACAACAAACACATGCAACTACTCATGGAACAGTATAGGAATTTACGGAACATATTACATGACAATCGTAATCAACGACTCATACACAACAACAAACGACACGTCCGACGCAACCTTCGACGTTCGAAGCATCGTGGACATAGAAGCCCCGCAAATAACATCAACATCAATCGACTCAACAATTTTCTCAGGCAAAACAACAACAATAAACGCGACAATTACCGACGACAACATAATCACGGCAATAGTAGACCTGAATTACACATCAACAAACTTATCAATGACAAACTCATCGCCAACATCTTTCAGCACAACGTTCGTCGCACCCGCCATAGGCACATACAAATACAAAGTCTACGCATCAGACGTAGTAGGAAACGCAAACGACTCATTAGCATGGCAAGAATTCACAGTAATAAAACCAACAGCAACGGCGCAAAACACACAAGCCCCATCAATCGCCCTTCCATACAGCACAATCAAAGTCACCTCGCAGTTAAACGCCACCGACGCTGTCAAAGGGATATACGCATATCTAAATGCCCCATCAGGATTCACGTTCCTCACTGGCTACGCGCAAAACCAAGAATTAGGCAACTTCACAACAGGACAAACTCAAAACGTAACATGGTTTCTCTCCGTCCCAATCACTGAAGCCACATACACGCTGAACATAACATACACCGACGGATACTCAAACCAATGGAACAGCTCCAGCGTCCAAATCCAAGTCACATCAGCAATCGGCGGCGGCTATACTCTCGACATCGCGGGCTACCCTGAAGTCGAAACCGGCGGGACTTATTACGTCGAATCAAAATTCAAGCAAGATGAAACATACACCGCCCCAGATTCAGTCACAATAAAAATATACGACGCGCTAGGAAGTCTAATAGTTGGTCCGGTGGCAATGACGCAAGAGTCAACCGGACAGCACAACTACACTTACACCGTCGGAGCATCAGTCGCCGAAGGACAATGGGAAACAATAATCAACGCAACCAAATCATCAGCATCATACTTCGCAAATCATTTCTGGAAAGTCATCGGCGGACCATTCGACGTCCGAAATATCACCGTCCTAAATTCCTCGGTAAGCAACTTAGTAATCAACGTCACGACAGAAAATACCGGAGGCGCAAATAAGGACCTGACTCTCGAATGGAACCTGACAAAAGAAAGCGACGGCTCTCTCCTTGACTCAGGCGCGGACACATTCATGGTCACGGCCGGCTCGACAAGATTATGGACAGTAAATCCGACGACAACATTTATCGGCCAAGTCCGGATAACAATGCTCGGATATTATTCAGGCACGGAAAAAGCCGGCGCATACAAAGTATTCAGCACGACATCAGCAGGAGAATATTGTGGCGACGGGACATGTAACAACGGCGAGACCTGCTCAACCTGTCCCGCAGATTGCGGAAGCTGCACAACTCCGAGCACAGGCGGCGGCGGAGGCGGCGGAGGCGTAACACCAAAAGTAGAAAAAGCCGGACTAATATTCCAAAATTTTCCAGAAATAATCGAACTCGCGACAGGCATCGAAAAAATAGTCACATTCACCGTCGAGAACATCGGAACAATCGACCTGACAAATTTAATCTTAACTTTCGAAAATCTTTCCTCGGATTATTACACCATAACCCCGCTCACGATAAACACACTAAAAGTCGGCGAGACAAAACAGTTTTTCGTCAAATTTTTCATAACAGATTTTTCAGGAGAAAAAGAAACCATCGCAAAAATAACATCAAGTCAAATTGACATAACACAGCCAATCACAATCAACGTCCTCAACATGCGCGACTACCTCATCAGCGAATTTGAGAAACTCAAAGAAAAAATTAACCAGTTAAAACAAAAACTAACCGGAGAAGACAAGTTAACTCTCGTCGAAGAACTGAAAACCTGCGAGCAAATTTTATCCAATCTGAAAAATAACATCGAAAAAGAAGAATTTATTAATGCAAACAACAATGTAAAAGAAACAGAGGATTGTATTAAAGATATCGAGGACAAATCCTCAAAGCTCAAAAAAATTCCCTTCACTGAAATACAAATGGCAGGATACATAGTTTGGATAATCACATGGTCCCTAATCCTAATCCTGATAGCAATTCTCATAATAATAATCTGGCTTCTTTACAAAAAATTCAACCTGCTAAATTTCATCAAAAAGAAAGAATCAGAAACTACAACAAAAACAAAACCAACACGCGAAAAAGAATTCATCGACGACAAACTCAAACGAATTAAAGAAAATTTAGGCTAATTATTCTTTGGAACCCTTCTTCTTCCCGTGCCACTTTTTTTTCTTACCGCGAGAACACTTCTTCTTTCGCTCTTTTTTCTCCTTCCCTCTCTCAACCTTCCTCTCTCTCGGTCTAACTCTCGTCGCAATTCTTTTAATCATCCCCCCAATCCCAACCCTCGGCTTAATTTCCTTAACCTCCCCCACTTCCCCAATCTTTTTCTCAACCTTTTCCAAATCTCTCTCGCCCTTCTCCGCAATAAGATTCTTCTTCCCTAAAAATTCCTCCGGCTTCAGCTTCGGAACCTCGGCAACTTTAACTTCCGCAACTTTCTCAGCCGCCGCATCCGAAGGCTTGACAATTTTTTTAACTCCAATCTCCTTCGATACTCGCAACCCGACCTTCTTCCGAACTTCCGCAAGTTGTTTCGAAAGTGTCTCGATAATCCCAACAATTTCCATCAACTGATTTTCATAATCACTCACTTTCTTCACGTCGCTCGCCCCGACCTTTATCCCAATCTCCCCAATATCCTCCTCGTTCCTCCTCGAAACCGACAAGCTCGTCTCAATCAGCCCGCTCATCTCATTCAAGCTTTGCTTAATCCCCTCGACATCAGAAACATTATTATCAAATAAAACCAGTTTATTCCCATATGTTTTTTTAAAATCCAAATAATCAGACCTCTTCACGACCTCCCCATAATCCAGTTTCAATTTCTCAACCTCTTCCTTCAACCCGGCATAAGAGCTATCAAGATTCTCGACGATAGCCCCAACTTTCTGACTCTCGGCAAACCCCTTCCTCAACTCCATGAAAATTTCCTGCGCCTTGTCCGCCTGCATTCTCGTCTTCGAACCAAGTCTTTGAACTTCAATCAAATCTTTTTTCGTGTCGCTGTTCAACTTCATCAAACCCTCGGTCCCGATAAAAACTTCCGACTTCCGCCTCAGCTCATTCATCTCGCCCATCACCTCATCCATAAACAATTTGTTCGCCTCAATTTTTTCAGCCAACGCAGTCATCTTCATGTCCGACTTCTGGTAACTAACTCTCAACTCTTCCGGCTTCACTTCCTTGACAACATCAATAACTTTCTCCGCATCTCTCATCGCCTCAGAAATCCGCTTTTCGTTATTCACCGTCATCGTCCGAATTTCCCCGATACTCTCGCTCACATAAGAAAACCTTTCATAAAACTGCTTAATCCATTCGACAATAGAATCAATCCTCGTATTTATTCCCTCAATCTGCACCTCGCTCAATCCAGCCCCAGCATTTTTGTCTACAACAGATTTGACCTCACGAGCAATATCTTGTGGCACATCGCCTTTTGTTTTTCCCTTCCCTGTTGTCTTCCCCTCGGCATCCTCGCCAAACTCGCCACTAAGCCCCTTCTTCTCGTCATACTCTTCCTCCTGCCCAACATCAGGCGGAGCATCACCAACACCTTTTCTAAACAACCCCATTTTATTTTTTCTTCACAACTTTTTTATCTCTCCCACTCTCACTGAGCACTCCTCCCCCACCCTCGCGAAGCACGAGCGCCCTCTTCAATTCATTAATTTCAATTGCAATACTTTGAGAATCTTCAGAAGGAATAACACCCTTGAACGGCTTTAATCTTTCTTCAAGACCCTTCACCCTTATCGCAACATTTGAAGTGTCCTTGCCTCCTTTTTTCAACGCCTCCATCCTCTCTTTCAATTTGGAGACCTCTTCTTTGAACGATATTCTCTTTTCGGGATTTTTCTTTAAATACTTTGCTCTTTCAATCTTCGCAATCTGGACAGCTTTCGCAATCTCTGCAGAAGCAATCTTCTTCCTCACAATATGCATCGGCTCTTTCCCAATCTTCTTCCAATACCCAATCAGCTTCGGCTTCAGCGTCTCCAAATACATGTCAGCCATCTGGAACTGCCCCGACTTTACTTTCGCCTTCGACAACTTAATCTCCAGCTCAACATCCAGCGTATCAATCCCTAATTTCTTCAACTGTTCCGCCTGATAATCCAAATCCTCAATCTCCATAAAATATTTCTCATACTTCGCCAGCTCATCATTAGACAATCTTCTCGTGCTATGCAGCAACGGCCTATACGACACGAAATACGGTCGCCCATTATTATATTCGGCATTAACATTCATCCCGGTCCCAATCGGCTCCTTCACAACCGATTTCAAAACATCGTCGCCATACTTCATACTGACCCGCTCCAAGTCGCCCTCATACCTCGTCCCCATCTGAATCTCCGTCCCGATGTTCGCCTTAATTTCCCCGACGAAGTCGCTCAAGACCTGTGAAATCAAAACCAACCCAACCCCCCACTTTCTAAATTCCCTCGCTCCTCTCTCAAGCTGGATAAACCCTTGCCCCGACCCGCCAAACTTCGGCAACAACCTGTGAACCTCGTCATAAACAATCAGCGTCTTCAACTCCTTCGACTCTTCCAGTTTCAATTTGAATATTTGCTCAATCGTGCTCGCCACAACAACATCAATCTCTTTCGGCGACAAGTTACTGACATTAAAAATCGAAATCTCCCCCGGCCTGTCCATATACTTCGCAATATCAATCATCTCATACGGGTCATGAATCGTCTTAATGCTCCCGTCAAACGCTCTCGCCTGCCCCGTCTTCATATCAAAATACTTGTACCTCTTCAGCATCCCAGCATCCTCACACCCTCTCAAGAATCCAGTCCATTGCGCCGTCGGGTCAAAAACAATAACGCTCTTTTTGTGCAGCAACGCTGACTCAACAATATCCTGAGCCGCGACCGTCTTACCACCACCAGTCGCCCCCGCAATCAGCGTATGCATCTGCAATTTATCCAAATCAACAAACGTCCTAATCCCGGTCTCGGCAATCTTCCCGACAAACTCAGAATGCGTCGTCGCCTGAGGCAGTTTCGAAACATCCAGCTGAACCTTAAATCTCTTCTTCCTGTATTCCAAATAATTCCATAAATAATAACCGCCGACAATTACCCCAATCAACATTAAAGCCAGCCACCACAACCACACATAAATTCCAAGTAATTTCCTCTTGAAAAAATGATATTGCACCTGAACATAAGCAATCGAGCTCGCCTGCATCGTCCCCTCCAGTTCAGCGTTCGAATAATAAGCAACCCCCTTTACCATGTATCTCCCTGGCTCGACATATTCAGGAACCGTCAAATTCTTGATGGTGCTCAACGACGTCTCAACCGCAAACGCCTCCTCCTGCCTCGTCACAATCTCGCCGGTGTTAACATCAATCAACTGCAAATCAAACTGGACATCAACGCTCTTCGTCTTCCCCAGATTCAACAAGTCAACCTGCAATCTCAAAATCTCGCCCGGAGCCACCGTCGGCGTCAACGGCTGGACCTTCACATCAAGCAACTTCCCCTCTGGCGGCAAAACCTTAATCGTGAACGGAATCACACCCTCTTCCTCGCCCGACGTCACAACCAAATCCCCATCATAATCTCCAATCCGCGCAAACTTCGGAATAATTATTTTAATCGACACATCTCTCCTCTCACTCGCCTTCAAAACAATATTCGTCGACTCAAAGAAAACCAACGGAATAATATCCCCGGTCACCTTGAGAGAAATAGGTGTATCCGAATTAACAGTATTCCTCAGCTTAATCCTGACAGTCGCGGTATCTCCCGGGAACAACTCCTTGTAAATCGAAGTCGTCTCCAGTTTAATCCCGCCAATATCCAAAAAGCTTTTCACAATTCTTTCTATCTCCGCCAAATCACCACTACTCAACCCGCCGCCGCCACCCCCACCCCCACTCGAATAAGTTGTAGTCGTCGTCGTAGTCGTCGTCGTCGCAACACAATCAGCCGAACAAGTCGTCGTCGTCTCTCCATAAATCGCTTCACATGCCCCATTCCCGCATTTGTTCTCCGCAAGGAAATAAGCGCTAAGTCCACTCGCATTCCCAGTGATAGTTTTCAAATCAATATCTCTCGAAGAAGTCAGCGCACTCCAGCTCCCGGAACAAGACCTATCCGTATAATTCCAAACACTGCATCTCACAACCCCCAACGCCAACGGCGAATCATAACCATATCCGCTATAATTAAACACAGCACTCACGGCATTCGAACTCAACCCGCTCGAATTCACTGCAATCCCGATAAACGGCTCATACAAAGTTATAACATCATCCACATCCTCGCCGTCAATCCCATAACCATTAAAACTAATATTGCTCGTCGTCCAGTTCGTGAAATTAACATTTTTGATTCTCAAACTATCATTCGCAATCTTGAAATCAAAATCATAAAATCTCTTGTTAATATACAACTGCGCAACTCCGCTCGCATTCGTCACATTACTAACTAAAAGCGTCGTCGTATCCGGTCGGTACAAACTGACATTAACATTTGGGACAGCGGTCCCGGCATAATCAGT
Source organism: archaeon (assembly GCA_043797265.1). Classification (GTDB taxonomy): domain Archaea; phylum Nanobdellota; class Nanobdellia; order Pacearchaeales; family GW2011-AR1; genus JAGVXH01. The sequence continues at coordinate 38,114 of JAZDPV010000014.1, forward strand.
CAAAGTCAAATACCAATAATACCTGTCACGAACTTCAAACCAATCACTCGTCGAATTTTCATTCCCCGTCGAATCATTCGCGCTGTAATTAATCGCATACTCACCGGCCAAATCCAACACAAAACTATCATTAACATAAAGCCCGCCCGAAGAACTGAGAGTCAAATTCAAAGTCGTCTCATTAGGATAAGTCAAAACTCCCCAGACACTATCAACCCCAACAGCGTCGCTAACATTCACGGACAAATTAATATTCCCACCCAACTCAACATGATTCCTCGTGACAACAAACTTCGGCGCAGTCAAGTCCCGATACACAATAGAATCATTGCTAATCTTGCTAACACTCCCATAACTCGGATGAACCAATGTCAAAGTCAAATCATAAGTCACCCCATCCGTCAAGCTCGGCGCCAGACAGGATATATTCCAATAAGTATTATTAGAATCAAAAAAGTAACTCGCATTAACACAATCAGTTCCATTAATCGTCGCGCTCCACGTCAAACTTTCATTAATCACGATTCCGCCATAAGTCGCATTCGCAGCCATCGTCAAGTTATCCCCAGCAGTCACATTGGTTATCGGCGAAACATTCGTCGGCGACGTTATATTAGCCACGACATCCGTCGCAGTCAAATTAATTTGCACGACATCCGTCGTCGGGTTAGCCGAAGAATTTCCAATTGTAATATTCACGTAATAACTTCCTTCAACTTCCGGAGCCGTATAATTAATCATGAACGTCCCCGTTGTCCCAGCCGAAACTAAAATCGACGAGACATTCGGCTGGATAATAGTCGCATTCGTGCTATTCAATCCAAAATTAATATTCATATTCCCAGTATTATTAATCACGACCGCTTGAAGCGTATCAGATGTCCCGGCAACCTTCGTCCCATTAATTGCCGTCGGCGTCACGTCCCAAGTCCATGTCTCAGGCACCGTCACATAAATATAAAACGTATTTGAAACGCCAACCGCAGAAATATTTATGACCCCGTTATAATTCCCACCAGCATAACTTGGCGCCGCAGTCACGCTAACATTTACATCGCTACTTGAATTAATCGGCACGCTAAATGCCGACGCATTATATCCGACGGTAAACGCACTGCAAACAGTCCCAGATTGGCAAGTGAAATTCACAGAAGTCAAAGGAGCGTTCCCCGTATTATTAACAGTCATCAAACTCGAATTCGTCGCCCCAGAAGGAATTGTCAAGCTCAGCGACGACGGGCTATAACTAAAAGAACTATTACTCAAAACACTAATCGTCAAGCTATCAGTATCAGTCGAATAACTATTATCAGGATTTCTCCATCGGGCAGTCACCGGCACAACATAATTCCCAGGAGCCGACATCGCCGAAACATTAAACGAAACAACAGCACTCCCGGCAACTCCCGCCGACAAATTACCCAATGACGCATTCGTCGCGCTCACATTCCCCGGCAAAGTAAATCCAATCGTCGGCGAATACATATAAACCATCCCGGTATTATTCAAAGTAAAATTAATCGAAACATTCTCGCCATGCGTCCTGTCAATCTTGCTCAAAGTCACAGCCGAATCATTCAAACTCAAGGCGCCCGTCGTAACCAAATAATTCATAAAACTATAACCACTCGCCACGTGATTTTTCCCGCCATTATCATAAATACTAACGACAACATTATGCACACCGGCGCCAGTCGGCGTAAAATTAACGCTAAAATTATCAGCAGTTCCACTCCCGCTCAAGTGAGTCGCATTCAAGTAAGTGGTGGTAACACCATTAGTCACATTAACCGTCGTCGCGCTCTCATTAATCGCAACATCATCCGTCGTCGAAATCATGATAGTCAAATTCTTGTTCGCCTCGGAAATACTGCTATTGACTCCATCCAAAAGGAACCAAACGCCAGTCACGTTCGGCGCCTGCTCCACAATCCACCACGCATCCTGGTAACTTCCCGAAGTCGGCGTCGCATCGCTGTCATTCCACACAACATCAACTCCGATATCAGGCCAAGGGGCGGCGCTCCCCTCTTGGTACATGCTAATCACGGCACTCCCGCCCTTCGTCACATTCAGCTGAGTCGGATTTCTAACCAGCCCGCTCACATTATTATTCTCGGTAAAAATATTAGGGTCCCTGTAATCCGTCGTCCTCGAATTAGCATAATCAACATCAAAACTCAAATTAATATTCCCAGTATTATAAATAGTAATATTCCCAATTTCCCCAGCCGTGTTCAAGGCAAAAGTATTATTATTAGTCAAATTAACCATCGGTGAATAATGCCACGAACTATTAACAGGAACCTCAACCGTCAAATTAATCGAACCGCTCCCGCCGTTGGAAGAATTAACATTAATCCTCCCGCTATAATTTCCAGATGAGGTCTGAGCCGGAACACTCACATTAACTTTTACACTCTGCCCAGTTCCGCCATTCAAAGTCGCAATCGGATTCGGGCTAAACACAACCCAATCGCTCGACAAATTCAAATGTCCCACGCTTAAATTCCCCTCAATTAAAGAACTATTAATATTCGTAACAATATCCGTCCCGGTTGAATCAACATTAAAGTAAAAAATACCAGACCTGTCATGTTGCACGGTCAAACTCTTGGCGCTCTCGTTAATCGTCATCGTCGCGTTCAAAGTAATCTCAACAGCCATATCATTATAATTAATATAATCAGAACCTTCGGCAATAGTCCCGTCGTTATTTGTCCAGTTCGCCCTCCACTTAATAGCATTAACCGAAGCACCAATCCCCGCCTTAATAACAACCAACATCGACGCATTACAACTCTCGCCAGGATAAATTCTCGTGCAAGGCGTCACCTCGGTAATACTTGAAATATTATTGCTCCTGAGAAAAGCATTATCAAATACATTCACGCCCAGCATCGATGCATTCCCATTGTTAGTCAGCGTCGCATTCACATACAACTCATAAGTCGTCGCCGGGTTATAATCACTAATCGTCTCATTCTCAACATACAAACTCCCAGTCGTGCTCTTCTGCTCCAACCAATCAATATACCCAGCCGAAACATTCCTATAATACTCACTCTCATTATGAGCGCTCACATTAATCGTATAATTTCCATAACCAAAATCACCAGGCACCAGCCACGACGCTGTGCATTGCGAAACTCCCGAACATTGCTGGCTATCCAAAACACCGCCGCTCAAATTCCCGAGACTAATATTAAACGTCCCATTAATCAAGTCCCCGTTATCAACTCTCGTCCAATTAAACGTCACAGAATAATTTGTCTGCACCCCGGAATAATTCGCATTAGTCGAATAAGGCAAGCTCGTCTGCGCCCAAACTTCCAAGTCCTGCGACTTCGTCCCGACAATCCCCGTCAAACTATTTTCATTAACCGTAATCTCCAACGGAACAACCCCAAGCGAGTTCGTCGGAATCGTAATATTATAAGCGAACCCTCCGCTCGAATTCGTCGTCGCATTAAAATACAAAATCCTCACATCGCTCAAGCTCGGCGTCACCGAACCATTCGTCGTCGTCAACCACGCCCGATATTGCACATAATCCTTGCTCAATGCCGTGATGTCATTATTCAACCCGCTCGTATAATTCGTCCCCCACGCATCCCAGCTCAACCCATCATCGCTCTCCGTCAGTTGAATCTTCACATCAGTCCCCGTCGGCAAATTCTCGCTCCACCTCAAAACCGTGTAAGTAACATCAGCCAGATTAATCGCAGGCGAAGTCAGGTTCCCAACCGAAGCATAATCATAACTCGAATAATTAATCTCAATCGCAGTCACCGGATTCTCCTTGTCAAACCCGCTCGACACATCCGAAATAACTTTCACATAAAAGTTCTTGTACCCATCAGCCGGAATCGTCCCGCCAATCGTGACACCCGAACTCGTCGTCGACTGAAGCAAGGCGTAACTGCTATCATCAAAGCTATACCAAACACTTGTGTTTCCCCCGCCATCCGAAGGCGAACTAAAAGTATCAACATAAGCCGACGCATTGTAAAACTTAGTCGCCGACGTAAATTTGTAAGTGATATTCCCGGTCTGCTGAATCATGTTATACAATTCAAACAAGACACCATCACCGGCGTAAAACCCGACATTGGAATAATTATAACTATCCAAAGTATATCCCGTCGTCGTATAACTATCACTATAACTCGTCACACTACTTTCAGAAGTAAGATTCAACTGAGCAACCGACGACAAATTCATATTCACCCCAGTCGCGCCAGTGAAATTCGTATGATTCAAAGTATTCGACGACACCGTCACGTTATTAAGTTTAATCACGAACAAATTATTCGGCACGCTCCAATGAGCCGTCCCGTTAGTCCTGTTTATCTGTCCTTCAACCAAAAGCGTCTGCGTCGTGTTCGCCTCCGAGCCAACAGCAATTCCAATCGAAGTATTCTGCACGCTGAAATTACTCGTCACGCTTTTCACGACGCCAAACCCATTCGTCAAGTTCGCAAAATAAGTCACAGCATAATCTCCAAGCGCCATCGAATGATTAAAACTATTATTCCAAATTCCGCCATCCGCCCCGTCGCCATCCTCCGCGCTCAAACTCAAATTTAAACTCGTCGTGTTCGGCCTCAAAATATTTACCCAAACCGCCGACACATTATATCCCGCAATGGTTTTATTAATCTGGTTCCCGGTCACATCGACGCTGACATTCACATTCTCATTATAATTCACATAAATCTTCTCCGTCGTAAATCCAACCGAACTATTCGAAGTCAACGGAATTCTAATATTTACAACTCCGCTATCAGTTTGCAACTCATAACCAATCTTGCTACAATTTGTGTTCCAGCTATAATTCCCCGCATAATCAAAAGTCCTATTAGAATAATACAATTCGGCCGTCGCATTATAATCCATATCATAAGTCCCAGATTCCCCGCCATCGCTAAACGTCACATTACAAGTCGCGCCAGCAACAGACGCCGACGAATTATCCATAGTATAATTAGCAAAGAAATAAGTCAACTCAGTTGGCAACGGCTCATCCTCGCTCAACCATCCCGCCTTGTTCTCCGAATCATCCTCGCTGTCCCAAGCATCAATACCGCCAAGCTCCGTCACATTAATATAAGTCACATTCTCATTATTTGTCTCATCGCTTTCCGGAATCACATTAGCAGGGTCGACCGTCACATTTAATTTCTTGTTCCACCCAGATGTCGTCGTCAAAGTGCAATTCGTCAAATACCAACCCGCCCCATCAACCTGCGCAATCGACTTGCTCTCGAACACAACATCATCCAAGTAACACGAAACATTCACATTTATCGCGTTCGGCGGCGACGGGTTCGAAATATTTATCTCAATAAAAGTCGAGTTCGAATAAATTATATTAGGCAAACTAACATAATCAATAGTCAAATCAGTCAGGGTAACATCAAAATTATTCTCCGTCGCAGAATTCCAATTCCCCAAACTATCATTGCACGAAACAGTCAAATTATGCACTCCGTGAGTTATCCCGGAATAACTATAATTAAACCACGACGAATTAAACATCGTCATCGTCAAATTTTCCGCCCCATCCAAACTCGCCAGACAACTCTCAACAGAAAACAACGCATCACCAACGCTAACATTAAAATCAATCAAAGAAGAATAATGACTCGTCCCATTATCCGGATACACTATTATAATAACAGGAGGACTAACATCCAAAGTAATATGCCTCACGGAAGTCGAATTCTTATTCCCCGCCGCATCACTTATA
>JAZDPV010000015.1:0-9354 GCA_043797265.1 archaeon
GACGCCTGACGCCTGACGCCTGACGCCTACATCGCTAAAATCTTCGATTTTAGCAATGTTATGGCAGACATCATAAACCAAATTAATCTCAGCGTCGGGAAAATACTTCTTAATTTCTTCCCTGACATAATAAGTAATCAACTGCCGATTACAAAAAGCAAAATTAACCGCACAAGCCATCGCCCCAAAATATTCCTTCCCCAACTCGCTATTTATCGGCGCGCTCACCAATTCCCTATCAATCTTGCAAACCCCATATTCATCTTCAAAAATCTTAATATAATCCGACGCAACCTGATGCCCAAGCCCTCGACTCCCGCAATGAATCATAATCAAAATCTTCCCCTTCTCAATCCCAAAAACCCTCGCAACGCTCTCGTCATAAATCTTCTCAACTTTCTGTATCTCCAAAAAATGATTCCCCGCACCGAGCGTCCCCAACTGCCCAAGCCCGCGACTCTTCGCCCTATCGCTAACAAACTTAGGATTCGCGCCAACCATTTTCCCGCTCTCCTCACACCTCCCCAAATCCTCAGCGACGCCAAAACCTTTCTCAACCGCCCACTCAGCGCCATTCTTCAAAACCTCATCCAACTCACTATATTTATCCTGACGCCTGACGCCTGACGCCTGACGCCTCGACAAAACATCGTTTTGTCGCCCCCGCCCAACTCCCGACGGCACCGCCCGAAAAATCGAATGCAAAATCTCCTTCCTCTTTGCTATAAAATCTTTCTCATCAATATTCGTAGACAAAACCCGAACTCCGCAATTAATATCAAACCCAACTCCGCCCGGACAAATAACTCCTTTCTCCAAATCAAAAGCCGCAACCCCGCCAATCGGAAAACCATAACCTTGATGAACATCCGGCATCGCCAAACTCGCCCCGACAATCCCCGGCAACCTCGCAACATTCGCCACCTGCTCCAAACTTTTATCATCCCGAATATCTTTAATCAACTTCTCGCCCGCAAAAATCCGCCCCGGCACCAACATCCCATCCTCGACGGGAATCTCCCAAACGCAATCCGAAACTTTCTTCAAATCCATCAAAACAAAATTCAAATTAATTATATAAAACCATCGCCACTAACTTTTACACTACCAACTACTCACTACCAACTACAAACTAACTCACACATCCAACACAACCTCGCAAATCCACTTCCCATCTTTCTCAACAACCTTCATCTCCGAATACGTCACCGCTTTCACATCATTCGTAAACTTGTAATTATCCGCGCTATCACCGACGACAACACACTTCAATTTATATTTATCACCCGAAACAAATCCGCGTTCATCTGCGTTCATCTGCGTGCCATTTTCTTCCCCATTAATCTCAATCTCCTTAATCCTCCCAACCAAAAAATTCTCAGCATCCAACAAATACAAAAATTCCTCCAAAAAATTATACAACAAACTCTCCCAATCCTTCCCCTCAACCTCAAAACTTTTCTCAACCCGCTCCAAAACTTTCACATCCCCATAAATAATTTCATTCAATGCCCGTGCCGCCTCGATAAACATTTCCTCAACGCTCAAACCTTCCGCCCTAAACTTCACATCAGCCGTGTGTTCCAAAAACTCATAAGACATAAATCAGTAATCAAAACAAACTATTTAAAATTAACCAACCAAAAATCCATGTCAATTCGCGTTCATTCGTGAGCAATTACTTCCAACTCGCCAAGTTATTTACGAGCGAAACACCTACTTCAAAACCTTCCCCGTCTCCAAATACCACAAATACAAATCCAACTCCGCCAAATTCAACCCAACCTTCCTCGCCAAATCCTCAAGAACCCTCTCAATCTCTAAATATTTCTTCTTATTCAAACTCTTAAAATCCCCAATCAACTTTTCTCTTCGAAGCAAATCAATAATATGAAAATCAATAATCGCCACATCTCTAAACCCAACATTCCGCAAAAAATGACTCGCCTCCTTCATCCCCAAACCTTTAATCCGTTCAACCAACTCTTCCCGTCGCTGTTTCCCGCCCCCAACCAAATTATTCAAATCCAACTCACAACTCCTCGCCTCAAAAATATAATTCGCCCTCGTATTTGGAAACCGATGCCCATGTTTTTTTAATTCCAAAGCCAATTCCTTCTCGGACAAAATCCCAAAATCTCGCCCCATCTTTTTCTGAATATCAATGCACCTCTCCGCCGAAAAATTCGCAGTCATCAAACAAAAACACAACTCCCCAAAAACCTCATCCTTCCGCTTCTCCCCAAACTCTTCAAACTCTTTCATCCGCCCAGCCACAATTTCCCCAACCGGACCCTTCTTCAAATTAAAAATCAGCCCAACCAAATCCATATCAAACAAAGAACTCTCTCTTTTATAAAACCAAACAATTTCAATTTATATCAGGAAATTTCGCAGTGTATTTTCATACATAAGAAATTTTTTACCAAGAAATTGCCAATAGAAATTGAAATTAACTCTTCCACAACCCATGAATATTACAATAAACCCTCGCTGAAATAACTCTAAAACTAAACTCCGCCTCCGGCAAATCATCCGGCTTCAAAAAAACTTTCGTCGTCTCACCATTCTCCGACATCCCCTCAATCCACTCAATATAATGTTTCTCTTCCATCGGATGTGCAACACTCCCAACCACAACTTTCATTCCATTAATCACCGGCACATGCTTTTCTTTCCCCTCGTCCTCAATTCTATGTTCAATCTGCAAAACCATCGGCACCCCACAACAAACTAAAGCATCCGCCCCCTCGTGCAAAATTTCGATTACATTACCACAAACATTACACTTCCAAACCTGCTTCTTCGCCGTCATGTCAATTTAAATTAACAAAGTAATAGCAATTATCCCAATAACAACCAAAGCAATAATTATCCACAGCCACAATCTGGACTTCTTCTCGCCAACAACTATCGACGGAACCGACTTCTTCATCGACGGAACCGACTTCTGAATAGGCACAACCGACCTCCGAACCTGAGAAACATTGCTCATTTTTTCAACCATTTGAACCTCCAACCAAAACAAGCATCAAAACTTTATAAAACCTTCTAATAATTCTTAAACTAAATTTACTCGCCAATCCATCTACGCGTCAACGAACGACGCAACACTCGCGAGTAAAAATTTCTAGCGACAGGTTGTCCGTCGCAAAGCGATGGACGGTCGCGTCGTGAAGCGAAGCTCACGATAATTTTTCTCGCACAAAATACGGAACGAAGTTCCGCTTAACTAAGGAGATACACAGCCGAAGAGGATATCCTCTTGGGCTTAATAATTCTCCACCCAAATCTCATAATATTTTTTATCGTGCTTGCACGCCGGACAAACATCGGGCGCATCCTTCCCCTCGTGAACATAACCACAATTCCTGCACTTCCACTTCACAACCTTCTCTCTCTTGAAAACTTTCTCATCCTTAACATTTTTTAATAACTTCCTATACCGCCTCTCATGATACTCCTCAACCTCCGCAATTTCCTTAAACGACCTTGCAATCTCCTCAAATCCCTCGTCCCTCGCAATCCTCTCAAACTTCGGATACAAATCCGACCACTCCATCTTCTCACCATCCGCCGCCGCCAACAAATTTTCCTTCGTCGTTCCAATCCTCCCCGACGGGTAACTCGCCTCAATTTCGCAATCTCCACCCTCTAAATACTTGAAAAAAATCTCTGCGTGCTCCTTCTCATTGTCAGCCGTCTCCAAAAAAATCCCAGCAATTTGCTCAAACCCTTCCTTCTTCGCCACCGACGCAAAATAACTATACCGATTCCTCGCCTGACTCTCACCCGCAAACGCCTTCAACAAATTCTTCTCCGTCTCAGACCCTTTCAATTCCATCCAACAACTACAACAAAAGACTTTAAATAATTTCGCAAACAAAATTAATCATGAAATTCCATTCTAACAAAAACAAAATTACAATATCAGATTCCGAACACCAAAAGCGTTCACCATATCGCACCGCAAATCTACAAGCGAAGCGGTCTGCCAGCGAAGCGGTCTGCCAGCGAAGCGGTCTGCCAGCGAAACGATATAAAAAAATCCCTCAGGATTTTTTGGGCAACATCGCCATCCTAAAATTTCCTCGACGAACTTTATGGCTAACAAAAAAACTCAAAGCCCGAAAATTCCTAAAACAAAATAAATCACTAACAACCATCCTCGAAAAAACAGAAAAAATCCAAGGAAGATTAAGAACTGCAAAAACAAAACATCTCGCCGGCATAAAAACAAAACAAGCAACCTACAAAGAAAACAACTGCACATTCAAATTCGACGTCGACAAATCCTACTTCTCCCCACGACTTTCAAACGAAAGAAAAATTATCGCTAATGAAATTTTAAAACTAATAACCAAAAACCAAAAACCAAAAACCAAAAATATCTTGGTGCTCTTCGCCGGCATCGCCCCCTACCCAATCGTCATCGCCAAACATCTCCTCTCAAAAAAAATTACCAACTTCAAAATAACCGCCAACGAACTAAATAAGCAAGCAATCAGAGAAGCTAAAAAAAACATCCAATTAAACAAACTACAAAATTACATAACCCTAATCCCCGGCGACGCCAAAAAATTACCAACAAAAATAAAACAAAAATTCGACATAATTTTAATGACTCGTCCAAACCTCGACGACACTTTCCTAAAAACCGCACTCAAACTTTCAAAAAAAGGCACAACAATTTTCTACCACGGCTTCGGCAAAAAAGAAAAAGTTCTAAATGAAATTCAAAAAGACACAAAAAACAAAATCAGCAAAATCCAAATCAGAAAAGCCGGCAACATCAAACCATACGAATACCGCTGGCAAGTTCAATTCAAAGTTAAATAAATAATTGCCAAGTCGCAAATTAAAATTTTAGTCGCAGGTTGTCCGGCCCGAAGGGAGGGGACAGCGACGTTAAAAAATTTTAATTTGCATTAAATACGAAACGAAGTTTCGCAAACTGAGGAGGCTACTTGTAGGGAACCTTAGGTTCCGTCGATTTCTACCACGGCTTCGGCAAAAAAGAAAAAGTTCTAAACGAAATAAAAAATAACACAAATAACAAAATCAGCAAAATCCAAATCAGAAAAGCCGGCGACATCAAACCCTACGAATACCGCTGGCAAGTTCAATTTAAAGTCAAATAATTTTAATTAAAACTAAAATGCCCGCAATAAGCCGGACCACGAACCACAACTTTCGCAAAAGGTTCCCCTATATTCATCTTAGTAGTAAAATCAAACAAACAGCTTTCATAAACTTCAACTCTCATATCCCCTTTTCTAAAAAGACCATAAAAATTAGGATTAACGTCTCTGCTTTCTCCACCCATCAACCTACCTTCTTCAATTTTCTCAAACCCCGTCGCTCTCAACTGACAAACAACTTGTTCCGTCGACAAATGACCACTATTAAACCTCTTAATCAAAGAAGACACCAGCCCCTCAGCCACTTCATCTGCCTCATGACAATCCGCCGGTCGAAACCCCGCAACCCTTTCCGCCTTATCAAGTTCTCCAATTCCCATGCAAACCAATCAAAAAATCCCTTTATAAATTTAATTACTTCACAACAACATTCTGCCGTCTATTAATATAATCAACAAACCTATCAATAGGAACATCATAATTATCTTTAAAAAACTCCTCGCCAAAAACATCCTCAATATCCCCGTCGGGAATATTAATGCCAAACTTATCCTCAAGTTCCAACACAATCTTAACTTTCTCTAAAGAATCAAACCCCTTAATTCTACCACCAGAAACATCAACGCACCCATTCTCAGCCAAAACCTCATAAACTCTTTTTTCTATCTCGCTTCTCCTATTTGACCAAACACGCACTTCCATAAAACTCCATGGCACAATCCTTTATAAAAATTATTACTCTGCACTCTCCTCTATCTTCCTTACCGAAGTCGGCGCCTCTCCCCCGTGCCAGCTAAATCGCGGCCGAACTCTCATCGGATAAATCCTTTCCGAATTATCATCAAGAATAATCGCCGAACCTTTAAGTCGAGGCAGCCCATTCAACTTCTCACTAATTGAACTATACAAATAACTTTGGCTAATATCATTAAGTGCCTCCACATCCAACTTCGCCGTGACCCGATGCGAAATCACAATATCCGCCTGCGTCATCGCATCACTATGAATTTTCCCCGGTTGCTGCGTCGCCAAAACCATCGAAATCCCCGGCTGCCTCCCCTCCCTCAACAACTGAACCAACGCGTCCGTCGCCGGCGTCCACCCATCCCTCGGCAAAAACTCGTGCGCCTCATCGACAAAAATCCAGACCAATGGCATCTCTCTCCTTCTGATTTCTGATTCCTGATTTCTGATTCCTCGGCGTTGCACCGCATGAATCTCCTCGCTCCTCCTCGCCTCCATCCTCTCGCTAAAAATCTTCTTAGAAACCAAACCAATAATCAAAGCCCGCACATTAAACGAACCCAGCGACGCATACATCGACAAATCAATAACCGTCGTCTCACCCGCACTGACCAAATCCCGAACATTCGTCCCCCTCTCCTCATCAAAAACTTTCCAGCTCTTCGCCGCATCAAACAAAGCCATCGTCGAATTCTTGACATCCTGCGAAACATTCTCCGCCCGCTCAATCAAATCATAAATATCCCCAAACCCAAAGCTCCCCTTTTCTTCTCTTAATGACGAAACAACCGATTCAATTAAAACCGCAATCGCATCCGTAAACTTCAACTCAAACAAACTCACCCAATCCGTCGGTGCCAACTCGCTAATCTTAATCGCAAACTCCGCATCAACCTCAATCCCCTTGTCCCGATACTCCTGATAATAACCAAACGGCGCAAAAACTTTCACCGGCACATTCTTCGCCTCGAGCCCCCACTCATCCAGCAAATCCCCGTCCTTCGCATTCTTGTATTTCATCGTCCAAAAAATTCCCATCGTATCAAAAATCACCGACGCTATATTCCCCGATTCCTCAACACCCAAACTCGACAACGCCTCAGCCATCGTCCCAATCGTGTAGCTCTTCCCCGAACCCCTCTTCCCAGAAATCAAAACAACATGCGACCGCGCCACATCCATAAAAATCGGATTCGACAACGAAGTATAATTCCCCATCGTCACAAAACTCTTCCCGATAAAAGCCAGTCCCCTATCTCCAAACAACTTCTTGTCACCTTCGTCCCTCCCCACAACAACATTAAACGGCATACCAATCACCAATAAACAAAACTAATAAACCTTACGCAACACCTAATCCCTTTATTCAATAACTACCGCCATCAAAATCCTCACCCTCCTCTCCCAACCTACGAGAAGCTTTGCTTCTCGTCACCGTTCCCAAACAAACAACCTGACTTTCTTCGGGTCATACTCAGCATTACTTCCATCACCCAAATCCGCCGAAACAATAATCTCCTCGACAAAAACACTCTTGTCTTTAATCTCGGCAACAACCGCCGTATCATTTATCTTGCAAAAATCGTCAACACTCCCAAGAACACAAACACGAAGATAATGCCCGAACGCATCAGGAATCTCACCGTCGACAAACAAATCCAAACTCGCCTCGTCGCCATTTAAAGCCATCAACCTCAACTCACTGCTCGAAGAAATATCCATCAAAATCTGCTTCTCTAAACTATGAAAATAATCAACCGGCCCCTCTCCCCTATCAACCTGCTTCGCATACGCAACAACTAAAACCCCGGCCACAATCATCACCGCAATCGTCGCCTCCAAAATCCGAATCCAACCCCTCTTATTCCTCATCTTAAAAATAATATTCTAATCTTTATTAAACTTCCCACACTAATCCCCCTACCACACTTTCAAAGTAAACCTCTCATTAACAACCGTTCCATTAGAATACAAAACCTCGACGACATAATCCTCCGCAAAAACATCAACCGAATCAGGAATCCCACTCTGTGGCTCCATCTTCACCGCCGTCAAACTTTCAGGAATAATCGCGAAATCAAAAATATCCGGCACTCTCAAATCATCCTTAACGCCCTCATAATCAATATAATACTCACTCGCCATCGACGCCAAAGCGCTATAAGAAACAACCCGCCTCTCGTCAATCGCCCCCATCTTATAATTATCCAAAACCTCACACTCATCAAGCCCCTCGTCGCTAAACTCCGGCGAAATCGAAACCCTAAAAAATTTCTCCCCGACATCAAGATTTAAATCCCCATCATCCCCATTCTCTTCAAGTCCCGAATCAACATCAACACCACCCAGCCCCGTCACATAACTATCCCCGCCACCCAAAGCATAACTGAAAACTCTCCCCGGCAACTCAACATAAAAACAATCATCGCCCCCGGTATAATTCGCTTTCAAAAAAACATCCGACAAATTCGTGTAAACTTCCTCCTCGAAAGAATCATAAAGCCCCGAAATAACCGCACCAGAAATCCGCGAACCACCACTAGTCCGAAGAACCAAAAAAAGAAAAAACACAAACCCGACAAAAAACACAAAAGATATTATCATCTCAAAATGCCCCGCCCCTCTTTTGCAAACCAACTTATCCATTCACACAAAACGCCCACCTCATTTATATAATTATCTCAAACCAAAAATCCCCTAACTTTTCCTCTGCACATCATAAATTATAGCCACTTCTTCCTGAGTCAGAACCCTGCCATAAACCATCACATTATCAAAACTCCCATTAAACGGATAAGCCACCCCAGTATTATAAGTCCCAATAAAAACCGGCTGAGTATTCGTCGTATCATCAACAAAAGAATCAACAACCGAACCCATCAACTCCGAATCAAGATAATGAATAACAAAACCTCCCGAATCCCTCACCACAACTACATTATGCCACTCCCCGTCGGTATATCTCAAATCACCATTAGAAGCATAAGAATGAGCCGTCCCCGCACTCGTATATAATCTCATATTATTACTCCCATAAGCCAGTCTATAATGCCAATAAGATGTCGCCGTATTTCTCTTCGCAATAATCGTCCTATCATTCGTGCCCAACGTTTCCGTTTTCATCCACGCACTAATAGAAAAATCACCCGCCCCAAAATTAAAATCCTCACTACTCCCACAATCCACATAATCCCCACTCCCATCCAACACCAACTTCCCATCAACAATACTAGCCCCACCAATCAACGTCCCATCATTACTCCCCCAACCATCATCAGCATCCCCGCTAAAAGTCCAAATCGAAACCAGCCCGTCCGTCGGCACCTCATAAAAATAATCCCCGCCCAAATCGTAAACACTTCCGCGAACTTCGCTAATGCTTTTCGCCGGCAAATTCGCCGTCGACGTCACCGAGCCCTCTTTCTCCGCCCCGTTCTTCCCGACAAAAATCGGCGAAGCAGCGACGCTG
>JAZDPV010000016.1:0-61282 GCA_043797265.1 archaeon
AGATTAAAAAAATTAAAATTAATTTTGAAGATGTTTTTTTAATGACACGTCCAGAACCCCTCAGAATCTTTAATGAACTAAACGCTCCAGACTTAAAACCTTTGAAGCGGAGGTTTAGAAAATGAAATCTTTATTTGTTCAAGTTCAACTACTCGCCGACAAGCAACAGCAAACAGAACTTATTAACTTCTTAAAAAATTATTCTGGCTCTGTTGATTTTGAAAATATAATCGCTTTGGAGGTTGAAGATAGATAATGGCACGAACATTTTCACCAGCGGAAAAATTAGCACTCCTCCGAGCAGGCGGACGAATAGATACCCCACCTCAAACTAAAAAAATTAATGAACCACAGCAAACACCAAAGAAAGAACAAAAGAAAAAAAAGATTGATTTTTATAAATTGGCTCGAGATATTCGGAAGGATGCCGAGAAGCGACGAGAATATGCTCGAGACCTTCGGGATATTCGGCGACAAGAACGACAAGACCGATATTCCAAGACGAGAAGCGGAAAGATTGGCTCTGGAGTAAGTAAGTTTTTTAATGTGGCACAGCGAGGGCTTACACAATCGCTTTATAGACAAGGAATGACAACCGAACAAATAAAAGAACTAAGCAAGAGATTTAAACAGCGACAACAAATTCAACTACCAATTCAAATACCAAGACCAGTAAGTTTTTTTGATAGTGTTTTTAATGTGGGGGATATGGTCGCACCGATGGTCGAACGAGAAATTTTTAATATAGCGAGTGGTCGGGGTGAGGCAACCTTAGGAGATTCAACAGCTTTTAATTTGGGGCGTGAGGTCTTTGGTCATGCAAATATAATAACAAATTTTAATTCGCCAGTTCAAGCGGTTGAACGTGAGGTTTGGTTAAACTCCAATCTCGCACACGTTCAACCAACCCGAAGAGTATCAAACGAAGCTCTATTTTGGGCGAATCAAGTCCCTTAAATTCTTAGTTGTTCTTTTTTTCTTTGGGGGATTATTGCCCCCATTTCTTCTTTCCAAACATTCTTAAGGTTTGATTAAGTGATTGTTTTATGCCAGATGTAAATACTCATTGCAAAATAAGTAAAGACAGAACCAATAAGGAATTTAGAGAATTACACGAATGGATAGATGAGCCACAGAAATTTTTTGGTATAAATCATAGATTAGAAAGACATTCTTTAAATGACATATATAAAAAATATATTGAGGAGAATTTTGGAGGCAAAAGGGCGGTTATTGAATGGTTGTTTCATATAGCAATAGATAATTTAGAGACAGCAAATAAGTTTGCTGTTGATGAATATGTAGATAACTTCGGTGAGATTAAAATTGTTTTTAATGGGAAGGAAATTAAAGGTTGTGATTTTAAAAAAAATAAAAGCGGAGTAACTACTTTTTTTAAAAAATGAAAACTGAAGATAAAATTAAATTACTTTACGATTATAGTAAAACTTATGCCTTTGCTTTTTTTACAGCAGAATTGGTTTTTGCCTTTGGAATTCTTTCAAATTTAGGAAAAATCAATAAGTTGTCTCTCTGGGTATTACTATTGATTATGTTTTTATTATTTATGGTATGTTTTTATTATATAATTATTTTTAATAAAGCATATGGTAAATTACTTGGGAAAGATAAACTTTGTGATTTAATAAAATGAACTGGAAAACTTTTCGGGTTTATTTATTTATTATTCTTGTTGCGTTAGTCGTCGTCGTCGGTGTTTCGTTTCTTTTAAAAATTTCAGGTTTTAG
The DNA here is from genome assembly GCA_043797265.1 of archaeon. GTDB lineage: Archaea > Nanobdellota > Nanobdellia > Pacearchaeales > GW2011-AR1 > JAGVXH01. The sequence continues at coordinate 1,749 of JAZDPV010000016.1, forward strand.
TTTATGGAATGGGGTTGGTATTCTTTATTGCGATAATCTTTGCGAGATGAGAATGCCATTAAGTTTTTATGCAGGGGGGATGGGATGAGGAAAAAAGAATCACCTTTTATTAAGTGGCTTAATATATTATCAAAGGAAGAGGTAGCTGGGGCAATGAGCACACCTGTTTTTAATAACAATTATAAAGAACCGCTAATTCAACTTTATTCTGCTTATCAAAACTACTTATTAGTTCAAAAAACAAAGTGGTTGGTTTGGGTCACATGGGCATTGGCTATTGGAACATTATTGGTATTGATATTTAAGTAAATTCTTCTATCATTATTGGATGGCGTGTGAGTTGAGAGGAATTTGTAGATAGATTTTTAAGGTTTGATATGTTAGATATTTTAGATGGTTAAACTTAATTGGTTTGAGGGGGGTTGTATAGACATTCTGGTTTTGATTGTTTTGGGGTATATCTTTAATAGTCTCGTTGAGGAATGGTATTGGCTTAATATAATAATTTTTATTATTCTTTGGTTGGGGGTCTCCAGTATTATTACAAAACTAATTAGGGGCAAAGACACAAAAAAGTTGGGAAAGAAAAAATGAAAAACAAAACATTATTATGGATTTTGTATGGATTAGTAAATTTACTTGGTTTTTATGCGGGTTATCAGTTTGCTATTGTAGTATATGAAATTATAAAAGGGGCAAGGGGGTTTTTTGTTGTAGGACAATTAACAGGTGTAGCTCTTATGATATGGTTATTTATTTATTTAAGGAATTTAATTAAAAGAGAATTGAAAAAATGAAAAGTAATGGAGAACATTACTTCTATAAGAAGGATGGGGGGAATTCTTATAGGAAGAAAAAATGAAAAACAAATGGGGTTATAAAACGGAAGGCAATCCCATCCACAGAATAAGGGCATATAATCATATTTATTTGATGAATAGAAAAAAATATCCTCTACAATGGGGAGCTTATGAAGTTCATCATATAGACGGCGATAGAGATAATAACCGAATGGATAATCTTGCGGTATTAACTCCAGAAGAACATGATAAAGCACATGACAAAATGGAATATGAACTTAGGATATTTTCTAAATATGGAACCTTACCAGAAGATTTGTTAAAACTTAAGGATATCTTTTCAAAAGAATATAATTTGAGTTGGGAAAAAATAGAAGAGGAATTTCATGAATTGAGCAAAGAGTTTTTTTTAGAATTTTGTAAGGAGGATGAGAAATATAAATCTAATGAAATAGTATATGGTGAACAAGTAGCTCTTAATACCCTTCAATACCAACTTAAATTAGAAGAAGGTAGAATCCCAATTGAAATCTTAAAAAAAACTTGGAAAGAATTATTAGAAAATTACAAGGAAGAAAAAGAGGAAGCCAAAGAAGAAGCCGAAAGAAAAGTAAAACGAAAAGAATTAATGGATAAAATAAAAAAAGGTGTTAAGAAAGGATTTAAAACTATTTTTAAGAAGAGGAAAAAATGAAAAAATTAAAATCTTTGTGGGAGAAAGGGTGGTTCTTTATACCTGTATCTTTTGTATTATGGTGGATTGTGATGATGATAGTTTTTGCGTATATTCTTCCCGTATTATTTGATTTTCAGGCAAAAGTTGAGAATGTTGTAAAACTAATGCTCTTGTTTTGGGGAGGCAGTATTCTAAACAGATATTGGTGGAATAAGAAAAAATGAAAAGTAATGGAGAAAACGCAATAGCCGAAGTCTTAACGAAATATAATGTTGATTTTGTATATGAATATCCATTATTAATAAAAGAAACTAAAGAAAATGATGGTGAAAAATTAAGAATTTGGTATCCTGATTTTTGGCTTCCTAAATATTCTATAATTATCGAATACTTTGGCATGATGGATAATGAATCTTATCTTAAGGGAAAAGAGGCAAAAATGAAAGCATACAAAAAATTAGATATTGATTGTATCCCAGTTTATCCAAAAACAATTCAGGGCGATTTAAAATCTTATCTTTTGATTAGTATTAAAAAATTGATAAATGAAAAGGTAAGACATTTTGAAGGTAGAAACAAAAAATGAAAAGCAAAAAAATACCTGTTCATTTCGCCAAGCCCATTATTTATAATAATGAGGAGTGGTTATCGGATTTTGTAATTGGGTTAAAAGGAGTTGAACCACACGGACATTTAACAATGAGCGGTTCGATAGTTCAATATTTAAGAGATGGAACGGGCAAAGAAATTATTAAGGATGGGATTATAATAGCGGATGTCGTGAGGGTTGACAAATAAACTTAAATACCTAAAAAATCTTTCATTCTCGGTCGAGATTTTATTAAATATCAACATTGTTGTAACGGTAAAAAATCGAAGCCCCTCATAGTTCAATGGTAGAACACGTGGCTGTAGAAGTGCGCTTGACGTTGTGCTGGGCACATAAGAATGATAGCGTTTTAGTCCGTATCGTGGCTGCAGAGCCCGCGATGTCCAAGTTCGATTCTTGGTGGGGGGATGAAATTTTGTCGTTGCTGTTGAGTGATTTTAGGTGGTTACAAATATAGAAATATTTATAAGTGTGGGCACCCTTAATATGTTATGTATATTGAGAAGAGGAAATCTGGGAGAAGTGTAAAATATTATTTGGTTCATTCTTATCGAAACAAGGAGAAGATAGAGAAAATAAGAAGGTATCTTGGGGTTAATCTTTCTGAGAAAGAATTATTAAGAAAAAGAGAAAAAGTTGAGAAAATAATTTTAGAGTTATTAGCGGAGATGAATACGCGGGTGTTTTTCTTTGTGTTAACAAAAAAACAAATAGAAATTTTGAATAAGTTTAGTAATAAAATTGAAGTGGTTCATTTGAGTGAAAAAGAATGGGAAAATTTTACAGAAGATTTTGTTTATAATACAAATGCTATTGAAGGTTCGACTGTGTCCGAGGAAGAAGTTGCAGAAATTCTTTGTAAGAAAAGTGCTGAAAATACCGAGGAGGTGGAAGCAAAAGGTGTTGCGATGGCGGTTGAATATATAAGAAGGACAAAGGAGGGTTTGTCGTTAAATTTATTGTTGAAATTACACAATTTTTGTTTCAAAGGTTCAAAACATTTTACGGGAAAATTCAGGGATGTTAATGTGGTTGTAAGAAATTCAAAGGGGCAAATTCTTCATGTGGGAGTTCCAAAAAAAGAGTTGAATGATTATCTTAAGGATTTTATTGAATGGTATAAAGAAAATAAAAATAAATTCAAACCCTTGGTTTTGGCTGCGATATTACATAATCAATTTGAGCATATTCATCCGTTTCAGGACGGGAATGGGAGGGTGGGGAGATTGTTATTGAATTATATTTTATTGAAGAATAATTATCCTCCGATAAATATAGTGCTTGAAGATAGGCAGGAATATTATAAATCGTTGTATGAATATTCGAAAAGAGATGATTTGAAGCCAACTCTTAAATTGTTAATCAAGCAATATAAAAAGACACTAAAAGAGGTGTCTACAAAAAAGAATAAGAAGTGAGTTTGTGGGCACCCCTAGTTTGATTAAATATGCTTGATTCTATTCGCAAACGAACACTTTTGGTTGGGTCTTGGTGGGGGGATTTGTGCGATGGTCGGTGGGGGCTGGGCGAAGGTTTTTAAAGTTTGGAATTATGGTTTTGTGATGAAGAGGATGTTTGGTTCGTATGTTCCGAGGAAAGGTTTTGGTTGGGCGGTGTTTTTTACGTTTGTTACATTTGTTTTAGTTTTTTGCGGGGTGAGTGAGAGGGATGTTCCTATTCTTGTTTTGTCGTTGGTCTCAGGGTTTGTCGGGCTTTATTTCACGAAGAAGAGTTGGGTTCCTTATTGGCCGAAGAAGAAAGTGCGTTCTTCTAAAAGAAGGAAATAGTTGTGAAGGTTTTTATAGTTTGGTTGTGTGGTTATATATGGCGGTTCTGAAAGATTACGATTGGTGCGACGAGCGAACTTTTGCCGAGATAAAAAAGAAGTTTAGTAATGACGGAGTGGCGTTGTCGCAGGAAGAAATAGACGAATTAATTAGAGATAAAGATTTGAAGCTGAAGCAGATTGTTAAAAAGGAATTTGATTAGTCTTTGCGGATTTGGTCACTCATGAAGAAAATTTTGTTTGATTCGACTTCGTGGATTTTGTCGGCTTGTTCGAATACGACTGTTGCTTCTGGGAGTGCGAATTTACCGATGACGCCGACTTTTGAGTATACTATATAAGAGAACAGTCTTTCTTCGCCGGCGTTAAGGTCGCCGATGTTCCAGTGGATTCGTCGGCTTGCTGCGTCGATTTTGTCGGGTTTGTTCATTCCGAACTTGTTATAAATTTTTACAATTGCCGGGACTTTGTCGATGAGGGTTACATTTTCGACATTCTTTTTTGCTTTGAGCGACAGATTTATTTTAAGTGCGAATTCGTCGTGTTTTGTGCGGACGTGGTGGACGGATTTTTTGACTTCGACTTTTGTTTCGGTGAATCGCTTGAATCCGAAGAGGGCGAGTGTGACGACGACGATTATAAGGAATGGGAAGATGTAGTTTGTTCTGGCTTTGATTGTGAATGTTTCGGTTGGGTTTAGTTTTTGTTTTAGCCATGAATATTCGATGGCGAATCCTTTTCTTTCGACGGTGTCTGGTTCGATGTTGAAGGTTGTGAAGAGTCGAGAGAAAATATTTTTTGTTGCTTGGACTTGGACGTTTTCGAGGACGTTGCCGGCGTTGGTTTTGGTTATTGTTTGTGTCCGGATTAGGATTCCTGATTTATCTTCGGTTGTTGTTATTCCTTTTTTTTCGCCGAGGTAGAGGTTGCCTTCGATTTTTTTCTTGCCGTCTTTTGTCTGGAAGGTTGATTCTATAATGTAGATGCCGGCTTTTGTTTTTTTAAGTTTGTCGTCGCTGACGTTTGCCGTGAATTCGAGTTTTTGATTTGGGCCGAGGTCAAATGTTGCTTCGGTGCTGAATAGGATTGATGAGAATTTTGCTTCGAGATTTTTGAGTGTTGTTGATTCAAGATTTTTGACATAGAATTTTACTTCGCCTGATGCGGGGTCGATTGTGTCGGAGCCGACTTCAATTGTGTCTTCGAGTTTTAGAATTTTGGCCAGGAATTTTTCTTCGGTTTTTTCAAAGCCGCGGTGGTTGAGGATGTATGTGAAGGTGTAATAGCCGTCGACGTCGAGATTTTCGGTCGGGGAGATTGTGAATGTTTTTATGAATGGGTCGGTTGAAATTGTAAATATTTCTGATGGTGTGGTTGTGATGTCGGCGAGGGTGTAGAGGTTGTATGTTCCGGGTGTTGCGTTTGTGATTGTGAGTGTCAGGTCGATTGATGAGTCGATTTCTGGGATGAGGACGTTTGAGTTGTATTGGGCTGAGATGTTCAATGCCGATGCGAAACTGAGCGAGATTAATATTGCTATTAAGAATAATAGTTTCATAAAATAGGGGGTTTTGATTATTTTATAAGTATTATTGTGGTAGAGTTATTTTGTCGGGATTCTTAGGAATGCTTTTACTTCTTTTATCATATCTTTTAGTTCGTCTTCGAGGTTGCCTTCGTATTCGTCGATTGTTTCGCGGATGATGTATTTTTCGTAGATTCCGCGCAGGAATTTCCAGATTGGCTTGTCTTCCCATCGCTTTTCGTAATCCTTGATGATGTTTGCCTTGAATGCGATTTCGATTTCGCCTTTGTTTGTGCTGACTTTTTTGCCGTCGATTTCGACTTCGGCGTCTTTCATCCCGAGGATGTGCCAATTTAGTTTGATTTGGAATTGGAAGTAATCGGTGACTTTTTTGTTGGCGGTCCATTCGATTATTATTTCTTTGCCGTTGGTTGAGAGTTTTTCGTTGTATAAATCTTCCTGAACGCTGTAGTTGGAGTCCTTGAGCCAAGAGAATGCGAGGTCGTAGACTTCTTTGTATTTCCAGTGTCCGGTTTGTTTGAGTTTTTCTTTGTAGACTTCTTTTTTTTGCGCCATACGAAATGTTTAGATTGTTTTAATATATAAACATTTCGAGGACAGAGGACGGGGGGCGGAGAGTTTTCGATTGTTGTCACAATCGATGTGTATGTGATTATCTTTTGTTGTAGCAGTCGTCGCAGAGCCATTGGGCTTCGTCTTGGTAGAGAATTTCGTATTCGCCGCACTCTTCGCAGATGCCTTGTTTTCGCGGGGCGACGATGCTGCTTCGGTTTAGTTTTTCTGTTTCTTCCTTGATTTTTATTGTTTCGGCTATTAGTTGAAAAAGTCCGGGGTCTATTTTTAGGATGTCTTTGGTTGTGAGGAAGCCGATTATTTTGCCGCGCTCTACGACGGGAAGCCGTCGGATTTTTTTCTTTTTGAATTTTTTTAGGGCGTCGGTGATGTCGGCGGAAGGTTTGATTGTGATGACTTTTCGTTTCATGAGGGCTTTTGCCGGGATGTTTTTTAAATCGTATTTTGATTTTTTTACGATTGCCCAGAGGATGTCTTTTTCGGTGAGGATTCCCTTGAGTTTGTCGCCGTCTTTGATTATCAGGCTTCCGACTCTTTTTTTGACCATTGTTTTGGCGCATTCTCTGAGGTTTGTGTCGGGCGCGACGTAGATGAAGTTTCGTGTCATGAGGTCGCCGACTTTGATTCCGGTGTCCATAATTATATTAGGGATAGGAGGTATTTATATGTTGGTTAGTATTTTAAGATGACACTGGAGTATAATAATTTTTATAAATCGGGTTGGTGGGTTTTTAGCATGGATGAGAAAAGTGTTAGAATAATCCAAGCGGGTGGATTGGAGTTAATTAGAATTTCTCCGTCTGAGAAAATTCATTCTGGAGATGTAATTAATATTGACGATGGCAGAAAGGAGTTGGTTTGGGGTCGTCCGAAATATCGTGAAGTAGATTACAATCAAGAGAGGTTGCCTTTTAGTTTTGATACTATTTCTCAAAGTGAAAGAGGTGGCAAATTCGCAGTGTTGTATAAAATCTATAATGAATTATTTTTTTCTGATGTGATAACTGGGCTTGATATTGGGCTTGGAGTTCCGGAGGGTCTTTATTTGAGATTTAAATCAGATAATGATGTAAGTGGTTATAATTATGGATGGGTTATTGATAATTCTGAAGCTAGACAAAGGGAGTTTGAAGCTTTGAAAAATGCGGGATTATGGGAAAATAAGAAATAGTTGCAATTTCTTGATATTTAATTTATCACAATAATTCTTATAAATGCGGTATTATCTTTTTATTTATGGTTGAAAATGTTGGAGCGGAGGACGCGCAGAGGATTTTGGGGCGGGACGCGCAGAGGAATAATATTTTGGCGGCGAGAGTTGTGGCAGAGACGGTTAAAACTACTTTGGGTCCGAAGGGAATGGATAAGATGTTGGTGGACCGGGCTGGGAATATTATTGTGACGAACGACGGGGTGACGATTTTGAACGAGATGGATATTGAACATCCGGCGGCGAAGATGGTTGTCGAGATTGCGAAGACGCAGGACGATGAGGTTGGGGACGGGACTACGACGGCGGTGATGTTGGCTGGGAAATTTTTGGAGAATGCCGAGAAACTTTTGGACATGAAGATTCATCCGACGGTTATTACGCGGGGTTATCGATGGGCGGAGGAGAAGGCACAGGAGATTTTGAGGGATTTGGCTTTTGAGATTGCCTCGAAGGAAGATTTGGTGAAGGTTGCGCAGACGGCGATGACGGGGAAGGGCGTTGAGTATTTGAGAGAGAAGTTTGCGGAGATTGTTGTTGATGCTGTTGATATTATTTCAGAGGGGAAGAAAGTTGATTTGGGGAATGTCAGGATTGAGAAGAGGAAGGGTGGGGCGATTGAAAATTCGGAATTAATTCGGGGAATTGTTTTAGACAAGGAAAGGATTTCAATGGACATGCCGTCGAGGGTTGATGGGGCGAAGATTGTGTTGGTCGAGGACGCGCTGGAGGTCAAGGGGCCGGAGATGGAGGCGAAGATTTCTGTGTCGTCGCCGGAGCAGTTGCAGAGTTTTTTGAATCAGGAGGATTTTATTTTGAGGGAGAAGGTCGAGATGATTAAATCGTCGGGGGCGAATGTGGTTTTTGTGCAGAAGGGCGTTGATGAGTTGGTGCAGTATTATCTGGCGAAGGCGGGGATTTATGTCGCGAGGCGGGTTGCGAAGTCGGACATGCAGAGTTTGGCGAAGGCGACGGGCGGGCGGATTGTTTCGAAGTTGGGCGAGTTGAGGGTCGAGGATTTGGGATTTGCTGAATATGTTGAGGAGAGGCGGAGTGGGGATGAGGGGATGACTTATATCATGGGGTGCAAGAATCCGAGGGCATTGACGATTTTGATTAGGGGCGGCAGCGAGCATATTGTTGACGAGGTTGAGCGGGCGGTGAAGGATGCGCTTGGTGATGTCGCGGCGGTCGTGAAAGATTCGAAAGTTGTCGCGGGCGGGGGCGCGGTTGAGATTGAGTTGGCGAAGAGGTTGAGGGAATTTGCGTCGGGGTTGAAGGGGCGTGAGAGGTTGGCGGTTGATGAGTTTGCTGGGGCTTTGGAGTTTGTGCCGACGACGCTGGCGGAGAATGCGGGTATGGACCCGATTGATGTTTTGACGGAGTTGAGGGCGATGCATGACGCGGGGAATCGGGATTATGGTTTGAATTTGTTTAGCGGTGGCATTGAGGATAATATGGATAATGGGATTGTCGAGCCATTGAAAGTTAAGACGCAGGCGATTGCGTCAGCGACGGAGGTTGCGATTATGATTTTGAGGATTGATGATGTGATTGCGGCGCGGAAGAGTTCTGGCGGTTCGATGAAGATGGGCGGGATGGAAGGGTATGAGTAAATAGGTGGTAGGAAGTAGGAGGTAGGCGGTGGGCGGATGCGAAATCCTGTTCGCAAAATGCATTTCGCGACAAATTTATTTGTTTATTGTTTTATTTGTCGCTCAAAGCGTTTTGCTCAAATCGAACTGTTCGATTCTAAATATATGCGAAATCCGAGAATCGAACTCGGGTCTCAACGTTGGCAACGTTACGTTCTACCACTAAACCAATTTCGCTGTAATTTTATAGATTTGGGATTTAAAAGATTGTTGGAAAGGTTTATTAATTGCCTAAGAAACCAGGGTTTCTTGAGGCTTCAACTTCCTTTGAGATAGTTTTATATAATTGTTTTTGTTTATTTTTTGAGAGGATGAGAGTTGCGATAAATGGTTTTGGGCGGATTGGACGTGCTGTTTTTAGGCGGGCGATTGAGAAAGGCGTGAATGTCGTCGCTGTAAATGATTTGGCGAATGCGAAAACGTTGGCTTATTTGTTGAAGTTCGATTCTGTTTATGGGAATTATGGGAAATCGGTTGAGGCGGGAGATGGCTTTATTAAAGTTGATGGGAAAAAGATAATTATTTGTTGTGAGAAAGAGCCGGAGAATTTGCCGTGGAAGAAGTTGGGAGTTGATATTGTCGTCGAGTCGACGGGATTTTTTACGGATGGGAAGAGTGCTTCGAAACATTTGGCTGCGGGAGCGAAGAAGGTTTTGATTTCAGCGTCGGGGAAGAATGTTGATTATAATGTTGTGCTTGGCGTTAATGAGAAAGGTTTGAAGCGGGAACATAAAATTATTTCGATGGCTTCGTGCACGACGAATTGTCTTGCGCCGATTGTTAAGATTTTGGATGATGAGTTTGGGGTGAAGAGCGGATTTTTGACGACGGTGCACGCGTATACCGGGGACCAGAAAATTATTGATAGTCCGCACGGGGATTTTAGGCGAGGTCGTGCGGCTGGTGTGAATTTGGTTCCGACGACTTCGGGTGCGGCAAAGGCGACGGCTGATGTTATTCCGAAGTTGAAGGGGAAGATTGACGGGATGGCGATTCGTGCGCCGGTTGCGTGCGGGAGTATTTGTGATTTTGTTTGTGAGGTTGGGAAGTCGGTTAGCGTCGAGGAAGTTAACCGAGTTATGAAAAAAGCGGCGGGGAAGATGAAAGGGATTTTGGAATATAGCGAGGACGATTTGGTTTCGACGGATGTTATTGGGAATTCGGCGTCGTCAATTTTTGATTCGAAGTTGACGAAGGTGAATGGGAATTTGGTTAAGGTTTTGTCGTGGTATGATAACGAGTGGGGATATTCTTGTAGGGTAATTGATTTGTTGAGGAAATTGTAAGATGTATGATTTGGTGATTGTTGGTGCGGGGCCGGCGGGGATGACTGCGGCGATTTATGCGGCGAGGCGGAAGATTAATTTTTTGGTTATTAGTATGGATGTCGGGGGGCAGATGAGTTGGAGTTCGGAGGTTGAGAATTATCCGGGGATTGATAGGACGCTGACGGGGATTGAGTTGACGAATCATTTTAGGAAAAATTTAGATAAATATAAAATTAAGATAAAGTCAGAGGAAGTTTTGAGGATTAAGAAGGGGGGTGTTGGGTTTGTTGTTGAGACGAATCGGGGGAAGTATGAGGCGCGGGCGGTGATTGTTGCGACGGGGAAGAAGCCGAGGAAGCTGGGGGTGCCGGGCGAGGAGAAATTTTTAGGGAAGGGTTTGAATTATTGTGCGACTTGTGATGCGCCGTTGTATAAGGGGAAAGTTGTTGCTGTTGTCGGTGGCGGGAATTCTGGGATGGAGGCGGTTTTGTTTTTGGCGAAGTATGCAAAGAAGGTTTATTTATTGGAGGCGATGGCGAAGTTGGGCGGTGAGAAATATTTACAGGATAGGGTTTTGGCGGATGAGGGGATTGAAGTGATAACTGGGGCTACGACGACGGAGATAGTTGGCAATAGTGTCGTCGAGGGGATACGACTTACTAAGTCGAGGGGCTTTGCTTCGCAAGGGGGTTCGGCTTCGCCGAGGGCGGGGGCTACTGAAAAAGTTTTGAAGGTTGATGGGGTTTTTGTTGAGATTGGGTTGGTGACGGATGTGGGGTTTGTTGATGTTAAGAAGAATAAGTGGGGGGAGATTATGTTGTTTCGTGGGACGCGGACGCATAATGAGAATTTGACGTCGGTGCCTGGGATTTTTGCGGCTGGGGACTGCACGGATATTCCGGCTAAGCAGATTATTGCGGCGGCGGGCGAGGGTTGTAAGGCGGCGTTGGCGGCGATGGATTGGGTGATGAGGAAGTGAGTTGTTTGTTAGCAGGATGAATAGGATGAATAGGATTTGTTGGGAAATTTTATATAGGTTGGTTGCGTTGATTTGTTGAGGTAGTTATGAAAATTTTGAATGATTTTGATTTTAAGGGGAAGGCGGTTTTGGTTCGGAGTGATTTGAATTGTGATGTTCGAGTTTCGCAGGTCGCAGGTCGCAGGTCGCAGGTCGCAAAGGTTATTGAGAGTGAGCGGGTTCGGGCGTCGGCGGAGACGATTAAAGAATTGAAGCGGAAGGGGGCGAGGGTTGTCGTCGTTGCGCATCAAGGTCGGAAGGGGAAGGGTGATTTTGTTTCTTTAAAACAGCATTGTCGGTTGTTGAATAAGTATGTGAAGGTGAGGTTTGTCGAGGATGTTTGCGGGGCATTGGCTTTGAGTGAGATTGGGAAGTTGAAGGGTGGCGAAGTGATTTTGTTGGAGAATGTGAGGTTTGTCGCGGATGAAGATAAGCCAGAGAAGGGGAAACGGAATGAGTTGTATAAGTTGGTTGGGGTTTGTGATTATTTTGTTAGTGATGCGTTTTCGGTTTGTCATCGGGCGCAGGCGTCGGTGGTTTTGTTTCCTCGGTATCTTAAGAGTTTTACTGGACGACTTCTTGAGCGAGAGGTTGATGCTTTGAAGAAGATTAAGTTGAAGAATTGTTTGTATGTTTTGGGCGGGGCGAAGCCAGCAGACAACATGAAATTGTTGTCTGCAGAAGTCAGAAGTCAGAAGTCAGAAGTCAGAAATAAAATATTGGCGTGTGGTTTGTTTGGGCAAATGTGCTTGATTGCGTCGGGAAAAAATCTTGGGGCACAGAATAAATATTTGAAAAGTGTCGTCGACGGTTACGATGGGATTTTGAAAGAGTTGAAGGGGCGATTGAAAAATGTTGAGATGCCGATTGATTTTGCGGTGAAGGTTGGTGGGCGACGGGTTGAGTTGGCGGTTGAAGATTTTCCGAGCGAGTATGAGATTTTTGATATTGGAAAAAAGACGCGGGAGAAATATGTTGGTGAAATTAAAAAGGCGAAGGCTGTTTTTATGAAGGGACCGGCCGGGGATTCTGCCGACGATAAATTTGCGAAAGGGACGGTTGCGTTGTTGCGGGCGGTTTCGAAGGTTGATTTTAGTTTGATTGGCGGTGGGCATTTGAATGATACGATAAAAAAATATCGGCTTAAAGGATTTGGGCATGTCAGTTTGTCGGGCGGGGCGTTGCTGAGTTATATTGCTGGAGAAAAACTTCCTGGAATTTTAGCCTTGAAATAAAATTTTAGTTCGCTTCGCTTTTAGTTTGGGAAATTGGAGTAGGGAGGGAAAATTAGAGCGGGGAGGGAAAATTGGAGAGGGGAGGGAAAATTAGAGCGGGGAGGGGAAATTGGAGAGGGGAGGGGAAATTGGAGAGCTTCGCTCTCGTATCTTGGCGGCTTCGCCGCCCCGCGCGGGGCGCGTTGGTTTTTGGGCGATGGTTTTAAATAATTGGTTTTAGTTTGGTTGTTATGAAGGTGATTAGGGTTAAGAATTATGAGGAAATGTCGCGGACAGCGTCGGAGATTTTGATTGGCGAGATTCGGAAGAAGAAAAATATTGTGGTTGGTTTTGCGACGGGGCGGACGCCATTGGGGTTGTATAAAAATTTGGTGAGGGCGTATAGAAAGAGAGAGGTTGATTTTTCGGGGGTGCGAAGTTTTAATCTTGATGAATATTATCCGGTTGCGAAAAATAGTCGAAGAAGTTTTTTTAGTTATATGTTTAGGAATTTGTTTGGGTTGGTTAATATCAAGGAAGGTAATATGAATTTTTTGGACGGCGAGGTGAGGGATTGGCGGGCGGAGTGCGCGCGTTATGAGGGGTTGATTAGAAAGAGTCCGATTGATGTGCAGATTTTGGGAGTTGGGGTGAACGGGCATATTGGGTTTAATGAGCCGGGTTCGAGTTTTAGTTCGAGGACGAGGTTGGTTGAGTTGAGCGATGAGACGCGACGACAGAATTCCGGGATTTTTTGGAGGGCGCCGAAGCAGGCGTTGACGATGGGAGTTGGGACGATTTTGTCGGCGAAGAAAATAATTCTTTTGGCGTCGGGACGGGAGAAGATGAAAGCGGTTGAGAGGTTGGTTAAGGGGAAAATTAGTAAGGATTGCCCGGTTAGTTTTTTGAGGGGGCATAAAGATTTGGTTGTGGTGACGGATAGTTTTTAGCTGTTGGTTTGGTTGCTGGATTTTTTGGCTGGAGATGATGAAGAAGTAGTTCCGAAAAGTATTTAAGGTTTAAATTTTTAGTATAATTATATACGCTCGTCCCTGCTTTGCAGGGGATGAGCATTTTAATTTTGTGGGATAGGTTTAAAATCTCGTTAGTATTTGTTTTGGAAAGATGGTTGGTGAAAATGATTTAGATGTTGCTTATAGAAAAGCGGTCGAGGTTTTGAAAATTTGTTCTACGAAGTATGGGTTGTTTGCGTCGGGGGGAAAGAAGGGGTATAAGGGGGTTTGGAGCCGGGATAGTTTTATTGCGATGCTCGGGGCGAGTTTGGTTGGCGGCGAGGATGGGGAGTTGATTAGAGAGACATTTAAGAGGAGTTTGGAAACGCTTGGTAAATATCAGAGCGAGCGGGGGCAGATTCCGAATGCGGTTTTGAAATTTGAGAGACGGAAGCCGCAGGTTGATTATCTTTCGATTGATTCGAGCTTGTGGTTTGTGATTGGGCATTATGTTTATCGACGGAGATATAGGGATAGTTCGTTGTTTGGGAAGTGGAAGAAGGAAATTGAGAAGGCGATTTTTTGGTTGACGTTTCAGGATATGGGCGAGGATTTGATGTTGGAGCAGTTGCCGACGACGGATTGGCAGGACGCGTTTCCGCACAAGTATGGGAGGACGATAAATACGCAGGCGTTGTATTACAAAGTTTTGAGGTTGGTTGGGAGGAGGAGGATTGCGAGGAGGTTGAGGAAGTTAGTTAACAAGGAGGATGATGTGAATTTGTGGAACGGGAATTTTTATTGGGCGTATCGGTGGAAGAATCACAACAAGTATCGGGAGATTGGGGAGTGGTTTGATTCGCTGGGAAATTTGCTGGCGATTGTTTTCGGGTTGGCGGATAGGAAGATGGCGAGGAAGATTGTTAGTTATATCGAGGAGAACAGGATTGCGGAGCCGTATCCGGTTAAGGCGATTTTTCCGACGATAAAAAGGGGGAGCAAGTATTGGCAGGATTATTATATGGATTGTGCGGCGGGGAAGGCGGGGCATTATTTGAATGGTGGGATTTGGCCGTTTATCGGCGGGTTTTATGTTTTGGCGTTGGTGAAGTTGAGGAAGTTTGGAGAGGCGGAAGTTGAGTTGAGGAAGTTGGCGTCGTCGTGTCTGAGGGGAAATGTTTTTCCGGAGTGGATTGAGCCGAAGACGAAAAAGACGCACGGGGTTTATCAGGCGTGGAGTGCGGGGATGTATATTTTGGCGCATGAAAGTTTGAAGAGAAGACGGGTGCTGATATTTTGAAGGGGAATAATTGCTTACAAATTTCACAGATGGACACGGATTTTTATAAAGGTATGTTGAAAATAAAAACGAGCGAAGAAAGTTTTTTCTGATTTGAGAAAATATTTTTATTAAATTATTTTAAGTCTAATTTTTCTTTCGTGATGTCAATCATTTTTTTTGAGATGTCGCGGTAGTCGAGATTTTTTATGACGTGCTCTCTGCCTGCTTCTCCCATTTTTTTACATAGTTTGTCGTCGGTTAAAAGTTTTAGCGTGAATTTTCGGAGGTCTTCGATGTCGGCGCGGTAAGCGAAAGTTTTTGGGGAGTCGAACTTGACGATTTGTTTTGTGTGAAAGCCCATCGAGGGGTAAGCCCATTCTTCGTTTAGTTTGATTTCTTCGGCGACTTTTGCGAGGAATCCGGTTTTGTTATGGATGATTGTTTCGGCCGGGCCGCCTGCGTTTATCGAGATGACTGGTTTGCCACACGCCATCGCTTCAACTTGTATCATTCCAAATCCTTCAATTCTCGACGGGGCGGCGTAGATGTCGCAGGTGTTCAGAACTTCTGCCATGAATTCTTGCGTGAAGTAGTCATCTATAAATATTACTTTATCTTGTATTCCTAATTCGTTAACTAACTCCTCTTCTTTCTCTCTCCATTCTGATGCACATTCGCTTGGCCATGATTTGCAAACATATTTCCAATTTTTGAATTCTTTGTCAATTTCTGCCAATGCTCTGAACATTTCTTGGGCTCCTTTTGAGGTGACATCTCCTCCTATTGTTAAAATCATTTTTTCATTATCTTTTATTCCGAACATTTTTCTTAGGGCTGATTTTCTTTCTGGGTTGTCTGTTGGCTTGAATAGGTCGGTGTCTATTCCAATGTGCATTGGGATTATTTTGCTTACGTCGACGCTGTCTCTTTTGTAAATGTCTTTGACCCATTGGCTTGTCGTGAACATCAGGTCGAGCTTGTCGAATTCTTCTTGATAGTTGGCGACCCATCCATCGGAGTTGAACCAGGGGACGGGGCGGATTCCATATTTCAGGGGAGATTGTATGATTTCCGGAACGTTGCCCCAAAATCCTATGCCGAATGAAACGTCGGGCTTGGTGTGTTTCAAATAAAATTGTTTTTGTAGGCTGTCTTTGAAGTGGCAGGGGATGACTTCGTGATTGTAGTTTAGGATTCCTCTACGAAGCAGGTCTCCTTGAAGACTTTGTCCGTCGGGTTCGGTGGGGTGTGCGTATAGTATTAAACATTTCATCTTTTTTGTTTGAAGGTTTCGAGATTTCTTGAAGATGTTTCTTCGAAACTTCCTTTATCGAATCCATAAACGTCATGGATTAAATATTTTTTTTCCGTTAGGTGAACATCGCTCAATTTTATAAACTTATCTGAGTTTTTGTTTGCGCGACAAGATGCGCCGTCTTTGATGTAAGAGAAGAAGAAAAGTTTGTTGCATGAGAGCTGTTTGTTTTTTATCATTTTGTCGACGCTGTTGTGGACTTCCTTGTGCCGGATGTGTCCGTATTCGCCGTTTTCGCCGTGAGTGAAGATGTAGTCGTAGTTCTTGCGCAACGAGAGTTGTTTGATTCTGTCTGCAATTTCGCTGAGCGGGAGCTCGTTTAATTTTTCGTCTTCGAGGTCCGAGATGAAACTTTTTGCGTTCAGTATCTTGCAGACTTTCTTGAATTTTGGCGCGCGGTCCTTGTCGTCTCGTCGGCACAAACTGATTATTGTCGTGTTCCATTTGTTTTTGTTCATCAGGAGAGTTCCGCCCATCCAGATTGTTTCGTCGTCGGGATGCGCCACGATGATTAGAATTTTTTTCTTTTCCTCTTTCATTGCAATGAAAAGATTTTTAATTAGATAAACCTTTCTTTATTGATGAGGTTTGATGTTGTGACTTTTGGCTCGGCGGTTGTGGACGCATTTGTGTCGACGGAGCAGAGGGGTAAGAAGTTTGAATACAAGCTTGGTTCTAAAATTTTGATTGATGACTTGAAGTTTGACGTCGGTGGCGGTGCGACGAATTCTGCGGTTGCGTTTGCGCGGCTTGGTTTGAAGACGGGTTGTATTTGTAAAGTTGGCGATGATAATAATGGCGAGGATGTTTTAGATTGTTTGAAAAAAGAGCGTGTGAAATTTTTGGGGAAAGTTGTCGGTGGTAAAACTGGTTATTCTGTGATTTTGGATAGTCGAGGCGGGGACAGAACGATATTGACTTTCAAGGGTCCGGGAAATGATGTGAGGTTTTTTGATATCGTGAAGTTTAGGACTAAGTGGTTGTATTTTTCGTCGGTGTTGGGCGAGAGTTTGCGGACGCAGATTAAATTGGCTGAGCGGATGAAAAGGTCCGGAGTGAAGTTGGCGTTTAATCCGAGTGAATATTTGATTCGGGCGGTTGATATTCGGAAGTTGTTGGTGATGAGTGATGTTGTTGTTTTGAATCGGGAAGAGTTTGATTTGGTCGGGAAGAAGTATGGGAAAAGTTTGCTGGAGATTTGTACGGGGGTTGTTGTTGTGACAGATAAGGATAAGATTATAACTTGTTATGTCGACGGGAAAAAGTATTTTTTGAAGCCGCATAAAATTAAAGTTGTCGAGAGGACCGGGGCGGGCGATGCGTTTGCGTCGGGGTTTGTTGCGGGGCAGATTGTCGGGATGTCGATTGAGAAATGTTTGGAGTTGGGGCTTGAGGAGAGTGAGGCCGTGATTGGGTTTTTTGGGGCGAAGAATAATCTTTTGAAGAGGAAGTTGAGATGATTGAATTAAAATTGCTCACGGATTGGCACGGATTAAAATTAAGATGAAACATGAATATATTACGGAGAAAATTATAAAAGTTTTTTATGAAGTTTACAATGTTCTTGGGTATGGATTTTTGGAGAAGGTTTATGAAAATGCTTTGAAAATTGAGTTTGATAAAATTGGGTTGAGATATGTTAATCAGTATTCGATTAAAGTTTTTTATAAGGGAAAAATTGTAGGAGATTATGTTGCTGATTTTATTGTTGAGAATAAGGTTGTAGTTGAGGTGAAGGCGATTAAAAAATTTAGTAAGGTCGAAGAGTCACAGTTGTTGAATTATTTGACTGCTACAGATAAGGAAGTTGGGTTGTTGTTGAATTTTGGAGAAGAGGCGGAGTTTAAGAGGAAGGTTTATGATAATGAATTAAAGAAATATTTAGGTGAGGAATAATGGCTCACGGATTTCACGGATGGACACGGATTTTTGGTTTGGGGAAATTAATAAATGTGTTTTGGGTTGGGTTGAGATGAAAACAGAATTGAGATATAGTATAATTCATGAAGTTATTCTCAGCCATGGGAATGTCGATAGAGCGTTTGATTTAAATGAATATAAAAAATTAGAAAAGAAGTCCGAGAAGTTCGTAAAATTATATAATCAGAATATAAAGAAAATTGTTGAATTATTAGAGAAAAAAGTTGGTTCAAGAAAGTGGCAATATGAATTTGTTCCAATTTATATTGTTGATATTAATTTGGAGAAATGTTATTTGTTTTCAGGAGAGAAAAAAATTAACTGGAAAGGATATGGTGATCCAATTACAATTCTTTTAAGGCAGGAGAAAGTGATGTTGTTTACTTTAATTCATGAGCTTGCTCATAATTTGATTGATTTAGAAACACAAGTGAAGATGGGTGAAGAAAAAGCAGAGAATTATATTCATTTAGATGTTTCTCAATATGTTTGGGATCAATTAAATATAGGGGACTGGAGAGAGTATATTAAAAAATGAAAGTTAAATTGAATAAGATTTTGCGGAAGGGGCGGGGAATGTTTTTGGCTTATGACCAGGGGATGGAGCATGGGCCGACGGATTTTAATGACAGGAATGTTGACCCGGTTTATATTATTGATATTGCTCGACGGGGGAAATTTACGGCGTTGATTTTTCAGAAGGGTATTGCGGAGAAGTATAATTCTGAAATTAGGAAATCGGGGGTGCCATTGATTGTGAAGTTGAATGGGAAGACGAGTTTAGTTCGGGGCGAGCCGGTGTCGAGGCAGTTGTGTTCCGTCGGTGAGGCGGTGAAGTTGGGTGCGGTTGCGGTTGGTTATACGATTTATATTGGGAGCGAGTTTGAGAGTGAGATGATGGCGGAGTTCGAGAGGATTCAGGTTGAGGCGCATGAGAGAGGACTGCCGGTTGTTGTTTGGATTTATCCGCGTGGAAAATTTCTAAGAAATTTTCCACGAGAAGTCAGAAGTCAGAAGTCAGAAGTCAGAGATAAAAATAGGGAGTTGATGGCATATGCGGCGCGGGTTGGTTTGGAGATTGGTGCGGATATTGTTAAGTTGCAGTCGAACGGGGACAAGGAAGATTTGGCGTGGGCGGTTGAGTCGGCGGGGAAGTGCAAGATTGTCGTCGCTGGTGGAAAGAAGAAAAGCGAGGGGGAGTTGTTGGCTGAGGTTCGAGATGCGATGAGTGTTGGTTGTGTCGGGGTCGCGGTTGGACGAAATGTTTGGCAGGCGGAGAAGCCGGTTGATGTTGCTGGTAAATTGAGGAAGATAATTTGGGGATGAAAGCAAATAAATTTTTGGAGATTTGTAAAAAATGCGGAGCACTTTGTTGTAGAGTTGGTGGTTCAACCTATACAGAAGAGGAAAAAAATAGGGTTTTAAAGGCAGGATACGAGGATTATTTTGTTGAGGTTGAGACAGGATTTTATGAAACAAAATGTAAAAATGGAAGATGCCCATATCTAAAGGAGAATAATTCGTGCGAGATTCAAGAGGTTAAACCTATTGTTTGTGTTTCTTATCCAATATTTCCTAATTTTAAAGGTAAAGAGGGATATACTTTGATTGAGTGTCCATTGGCTAAAATAATGTCAAAAAAAGAAATTAGTAAATGCAAAAGGGATGCCGATAAAGTTTCAAAAAAATTAATGGACGTTGTATTAAATTATGAGACAATAAAAAATGAAAATGAAAGAGAATTGGCTATGAAGAATTTTAAAAAATTAGGTAAGCAGGTAGATTTAGAATGAAGTTGGAAGAGATTTTGTTTTGGATGATGATGGGGGTTATGTTGTTGTTGATAGTGTTGATAGGAATATGGTTGATAACAGGCGTGAAGTGAGGAAGAGGATTTTAGATGTGGTGTATATTGTGGCTATGATATTTGTAATTGTGTTTGGATTGTTTATTGCTTATCAGTTGATTAGAAGGTTGTTGGGTGGTTCGTGGGGAGTTGAAGATTTAGTGTTGGGGTTGTTGATGGCGCTTGTTGGTTTGTTTTTTATTATTGCTATTAGTCAGGTTAAGTTGGGAATGGAATTTAAATTTTTTCGAAGGCAGTTTGGTGGATTAGTAAATGATTTGAAAAGAAAAGGTGTAATATGAAGCCGATTGTTGTTGTGAATTTTAAGACGTATAAGCAGGGGGCTGGGGTTTTGAAGTTGGCGCGGGCAATTGAGAAAGTTGATGAGGAAATTATTGTCGGGGTGCAAGCGTGTGATGTTTTGGCGGTTTCGTCGAGGACGAATTTGAAAGTTTTTTGCCAGCATGTTGATTGGCAGAAGCCGGGGCGCGGGACCGGGTTTATTTTGCCCGAGGCGGTGAAAGCGGATGGGGCGGTTGGAGTTTTTTTGAATCATTCGGAGCATAAATTGAAATGGAGAATTTTGAAGAGGACGGTTCGGAGATGTCGCGAGGTTGGGCTGGGTGTTTTGATTTTTGCGTCGGGGTTGAGAGAGGCCCGACGAGTCCGGAAGTTGAAGCCGGATTATTTGGTTGTTGAGCCGCCGGAGTTGGTTGGTGGAAAGGTTTCAGTTTCTTCCCGTCCTGAATTTATTTTGGATTTGTCGAGGAATCTGAAATGTGATTTTTTGGTTGGAGCCGGGATTTGTTCGAGGAGGGATGTTGTTCGGGCTTTGGAGTTGGGGGCGGTTGGCGTCGCTGTTTCTTCTGGTATCGTGAGGGCTCGCGAGCCGGGGCGAGTTTTGCGGAGGATGCTCACGAAATAATTGCTCACGAATAACACGGATTGACACGAATTTTTTATTGGGGTAAATTATATGGAAGGTTTTTTATATAAGGAGTATTTGTTGGGCTGATGGAGTTTGAGGGGATTAGCGGGAAAGTTATTGAGATTTTTTATCGGGTTTATAATGGATTGGGTTATGGATTTTTGGAGAGTGTTTATGAGAGGGCGATGATGCACGAGTTTGTGAAGGAGGGGATTGAATTTGTTAATCAGTTTCCGATTAAGGTTTATTATGACGGGGTTGTCGTCGGGAGTTTTGTTGCGGATTTTGTCGTTGAAGGGAATTTGGTGGTTGAGTTGAAAGCGGTGCGTGAGGTGTCTCAGGCAGATGAGAATCAGTTGTTGAATTATTTGAGTTCGACAGACAAGGAAATAGGATTATTGTTGAACTTTGGTGAGAAACCGGAGATTAAACGAAAGGTTTATGATAATGTTCGGAAGAAAAATTATCGTGGTGGGCTCACGAAATAATTGCTCACGAATAAACACGGATTGACACGAATTTTTTTTGGGTTGGGATAGATGAAGTATAAAGAGAATTAAAATCGAAAAATTTATAAATTTGGAATTACTACTTAGTTTAAGTTAATTAAATTTTACAAGGCCGATAAGGTATTGATTTTGTAAAATGGGTGAGTCGGGGGAAACAGAAGAGAATAAAACAGAAGAGAAAGTGAGTGTGTCTTTAAAAGGGGATACTATCTTGCTTCTTGATGAAGTAGCGAGAAAGAAAGTTGCTTTGGCTATGAAAAATGGTTCTTTTGATATAATTAATTTAATAAGAAGCAAGAGGGGCAGGGGAATTTCTTATGATCGTGAAGTAAATTATTTAGCAAGAATTTATCTTGCAGTAATGGATGAAACCGCTTTAAGTAGAGACATGATAGATAAGAATCCACAATTAAAAAAAGTTCTTGATAGATTAAATGAAATTAATAATTTTTTTATTAAGTCTGAGCACAGGGATGAAGAATAATTCTATATACTAACATTACTAACATTACTAACATTACTAATATTTTGAGGTTTATTTATTAAGTTCGTCATCTTGATTGCTTTACAATATTGCTTTACGATAAGATGAAGAAAAAAAGAGAAGATGCTAATTATAATCAAGAAAAAATTATAAAAGAATTAAAAGAAAATCCGGAGGGATTTACTGTTTCTGAATTGTCCAAAAAAATTAGTGTTTCAAGGCAAACGGTATCCAATCATTTTGCATTTTTGGAAGGCGCAAAAAAAGTTAAAACGAGGCAGACAGGTATGGCTAAAATTTATTTTTGGGGTGGAAAATGAGCAAGAACTTTTTTATTTTAATGGGCGTGTTTATTTTGGCATTAACTATAAATATTGTTTCAGCGTCGGATGTTTTGGTTTGGCAGGGGCAGTATTATACTGGGACGACTTTTAATGTGGGGACTTATGAATTTAATTTTAGTGTTTATGATGCTTTGACGGGAGGGAGTGTTTGTTATTCTAATACGACGAGTTTGACGACGGGAAATTTTGGAGAGTGGAGAACTGAGCAGAGCGGTGTGAGTTCTGCTTGTAGTAATGTTTCGAAGGATTATTATTTGAATATAAATATCGATGGGGTGGACCAAACTCCGAGGAGAAGGGTGGCGGTTTGGAATTTTTTAAGGAAGGATGTTGATGAAGTTTCAACAGGAAATTTAGTGTTGCATGGTGTATTGCAGGGTTTAAGCCCGCTGAAGTTACAGGATGAAATTAATTTTCTTAAATCTGATGGAATTGTTACATCAGCATTATATAATGCTCCAAGAGAACTTTCATCCACACTTCCATCTGTTTTTGCAGATTCATTAATCCATGATATTATACAAGAAACAAATGATTATGGGATGCAGGAATGCTTTTGGGATGAAAATACAGAGACAATGCAAATGTGTATTAGTGGGTCGTATTTACCATACAGAGCAACTACTGTTTCAAGAAGTTTTCAGGTAGTGGGGAACACAACAAACAAGCCAGTAAATGAAAATTTTACTTTATGTGAAGGAAATAATTATGTTGATTGCGACAGCGATGCGACGGGGGCGGATTTGTTGGTTGAGGATGATATTGAGGCGATTGGAAGTATATTCTCGCAGGAAAATATAACTGCGAATTATTTTATCGGGGATGGGAGTTTGTTGACGGGAATTTCAGGAGGGGGAAATCCATTTAACCAAGTTTGTAATACAACTTCAAATGTTACTTTCAATACAATTACTGGAACAGGGTTAATTACCGGCGTAGGATTAATAGCCAAAAGTACTAGTGGAACAAAGAATTTTACTATAAACTATACTGGAACTGAATGGGATTTATCTCAATCGGGAACATCAGGGGAAATTCATTTTATGACTAATGCCCATAATCCCCAAATATCTGCGGGAAGATCTGATTCGGGAGGTTCTTTCTTTATAGATATGCATAATGGAAGACCAATAAAACTTAGTACTATTAGCAAAGGAGAGGTTCAAGTGGGTGCTAATCTTACCGTTGGAGAAAATATTAACGTAACAGGAAGTATAACTACTGGAGGAAAAATTCAAGGAGATTATTATGCTAATGATAGTTCGGAGGGAATAACTAATCTGGGAGGTTATAGTATTTGTCTTTCAGTTAATGGTGGAGGTGGATGTGATACTTGGTGCACATTACAAATTAAGAATGGTTTAATTACGGGATGTAGTTGAAAATGAAATTTATAATCCTTATAATTCTTTTATTTTTATTTATTCCTTTAGTTTTCGCAGAAACAACCTTCTTTGATAATCCCGACGATGCTTTTGTTATGGGAAATTCTCCAGCAACAGGAGGAGTTATAATAACTGAGGAACAACAGGCAGGTGGTGGTGGTTGTTTATATAAATGGAATTGCACGGATTGGAGCGAATGTTTTTCATCGGGAGAGCAAACAAGAGATTGTGTTAATGTTGGGAGTTGTCCTGATACATATAAAGTTCCGGAGACAAGACAAAATTGTACTTATGTGGTTTCGGGGATTGGAGAAGATTTGGAGAAAGAAGGCGAGGAGGAAGGGATAGTAAATGAGAATAGGATATTTATTTATGTTGTTGTAGTTTTGATAATTCTTTTTGTTGTGTTTTATTTGGAGAAGGATTATTTTAAAAAGTTAATTAAGAAGAGTTTTTGAAGATTGAATGTTTTTGGGAGTTAATTATTTTATAATGAGCAGATCCAGCCGCCGTCGACGACTATTTCGCTTCCGGTCATGTATGAAGAGGCGTCGGATGCAAGGAAAACTGCGGGGCCTGCGATGTCGACGGGCTTGCCTACTCTTTTAATTAAGAATTTGGATATCATTCCTTCGAGTGCTTTTTTGTCTTTTGTGAATGCGGTCGTCATTGGGGTGTCTATTAATCCTGGGTGAATTGAGTTGACTCTTATTCCCGAGGGGCCGACTTCTGCTGCGAGGGCTTTTGTAAATAATCTGATTCCACCTTTGCTTGCGCAGTATGCGGCTCCACCGGCGGAACCTTTTATTCCGGCTACGGAAGAAATGTTGATTATCGAGGCACCTTTTTTCATATATTTTAATGCTGCCTGAGAACACAGGAATGGGCCTTTTAGATTTATATTCATTGTCTTGTCCCAATTTTCTTCTGGCAAATCTGAAGTATTTCCCGGGATGTAGATTCCTGCGTTGTTTACCAAGATGTCTATTTTTTTGAAAGTTTTTATTGTTTTGTTAATTAATTTTTCTACTTCTGTTTTTTTGGAGATGTCTGTTTTTACATAGATTGCTTTTTGTTTTAGTTTTTTGATTTCGTTGATTGTTTCGTTTCCCGGGATGATGTCAGAGACGACGATGTCCGCTCCGTTTCTTGCCAGCTCGACGGCGATGGATTGTCCGATGCCTCTTGCGGCGCCGGTTACAATTGCGACTTTATTTTTTAGACTGAACATGTTCACCTCTTTTGTGTTTGGGGGTTTGGTTATTTAAAAGTTTTGGTTTGAGAGAGTTTTTAAAGATTGGATTCTAATTATTTTTATGAAAGTGGTGAGGCGGCCGTGGGGAGCGAGAATTTTTGATTCTCGAGGTTTCAGGTTTCAGGTTTCAGGTTTCAGGTGTTTGTTTACTTGGAGGTTTCGATGAAAAAAATTGTGCGTCCGTGGGGAAATTTTTTGGAGTTTGTTAAGAATAGGGAGTGCACGGTGAAGATTTTGAGGGTAAGGGCTTTTGGAGAACTGAGTTTGCAGAAGCATAATCGTCGTCGGGAAATGTGGTATTTTTTGAGTGACGGATGGGCGAGTTTCGCTAGAGGTCAGAAGTCAGAAGTCAGAACTCAGAAATTTAAGAAGGGGGACGTTCTCGAGATACCTAAAGGAAGTTTACATCGGTTGTTTTCAAAAGGCGGGCGAGTTGAGGTTTTGGAAATTTCGTTTGGGACTTTTGATGAGAGGGACGAGGTGAGGTTGGAGGATAAGTATGGGAGAGTAGGGGGTAGATTGTAGATGGTAGATAGTAGGATTGTGGCGATTGATTTGGGTGGGACGAATTTGCGGATTGGTATTGTCAGGAACAGGAAGATTTTGAAATATTGGAAGGAGAAAACGCCGAAGACAGCGTCGGAGATTAAGAAAAGAATTTTTGAGTTGATTGAAAGTTTTATGTCGGATGATGTTAGGGGGATTGCTGTCGCGTCGCCGGGGCCGTTGAAAGATGGGACGATTCGGAATCCGCCGAACTTGCCGTTGAGGAATTATAATTTGAAGAAGGCGTTGGAGGATAGGTTTGGGGTTCCGGCGGTTGTGAAGAATGACGCGGATTGTGTTGCGTTTGCGGAGTTGGAGCTCGGGCACAAGAAGAAGAATTTTATTTTGTTGACGCTGGGGACGGGGATTGGCGGCGGTGTGATTATCGACGGGAAACTTTATCGTGGTTGTGGTTATGCCGGGGAGCTTGGTTATATTATTCTTGATGATGGTAAGTATTTTGAGAATTTGGCGGCGTCGAAGAGGTTGCAGGTTGTGACGAGGAAAATTTTTGGCGAGGTGAAGTTGTTTCATGAGCTGATGAAGATGAGGGATGTGCGGGCGAAAAGAATTTTGGGTGAGTTCATGGAGTATTATGGGCAGGGGATAGCGTCGCTGATTCATTGTTTTGACCCGGAGATTGTTGTTTTGGCTGGCGGAGTTTCCGAATGCGGGGAAGGGTTTTTGAGAATGGTTCGGAAGAGTGTTTTGAAATATAACAAGTTGCCGAAGAGGACGCCGATTGTGTGGACTAAGTTGAAGCATCCGGGAGTGCTTGGTGCTTCGCTTTATTTTGAATGAGCGCCAAGTAGGGGGTAATCGCTTCGCGATTGGGGATATTTTTGCTTTGCAAAAATGGGGGTACAAAAAATCGAAGATTTTTTGTGGTGATATGAAAATCTTTGATTTTCATGGGCGTTGGAGGAATGATGTGGAATTATAAAAATTTGGAAGTTTGGAAGAGGGCACATGAGTTGATGAAGAATGTGTATAAAGTTATTGATGCGTTTCCTGAGAAGGAGAGGTATAATGCGGTTTTCCAGATTAGGAAAGCGGTTTTTAGTGTTCCGAGCAATATTGTTGAGGGTTCGGGAAAGGATACTAATAAAGATTTTGCTCATTATTTGGATAATGCGATTGGGAGTTTGAAGGAAGTTGAGTATCAGATTTTTGCGTCATGGGAGTTGGGTTATGTTGGCGAAGAGAAATATAAAGAGTTAAAAAAGGAGATGACTATATTTGGGATGAAATTGAGGGCTTATCGGAGGTTTATTGGAGGAGGTGAGAAAAAATGAAAAAAACTAAGAGGGTTCGCGCTCCGGTGAGGGTTGATTTTGGCGGAGGGACGACGGACATCGAGCCGTTTTATTCGAAGTATGGCGGGGCGGTTTTGAATTGCGCGATTAGTAAATATGTTGTCGGCGAGATTTTTTCGAGTGATAAAAAAACTGGATTGAGTTATGGCGGTGACATCCCGACTTCTTCTGGGCTTGGAACTTCTGGCGCGATGACTTTGGTTTGGCTGGCGTTAATTACCGACGAGAAAGATAGGAGAAAATTGTGTGAATGGGTTTGGAATGTTTCGCAGGCGAGAGAACTTTTTGCCGACGGAAAACAGGACCAGTATGCGGCGGCGTTTGGCGGGATTAATTTTTTTGAGTTTGACAAGAAGGGGCGGGTGAAGATTGAGAGGTTGAATTTGAAGAAGTCGGTGATTAAGGAGTTGGAAGATAATCTTGTTTTGGTTTATAGTGGGAAGCCGCATTATTCTGGTGATGGTAACGGCGCGGCGATTGAAAATTTGAAGAGGGGTAAGAATGTCGGGAATTTATTAGCGATAAAGAAAATTGCTTATGAAATGAGGGCGGCTTTGTTGCGGGGGGATTTGGATGAATTTGTGAATTTGATGAATCGCGAGACGGAGCAGAGAGGGATGTTGGATGAGATTACAATTCCGTCGAGGATTCGGAAGTTGATTAATGATGGGATGATGAATGGAGCGCGGGCGGCGAAAGTTTGCGGGTCTGGCGGCGGCGGGAGTGTTTTGTTTTTTGGGGATAAGAAAAAGTTGGAGAGAAAGTTTGGCTCGAGAGTTATTGATTTTAAATTTGATTTTGGCGGGATGAGATGGGATTAGAGATAAAGAGGGAGCTTTTTATGGAATCTTCTGGGAATGATTGGGAGGCGCGGGCGATTTTAAATCCGAGTGTTTTGAGAGAGAAGGGTGTTGAGCATATGTTTTATCGGGCTGTTGCGAAGAATAAAATTTCGAGCGTGGGTTATGCGCGGATTATTAAGGGCGAGGTTGAAAGGTTTGATGAGCCGGTGCTTTTTCCGACGAGGGATTATGAAAAGAAGGGGATTGAAGATTCGAGGGTGACGAAGGTTGGGAGTAATTATTATTTATTGTATACGGCTTTTGATGGGAAAGATGCGCGAGTTGCTTATGCTGTTTCGAAGGATTTGAAGAGGTGGAAGAAGAAGGGGATTATTAGTCCGGGTATTCTTGTGAGCGATGCGAGAAAGCTGGTGAAGATAAAAAAGTATCGGGATAATTGGAAGTTGTATCAGAATTCTCACGGGAACAGTGTGTTGTTGTGGGACAAGGACGCGGTTTTGTTTCCCGAAAAGATTGACGGACATTTCGTGATGCTTCATCGATTTTTGCCGGATATTCAGATTGTGAAGTTCAAGAGTTTTTCGAAGTTGAAGGACGATGATTTTTGGAGGGATTATATTTCTAATTTGAGCGAGGCGGAGGACAAGGTTTCGTTGTATCGAAGGTATAATTGGGAGGGCGAGCATATCGGGGCGGGGGCGGTTCCGATAAAGACGAAGAGGGGCTGGCTTTTGATTTATCACGGGGTTGAGTTGCGCAAGAATATTTTGACTGGTTTGCCGGATAGAATTTATCATACGGGGGCTGCGTTGCTGGATTTGAAAAAGCCGGAGACCGAGATTACGAGATTAGAGGAGCCGTTGTTTTCGCCGAAATATAAATGGGAGAAGAGCGGGGACATGAATAATGTTGTTTTTCCCGAGGGGGCGGTTGTCGAGGGTGATAAGTTGAAAATTTATTATGGGTGTTCGGATTCGAGGATTGGATTAGCGACGATGAGTTTCAAGAAGTTGATGAAAGAGTTTAAATGATTTTTGAAAATTTTCTGGATTCTTCGATGAATAATCTTGCGGTCAAATAGGAGAGTGTGGATTCGGCGCCTTGGTTCAGGTTTAGGGCGTGTTCGCCGACGCCGTCGAAGCAGCCGCCTGTTGTTTCGTCGTAGACAATTTGGTTGAGGTGATTTTTTCCGAAGAACCAGTTGAAGGAGAAAATTGCTTTGTCATAATATTTTTTATTATTTGTTATCGAGTGGGCTGTCAGGAATGTGTGGACGAGTGACGATGCGTCGACTGGTTGTTGGTCGAAAAATGCTCTTTTGCCGTTTTTTTTGCACCAGCCGTTTTGTCCGATTAGGCATAATTTGTCGTCGATAAAAATTAGTTCTGATAAAAATTTTAGGGATTTTTCGGCGATTTCGAGATATTCTTGATTTTTTGTCGTTTCATATGCGAGGTAGAGTGCTTCCGGCAGTTTTGAGTTTGAGTATGACAGGACTTCTTCGAACCAGTGCCAATCTTCCGCGCATACTTTTTTGTAGCATTTGGTCAGGTAGTCTGCGAGTTTTTTTATCTGGGCTATTGTTTCATCTTTTGGGATTTTTTTGTTGTAGTGGTATAGACCGATTATCGAGAAGGCGACGGCTCTCGGGGATTTTATTTTTTCCAAAGAGTTCAGGGATTTTTTCAGGAGGGTTTCTGCTTTTTGGATTTGGTTTGGATTTTCTGATTTATTGATGGTGTATCCCAGCGCCCAGATTGCTCTTCCGAAGGCGTCTTCGCTTTTGTCGTTTATTATTTTGTCGTTGTTTATTATGTTGTTGAACCAGCCGTTTTCTTGTTGACAGTATTCTATGAATTTGAGATATGTGTTTGAGAGGGTCGAGGAGATTTCCGAGTTGAAGATTTTGTTGTGGAGGGTTGTTGCTATCAGCGCGCGCGAGTTGTCGTCGAGGGTGTATCCGGAGTTGATGTCGGGGGCCGTGTTGTTTGCGAATTGTATTATGCCGAAGTCGTTTGTCATGTTCTTGACGTGGTCTAGTTTTATTTCCGGGAATTCGTTTATTATTTCGTCTTTTAGCTTCAGGGCCTTGTTGAATGCTTTGAGATAATTGATTGCGACGTTTGGCCATGTCATTGATCTTGAAAATGCGTAGGCGCTTCTTTCGGTTGTTTTTCTTAGTTCTGGGTTTGAGAGTATGTAATCTATTTTTTGGGCGAATGATTCCGAATTTTTTTCTTTGACTATGAAACCCCTGCTTTCGGAGAGGAGTTCTTTTGCGTATATAATTGGAGTTGATACGACTGTTCTGCCGCAGCCCATCGCGTAAGAGAGGGTTCCGCTTACTATCTGATTTTTGTCCAAGTTTGTGAAGATGTAGATATCCGTCGCTAAAAGACATTCTATTATTTCTTGTATTGTTAAATATTTGTTGTAGAATTTTACGTTGTTTTTTAGGCCGAGGTCTTTGATTTCCTGCATGAGTTCTTTTCGATATTTTTCGCCTTCTTCTTTTCTTATGACGGGATGAGTTTCTCCTATTATTAGATATAGGATGTTTGGGTATTTTTTGACGAGAGCGGGAAGGGCGCGAATCATATATTCTATTCCTTTTCCTTTGCTTAGCAGCCCGAATGTCGAGAGGACGATTTTGTTTTCGAGATTTAGTTTTTTCTTGGATTCTTCCTGTGAGACGAAGGGGACGCTCGGGATTCCGTGCGGGATGAAGAATAATTTATTTTCTTCGATTTCGTAATCGTTTTTTAAAATTTCTATGGCTTTTTTTGCCATGACTATTACGACTGAACTTTTTTTGCACAGAGATTTCACAATTCTTTTTCTTGCTTTGTCTGGGTTTGGGAGGACTGAGTGGAAAGTTACGACGACGGGTTTTTCTATCAGTTCTAGAAACGGGATGAGATGGTTGCCGTATTCGCCGCCGAAAATTCCGAATTCGTGCTGGATGCAAATTAGTTTTATTTCTTTTGACTGATTGATTTCTTTCGCCTTGTCGATGTAGTCGTCTATGTCGTCTTTGTTTATTTCCATTATGACATTTTTTTTGTAGTTGTAGAAATGGGCGTCGTCGTTCAGGGCGATGATTTGTGATTTTAATTTTGGGTTGAATTTTTTGTTCATTGCCGACGACAAATCTTGCGTGAAGGTTGCTATTCCACATTCCTTTGGTGGGAAGGTGCTTAGAAAACAGATTTTTGAATTTTCGGAGATTTGGTCTTCGTTTACTTCTTCGTTGTCTACCGCCTCTTCCATCAGCATTTAGATTTCTGATGTTTATAAGTTTTATTAGGATTTTGTTTTTTATGGTGCATAGTTTTTTAAACTGATAAAAACTTTTATAATGAATATTATTGAAGATTTATTTTTCTCTAATATGATTTAATGAAAGGAGAAAAATATGGAAAGAAAATTCGACAATAAGAGAAACAGCTTTGGAAGAGGCAATTTCAAAGGAAGAAGTAATTTTGGAAGAAGTAATTTTGGTGGCCCGAGAGAAATGCATAAGGCGATTTGCGCGAAGTGCAAGAAAGAATGTGAAGTGCCGTTCAAGCCGACCGAAGGAAGAGATGTTTTTTGCAAGGATTGTTTTGTAAAGAGAGAATAACTTCTAACGAAGTTTTAATTTTTATTTTTTGGATGGACGCCCCAACCGGGAGTTGAACCCGGGTCTTGGCCGCGACAGGGCCACGTACTAACCGCTATACTATTGAGGCTGGATATTAATTGAGGAATTGGTTTAAAAGATTATTGTTTCTTTTTCTTGGTTGTTTTGTGGTTTGGTTTTGTGGTTTGGTTTTTGAGTTTCGTGATTTCTTCGAGGAGCATTGCGTGGTTCAAAGAGAGGTGCTGGATTTTGTCGTTGAGGTCTGAGAATGCGTCGTTGAGCATCAGTATATCTTTTTTAACACTTGCGAAACTTGCTGAAACATTTTTTTCGATTTGGTTTGTTGTTTTTTTCATAATTTTTTATGATTTTGATATTTATAAACTTTTGTAACTTTATAATTAAGACAGGTTGGTAGTTAGATTTATATGATGTTTTTGTGTTTTGATTTTATGAAGTGCGAGTTGCTTGCGCCGGTTGGGGATTTTCGTAGTTTGAGGGCGGCTGTTGATGCGGGGGCGGATGCGGTTTATTTTGGGATTAAGGGTTTTAATATGAGGGATGCGGCGAGGAATTTTGAGTTGAAGGATTTGAAAAAGATTCGGAAGATTTGCGGGGGCGTCAAGATGTATTTGACTTTGAATGTTGTGGTTTACGACGGAGAATTGGCGAGAGTTGAGAAGATTGTTAAGGGTGTTAAAAATTATATTGATGCGATTATCTGCTGGGATTTTGGCGTGATTGAACTTTGCCGGAAGCATAAAGTTCCTTTTCATGTTTCTACTCAGGCGTCGGTTTCGAATTTGTCGGCGGCGAGGTTTTATAAAAATCTGGGGGCGAAGAGAGTTGTTTTGGCGAGGGAGTTGAGTTTGAAACAGATTAAGAAGATTGCGAAGATTATTGATGTGGAGTGTTTTTGTCACGGGGCGATGTGTGTCGCGGTTTCGGGGCGGTGTTTCATGTCGCAGTTTAGTTATGGGTTGTCGGCGAATCGCGGGCAGTGCGCGCAGCTTTGTCGTCGGAGTTGGGACTTGATTGATGATGACGGGAAGAGATTAAAGTTGGAAAATTCGCGAGTGATGTCGGCGAAGGATTTGTGCGCGTTGCCATTTATTGAGGAGATGAAGAGGGCGGGGGTTAAAGCGTTCAAGATTGAGGGGCGGAATAGAAGTCCTGAATATGTTAGTGTTGTCGTCGGTGAATATCGGAAAGCGTTGGATGCCAGATGCAAGATGTCAGATGTTAGAATTCAGGAAGCGGTCGAGAGGTTGAAAAGAGTTTATAATCGCGGGTTTAGTTCGGGGTTTTATTTTGGCGTGCCGACGGCGGACGATTTTTCATGGAGTGAGAACGGGGAGCAGAGCGAGAGGAAAGAGTTTGTCGGGAAGGTGTATAAATTTTGGCCGAAGGTTGGCGCGTGTTCGGTTAAGATGAGTGCGGGGCGATTGAAAGTTGGGGATGAAGTTTATTTGATTGGCGACGATGTCGGGGCCGAGCGGGTTGTTGTCAAGAGTATTGAGCTCGACGGGAAAGGGATTGGCGTCGCGAAGAAGGGGCAGGATGTTGGCGTTGATTTTGGAGTTAAGGTTGGGAGAGGTTGTGAGGTTTATTTGATTTTGAGAAAATGATTTTGTTGAAAATTTGGATTGCGATGATTAGAATTATTAAGCCGAGGATGAGGCCGGCGAGGATGTCTGTGAGCCAATGGACTCTGAGGTAAATTCTTGAGAGAACGACGGCGAAGATGATTAGTACTGTTGCGATTTTTGTTTTGGCTGAATTGTTTTTTGTGAATATGTATATGATTAGCCCCAAAAATACGACGGACGTTGTGACGTGGCCGCTCGGGAATGAGAAGCCGGTTGCTGTGATTATTGGATTTGGCGGGCGGGCGACTTGAAGAATGTTTTTTAGTATTTCGATTATTGCGGCTGTGATTAGAATTGTTGATGCGAGGAGTATGCTTTGTTTTTTTTGGGATTTGGCTGCGAGGTAGATTGATGTTGCGATGGCGATTATGGTGAGTGTTATTGGGTCGAAGATTAGGGATATGATTTTTGCGAAGATGGTTATTGTGGGATTTTGGATTTGTTGGATTAGGTTTAGTGTTGTTGTGTCGAGTGTCATGTTTGTATTTGGATGGAATATTTTATAAAGTTTGGGTTGGTTTGATTTTCATGAGAGTTGTTTTGATTTCTTGTGTGAGTAAAAAATTAGACGA
This sequence comes from archaeon, assembly GCA_043797265.1. GTDB lineage: Archaea > Nanobdellota > Nanobdellia > Pacearchaeales > GW2011-AR1 > JAGVXH01. Next base: position 34,834 of record JAZDPV010000016.1, read on the forward strand.
AAAAGCGAAGGTTAAAGATTTGTATATTAGTTCTCTCTTTAGATATAATTTGAGATATGCTTGTTTGTTGAAACCTGATAAGATTTTTGTTCTTTCTGCGAAGTATGGGCTCGTTGGTTTAGATGAGGAGATTGAACCATATGATAAAACTTTAAATGGGATGAACAGCGTCGAGAAAAAGAAATGGGCGGATGATGTTTTTGTTCAATTAAGTAATGAGATTGATGTTGATAGGGATGAGGTGATTTTTTTGGCGGGAGAGAATTATAGAAAATATTTAATTGAGAGAGTGAAAAATTTTAGAATTCCCCTGAAAGGATTGGGTATTGGGAGGCAGTTAAAATTTTTAAAGGAGAATGTGACATGAGTGAAATATGCAAAGAGTTGCATTTGATTTTTAATGAGATGAAAAGGTTTCGTTTCCCTTTTAATGAGAATAAGATTCCTTTGAATGGGATTTATGTTTTGTTTGAAAATGGAGAGGAGACGCATGGGGGAAATAGAATTGTCAGGGTCGGGACGCATACGGGAGTTAATCAATTGAGGTCGAGGATTAGACAACATTTTGTTAACGAGAATAAAGACCGAAGTATTTTCAGGAAGAATATTGGTCGGGCGTTGCTCAGTAAAAATAAGGATTTGTTTTTGGAAGATTGGGAGAAGGATTTGACGACGAGAAAGGCGAAAGAAAAATTTTCTGAGACAATTGATTTTGAGAAACGGAAGGCGGTCGAGAAACTTGTGACGGATTGTCTTAGAAAAAATTTCAGTTTTGTTGTTTTCGGGGTTGGTGATAAAGATAAGCGACTTGAATTTGAGTCGAAAATTATTTCTACGATTTCGTTGTGTGATGAATGTCGTGCTTCTAAAAATTGGCTTGGAAATTTTTCTCCGAAAACGAAGATAAGAGAGAGTGGGTTGTGGTTGGTTAATGAATTGTATAAAGATGGGTTTGATGAGGATGGTTTTAGGGAGTTTGTGAAGGAGTTGAAGTTGAGCGTATCTGATGGGAGTTTGTAATTTGGTTGATGTAACTTTATTGCAACTATAAAGAACATGGATGAGGCATGGATTACACGGATAACGTGGATTTAAAAAAGGAAATTAGAATATTTTATAAAATAAGGATTGTTTAGGTTTGAATGGTGAAGAAACTGAAGGTTGGGTTTTTTTCGTTTACGTGTTGTGAGGGGTGCGTGGTTTCGTTTTTGGAAATTTTGAATGAGAAGTTTTTTGAATGGCGGGACAAGGTTGATATTTTGTATTTGCGGGCGCTGAAAAAGGACGGGGAGATTGCGCCGATGGATGTTGCGTTTGTCGAGGGTGCGGTGTCGACGGAGAGCGAGGTCCGGAAGTTGAAGTTGATTCGAAAGAACGCGGGGAAGTTGGTCGCGATTGGGAGTGGGGCGATTAATGGATGGCCGTCGAATTTTAGGAATAATTTTAAGGGCGAGAAAAAAAAGAGGGTGGATGTTTTAGTGAAGAAGATGGGGCAGATTAAGAAAGTTTTGCCGTTGAAGGATGTCGTGAAAGTTGATGATGAGGTGCCGGGTTGCCCGATTGACGAAAAGATTTTTATCGAGAAGATGGAGAGGTTGATGGGGGGTAGGGGGTAGGGGGTAGGGGGTAGATGGTAGGGGGTAGGAGGTAGGGAGAGGAAAAAATTGGAGGAGAAAATGCATAAGTTTGATTTGGATTTGAAGAATAGTAAAATATTTAAATCTATGAATATTAATTGTATTAGCGCTTTTCGGAGCGTGAGTATATCCCCCGGTGATCTTTTGGGGTTGCCGGATGATTTTATTTTTTTTGGAGTGTGTTTTTAATGGAAGATGTTGTGGTTTTTGTTGATGATGGTTTTTTTGGATTGGTAAAAAAACATTTTCAAAAAGAAACTAAGAAGAGGGGTTGTTTTCTTCAGACTTTTAGAAATATTTGTAAAAATGAAAATTTAAATTTGAAACATTTATTTTTTTATACTGCGCCTCCTTATCAAAATAAAATTTCTGATAATAAAGAAGATTTTTTAAAAAAGAAATATGATCTTTTGGTAAAGATGTTGAAAAATAAGAAGTGGATTACGGTTCGAGAGGGAAGATGCCAGCGATTGAAAATAGGTGATGAATTTAAATATTTTCAAAAGGGTGTTGATTCTTGGATAGTTGCTGATATGTGTTTAATGAAAGAAGATTTCCCGGAAGTTAAGAAAATAATTTTGATTTCTTCTGATTCAGATTTTGCTCCGATAATTAAATATCTTAAGGAAAGAAATAAGTTTGAGGTGATATTGTATACTTATTTTGATAAGAAGAGAAATAGTTGTTTTTCTCTAAGTAATTATCTTTTGCAAGCTTGTTCTAAGTGGGTTAGAATGACCAGCTCTTTTTTTAATGGAGGAGAAAATGCATAAGTTTGATTTGGATTTGAAGAATATTTCGAAGATTGAGGGACACACGCACATGAGTGTGAAGGCTCGGGATGGGAAAGTTGTCGAGTGCAAGTTGAGGATTGACGAGAACAAGAGATTTTTTACCGACGCTGTTGCTGGGTTGAGTTACGACAAGGTTCCGGCGACGATGTCGCGGATTTGCGGGACGTGCAGTTCGGCGCACGTTTTGTGTTCGATTGAGGCGATTGAGAAAGGGTTTGGGGTTGAGGTTTCGGAACAGACGAAGAGGTTGAGGAATTTACTGATTAATGCGAGTCATCTTCGGGACCACGCGATGCATTTGTATTTTTTTGTTTTGCCTGATGTGTTCGGGGTTGATTCGGTTTTGGATTTTGGGAACAAGTTGCATGGGTGGATTCATTATGGGCTGGATGTGAAGGCGGCGGGAAATTATTTGGCGACGGTGATTGGGGGGCGAGCGGTTCATCCGCCGTTTGCTGTCGTCGGTGGATTTACGAGTTTTCCGAAGCGGGGGGAAATTAATGAGGCGATTGAAAAGCTGGGAGATGTTAGGAAGAAAATTATTATGTTGATTGATTTGCTTTACAAGAAGCGGGATGGTTGGGTTTTTAATCGGAAGACGAATTATGTCGGGTTGGTTAATGATAATTATAATTTTTTGGAGGGGAAGATTCGGACGGCGATGGGGAGCGAGATTGAGGAGCGGGATTTTGGCGAGCATCTTGAGAGGGTTGTGCTTCCGTATTCGCACGCGACGGGATTTGAGTTTGAGAGTGAGGAGTATTTGGTCGGGGCGTTGGCGAGGATGAATATTAACAAGGATAAACTGAATGAACGGACGAAGAAAGATGCCGAGAAATATTTGGGCGTTTTCCCGTCGGTGAATGTGTTTGATAATAATTTGGCGCAGGCGATTGAGATGCTGAACATTGTTGATAATTCTTTGAGGATGCTGGCGGTTCCGATTGATGAAGAGAAGATTGTGAAGGTTGTGCCGAGAGCAGCGACGGGAGTTGGGGTGATTGAGGCGCCTCGGGGAACTTTGTATTATCGGCTGGATTTTGACGAGAAGGGAATTGTGACTTTCGCGGACTTGTGCATTCCGACGCAGCAGAATATTATTCATATGGAGAATTCGATTGGGGCTTATGTTGAGTTATTGTTGAAGAAGAATTTAGATAAAGAGAAGATTGGTTTTGAAGTTGAGAAAATGATTCGGGCTTATGACCCGTGCATGAGTTGTGCGGCGCATTTTTTGGAAGTTGAGTGGGACGCCTCTTAAAATAATAGAGAATTGATGACTTGTTATATAAGTAAAATGGCACACGGACTAACGCGGAATTAACACGGATTTTGTCTTAGGGTTGTTGAGATTTGTTTTAATGCTTCGGATTTGGAGATGTTCATTGGTATTCCAATAATTATTACTGAATCTATTTTTCCGACTTTCTTTAATAGTTTTAAGTTGAGGGCGAGGTCGAAGTCGTGCATTGAGTAGAGTTTGTTGGTTTTGAGTTTGTCGATGTCGTCGATGATTGTGATTTTTTTTATTCCTTTGATTGTGTCTAAGATGATTAAGTTTTTTCCTTGTTTGTCGAGGTCTTCGGTTGGGTCGATTTCTTTGAATTGGATGTTTGGGAATTTTAGTTTTAGGATTGGGAGAATTTTTAGGGGGAGGGAATCTTGTTTAAGCAGCGGGTTGCCGAAGACGAGAATTTTCATGTTGGTGTATGTATTTAGAAAGTTCTTGTTTTGTCATTGTATCGACGGGGAGTCCGGCGTGGAGAATTACATATTCTTCTAATTGGATTGGAAGATGAATTCCTTTTTGTTTTAATATTTCAAGAAAACTTGGGGAGATTGCTCTTGATATTTTTGGGTCGGTGATATGATATGCTACTGCTTTATGAATTTCTTGCGTTGAGTTCTGGTTGTGTTCGCCGAGCATGTATTTTCTTATTTCGTCGTCGGTTGAATTGGGATTTATTTTTGTTGTTCTGTGATTCCCCCTGCAACAAGATGTGTAGTTTTTGTAAAGTTGGCTCATTTAATTGTATCGTTGGAATATTAATAAACCTTTCTCATCTCTTATGTAAATTGTGTCGCCGTCGTCATTCCAAATATGGGAAGTTGTTTTTGTGAGTTGCGATTTCGGATTTAGGATTTCGTTGTAGATATGGTTGGCGTCGTCTTTGAATGTGATATTTAGGATTTTGTCGCAGGTGTTTTGGAGGATTAGAATTTCTGGTTCGTCGGTTTGGAATTTTATGATTTCGATGCAGTTGGCGTCGGGTGATTTTTGCCAGAGAGCTTTTTGGTTTAGGCGCGCGAATTCTTCGGCCTGTTTTAGTTTTTCGTAGTAGTTGTCTTTTTCGTAATAGTATAGCGTCGCCAAACCTTGTTTCAGGATTTGCTCGTTGATGTTTACTCTCACAGATTTAAGTTTTTTATAGGTTGGGGCAGGCTCTTTGTCGTCGAGGAAAATGTATGCGAGGGTTCGGCCGTATTTGTCGGTGCCATAGATTTTGGTTTTGACTGATTTGTTTTGGATTTGTTGAGATAGGAAGTTAGTTGCTTCGGTGTAGAATGGCTGGGATTTTTCGGGAGTGTTGATGCCGAGGAGACGGATTTGGATGTTGGTTGATGTTTCGATTGTGTCGCCGTCGATAACTCTTGTGATTTGGAATGTTTGAGTTTGGGTCGGGTCGGTGATGTGGTAGTAGAAAATTGCGGAGGTGAAAAATAAAATTAGGATTATTAATGATTTTTTGTTCATATTGATTTAAGTTGGAAAGGTTTAAAAGTGTAATTTTTGTTTGTGTCGTATGACAAAGGTCCGGATAAAATTGCAGAGCGTCGAGATTGACAAGTTGAATGAGGTCATCGAGCGGATTAGCACGATTGCGAGCGGGGCGGGGATTCCGATTTCAGGACCGATACCGTTGCCGACGAAAAGGTTGAGGATTACGACGCGGAAGTCGCCGTGCGGGAATGGGACCGCGACGTTTGACAGGTATGAGATGAGGATTCATAAAAGGATTATTGATTTGCCGGCGAACGACAAGATTTTGCATAATATCATGAGGATTAATATTCCGAGGACGGTCAAGATAAAGATTGAGATGGTTGATTGAAAATCGGAGATTTTCAGTAGTTGGTAGTAATTAGTTTTTAGTTAGTAGTGTTAGGTAATTTTTTAAAGTTGGGTTGATGATTGATAATAAGCCCGTGTCGCATAAAGTAACATCGAAGATGTTTCATGGATGCAACTCGGATGCCCGTGTCGCATAGTGGTATTGCATACCCCTTCGGGGCACGAGAACCTGCTCATAAATTCGCAGGCAAGACTGGAAATCTTGGTCCTTCGGGACGCCCAGGTTCAATTTGTAATTTGCATTTACAACAATTTTAAAAAGTGATTTATTTTAGGTTGGATGAGCCCGTATCGCATAGTGGTATTGCACAAGACTGGAAATCTTGGTCCTTCGGGACACCCAGGTTCAATTCCTGGTGCGGGCGTATGGAGGTAAGATGGATAGGGAAAATATAGAGTTGGCCAAGGAGCATATTGAGTTGGCTGGGGAATTAATTGAGAAAGAGGCGGTTGATGTCGAGGGGGAGAAGCGTGAGATTTTGAGGAAGAGTGTTTTTGACTTGGAGAAGGCCGGGGCTGAGCTTGAAGAGGGTGCGGATTAATTTAAGTTTGAATTTAGGACGCGGATGTCGGGGCTGTAGAGATTAACTTTGTCGCCTTCGTCAAGATAGAATTCTATGAATTTTTGTGGTTGTTTTTTTTCAGGATTTTGATGCTGAGAAATTTGTTAGGTCTTTGATAAATTCTGTATTTATTATTTGTGTGGATGAGGCTACTTTTTTTAGATGGTATGAAATTGATTTTTTGTTTCCAATTGCTACGTATATTATTTTTTTGTTGAGCCTGTTGATTATTGATGAGATAACGCTTGAGAAGTCGCCGTCGTTTGATATCAGGAAAGCTTTGTCGTAATTATTGTTTATGGCGTCGAAGATTAAATCTTGTGCTATGTTTATATCTGTTGCTTTTTCTATGTAGAATGTTTTGTTGTCTTTTTTGTGTTTTTCTAATCTGCCGAATATTATTTTTAGTTTTTCTATTTTTCTTATTTTTTCGAAGAAGCGTTGTTGTTCTGCATACATTTTTGGGTTTGATTCTCCCACTGGAGAGATGTAATAATTAATTTTGACTAACTTGTATTTTTTTGCGAGTTTTTTGCAGAATTTTTCTATGTCGATTTTTTGGTTAAAAGTTTTCTTAATGGAAAAATAAAAATTATTTCCGTCGATATATATTATCACTTTTTTCTTATCAGAATTCATATTATAAAAAACATGGGGTTAGTTTCCTATCCCCATGGTGTTAATTAATGTTGATAATTATTTAGAGTTATTAAATCTTTCTGTTGTTGCTATTTGATTTGCGTTGAGGACGCGGATGTCGGGGCTGTAGAGATTAACTTTGTCGCCCTTGAATCGGATGCCTCTTGCGATTTTTTGATAGAGGTCTCGTCGGGCTTTGTCGAGATAGAATTCCATGAATTTTTGTGGTTGTTCTTTTTTTAGGATTTTCCAGAAGAGGCCCTGGATGTTTGGGTAGGGAAATTTTGTGATGACGATTGAGTTGCATTTGTCGCCGGGGAAGTCGACGCCTCGCGCGCATTTTGTCGTGAATAAAATATCTGTTTCGCCCGATGTGAATTTGTCGACGGCGGTGTTGCCTTTTGATTGGAGCTCGCTGAGTTTTTCCTGGGTGATTAGGTTTTCGAGTTTTAGGGTTTCGTTTTCTGAATTTGTCGGGAGGTCGCTGAATGCGGAGATGTGGACGAGGGTTGGCGGTTCTGCTTTTGCCATGCACATGTCGAGGATTTTCAGGTATTGGTTTCGCGTGATTGTTCCGTCTTTGAAATTTTGGAAGGCGCAATTTTTTTCGAGGCCGGTTCGTTGTTTGTTGATTGTGCCGGGATTTTGTGTTTCAGCCTCGATGGTTTTGAAATCTTTTAGCCCGAAGATGTCTTTGAGAACTTGCTCGGAGTGGAGCGTGCCGGACATCATGACAAGGACGTTGTTTTGCTCGATTAGTTCTTTTAGTTTTTGGGCGAGATTGATTGAGACGATGGTGACGAAAGTAGTTGGTAGGTGGTAGGGGGTAGAAGGTGGTTGATTGAATAATTTGTTTTGAACAGAATCTTTGTTGGTTTTTTCTATCGAGATGTAGGTTTCGTCGAGGAGGTTCTTGAAAGATTGGGCGATTTCGACGAGCGTGTTGTAGTAGTTTAGTTCTTCGTCTTCGGCGAGGTTCGGGTTTTCGATTGCGGTCTTGATTATTTTTATAATTGGAGATTGTTTTATTTTTTGGATTTCGATTTCTTCGGAGTAAATGGCGTCGTTGATTTCGCGGATTAATTTTTTTATAATTGTCTTGTCTGTTTGTTTTTGCGGGGCGAGGTTTGAGAGCGCGGTGTGGAGCCGGTTGAGATTTATTTTGCGCTCGTTGGCGAAGGAGTCGAGGAATTCGTCGCATTCGTCGACGATGTCGAGGTCGGTTTTTGGTTTTCGTCCGATCATTGTTTCGATTTGATATTTTGCCGAGTTGAAGATTAGGACGTCGGCGTTGGCGTAGGCTTCGCATTGGTCGTAGTAGGCGCAACCTTTTTTTCGCTGGAAGAGTGCGAATTCTTTTCCGCAAGTTGCTTCGTATTTTATTTTTTTGAAGTCGGTGAGGCCTTTTGGTTTTATGTCGGCGGGGATGAGCGGGGACCAGTAGGGGCAGGCGGGGGCGATGTTCATTCTTCTGATGTCCGACGCTGTTTTGAAATCTTCCGGACTGACCAGTGGATTTTTGTTGATGTATCCCAAAAGTTTTGCCGTGTTTTTTTCGCGGATTTCGATTGTGCAAGGGAGGTCTGGCGAATCTGCAGTTGGTAGTTGGCAGTTGGTAGTTGGTAATTCTTTTTCTGCGAATGGACATCGGAAATTATTTCGGCCTTTTATGACGGCGATGTCGAGGGGTTTTTTGTTTTGCTTGAGGATGAATTTGTTTTTAGTGTAATCTTTTTCGTATTGTTCCTGGAGGGATTTGATTGGGACGATGATTGATGTTTTTTTGAAATGGCGCGCGAGGTTGAGGGCGATTGCTGATTTGCCGGTGCCACAGACGCCCTTGATGAAAATTAATTTGTTGCCGGCGTTGATTGCGTCGAGGATTTCCTTAACGACGTCGGCCTGGGTTTTGTTATTTGAGAAAAGCAGGGGCTTGAGTTCTTCTCCTTCTGTGTCGAAGGGACCGAAGAACTTGCTGTTAGATTGTCGCTTGTCGCTTGTCGCATCTGTTCGTTTATATAATGACCACATGTTTTCACCTCGCTTTGAAATCGGGTGGTCGGTTTTTAAGGATTGTCATAGTAGATGGTAGTGAGTTGGTGATGGGAGTGGAAGATTTGTTGTCGTGGATTTTGTTTGTTGTAGTAGTTACATGCTTTTTTGTCGTCGGTGATTTTTTTTTGCTGGTTGGATTTTTTTCGGGAGATATATAGTCGATAATATACGTTGAAGTCCATAAGTGTTTAAATAGAAAATTAATATAATTTTTTTATGGGAGAGGTAAAAGGGTTGATTTTGTCGAGGGGAAAATGGCGAGGTATTAGGTGTCGGGTGTCAGGTGATAGAAATTTCAAACTTAATTTTCTGAGAGTAGCGTCGGAGACGCTTCACTCAAATTTTCTGCTCGAAAATTTGAAAGGAGGTTTTAAAATATGAAAAAAACTTTTAGTTTATTGACTATGGCTCTTTTGGTGCTTTCTATTACCCCGGTTGTTTTTGCGGCGAGTGTTGGAAGTGGAATTGGCGTCGATATTATAACTGAAGATTTTGCTCCATTGGTTTGGATGTGTGACAACAGGATTGTTGTTGATGATGCGACTGAACCTGGAAGAGTAAGTTTGGATGGTGAGTCTCTAGTAGAGAGGATGAATAACTATGCTTTTGAAGGAGAACAAATTCAATGGAATGTTCTTGTAATGGACAAAAACGGTGTTGAAAAGATAGAAGACGTTTTTGCAACTATCGGAGATGCTCAGGGCGAAGGGAATGATATCGAAGTTAATTGTCAAAGAGTTGGTTATAAAGATAACACTAAACTTCCAGGAGAATGTAATGCAAAAATTTTGGAAGAAGGATTGTCGTATTTCGATGCTGACGTGATGGAAATGTATCAATGTACTTTTACTGTTGAAACTCCTTTGAGCATGTATGGAGAATATTGGATAACTGTTGAGGCTCTTGATTTGGATGGTTTGTCAGGGACAATGGATGAGAATGAATATTGGTTCTTGAATCCTGAAATTGCTTTGAGTATCGACGGAGATTTGGTATTCGAAGATGTAAGGCCGGGAACTTATAGTTATTCCGATACATTGTTGGTGGGTAATGATGCTGATGATGGAAGTGGAGTTAGGCTTGATATGTTTATATCAGGAACTGATTTTTATGATTCATCAAGTAGTGGTGCGATGTGCCCAACTACAAACCAGCTTTCGTTAAGTGCATTTAGTTACTATGTTACACATGGTGCTTATTCGTCGAGCAACGATGGAAGAAATGATGCAGAGGGTTATGTTCCAATAAAATATGGTATTGGGTTTAACGATCCAAATCCATTCTATAATGTGAATGAGATTTTGCAATCTGGACCAATGAATGGACCATATTACCAGGCAAACATTTTGAGTCCTGGTGCAGAGATGGCATTGACTTTCAGATTGGATTTGCCGGAGCCATGTAATGGTGACTTTGATACAGGAAGTATTTATTTCTGGGGAGAAGCTATCTAAATTAATTTATTTTTATTTGCTTGTTTATTTTTTGACAAGCTTTTTTACCTTAGGGTAAATAGTTATTAGATAGAACTAATACTGATGAGGAAATGGAAAGGAAAAAAATATTGATGGTGGGAATGGTTTTGATTTTAGCGGTGAGCTTTGTTTCGTTTGCGAGCGCGGAGTTTTGGGCGTGTTTTGAGAAGGGGGATGTTGTTAAATATTGTAGCGGGTATAAACCGGATTGGACTTGTGGTTTGTCGTCGGGGTGCGAGAAGTGTATATCTATTTATAGGGAGAGTGAAAATTGTTATGTTCATGGTATTTGGTCGGAGTGTAATAAGGTAAGTAAAAATTGTTCGAATTTAGGGACGAATCAAACGGTTGATGGTGAGCCGCCGGAGTTTGATTTGAATTCGCCGGTCGAGGGTGGGTTGTATAGTTCGCGTTCGGTTTTGGTTGATTTTGATTTGAATGAGATTGCGGATGTTTATTATTATGATAATATTAACGGGCGGGGGAAGTGGGTTCGTGTTTGTCAGGAGTGTTCGGCTGGGGCGCATAGTTATAGCAAGACGAGGTCGTTTAGCGAGGGGCTGAATGATTTGACTTTCAAAGCGGTTGATGTCGTCGGTAATTCGGTTGAGGTCGGGAGGACTTTTATTGTCGATTCGAAGAAGCCGAAGATTTCGGGGGTTGAGCCGAGGAGCGGGGCGACGAATGGTTTGTTGAGTTTGGATTTTATCGAGGAGAATCCGGAGGAAATTGTTTTGGAGTTTGGAGTTGCCGGGGATATGGAGATTATGAATTTTGATTCGAATTGGATTGCGGGGAATTGTGGCGTGAATGTTAAGGATGCGAGGAAAAGGCATTGTGAGTTTGACGTGCGGGCGGAGATGGCGCGGTTTGACGGGGAGATTAGTTATAGTTTTAGCGTCGAGGATGTCGTGGGGAATGTTTACGAGAAGGGCGTGAAGAAAATTGTTGCGGACACGTCGGCGCCGGTTTTGAATAATCCTTTGGATTTTTGGCGGGTTGATGGCAAATATGTTTATTTTAATTTGAATATTAGCGAGGAGAATTTGGACGAGGTGACTTATTCTTATATTGATAGTCGGGGGCGGGAGAAGGTCGGGAAGATTTGCTCGCGGTTGAAGAACGGGATTTGCGAGGCGAAGAAAAGTTTTAGGAGCGGAGAGGAGATTGTCGGAATTCAGATTGTCGACGAGGCGGGGAACGGGGTCGGGTATGGGATTAATTTTTTGATGCAGTATTAGCGACGAAGATGCTGATTACTTTATTGAGCGGGATAGGAAGGATTTTAAATGATTGTGTTTTAATTTCTTTATGGAAAAGATTAGAGAGAAATTTTTAAGAGCTTATTCTAATTTGTTAGAAAAAATTAGGGGGGAAATAATTGTTGTTGTTGAGGATAAACCGTTTACCTGGAATAGCGCTTATTTTGAAATTAGAAATAATACAGAGATGGGAAATAAAATTTTAAATACATTAAAGGAATTAGAAATAATATGACTGAAGATTCTAATAATTTTGAAGAGAAATGGAAGCAGTTAGTTGTTGAAAGAGTTAATGCTGGGATGTCAGCTAATTTAAAACTTTCAATAGGAATGGGGAAAAGTTTTAACAAGGAGGAAGTTTTGGAGCACGTTAGAAAAGGTGATGAGATTGGACAGCAAGTAATTAATATGCATAAAAATTTTATGCAGGCTCAGGTATCTGGACAATTTACTAATGCTCTTAATAGTGTTTAATGAAATCTGCTATTTTGATGACATTGCCCCAGTGGGATGATGTGACAGAATATTTGCATGCATTTTCTCAGAGTATTATAAATACTGCGAAAGATGCTGGTGTTCCAATTAATGTTCTCGAAAGAGAAAGTGCGACGAGAAATAATTTTGAATTTGAACTTAGAGATAATCATCGGTTAATTGTTTTTAACGGGCATGGTTCTGACGATATAATTGCGGGGCATAAGAATGAAGTGATTATAAAAAATGGGGAGAATGAGAATTTATTGAAAGAGAAAATAACTTACGCCCGTTCTTGTTTCTCTGCGAAAGGGATTGGTGTTTCTTCAATGAAAAATAGCGACGCAGGGTGTTTTATTGGATATACTTTACCTTTCATGTTTTATAATGATATTACTTGGTCCAGCAATCCTTTAAAGGATTCTATCGCGAGAATCTTTTTTACGACGACAAATGTGATTCCGAACGATATAATAAGAGGCAAATCTTGTATTGAGGCTAATGAAAATTCTAAAAGAGATATGTTGAAAGCGATAAAGAAAGCTTTGTTAAGGAAAGATAATATGGACTCACAATCAATAGTGGAAGCTCTTTGGAATAATTATTCTTTTCAGGTGGTTGTTGGAAATAAAAATGTTAAGTTTTAGCTGTTAGTTATTAGTCGTTAGTTTTTAGGGAAGTTGGGGAAGTAACACAGACGAGGCATAGAGAACACGAATTACACGAATTTTATATTTGTTGCTGGATTATTTCATCGGGGTTGAGTAGTAAGACAAGTTTAAATAAAACAGAGGAGTTATTGGTTTATGATTTTTAGAGATGATATGAAAGGGGGTTTGAAAAAGAGATGAAAAAAATTTTAGTTTTTTTGATTTCGTTTTTGGTTGTTGCTGGGGTTGTGGGGGCTTTGAGTACGACGACGAGTTTGGATTATACTAACGATGCTTATGCGTCTTTGTCGATGGAACATTCTGTTTCTGGTAATTCGGCAAGATTGAGTGCTTGGAATCAGGGCGTGGGGCGAGAAGGAAGAGTTCATATTGGACTTCCATCTGGTTTTAAGTTGAGTGACTTGGAAAGTATTGATTGGAAACAATATATTGAAAATGGATATATGGCTCATGTTGATGTTCTTTTGGATATTAATAATGATGGAGTTTATGATTCAGGAACTGATGATGCATTAGTTTTTGAATATGCTAAAGTTGATCCTAATCATTGTGAAGAATCGGAATACAAAGATGCGGGAGAAGGAACTCAGATAACAACTTTTGGAGCTAATTGGTGCAGAAGTGAATAATAATTCTTATGCGTGGTTGACTTCCGGTGAACCGGGACCTGCTTGCTTACATAATCCTAGTGCCGGTAGTAAAGGTTTTTATTACTTTTCTTTGAAAAACTGGAAAGATGGTCCAATAACAGCGAATGCGCATAATAAAATAATAAATAGAGAGACAAGGGTTTTGGCTTTAGAGATTGAGGTAGATTCTTGGGTTTCAACACCAACTGCTTTTATCGACGATGTTATGATAAATGGGGAACTTGTTCAAAATTTTGATGGCGACCAAGATATTGAAGTAGATGTTAATGGGTTTGTTACTGCGGTGATTAGTCCGTCATTGTTGAATTTTGGAAATTTGTTGCCGGGGACATTTGGTAATCCGGGTCCGATGGTTACTATTGACCCAACTGGAAGCAATGTTGGTGTTCGGGTTAGTGTTAGTGATGTTACGGGATTTCCGTTTGTAACAGGATTGAAATTTGATGGAGTTCTTGCTGGGGGGCAAATGTTTGATATGAATTGTGTTGGGAGTCCTATTTGTACATATACTCCGAAAGAAATAGATACAACATTAGATATTCCTGCGGGTGCTGCGTCGACGACTTATACTGGAACGGTAACTTATACTATTGCTCAAAATCCATAAAATGAAATCATTATTTTTTATTTTATTTTTTATTTTTGTTGGGTTAGCTTGTGCTGGGAGTGTTTCTCCTGGGATTGTTAATTATGATGTGAGTCAGGGTGGCGAGGTTTGTCATAGTATTCATGTTGATTTGGGTTCCGTCGATGTTTTTGATTTGTGGGCGAAGAATACTTCTGTTGATTGGAACATTGTTTTATTTAATGTTAATTCGTCGGAGTATGGGCTTATTGTTGATTATCCAAAAGTTTTGAATAGTGAGGGGGATATTGAGATTTGTATTTCTGGCGAAGAGTTGGGAGAGTATCGTGGAGCGATTGTTTTCAGACAGGGAAAACAAGGTAGTTCGATTATTCAGTATGCTGTTTGGCTTAATGTTTCGATTAGTGAAAAGGTTGAGGAGAAAGTCGCGCCGATTGTTGAGAGTCCGTTGGGTTCGTCGTCGTCGGGTTCGGGTTCTGGTGGCGGTGCGTTACTTGAGGTTTTTGATAATAGTTCTCAGGTGGTGGAAAATAATTCGGTTGGTGGGATGATTGTTGAGGTTGTCGATGAGGTTGAGGATTTTGAGAGTGCTGGTGTGACTGGCGCGGTTGTTGGAGGTCGTGGAAATTGGAAAGTTGCCGTCGGTGTTTTGGTTTTGGTTGGAGTTGGTTTGGTTTTAGTTTATAGTAGGAGAAAAAAATATGCGTAAATTATTATTGATGATGATTGGGATTTTGTTAGTTGGAAGTTTGGTTAGTGGTGGGGTTTATATTAATGAGGTGGAGATGAATCCGGCGACGGGAAAAGAGTGGGTGGAGGTTGTAAATATGGGTGATACCGATGTAGATATTAGTGGCTGGAAACTTTATGATGGATTGGCAAGTGAACATTTGATGAAGATAATCGGTTCTGTTATTCTTGGAGATGGAGAATTTTATGTTGTTGATGTTTCGGGTTTGAATGATGATGGGGATTTTGTAATTTTAAAAAATAGTGATGGAGAAATTATTGATACAACTACTACCAAAAAAGATAATTATGGTGACAATAGAACTTGGCAGAGAGTTCCCGACGGGACGGGGAATTTTACATTTAAAGAGATGACGAAGGGTGTGACAAATGAGGAAGTTGTTTTGCTACCTGTTTTGTCGGGAGATAATGTGACGCAGAATTTGAGTGTTTATGTTGTGAATGAGAGTTTGGTTGAGGATGAGAGTTATCCGGCGTGCGCGTTTGAGGGGCAGAACTTGACGATTTCGGCGAAAGTTTTTTGGGGAGAGTGTTCGGATGGCGAGGTGTGGGCTGAGGTTAAGCTTGGGAATTTGGGTTGGCAGAATTTTAGCGCGACTCTTGACGGGGATTCGATTTATTATATTGTTTTGAATTCGAGTTTGGTGAATGAGTCGGACGAAATTTATTTTCAGTTTTTTGCGAAGGATTGTTTTAATTTTAGTTATAATGGGAGTGTGTGGAATTTTGCGGTGAGGAATTTGACTTATCTTGGGGTTAATCCGTGGCCGGTGAATGGGTTGAACGGTTGGTTTGTGACGTCGCCGATTTTTAATTTAGTTGAGGATGGTTTGGGCGGGAATGTTTATTATCAGTGGGACAGCGACGATGTTTATCTTTATGGTGTTCCGTTTGGGCTTGAGAATATTCCGAATGGCGAGCCGGTGACGGCGGGGACATTGGGTTTGAACTGGTGGACTGATTTTGGAGTTTGTGGAAATGAGACGAAGAATAGTCAAACATTTTATATTGATTTGACGGACCCTTATGTTAATGGTTTGTGGCCGGCGCCGGATGATGTGATTTATGAGAATCGGCCGACGATATATTCTTATATTGATGAAGTATACCAGAGTAATTCGGGAGTTAATTTGAGCAGTGTCGTGATGAAGGTTGATGGAGTTATTGTTAATGCGAGTGTTATTGGAGTTGGTGAGATTGATGCGGAAGTTTCGTATTTGCCGACGGAGAATTTGAGCGAGGGGAGGCACAATGTTTCTGTTTATGCTGTTGATAATGCCGGGCGAGTTGGTCATGAGTTTTGGGAGTTTGATGTCGGGAATGCTAGTTTGTTTTTTATGAATGTTTATTCGCCGGTTGATGGGAATTATAATTCTAGGCGGGTTGAGTTTAATTTGACGACGAGCGAGGAGGTTGCGAAGATTGAGTATATTAATTATAATGATAGTCGGCCGAGGTGGAGGATGTTGTGCCGAGATTGTGAGGAGTATGGTTTTTTGAAAAAGAAGACGAAGAGTTTGGGTGAGGGTGAAAATATTTTGGGGCTTAGAGCGACGAGTTATGAGGGGTTGGTTGTCGAGGAGAGTGTGAGTGTTTTTATTGACAGCAAGGCGCCGAAAATTTCGAAGACATTGCCGAAGAGAAATAGGTATACCAATGGCTCTGGATTTTATGTGAAGTATACCGAGGAGAATCCCGTGAGGTTGAGTGTTTTTTATAATGCGAGTTTAAATTTGAGTTTTGAAAATTGCAGTGAGATTGGGAGTTATAAGGAATGTTGGTTTGATTTGAATTTAAGCGAGCATAATGGGGATGAGATTGAATATAGGTTTGAGATTGAGGATGTCGTCGGGAATGTTGTTTCGTCGAGGCCGACCAAGGTTAATGTTGATACAACTGCGCCGGTTGTGGAAAATAATGATTCGTTTTGGCAACAAGGGATTGGGAGATATGCGAGGTATATTTATTTTAATTTGAATATTAGCGAGGATAATTTGGGCGAGGTTAGTTATTTGTATGTTGATTCGAAGAATGTGACGAGAGAGAGGAGTTTGTGTAATCGATTGAGGGATGGGATTTGTGAAAAGAGAGTTTCGTTTAGGAAGGGGGATTTTTTGATGAGTGTTAGTATTGTGGATGAAGCGGGAAATAGTATTGCTTATCCTATTAATTATTTGATTGATTATTAGGGGGTATGGCAATATTTTATAAAGTTTGAGTGGCGGGAGGTTGCATGGGTGCGAAAGAATTCGATTTTTATGTTTTTATTGATTATTCTGAAAATTATTTGGGATACTTAATAATTGAAAAAGAAAAGATTAGAAATTTTCTTCCGAAAATTTCCAGGTTTGCACATTATAGAGAATTAAAGCATAAGAAAGCATATCTTGATTCTGTAAGGAAAATTGTTGACAAAAATAAAATTTGTTCTTATTTTTATAAGTTAAAGATTCGGAAGACAGAGGCGACTCCTGAAATTTATTCTGATATTTTGGATTTTTTGAAAAAGCATGATAATTGTTTGATTTTTGTTTGTGTTGATAATAAGCAGTTTAGGAATTTTAGTAGAATTGTGCATATCATCGACGGTAAAAATATTAAAGTAGTTAAGGAGAGTGAATTGAAAAAGAATACGTCGGAGTATAAAATAAATTTGGTTTTGGATAGTTTATTGAATCTTGCTAGGTTGGGGAATGATAAATTTTGAAAAATAGCATAGGGTAAGGAGGTCCGTCAATCCTATTAACCGTATCATCGCAAGCGAGCACGGGGTTCGTCAGGTCCTATTCCCCTATGGGAATAGGAGTTTGTATTGGAATATAAATGTTTCGGTTGAGTGTTTTCATTGTGGTTTGGAATCTTGGTATTGTATTTTCATCAAATGAAAGTGGTAAGAAGCTTTTATAAAAAGGATTGATTTTCGTTGTTTATGAAAAGGGGTTTGATGTTTGGGTTTTTGTTTTGCGTGGTTTTGTTGGCCGGGGTTGTTTCAGCGTCGGGAAATGTTGCTTACGTTTATAGGAATTTTCGGATGGTTGATGATGCTTTTGTTTCGGCTTTTGGGGAGATGGGTTTGAGTGTTGATTTAGTTGATGATAAAAGTATCGGGGATTTTAATTTTTCTGGATACGAAATGATTTTTGTCGGCGATGAGAGGTTTAGGAATTTGAAGTATTTGCCGGAGATGTCGATTGTTGTCGCGAATGGTTATTATGGCGAGGATTTGGGTTTTATCGACGGGGGAAGGATTTCGAAGTTGAGTTCTAATATGCCGTTGAGCGTTGAGTTGAATCCAATGGTTCAGGTTTATGACAGGGCGTCGTTTAAATTGGGAAGTCGCGGGATTTCTTATTATTATATTCCGAGCAAATATCAGAGGCCGGATGCGGAGAGTGTTGCGCGGACGCCGATTGGATACAAGCGAGCGGCGGGAGATGTGATTTCGTATCTTCCGAAGAAATGTTTTTTTGGGATTGTGGATGCGAAATATTGGACTGATGATGCGAAGGGTTTGTTCGAGGATTGTGTTAATCACGTTTTGGGCGGGTATGTTCCTGAGCCCGTTAATGATTCTGAGCCAGTTGAGGGGGTTCATGATGTTGAGATTGTTGAGGATTATGCAAATAGCGTCGGTGGAATTAGGATTAAGGATGAGGAGAGTGATGAGTATTTATTGGATTCGATTTCTCAGTTGAGTTGTAATAAGAAATATAAGATTGATTTTAAGACGGAGAATGTTGGGAATTTTACTGAGAATGTTGTTATTAGCGGCGTGTTTGGTGATTTTAATTGGACGTCGACGAAGGATGAGCTTGAGGCGGGGAAGAGCACCACGACGGGCTCGAAGACGATTAATGTGACTTTTGATTCTGGTTTTTACGATGTGGAAATTTTGTCCTGGATTGAGAATGATGCGACGCCTTGGAATAATTTGAGAACTCGTCAGGTTGAAGTTGTCTGCGGTATTCATTGATTGAAAGTAGTAAGGCAGATTTATATATAAAATGTTCTTTTGTTTTTTATGGTGACGAGGAGAGTTTGTTTTTTTGTTGTTCTGGTTTTTTTGTTGGTTGGCATTGTTTCTGCTTCTTCTGATGTTGCTTATATTTACAAGAGTTCTGCCAGCGTCGATGAAAATGTCCTTGATGTTTTTTCTAAACTTGGTTTGAGTGTGGATAAAATTAATGAAAAGAATTTGTATGGTCTTGATTTTTCCGACTACAAGATGATTTTTGTCGGTGATGAGAGATTTAGAAATGAGGGGCGGATTCCTATTTACGATAAGCCGACGGTCATTGCGAATTATTATCACGGGGAGGAGTTCGGGCTGACTGATTATGACGGGGTTTCGAAGCTGGCTGGGACGGAGCCATTGAAGGTGAAGAAGGGCGGAAAGATTTTGCAGGTTTACACCCAGTCGGAATATAAACTCGGCGGTATTTCAATTCCTTATTATTATCTCGACGATGAGAACAAGGTGCCCGAGGCGGAGAGTGTTGCGAGGACTTATACCGGCGGGGAAAATGGTTATGATTTTGGAGATGTAATTTCTTATATCGGGTCCGGGACTAAGTTGGTTAATGGGAAAACGACTCGGGGGAATATTTGTTTTTTTGGGATAATTGAAAGTGATTTTTGGACGGCGGCAGCGAGGGATATGTTTAAGGATTGTGTCGGCTATGTTGCTACGGCTTGTGGTTCTGATTTGGATTGCCCGAATGATGATGTTGGTGGATTGTATTGTCTTGCCGACGATGTTTATCAGGATGTTCGGGAGTTTAGGTGCGAGAATGCCGGGACGGTTAAGAGTGAGTGTGTTGATGATTTGAATTCTGAGCTGGTCGAAAATTGCGGTGAGAGTTATTGTGAAAATTTTGGCGAGTTGTATTGCGCGTCCGGAGATGTATATCATTCGAGAACCTGTTATGACAAGGGTTGTTCTGCGGGTTCCTGTTTTTTGAATTCTTACAAGGATGAGAAAATTTTTGATGATTGTTTGGGTGGAGAGGTTTGCATGAATGGGAAGTGCGAGAGCATTGCTTGCTATGTCGACGCTGATTGTGACGATTCTGATGGATATACTATTGATATTTGCGAGAACGCCGGGACGCCGGATAGTTATTGCAGGCACGAGGAACTTCAATGTTTGAGCGACGCTGATTGTGATGATGATTTTTATTCTGCTAATTATTGCGATGGTAATTCGGTGTTTCGTGATTTGCATGATTTTTCTTGCGGGGCGGGTTTATGTAATGAGAATGTGATTCCTAAGTTGGTCGAGGAGTGTTCGGATGTTTGCGTCGAGGGCGAGTGCAAGGAGATTGTTTGTTCTTTGAATTCGGATTGCGGGATTAATTTGTTTTCCGGAGAAAAGTTTTGCCAGAATGATAATTCTTATGAATATTTTAATTCTTATATTTGTAGAAATCCGGGGAAGCTGAATTCTTATTGTGAAAATTATTCTTTGCCTATCTTGATTGAGTATTGTGATTTTGATTGCGTCGGCGGTGAGTGTTATAGTTGTTTTAATGATTTGTCCTGCGGGACAGACGGATATGTTGGGAGCAAATATTGTGTGGGTGATGACAGTTATCAAAATTATCAGACTTTTTTGTGTGAGAACGCCGGGACGCCAGATAGCGATTGTTCTTCTGATATTTCGCCGAGATTGATTGAGAAGTGTGATGGGGCTTGCGTTGGGGGCGAGTGCGTTCCTATTGAGTGTTACGTCGACGCTGATTGTGATGATTTGGATTTGTATAGTGTTGATGTTTGCGAGAATGCCGGGACGCCGGATAGTTATTGTTCGCACACGCCGATAAATTGCATCAATAATAATGACTGCGGGACGACTGGATTTTTTGGGGACGAGTTTTGTTCTAATAATGATTTGTTTAAAAAATATCGGAGCGCGGTTTGCGTGAATGCCAACACGTCCGAGTCATATTGCGATGTTTCTTTGATGGAGAAAAATATTGTTGATTGCGGGGAGGATGAAGTTGGAGAAATGAAAAGTTATTGTTCTAATGACGATGTTTGGATGAGCCAGAATTCTTTTTCGCGCGGGTGTTCTAATGCGAGTTGTTTTGAAAATGTTTTTAGCGACGAGAAGATGAAGGAAGATTGCGGGGAAGATTCTTACGGGGCGTTTGGGGATTTGTATTGTGTGGGCGACGATGTGTATAAAAATAGGACGCGTTATGACAGGGGCTGTG
This sequence comes from archaeon, assembly GCA_043797265.1. GTDB lineage: Archaea > Nanobdellota > Nanobdellia > Pacearchaeales > GW2011-AR1 > JAGVXH01. Next base: position 55,738 of record JAZDPV010000016.1, read on the forward strand.
CGGGTGCGGAATGTTTTGTAAATGATTCTGTCGAGGAGAAGTTTGTCGCGCATTGTGAAGTTGGCTGCGTCGGCGGAGAGTGTATTGAACCTTCTTGCGGTGATGGGAATTTGGATTCTGGTGAAGAATGTGATGACGGGAATGTTGTCGGGGGAGATGGGTGTGATGAGAATTGTTTGGCTGAGGAGTGTGTTGTCGACGGGGATTGTGATGATGGTTTGTTTTGTAATGGCGAGGAGAGTTGTGTTGGCGGTGAGTGTGTGAGCGGTGATGCCGTGGTTTGTGATGTTTTTGATTTGGATGAGATTGCGAGTTGTGATTGGGATGAGAACGTTTTGACGTGGGATTATTTTGAAGGTTTTGATTCTGTTTGTAGTGAGAGTTTGGACTCGTGCACTAGTGGGAGCGTTGATGTTGTGAGCGAGTGTGATTTTGACTGCGGGGCGGAATGTGTTGTCGACGGGGATTGTGGTTGTGATGAGGATTATTGTGATGGGACGACTTTGTATGATTATGTGGATTATGGTTTGTGTGACGATTGTTTGTGCGGGAATTGCGGGGTTGAAGTTTTTTTGAATTCTTCCGAGTGTGGTTATGTTGCGCCTTATTGCGGGGATGGGAATTTGGATTCTGGTGAAGAATGTGATGACGGGAATAATTATAATGACGATGGGTGTGATGAGAATTGCGAGATAGAATGCGAGTGTTATAATGATAGCGACTGCGGCGAGGATTATTGCGATGATTGGGAATATTATTGCAAGTTGAATAGCGTCATGAAGAAAAGAACTTGTTATGATAATTTTTGCGACGCTGGGGAATGTTCACAGAAGAGTCGTGTTGAGAAGAAATTATTTGAGAAGTGTTTGTTTGGCTGTGAAAATGGGAAGTGTCTTGGATGTGATTTTAATTTTAGTTGTGACTTAAATTTTAGTTGTGGTGGCGGGTGTGATTGGAATAAGGATTTTTTTGAATTTAATTGCAGTTTTTGCTGATGTTTGTGAATTACTATTTCTGAGTATAATAATCTTTAAATAGAGAATGTGTTGTAACTTTTTAGTTAGTCAATATGGAAAATAAAAAGGTAGCTGGTGTGCTTTGTGTCGTCTTGTTAATTTTGATTGGTTCTGTTTCTGCGATAACTGGCAGTATCGGGAATGCGAGAATGATTTTGAGGGCGGAGACCGGCGATGTGATTGATAAATATATTCTTGTGAAGAATGTCAATAATGTTTCGGTTAATATTAGTTTGTCAGCGTCGGGGGATTTGGCGGAGTATATTGATATTCTGGATAATTCTTTTGTGCTTGAGCCGGATAGCGAGATGAGGGCGCGGTTTGTTGTGAATGTCAAGAAGGTGGGGACGACTGAGGGAACGATAGATGTGAAGTTCGCGCCGGTTGACGGGAAGAACGGGGTCGGGCTGATGTCGACGGTGATTGTGATTGCGGAGAAAGGCAGTTTTTGGGATTGGGGGAGTGGCGATGAAGATGAGGGAAATGTCGATGTTAATAATTCTGTTACTGGCGGAGCCGTTGGCGTGTCGGATGGCGCGAACTTTGCGGTGGTTTTTCTTATGATTGCAATTTTTATTTTGTTGGTTTTGATAATTATTTTTTTTATTTTGTTGGGGAAAGAAAAAACTCGGAGCGTTGTAAGTAAGCGGAGGAAGGGGAAATGAAGAGGTGTTTTTTTCTTTTGCTGGTTGTTTTGTTTTTTTCGAGTGTTTTGGCGACGGATGTTGCTTATGTTGTCAGGGATGTTGATAATGTTGAGGTGAATGTTATTTCTGGGATTGAGGCGTTGGGTTTTAGTTATGAGTTGATTGATGATTCGAAAATTTCGTCGACGGATTTTGACAAGTATGGGATGATTCTTGTTTGGGATGAGTTGTTGTCGGATGCTGAGCTTTTGCCCGTTGGTGAAAAAAATTCGCTGGTGGCCAACAGTTATTATCTGGAAGATTGGGGGATTGCGGATTATGCCGGGAGCCAGGTTTCGACGGGTTATCTTTCCGGGAAAATTCTTGTTGATAATATGGTCACGGATGGGTTTCAGCTTTTGAGTTCAGTTAGTGTTTATAGCAAAACTAATGTTGTGCTTTATCATCTTCCTTATTCTGTCAAGAGGGCGCCGGGACTTGTGAATGTTGTTTCGACTGATAATTCAAATAAATATCCTGTCGTCGGGATAATTAATGGTGGCGGGAAATTATATCTTGGCGGGACCTCGTCGGAGAGAATTGCTTTTTTTGGAATAACTGAGTCGGATTATTGGAGTTCTAATTCTATGAAACTTTTTAAGAATACTTTGCATTGGGTTTTGACTGGTGAGGACGGCGATGGCGACGGATTTTTTTATGATGAAGATTGCGACGATTCTAATGCCGGATTGTGGCAGATTCTTTCCGGTTATTCTGATAATGACGGCGATGGTTTTGGCGCTGGAAGTTTGATGGAAGTTTGTTCTGGTAATTTTTTGCCGAAAGGATATTCTGATGTCGACGGAGATTGCAATGATTCTGATGCTTTGTATAATTTAGATTCAGATGATGTTTTTAAAAATTGTGTGAATGATGCGCCGATTGTTTATCCGCTTGGGAAACTTGTTGTTAATGAGACCGATGTTGTCGTGATTGATTTGAATGTCAGCGACCCTGAGTTTGATTTTCTTGAATATGAGATTGATGACGGCAGGTTTGTTGAGAATGGCGGGATGTTTAGATGGCAGACAGAAAATGGTGACGAGGGGGTTTATGTTTTTTGGGTGGTTGTCAGCGACGGCGAGTTTGAAGTTGAGGTTCGGGTTGAAGTTGAGGTTTTGAATCAGTTGTCGGTGTGGGATGAAATTTCTGATGTTGGGTGGGATGAAGATAGTAATAATTTTTTGGATTTGAAATTGTATGTTTCTAATGGCGATGGGGATGATTTGATTTTTTTTGTTAATTCTACTTCGGAGGACAAGAATATTAAAATTGAAGATATTGACGACGGGGTTGTTAAATTTTCCGTTGATAAAAATTGGAATGGGGAGGACTGGGTTGTGTTTTCGGTTTACGACGGGAGTTCTGTTGTTAATTCGGGGAACGTGACGCTGAGAGTTTTGCCGGTGAATGATGCGCCGAAATTTATTGATAATCCCGGGAAGATTGGGGATAAAACGTGGAGCGAGGGTGGGGGACTTGATGATGAAGTGAATTTGAGTTATTATTTTTCGGATGTTGATTTTGATGTTCTTGTTTTTGATGTTGTTGGCAATCATTTTATAACGGTTGAGATAAATCAGAGCACCGGGATGGTTTCGTTTTATTCTGATGCTGACTGGTTTGGTTCTGAAAATATTGTCTTTTCAGCGACGGATGGCTTTGATATTGTTTATTCCAATGCCATTGTTTTGACTGTGATTGATGTTAATGAGGTTCCGGAGTTTGGGAATTTTTCTTGTGAGGGCGAGATTGATGAGGATGTTGGGCATGAGTGCGAGTTGAGTGCTGATGATTTTGAGGGGGATGATTTTTGGTTTAGTGTTGTCGACGGGAAGAATGCGGATTGCAAAATTAATGGCGATATTTTGCTTTATGTGTCGAAGAAAGATTATGTTGGCGCGGGTTCTTGCTTGATTAGGGTGTCTGATGCTTATGGGTATTCTGAGAGGTTGATTGAGTTTGAAATTTTGCCGGTGAATGATGCGCCGAGGATTGTTAAGTATGCGCCGGTTGGTTCTTTGAAATTGATGGAGGAGGTTGATGAGATATTTAGTGTTGTTGTTTCTGATGTTGACGACGAGGATTTGGAAATTTACTGGGCTCTTGATTCTGAAAATGTTTCGACCGGCAAGAGTTATTTGTTTAATCGACAGAAGGGTGTTTATTCTCTTGAGGCCGTTGTTTCCGACGGTGAGTTTTCTGATAGTCATGTTTGGAATGTTTTTGTGGGGGATATTTCTGATTTTAGCTGCGAGGAGGTTGGGGGTTTTGTTTTTGGCGAGGATGAAATTTGCCTGGGGGATGTTTTGGGAGTTTCGGATGTGAACTGCTGTTCGATTGCTCCTACCGAGAGGCCACCGGAATTTTCTGATGCCAAGACATGTTCTTCTGCGAAGTTGAATTTGTCTTCTGGCTTAAAGATTGATATTGTGTATCCCGACGAGGGCGACGAGTTTGAGCCCGGTGAGGGGATTGAAATCGAGATTGATGTTGATAATAATTTTGATGAGAATTTGAATTTGGATGTTGGGGTTTATCTTTATGATATTAGCGACGAGGATTCTATTAAGAACGCGGATGATAGCGTCAGGGTGAAGAAGGCGGACGGGGAGACTTTGGGTTTTGTGCTTGATGTTCCAGAAAATATTGATGTGGATGATGATTATGTTATTTTTGTGAGAGTTGTCGACAGGGGCGAGGTTTATTGCAATGAGGATTTTGTCAAGATAGATTTGGAGAGGGTGGATGATGATGTTGTGATTGATAGTTTTAGAATTGTCGGCGACGATTTGATTTGCGGGAGTTATGTTTCTGTCGAGGGGAAGATTAAAAATCTTGGGATGTCTGATTGGGATGATGTCGTTTTTGTCGTGAAAAATTCTGAACTTGGTATTTTTGAAGAGAGCGAGGAATTTGAGTTGGAGGAATTTGGGGGAGATGATGTGGTGAAGAAAAATTTTGGTTTTAGAATTCCTGACGACGCTGTTGCCGGTGATTATAAACTTGAGGGAAGTGTTTCTTACGGGGGTGGCAAGTTTTCTACTTCTGTTGACTTGGTCTTAGAAGAGTGCAGGAAGTTAAGCGTTAGCAGTTCCGTTGTTGAGCCGGTTGGTTTGAATGGCATTATTTCTGAGGCTGTTCGTGAGGAGAATGGGAATTCGGGTTTTGTTATTTTGGGCGGTGCTTTGATTTTGTTGCTTATTATTTTAATTGTGATTTTGTTTTTGTGATATTCTTGTTCAATCAGGTGAGAAGTCGGGTTATAATTAAGAGTTCGATTAGGGAGACAAAGAGGAGGATGTAGGATGCGGCGGAATAGCGTGTTTTGATTTCGGAGAGGTTTATTGATATTAGGGGATTTTGTGAGACGTTGGTTGCGTTTTCACCTTGAATTATTTTATGGGTGTCGATTACTATGACTTGCGATAAGAACACTGCTCCCAGTATGAATGTTACGATGGCTTGAAAAATTAGCACGAGTCTTCCCCACTTCATAGATGTTTTAAAGAGAAGAAGTTTATAAGGTTTTGGAAGAGATTTCTTTCTTGAGTTGGGCGATGAATTTGTCGAGGGTTGTTGTTGTGATTTCTTTTGAGTCGCGTTTTCGGATTGCGATTTCGGATTGGGCTATTTCTTTAACGTTGATTGTCAGGACTTGCGAGAAGAACACAATTCCTAATACCAGTGTTATGAAAGCTTGGGCCAGCAGTATTAGTTTTCCCCACCTCATAGATGTTTTAATTAATGGAAGTTTATAAGGTTTTGGAAGAGATTTCTTTTTTGAGTTGGGCGATGAATTCGTCGAGAGTTGTTGTCGTAATTTCTTTTGAGTCGCGTTTC
>JAZDPV010000017.1:0-5402 GCA_043797265.1 archaeon
TATTAATTTTCTAACTGGAGTCCAAACTAAAGTTACACCCGCGATAACCAATAGAATTATTAGGACAGTTGCAACGATTGCAGATAATCCTTTATTGTTATACATTGTTTCCTCTTTAATTTAGTTGTAGATATTAAGAATTTTCTGGTTATAAATGTATTGTTTACGAGGAGCTGCGGTAGAATTTTTCTCTCAGGAATTCTCTATTTATTTTTTCTTTCGGGATGAAGTTTTTGAATGGTATGAATTTTTGGAGCCAGTTGTCTTGTTCGGGGGAGCCGCAGATTGCCGACGCGAATTTTTTTATTTCTTTTGAGATTGTGTTCGCGGAGTCGAGGAGTGTGATTGGGGTTTTAAGGTTTGCTGCTTCGGCGATTTTTTTGTGGTCTTTTATTCTCGCGAGGACGGGGAGGTCCGAGATTTTTTCGATTTGGTTTAGATTGTATTCGTGTTTTGGTGAGCGGATTCGGTTGACGACGATTCCTTCGATTGGAGTGTTTTGGTCTTTCGCGATTCGCGCGGCTTTGAGTGTTGTTGTTAGTGTGACGTTGTCTGGTGATGTGACGAGGAAAATTTTGTCGGCGGCGGCGATGATTGGTTTTAGTTCTTCGTAATTTGGGGACGAGTCGAGGATTATGAAGTCGTATCGGGATTTGTATTTGTTTAGGATTTTTTTGAGTTTGAATGGGTCATATTCGTCTTCGTAGTTTAGCGAGCCGGGGATGACGTCGATGCCGTGGGCTTCGTAGATTGTGTTGTGGAGGAGGGTGCCGTTGAGTGCGTCGTGAAGAGTTGATTCGTTTGTTAAATCTAAATAAAGTCCGATGTTTGGGGCGGAAAGATTTGCGTCGACAAGAAGGACTTTTTTGCCGAAGTCGTTTACGAGAGAAGATGCTGTTTCGAGCGCGAGAGTTGTTTTGCCGACGCCACCTTTTATAGATACGAATGCGAGAATGTTTGTCATTGTGGGAAGAAAGTTAGTTTAATTGCTATAATAAGGAATGTTATTGCTATTAGGAATGAGATTGCGGCTGCGATTATCGCAATTAGTTGTTTTGTTTCTTTTTTCATTTTCCTATTGCTGATAAAATGCTTATCATTAAGTTTGCGAATAGTGTTGTGAATCCGACGGAGTAATCGAGCCAACTGAAGCATTTAGAATTTATATTTTTACTAATTAGAAATACAACTAAGATTAGAGTTAGTATTGAGGATGTTATGTTTAATTTTTCTGATATTTTCATAACCATGTTTTTATAGTCAATATAATTAATGTAATTATGAATATGATTCCTATCCATAAGCCTATTTCTTGAATTAGTTCGATAGTTTCTTTTTTCATTATCACCTGAATTAGATAATTATTTGGGATATATAAGTTTTGCTTATAGTTTTTGAAATTGAATTTCGTTTGAAAGAAGTTTTCTTAAAGTGTCTTTTAGGTTTTCGATTTTGATTCGGATTTGTTTTTCGGTGTCGCGGTCGCGGATTGTGACGTCGTTTTTTTCGAGGGAGTCGTAGTCGATTGTGATTGCATAGGGGGTTCCTTCGGTTGCGCTTCGGAGATATCGTTTGCCGATGCTTCCGGACTCGTTGTAGTCGACGATGAAATCTTTTTCGAGGTCTTCTTTTATTTTTCTGGCGAGTTTTGTTAGTTCGGGTTTTTTCATTAGCGGGAAGATTGAGAGGTCGATTGGCGCCATGTGGTAGGGGATTTCGAAAGTTGTTTTTCCTTCTTGTTCTTTTTTTTCTTTGTAGAATAAATCTATGAGGGCGTAGGTTGGGCGGTCGGTTCCGAAGGCAATTTCGAGAACGTGGGGTGTGAATTTTTCGCCGTTTTCTCGTGTGGCTTCGAGTTTTTGTCCGGAGAATTTTGAGTGTTGCGTGAGGTCGTAGTCGGTCCGGTCGTGGATGCCGCACATTTCTGTCCAGCCGTATTCGTTGAGATTTACTTCTAAGTCCCAGGCGTCGTCGGCGTAGAATGCTTTTTCGTCGGGGTGATGTTGCCTTAGTCGGATTTTATTTTTTGGAATTCCGAAGCTGATGTAAAGTTGGTAGGCGAGGTTGATGCACCATCCGTATGCTTGAGATTTTATGAGTTTGTTTTTTAGGGCTTCTTCGATTGAGATTGATTTTGGTTCTTTGTCTTTGTGTCCCCAGAATGGGAGTTTGTTTTTTTTGATTTCGTTGTATTTTTCCCAATTGTTTTTTTCTTTTGGGTCGATGAAGAGCTGGCCTTCGGCTTGTGTGAATTCGCGGCCTCGGAGGACGTGTTGGCGGGGGGAGATTTCGTTCCGGTAGGCTTTGCCGATTTGGAAAACACCGAGCGGGAGTTTGCGTTTGAAGTAGTTGTAGAATCGGAGGTATGGGAGGTAGGTTACCGTCGCTGTTTCGGGCCTTAGTGAACTTTCTGTTCCGGCGACGTTTGTTTTCATCATGAGGGATTGAGTTTCGATTTTGTTTTCAAAATTTGCTTTGCATGATGGGCATTTGATTTCTTTTTTATTTATGAAGTCGAGGATTTTTTTGTCGTTCCAGGCGTCGGCCGATACGTCGAAATTTTCTTCGATTATTTTGTCGGCGCGGAAAATTGCTTTGCATTTTGAACATTTTATTGTCCGGTCTTTGAAGGTTTTGAGGTGGCCAGATGCTTCCCAGACGGAGTCGGGCATTATCGTTGGGCCTTCGAGTTCTCTTAATCCATTTGAGTTGAATATTTTTCTGACGGAGTTTTCGATTTTGTTTTTCAGGAGTTTGCCGAGGGGGCCGTAGGTGTAGAAGCCGGCGAGGCCGCCGTAGATTTCTGGCTCGGGTCCCCAGATTAATCCGGAGTCATTCATGAAACTGGAGAATTTTTTTTGGTCTTTGTTCATTATGTTTGTTTGTGTTTGTAGTTTAAATTTATTTGGGTTGGCTTGTGGTAAGAAATATAGCAACGCGGATTTTTGGATTGTTTGGATTTCGCGGATTTTGAAGTCAATAAACTTTTAAATCGAGTTGGACAACTAAGATTGGGCTCCCGTAACTCAGCCTGGATAGAGTGTTAGCCTTCTAAGCTAAAAGTCGCAGGTTCAAATCCTGTCGGGAGCGTTTTGGGTATCTTGGCAACTTAAGAACAATGGCACACGGACTAACACGGACTAACACAGATTTTATTTTAGGATAATTTTTGAAGTGAAATTTTTTCTACAACCATACTAATCTTGGGTGCAAAATGTTTAAAACCTGATTATATTAGATAGAAATGTGCAGGCATAGCCAAGTAGTAAGGCAATCTTAAAAATTTTGCATCTCACGAAATTTATTTCAAAATTTGTCTTCGTTCGAAGCGAAATTTTTACTACAACCGCGCTGATCCCGGGCGTAATTCCCAGTACCGAATAATTTTAAAACTGGCTTGTTTGTAAGTATTTGTGCAGGCATAGCCAAGTAGTAAGGCAAGCGGCTGCAACCCGCTGATCCCAGGTGCAAATCCTGGTGCCTGCTTAGCGCAGGGAGATATCTCCCTTCGCTGTGTACCCTCTTAGTTTGGTGAACTTCGTTCACAATTTAACGCAAATTAATTTTTCTCGACGGCGCCGTCCATTGCTATACAATGGACAACCTGCGCCTGAAAAATTAATTTGCCGACTTGGTGAGTTTAGTTAGAAATAAAAACTAGCTTTCTCTTTAATTTTGTGGTAGAAAAAATTAAATTGACGTTTTTGGGAACGGGAAGTGCGGTTCCGACGGCGCGACGAAATCATCCGGCGATATATTTGCAATTTAAGGACGAAAATATTTTGGTTGATTGCGGGGAGGGAACGCAGAGGCAGTTTCGGAAGGCCAAACTTAATCCGTGCAAGATAACGAAGATTTTGATTAGTCATTGGCATGGCGACCATGTTTTGGGATTGCCGGGACTTTTCAAGACGCTGATGTTGAATGGGTATAATCGAAAATTGAAAATTTATGGGCCGAGAGGGACGAAGCGGAAGGTTGAAATATATTTGGAGTTGTTTGCGCATAAGGGTTCGGAGTTGGAGATTGATGTTAAGGAAGTTAGCGATGGGAAGTTTTTTGAGAATGAAGATTTTTATTTAGAGTCGGCGATGATGGAGCACGATGTTGTTTGTGTCGCGTATGCTTTTGTCGTAAAAGAGAAAAGTCGTTTAGACAAGGAGAAGTTGGCGAAGTTGAAGATTGGGAATTCGCCGTTGGTTGGCGAGTTGGTGAATGGGAAGGTCATTGAGATTGGCGGGAAGAAAGTTGACGGGAAGAAGTTGGTTTACAAAGAGAAAGGTAGGAAGATTAGTTTTGTTTTGGATACGCGGTTTGACGAGAGGATTATTGATTTTGTTCGGAGCGCGGATTTGTTGGTTTGCGAGGCGACTTATTCTGAGGAAGAGAGTGAGATTGCTGAGAAGTATGGGCATTTGACGTCGGTTGGTGCGGCGAAGATTGCGAAGAAGGCGAAGGTTGGCGAGTTGATTTTGATGCATTTGAGTCAGAGGTATGACGAGATTCCGAAGAAGATTTTGGGCGAGGCGAAGAAGATTTTTAAGAAGACGAGGGTTGTTGAGGATTTGGATGTCGTGGAGGTTTAGAGGGCGGAAGATTTTTAAAGTTAAGGAATGTGTGGACTAAGAGGTGATTAGGACCTCAGACCGAATTCTGAGAAGATGCAAGATGTCAAATGAAAGGAAAAAGTTAAGAGAATTAGAAGAATTAGAGTTTGAGGCGTATTCTCCTCATAATGATGTTGGGAAAAGATTTGAAGATAAAGAATTACTTGCGTTAGCAAAAAAAGTTACAGATTGGAGGAAATTTTCGACTAGGGATGAGCCCGGGGTGTGTTATGGCACGGGCATATATTCAGGAAATGTAAACGAAACTATTAGAGTGGATTTAATCGAAATAGGATTATTTTGGAAAAGTTATAATTTAAGAGTTGTTTTTAATAGTCTTGAAGTTGGTAGAGTTTACATAGATGAAGATGGTAGAATTAGGGAATTATATCATCATGCTGAAGAATTTTACAGAGAAACATTGTTGCAACGAATAAAAAACAGAGAGAAACAAAAGGATGAATCTGTTGAGAGTGTGAGAAGAGCATTAAGTGAATAATTTTGTTTTATTTTTCAGATATTGCTTTTGATTGATAAAGCTTTTGCTGATTGAATGTCTTGAGTATTCTTCCTTAGCAAATTTTAACAAGGTGAATGCTCTATGCTTTAGTCGCTGGGGAGATGAAGATTATCGTGTCTCCTCGGAGAAAGGTTAGGCCGTAGCTTGTTGTTTGTTCTCCGTTTTCAACTTCTTTCGCGTTGTCGAGAACCACGTTGATGTGGATGTCGAATGCGAGCAAAGTTCCGACAAGTTGCTTGCCGTTTTTCAGCTGCACTAAAATCTCTTTACCTTTT
>JAZDPV010000018.1:0-91081 GCA_043797265.1 archaeon
GGTGTTTGATTATGATAACTAAAATATCGGGGGCAGGTTTTTTTAGATTATGCAATGACAAAGTCCTTGCGAATAAAAAATCTGGTGATTTTTGATTATGATACATAAAATATCGGAGGCAGGTTTTTTTAGATTATGCAATGGCGAAGCCCTTGCGAATAAAAAATCTGGTGATTTTTGATTTGGATATTCAAATTTTGATTGGGTTGCTGTTGACGATTTTGCCTGTTTTTGAGTTGAGGGGCGGGCTGCCGATTATAATTGAATATGCGATTAGAAGTGGTGTTTCGGTTTGGCCGTATTTTTTGTTGGTGTTGATTTTGAATATTGTTGTTATATTTTTTGTGTTTTTATTTTTTGATTTTGTGCATGGAGTTTTAATGGGGTGGCGGTGGTATAGAAAAGTTGTTGGCGTAGTTTTGAAAAGGTTGCAGAAGAAGGTGGATAAAGTTAGGGTGAAGATGGATAAGTGGGGTTATTTTGCGTTGATGTTTTTTGTTGCGGTGCCTCTTCCTGGGACGGGAGCGTGGAGCGGGACGATGGTTGCGTGGGTTTTGGGGTTGAATAGGGTGAAGAGTTTTTTTGCTATTGCGGCCGGAGTTGTGATTGCTGGATTTATTATTTTATTTTTTTCGCTTGGGCTTCTTAGTTAAGTTAATTAAATATTTTATGTCGGAGTAGATTGGGATTGATTTGATTTTATAAATTTTCACGATCATGAGCCAGGTGCCGACGACGAAAATGGTTGATATTATGTGCCACATTATCCAGTGAATTATTTGAAAATGGGTTGACTCGGATATTGTGACAAGGATTAAGATTCTTAAAACGTTTAGGGAAAAAAGTATGGCGATTGCCGTCAGAATTGTTTTGGCTCTTGTGGCTGGCTTGATATCTGGAGTCGAAAGTATGAGAATGAGCAAAAGATAGAAGGCGGCGCCAGCGACGCAAGCGGGGATAATTTGAATTGTTAGGTCGGTTAAACCAATAAAGTTGCCTATTAGTGTTGTGGTCGTGAAGATTGAAAGGATGGCGGTCGTTATGTAAATTGTTAGCGGAGTTAGAATTGCATAGATGATAAATAGATTGTTTATGCCGAGTAGAATAAGGACAAAATATCTGGCGAACATCCCGATGATTATTGTTTTTGATTGACTCATAGAATTACATAGATTGATTGTTTAAAACCTTTTAGAATTGTGGTTTAACTTGTCTTCGGGAAACTCTTACTATTAGTGCGAGGAATATTAGAATTAGAACTATTATAATTCCCGTGATTAAGTAAAGCGTTGTGTTGCTAATTCCCGAGAGAATGGTTGGCTTGTCTTTAATGTTTATTACGGCTGATTGGCTGACTGTTTGTCCGTTTGAGATTGCGTTGATTTTAAATGTGTGTTCGCCCGTCGCTGTTGGGACGAATGTTATTGTCACGTCTGTTGATTCTCCTTTCTTGATTGATGCTGTTAGTGGGGATATTGTTGTTGATTCTGCCCACGATTCGAGTCCCGATGTCGAGATTACGAAATTGTTGTCTTCGCCGTTATTTGTTATTGTGGCTTTTATGATTACTTGTTTTTCTATTGTCGTTTCAGATTCGAGATTTATTCCGATTGTTGCCTGTATAGGCACTTGGCATGATAGAATTTCCAACCCGATTGAAAAACTGTCGCCTTGTTCTTCTGAGCTGTCGTCGTATGCTTTTAATTCATCAAGTTCGTCTTCGCTGTCGTCATAATCGTAATATGTGTAAATATTCAGTTCTGCGAAAGACTTGTCTACTTTGTCCGGAATTGTTATGTAGAATACTGCTTCTTTTCCTTTCTGGTTGCGCAAGTTGTCTATCACGTATTTTTCACTGATTCCCAATTTTGAATTTTCGAGCATTACCAAAACTTTGTCTTCGTCGTTGCCGCCTGTGTTATATACCATGAATCTTATTTCGACGTCTTTGTCGCCGCAAGATGCTTGAACATTAGGCAGATTATCTTTTACTATTATTGATGCTCCATCGTTTGGGATAACTGAAAATTCGAAGTATGTTTCGTCGTCATTTGTGAAATCTCCTGATGTGGAGGCGCATTCTATTTCTGGATTTCTGTCGTCGTATGCTCTTACGTATATTTTATAATCTCCGCTTTCAAGGTCAATTGGAACTTCTGTGATTTTAAAAATTACTATTTCTTCGTCGCCGTCGTTGATTCTGCCCAAATCGATTGTATCATCGTTCAGGTTCATTTTTCTTTTTGTTATTGTATTGTTGTTTTCGTCCACTATTTTCATTTCTACTACGACGTTGTTTATGTTGTCGTTGCCCGTGTTCTCTATTGCGACTTCAATTTCTATTTCGTCCAAGTATTCCCATTCTGTGTCGTCACCTTTGCCGTTATTCATGACATCGAAACTTGTAATTTCGAGGTGTCCTTTTTCGCCCGAGAAATCGTTGCAGTATTTATAGTTGGAAGGGAGCGAGTTGTATGTGCATGAGCCGTCGTCTTCCGTTGCGTCTGGGTCATAGTTGTTTGCGTCTGGGTCTGTGCAACCGAGGATTGTTTCTTCTGGTACTGTAGAATTTGCTGTGAAACTTTTTTGTATAGTTCCCAAGAGTTCTCCAGTGTTATCATTGTAGACGTTTGCTTTCAAATACCTTGAATGAGAACCTGTGTAACCCAAAGGAATTGATAATGTTGCTGAGAAATCTGCGGATGCGCCATTTATCATTGTTGAATTATCTTCTAATAATGTCCATACCGTGTTAAAAGAACTTGATGTATTTACCCATTCAAGTAATATTTTTGTGCCGTTGTTGTTTTCGACTGTTACTTCAACATTGTAAGAGTGTCCTGGAATTACTGGATTTGGCAATCCTGTTTTAATATTAATAGAAACTCCTTCGACTGCTGCGTTCACGACGGCAAAACTTAATAGTAAAACTGTTAAAACTCCGATGTTAAGCAAAGTGTTTTTTACCATGTTGTAATTTTGGAGTTACTATGGTTTATAAATATTTGTATATTTTTTTGCATGTTTCGTAAGGTTTAAATATTTGTTTTAGATTGAATAATGATGGTGAATGAAATTGCGGAGGCAGGGTTTAGATTGTGAAGCTTGCGCTAAAGCGATAGCTTGCTCAAAAATCTAAGATTTTTTCGGATGGTGAAGTCGAGGGAGAATTTGTTGGGGGCGTATGCTTTTTTGGTTGGCGTGATTTTGGCCGTCGGGTTTGGATTGTTTAATCGGTCGCTTGAGTCGGCTGGCGGGATGTTTTATTCGGCGCTGGTTATTATTGGTTTGATTGTCGGGTTCATGAATGTCGGGGATAAAAATTCGAGCACGTTTTTGATGGCGAGTGTTTCGTTGGTTATTGTCGGGGCACTTGGGGCTGAGCCGTTGAAATATATTGCTTTGAATAATTATGTTGTGACTTCGTTGAGGAATGTGCTTGGTTCGTTGCTGGTTTTGTTTGTGCCGGCGACCATTATTGTTGCGTTGAAAACGGTTTTCGCGATGGCGAAGATTTAGTAAATTATGAAAGGAGGTAAAATGGAAAGAGGCGTGTTGGGTTGGATAACGATAATTCTTGTGATAGTTGGAGCTATTAACTGGGGTCTCGTCGGTGTTTTAGATGTTGACTTAGTAGATGTTGTATTAGGGTCAATTTCTTGGCTGGCGACGACGGTATATATTTTAATAGGACTGGCTGGTATCTGGGAATTAATAACGTTGTTCAGAGAATAATTAGAAATTATTTTTGTTAATTTTTATTTTTATGTTGTGAATGTTTCTGTGATAGTTGGGGTTGGGTAGGGGAAGATTTATAAACTTAAAAAAATCTGTTTCATTACTTAGTTAAGACGTTTAATTAAGATTGTCTGAAATAATCAGATTCGATTATCATACTCATATATAATATAAGATAAATCGCAACAACCCTTTTAGGGATACAAGAAATAACACGGAATAATTTTCTGTTTTGACTCTCCAGAGACGCGATATTGAAATAGAATTAGGAAGTTCTATTTTAGCTGGAGGTTTCATTTTAGCGACGAGGTTTTGTGGGTATTTACCTATGGAATAACCTCTTGATATACTCGTGCAAGAAATTCTTGTGGGCAAAAAACAGACGTGAGTAAAAGTACGAAACTAATGGAATGCTGGGAGGTGTATTATGAAACGAAAGATTTTGTTTAGTGCTGCGGCGCTGATGTTGATGATATGCGTCGGTGCTACGGCGGGTGATGGAACTGCGAGTGGCGGTGAAAGTCCTACTGCTGGTGGTTTTGCGTTGCTGGGTTCTAACACGGATGTGGAGGCGAAACAGAGTGTTCAGTTGGATAACATGGTGGGAAGCGCCAGAGTAAATGTCAATCCGAAGATTGACGCGAGTAACAGGGTCGAGAACAACCCGGACCAGAAGACGAATGCTGCTGCGCTTAGCGTCGGCTCTAATGTGGTTAACTTCGGGGGAGCCGAGGCGCCGGAGTACAACCAGAATGTTCCTGGAATTCCTGGGCTTTATCTTCCGTATAGTGTGCCCTTTAGCCAACTGCCAGAGGGTGGATATTTTGTGCGGGACCCTCTTTCCGGAGTTCACCAAGGATGTTGCACAATGGCAGATGTCCCGGTCTTCCTCAAGTATGCGAGAAATGTCTTTGGATATTGGGTGTGGGAGAACAAGCCTTTCACGATTGACTCTAATGGGCAGGTGTCGTTGGCGGTCAAAATGAAAGGCAGAGTGCCGGTGTCGTTGAGTAACACGATTGGTTTCCGCAGGGCGGGGCACTTCAAATATGCGATCAATGTCAAGAGTGCATATCTGTCTCGGCCGACCTCAGAGAAACCTCGTGTGTGGATTGAAGCCGCGCTGGATAAGGGTGTGGTGTTTGATTTGCCGACGCTTATGGAGAAATACTACTATGTTGGTCAGGTTGTAGTCGTTGGCGACATTGGTATTCTTTCCAGCCAAGTCATCGAATTTGCGGAAGGGTTGGCGTTGGTCGGGCATGTGGACGTTGGGCTTCTGACGAATAGCGTCTTGCTGAAGAATTCGACCATGGCAGTGCAACCCGGAATGTCTGTTGCGCAAGCTACGCCCGATATTGGACTAGGAGGACTTCTTGCTGCGATCATCGGCGAAGCGAAGATGAAGGGGAATCAGTGGGCGGCACTTTGGTTGTTCACTGAGATTCCTGATGGGGTTGAAATCGAGCAAGTCCCAGCAGGGGTGAAAGCGGCTTACAAACTCAATGGGAATGGGAATGGGAATGGAAAGCCGGTGCAGCAGGAAGGTCCCCCACCCGAAATACTCACGCAGCGACGGTAGTTTCATTTCAAGAGGGAAAACAACTATGAGGAATAAAGATCCGCCTATCTAGGACTCCGAATCTCCGAAGCGGTTTTACTTTTGAGAGAAAGTATAAATCTCTTCCCGTTTTAAAGTGAGAGTGGGTGATCTCTCGCAATGTTTTGCTGCATTGTGTAGCGGGCATGTCCAAGGAAAGACTGCGTTAGCAGTTTCAAACTGAAAGGAACATTGTCATGAAGAAGTTACTATTTCTCGTCGTGGTTTCGGTCCTGAGTGTTACTTCGACATTCGGCGCGGTTCAGGAAGACCAGATGCAAGCCCTTTTTGCCAATCTCGGTATCGTTAACATGAGCAAGGGGGTGGACACTGGTTGTGCCGTGGCCCAGAGCAATTTGCAACAGCAGGCTTCCGACGGCAAGAACCTGGCTGCGGAAAGTATGTCCGCGTTTATCATGGAAGCTGGTACTGTGGCGGGTCCGGGAACGCTCCTGATGGGTGGCTCCGTAATGGAAGGACAGACACAGTTGGCCGCGGGAAATGTCAAGAGTCAAGAGCAGGGTGCATCGATTTCACTTGACACTCTGGCTGCGAAGACCGGGAAGGGAACGGCCATTACCTCCAATAACACGGGCATTACCACTGCCGACCAGGTTCTCGTCGGTGGTGGCGCTACGACAGTCAATTCGTTGGCTGCGGCTGCGAGTCAGTTCGTCGGGATTGGTCCGGGTTGCAGTAATCCGGCAACCGTCATCGTGAACACGGATATTTGCGTGGGGCAGTCCCAGACCGTGGTCACTCCCTGCCAACCGCCTCAACCGCCGTGTCCGCCCCAGCCCCCCTGCCAGCCCCCCTGTCAGCCCGGCTGCTAAGGGATTTTGTCGGACAGCGTGGGAAAGAGCGCTCCTTTTCTGGTTTTGTGTTACGTGGGCGAAATCGTCTCCTTTCAATGGCAAGGCGGATAGCTTCGGAGTAAAGGGGTTCAATGACGTTTGGGTAATATCAATTCTGGGGAGGGGCGCTCTATTTTTCTATCTCTTTAGAAGGTAGTGGTTGTAAGTTGATGTAATGTGGGGTGGGTTTAATCTTTTCAGCCACGTGGTTGGAGATGGTTGACCCATCCTGCATTTTTGTTTATATATTTTTTGTCTCAATGTATATGCTCTAATATGGCATATTGCAGAATATACTTAAAGAAATTCTAAGATGTCGGCGAGGTTGATGATTCGTTTGTCATCGAGGGCGAGGCCGGGGCAGGAAGTGTTCACCCAGATTTTTATTTGGGGAAAATTTTCTAATTCGGTTGGGTTGATGGTGTCGCCCTCGAAAATGTAGACTTTCTTTTTTAGTTTTTCTATTTTTTTTCTGATTTGTTCTATTGTTTTATTTTTTTGTCCGGGCTTTGTTGAAATGAGGAGCCCGACTGTATTTATGGAGAGGAAAATCTTTTTTTTTGCGAGCGTCTTTTTTTTGTGCAACTCTATTTCTTTTTTTTTGATTTTGGTAAGGTTTTCCGTGTCGAAAATGTAAATTTCTTTTTGAATTTGGATGGCGTTGTTGATTGCGTGAAATTTGCCGTCGGTGATTATCAGGATTGTGTCTGCTGATTTGTCGAGGGCCGATGAGTTGCAGCCGAGGACGTGTGCTTCGTGATGAGCACCCTGCTTGATTATTACTTTTTTTCCTTGTTTCTCCAGATATGTTTTTACTTTTGGGATTAGGTCGATGTATTGGATTGTTGCGGCGAGAGAGATTGTTTTGCCTTTTAGTTCGTTGAGTAATTTTAGATTTATGTTTTCGTCCTTGAATTTTTTTTTGGCTTCGATGAATAAGGGCTTCATTATATAAGATAGTAGAATGGTTTTTAAAATTAAGCGATTAGAATCTTTCGATTTCGTCGGATCTTGTTGGGATACCTTGATTTTCTGCCGCGCCTTTTTGGATGTCGAATACTTTTGACGGTGTTGCGATTACCGTGTTTTCGCCGAAGCCCGCGATTTTACCGTCGAGTGCTTCTACTGTTTTTTTGATTTTTGATATTGCTCTTTTTAGTTCGATGACGTCTTTTGATTTTATGGGCTTGATGTCGATGATTGCGATTGTGTAGCCTTCCCGAAGTGCGTTCAGTATTGGGCTTATGTCTTCATATACTTTCAAAATGAATGTTTTAATTAGAATTTTTGAACTTGATTTTTCTTGCTCGAGGTCTATTTCTATGAAATCTGGAGAATAGTTGTCCTCTTTGCCCATCATCCTTTTTAATCTGTCGAATACCATTACATATTTTTATTGCATCAGTATTTAAATATTTATGTGGTCGAGAAATGTTATCTCTGGATTTTTTTCATTACTTCGTCGCGGATTTTTTCTATTCTTTCTGAGAATTTTTTTTCCTGTTCGTTGATTGTTTTCATTCTGGTGTCGATTAATTCTTTTTTCTTTTTCATATCTTTTAACATTTCTTCTTTTGTTGTTTTAACTATGACTTGGTTTCCGATAATCCGCAGAATTTCTTCTTTTGTTTTTTCAACTTCTTTGATTATAAAATCGGTTTCGTTCGCTTCCATTGAGAATGCGTTTTTTTGCATCAGAAGTTGTTGAAAAGATTGCTCGAGCATTTGGAGTTCCTGAATTTTTTGCTGGGTTTCTTCGTCTAAGTTTGCGAGCGGATTTTCGTGGGTGTGATTATGTTCTTTTGACATTAGTCTGACGACACTGTTTTCATTTTAGTTCGTGGTTTGTAGAAAATTCTGGAGCCGCAGTTTGGACAGACGAATCTTTTTTTGACGTCGTCTGATTTTATTTTGCTCCCGCATGAAAAACATTTGTACATGGCCATGGTATTTTTTGATTATTGGGGTTTTTAATTGTTTATGTATTGGTTATAAGTGGAAGGTCCCGCCGGCGAATTTTTTATTGCATTTTTGACAGAGCCAGATTGCTTTTGCCTGGCGTTTTGCCCGACCTTTGCAAAATGGACATTCTTGTCGTATTCGCTGTTTTGCTTCCACGGCTATGAGTTTTTGTTTTATCTTCCCGTAACCTGCGCCAAATCTTCCTGCGCTTCCGATTTTTTTTCTTTTTACTGTCATGGTAAGTTTATTAGAAATTGGTTTTTAAAGATTTGGTTTAAATTTCTGAAAAATAAAAATATTAATATTGTTTTTAATTGGAAATATATATGGGGATACCCTACTCGCAATTTGCATTTCGCAAAACAATTTTAGTTTTAATTTTGCTCGAAGCGAATTGCTCGGGATTTGATTTCAAATCCGAGTACTATTTAATTATTAGATTGCTTTGCAATCTAATCTTATGGGGCTACCCGGATTTGAACCGGGGTCGCGAAGTCCCAAACCTCGAAGGCTACCAGACTACCCCATAGCCCCATGTTGTTATAGGGCTACCCTGCTCGCAATTTGCATTTCGCAAAACAATTTTAGTTTTAGTTTTGCTCGAAGCGAATTGCTCGTTTAGACCAGGGGTCGTGAAGTCCCAAACCTCGAAGGCTACCAGACTACCCCATAGCCCTATAATTATGAGGCGATTTTTTAATTAATAAAGTTATTCCTTTTTTTCTTTTTCTTTTTTCTTTTCTGGGGCTGGAGTTTCTTTTGTTGCAACTTCGGTTTTCTTTTCTTCCTCGGCTGCCTTTTCTGCTTCCTCGGCTTTCTTAATTGCTTCTTGTTCTGCTTTAATTCCTGCAAAATATTCGTCTAATTTTTTTTGTTTTTCCGGGTCAATGTTGGTTTTTTGTGCTTCTATTTCGTCTTTGTATTTTCCTTCTGATATTTCTTTCAAAATTTCTTTTGGGTCTTTGCTTTCAATCAGAACTCCGAGGGCCTGGCATGTTCCGATTACGGATTTTACCGACGCCATAAATGTATTTGAAAGCAGGCTGTTGTGTTTTGCTTTTGCGACCGAAATTACCTGTTCTATCGCGAAGTTCCCGACTTTTTGTTTTAATCTTTCGCTGGATGCCTTTTCGATTTTGAGTTCTTTTTTTATTAGTTCTGATGTCGGCGGGGACATTACTTTTATTGAAACTTCTTTTGTTTTGGGGTTGATTGTTAGATGGACCGGGACGGTTATTCCTTTGAATTCTGATGTTGCTGTGTTCACGTCGGAGATTACCTTCCCTATGTTGATCCCCATTGGCCCGAGTTGTTGTGCGACTGCCGGACCTGGTGTCATATTCCCGCCTTCGACCAAAAGTTTAATTAATGTCATTTTTGATTTTTGAAAAGTTAGTTTAAAAACTATTCCTCTTCGAGCTCCTCCCGTCTTATTACTCTTATGTTATCGAGTTTTACCGTGACTGGTATTGGGACTGCTGCCCCGAGAAGAGAGACAACGCATTCGTTTTTTATTTTGTCTATTCTGACAACTTTTGCTTTTTCATTTTTGAATGGTTCGGAGATTATTTCGATGATGTCGTTCTTTTCGATTTTGATGTCGGCAGCGACGGGTTCGAGCATTTGTTTTATTTTGTCGTAGGTGACGGTCTCCCCGATTATCCCCTTGACGTATGGCAAATTAAAGACCGCGTCTTCTGCGTGTTTGTGGTCTGGGGATTCTAAAAAGATATACCCTCTTAGCCCGTGCGGTCGAGCAATCGCGTAGATTTCTATTTTCTTTTTCTTGACTTTGTCGGCAATCATTTCGAGCGCCTTGTCTTCTTTGTTTGTTGTAACCTTGACGATATAGATTTGGGATTCAAATTCTCTTTTTGGTTTTGGGGCTTCCGTGATTTTTTCTTTGGCTTCAACTTCCTGTTCTAATTCTTTTTCTTCTTCGGCAAGTTCTGCGGCGGTTTCTTCGATTGTTTCTTCTTCTGGAATTAGTGATTCTTTTTTTGAGCCCTTGATTTTTGGGGCAAAAGTTTCTTCAGCGACGCGACTATTGTCGTGTTCTTCGAGGTAACTGAATTCGTCGTCGTATCCTATTGCCATTATTTGCTCCAACTAGCTCTTAAAAATCTAAGAACTAGATGTTAGTATTTGATATTTCTCATTTAAAAAGATTTTGGTTAGATAAATATTTTCATTGCTACTGAAATTGTGAAGCCGAGAGCGCCGATGACAAGAAGCCCGATTGCTGAAACTTTTGAGATTGTTTTGAATTCTGACATGGTTGGTTTTTTCAGGAGTCGCCAAACTCGGAGATATTTGTGGTATTGCGGGGATAATTTTTGTAATAATTTTCCTATCATATTAATTAGAGATAATTTGGGTTTTTAAAATTATTCGTCGAGAAATTCTATACCGAGTTCGCCTTCCATGTCTTTTCGTCGGGCTTCCTCGATTGGGATTCGTTCGCCGGAAATTTGCGGGGATTTGACTCCTGTTATTATCACCATGACTTTTAGAGATTTTTCCATATCTTTGGAAATTTGGGCTCCCGAGATTAATTTGGCATCGGGGGAAAGTTGTTCGCCGATTTTTTGAATTATTTGCTTGTATTCTTCGAGTGATAGGTCTGTGCCGCCGATGACGTTTATTAGCGCTCCTTGTGCATTTTTGACGTCGACGTCGAGGAGTGGGTTGTTCAGGGCTTTGTCTACTGCTTCCATTGCCCGGTCGCTTGAGTCCGACTCGCCTATGCCGATTAATGAGACGCCTCCGTTCGCCATAACTGCTTTAATGTCTGCGAAGTCGAGATTTACAAGTCCTGATGATGTCACGAGTTCTGTGATTCCTTTGACTGCATTTGTCAAGATTTCGTCTGCGACTTTGAAAGCTGTTGGGAGTGGTAAGTCTGGTGCGAGATCGAGAAGTTTGTCGTTTGGGATTACAATTAATGTGTCGACGATGCCCTCCATCCGTTCGAGTCCTTCCATTGCGTTTTCGATTCGTTTTGCTCCCTCGACGGTAAAAGGAAGTGTCACAACGCCTATTACCAACGCTCCTTGTTTTTTTGCGAGTTCTGCCACGACTGGTGCTGCCCCCGTTCCTGTTCCGCCTCCGAGTCCGCATGTTACGAAAACCAAATCAGAATTTTGAAGTTTTTTGCTTATTTCTTGTTGTTGTTCTCGCGCGGCTTCCTGTCCGATTCTTGGGTTGGAGCCGGCTCCAAGTCCTTTTGATAATTCTCGTCCGATTAAAATTTTTTGGTCGGCGTTTGTGTAGAGCAGGTCTTGGGCGTCAGTATTTATTGCTATTATTTCTCCGCCCCTGATTCCAATTTCTCGCATTCGTGAAATTGTATTTCCGCCGGCGCCGCCGATTCCGATTACTTTTATTCGAGCGGCTTGTTTTTTTAAAATTTCTTCGAGTTCTCTATCTATTTCTGAATTTGAATGATTTTGTGAGATTTGCATTGAATTTCTGTCGCCTCTTCCTAGGATATCTTCCATCTTTTTTGGAAAGAATTTGGGTTTATAATAATTTATGTGGTCGAAATATCGTCTTGAATGGAATGCTGGTGTTTAGGAAGATTTTTGTCTGTTGCTGCAGGGCTTGATTTGATAATTTTGGATTCTGTTTTCATTCCTAAAATCTCTTCGAATTTTGATGCGAAAATTTTTATGAATGGTTCGAATTGTTTTTCGATTTCGAAAATTATTTTTTTGTCTTCGGTTTTGAAATTGAATTGTTTTTGAAAGAAAAAATCTTGGAGTGCGTTGATTTTTTCTTTTTCGTCGTCGATTAGGCGGTTGATTTTGTAGGTGTATGTGATTTCTTTGCCGGCGAGCGGGTTGTTGAAGTCGACGAGAGTTCGGCCGCGGTCTGATGATAAAATTTTGACCAGTTGGCCGTCGAGGGAAAGTTGCATTCCTTTTTGCGGTTCGATTTTTTGTTCGTGAAAATGTTTTGCAGGAATCATCCGGACGAGTTTTGGGTTTCGTTTGCCGAAAGCGTTTTCGGGTTTTAAATTTAGGATGTATTGTTTATTTATTTCTTTTCCTTCGAGATCGGCGTCGAAACCGGTTGGCAACATTTTGTGTCCGATGGATAGGATGAATGGTTTTAGTTCTTTGATATTTAATTCTGCTTTTTCTGCGTCGGCTTTTATGTTTGTGTCGAAGATTTCGTTTGTGTTTGAAATTTTGCCGGTGAATTCAATTTCGATGAAGTCGTTCTTGTTTAGTTTTGTCATTAAAATTTTTTGTAACACAGGTTTTTAAGGTTGTTGGGTTGAGTTGGGAAGTTTTATAAACGAAGTTTTTTTCTACCTTAATTATGGTAGCGAGGGTTATTGATGCGGCGGAGATGCGTGTGGGGACTTTTGTGATGATTGAAGGTTCTACTTATCAGGTTAGAAAAGTTGATCATTCTAAGACGGGAAAGCATGGGCACACGAAGGTCAGGTTTGAGGCGGTGCATATTGTTACTGGGAAAAAGAAAGTTGCCGTGGTGCCTGGACCGGACAAGTTTGAGGTGCCGATGATTGAGAAAAAACAGGCGCAGGTTCTTTCGGTTGTTGGGGATAATGTTAGTATTATGGATAGCGAGAGTTATGAAAATTTTGAGTTGGTCGTGCCGGAGGATTTGAAGGGAGAGATTAAGGATGGAGTTACCGTCGAGTATTGGGATGTTGAAGGGGAGAAAATTCTAAAGCGAGTGCTTTAGAATTTTGGTGGCTCGTTAGCTTTGCTAACAGGGGGCTCGACTTCGTCGGGAGGCTCAGCTTCGCTGGGTGGCTCATCGACTTTGTCGATGGAGACTTGGTGATTTTTGTTATGAGAGATTATATAAATTAAAAAGGATTTTAATTTGTTATCGGTAAATTTAAAAGGTGGGATTTTTATTGTTGGTTATGGCGACGAAACTTCTTGCGGCGCAGAATCGGTTGTATAAGAATGCGTTTGTCTGCAAGAGATGCAAGCATAAAATGAGATTGGAGCCGTTGAAAATTTTGACAGGGAAGGCGCGATGCCGGAAGTGTGGCGGGAAAGATTTTAGAACGGTGAGGAAGAAGTAGGGTACCTACTTCATGTTTTTATTTTAAAAATTCTGAAAAATAAAATAAGAAGTAGGGTATCTACTTCATGTTTTTATTTTAAAAATTCTGAAAAATAAAATAAGAAGTAGTTTTATAAAAGGATTTTATCTTTAATGGTAATGGTGAGTTTTTGGGTTTATGATGTCGGGTTTTTGATTTTGTTTAGCTTGTTTGTGGTTTGGTTTTTGAGTTCGAGGCGGAAGGCGCTGAGTCGGCAGGGGATAATTTTTATGTATCGGACGCAATTCGGGGTTAGGGCGATTAAATATGTCGGGGATAATTTCAAGAAGGTTTTGTATGGATTGAAATATGTGATTGTCGGGGTTGGGTTGTTTTTGATGGGTGTGATGATTTGGATGTTGGGGCAGACTGTTTTGGTTTATTTGTTACATCCTGAGATTACGAAGGTGATTAAGGCGCCGCCGATTGCTCCGTTGATTCCGTATTTCCCGAAGCTGTTTGGGATGGAGAGTTTTTTCCCGCCGTTTTATTTTAGTTATTTTATTGTGGCGTTGGCGATTGTCGCGATTGTGCACGAATTTAGTCATGGGATTTTTATGAGGTTGTTTAAGGTCAAGATTAAATCGACTGGGTTGGTTTTTCTCGGGCCGATTTTGGGGGCGTTTGTCGAGCAGGAAGACAAGAGTTTTCACAAGAAAAAAAATTTGGAGCAAATGACGATTTTGGGTGCGGGAGTTTTTGCGAACTTGATTGTTGCCCTGATTTTTTATGGGCTTTATGTTGCGTTCTTTTTTAGTTCGTTTGCGGCGGCGGGTTATGTGTTTGATAGTTATGCATTGGCTGTTGTTCCGCTGGATGAGATTAGTGGATTTGGTGAGCGCGGGGATTTGATTAGCGTGTTGACTTTGAATGGGACTTTTTATTTGGACGAAAATTTGGCAGTGCAAATTAATAATAGTGATAGCGGGTATTTGATTGCTTATGATGATGCGCCGGCGGTTTTGGCTGGGATGCGAGGGGCGATTATTTTGGCTGATGATATTGCGATTAAGGGGCGAGATGATTTGAGAGCGTTTTTGGACAGCAAAGAGCCGGGGGATGAAGTTGTGTTTGTGACTGAGGATGAGGAGGGTGTCAGGAGTTATGATATTATTTTAGGGGAAAGTCCTGCTTATCCGGGGATTGCTTATCTTGGAGTTGGGAACAGCGTCGGTGGAAAAGGCAGTGTTGTGAAAAGTGTTCTTGACAGGTTTATGGGATTTAGAGAAGCGTCGACATATTATAGGCCGAGTTGGGACGGGGATTTTGTTTATTTTATTTATCATCTGCTTTGGTGGGTGATGATTATTAATTTGCTTGTGGCTTTGTTTAATATGTTGCCGTTGGGAATGTTGGATGGCGGGCGGTTCTTTTATTTGGCAGTGTTGTCGGTGACTCGTTCGAAGAGTGTTGCAAAGTGGGCGTATAGAGTTGCGGGGTATGGGATTTTGTTTGTGTTCTTGTTGCTGATGTTTTTTTGGTTTGTGAGAATTATTTAGGTAAAATTATAAGGGATTAATTCGTTTTTGATTTATGGATAATTGTGTCGGGGAGAAGTTGAAGAAAATGGGGTATGCGTTGGTTGGTGGAACGAGCGCGGTGCAGATTTGCCGATGGACGAAAAATAGTTTGCGAGGTGACCGAGGATGCTGGAAGGAGAAATTTTACGGAGTGAGTTCTGCGGGATGCTGTCAGATGACGCCGTCGGTAATGTGGTGCGAGAATCGGTGTTTGCATTGTTGGAGGCCGATTGAAATGAATCTTGGAACAGAGTTGCCGATAATTGATGAACCGGTTAATATTTTGAATGGGATTGTTGCGGCGAGAAAAAAATTGTTAGAGGGGTTTAGGGGGAGAAGGGGAATTAATGTTGAGAAATTGAAGAAGGCGATGGAGCCGTCGCTGTATACGATGAGTTTGTCCGGGGAGCCGACGCTTTATCCGAGACTTGGAGAGATGTTTAAAGAGATTAGGAAGAGAGGGGCGGTTTCTTTTTTGGTAACTAATGGATTGAATCCTGAGGTGTTGGCTGGATTTAAAAAAGATGAATTGCCGACGCAGATTACGGTTTCAATGAACGCGCCGAATGAGAAATTGTTTGGGATTTGGCACCGGTCGATGAAGAAGGATGCGTGGAAAAAATTTAATGAGACGTTAGATGTGATTAGGAATTTGAAGGGGGAAGTCCGGCGCGTGATTAGATTGACTTTAGTTAAGGATGAGAATATGTCGAGAGAAAATGTTGGGGAGTATTGTAATTTAGTTAGGAAGGCGGAGCCGGATTTTATTCATGTTAAAGGATTCAAGTCGATTGGGTATGCGAGAGAAAGGTTGGGTTATGACAAACAGGTTTGGTTTGATGGGGTTAAGGAGTTCGCTTTGAAGATGGAAAAAGAATTAGTTAAAGATGGTTTTAAAATTTCGGCTGAGGATAGGAGATGTTGCGTCGTCATGTTGGCGCGAGATGGGGCGAAGTTGAAGATTACAAAAATATGATGCCGTCTTTAGTTAGGGCAGTGAAGCGGACGCCGACGGGAAGTGAGAGAAGCGCAGACTGGAGCGCCATGTGTTCTTTGCCGTTGCCGGATGCGATTGAGAGTGCGACTTCGAGGCCGGAAAATTTTCCCTTGAGTTTTTTTTCTAAATCTTTTTTTAGGTTGATTAGTGATTTATCTGGGTCGAATTCTATGAAATCGAATGGCCTGTCGTGGACTGTGAATTCTTTTGCGAAGGTTGGGCCGACTATTATTACTTTTTCCCATTCGCCTTTTTGCATTAGGCCAGAGACTTGTCCCCATGTTCCTTTG
Source organism: archaeon (assembly GCA_043797265.1). Taxonomy (GTDB): domain Archaea; phylum Nanobdellota; class Nanobdellia; order Pacearchaeales; family GW2011-AR1; genus JAGVXH01. The sequence continues at coordinate 16,051 of JAZDPV010000018.1, forward strand.
CCGGTTGAGAGGAGTGCTACTAGTTCCATTTTAAAAAAATGATTGTGGATTATTTAAGGATTTATGTGATGGATGATAAGTTTTATAAAGTGAGTTTTTGATTGGGTTGTACTACGGGAGTAGGAGACTTCGGTCGCAAATTACTTCTGTTATATTATGGAAATTAAGAAGGCACTTGAGGAACTTAGGAAAGGGAAGAAGCGGAAGTTTGTGCAGACGCTGGATTTAATTGTGAATTTGAAGAATTTTGACGTGAGGAAAGAGGCGTTGAATAGTTTTGTTTCGGTGCCTCACGGGGGCGAGAAAAAGTTGGCTGGGTTTTTGACGAAGAGGTCGAAGCTGATTGATAGCATTACCGAGATGGATTTTGAGAAGTTTAAGGATTTGAAGGATATCAAGAAGTTGGCGAGGAGATATGACGCGTTTATTGCGGTCGCGTCGATGATGGGAAAGATTGCGACGAAGTTTGGACGAGTTCTTGGACCGGTTGGGAAGATGCCGTCGCCGCAGGCCGGGATTATTCCGAAAGAAGAGGATGCGATGATTAAGGTGATGATTGAGAGGATGAACAAGTCGATTAGAGTTAGAAATAAAGAGATGGCGATTAAGTTGGGGGTTGGGAAGGAGAGCATGAGTGATGACGAGTTGGCTGAGAATGTCGACGCTGCGATTCAGGGGTTGGAGAAGTTGCTGCCGAGGGGGAAAGATAATATTCGGGAAGTGCTGATTAAATGGACGATGTCGAAGCCGGTTAAAATTTTGGAGGCGGGAAAGTAATGGTGGGGCAAAAAAAGGCGCACGTTTCGGAAATTAAAAAGCGGAAGGTCGTGGAGTTGGCGGGGCTGATGAAGTCGAAGACTGTGATGGTTATTTCGGTGAAGGGTTTGCCGTCGGCGCAGTTTCAGGATATTAAAAAGAAACTGAGGTCGAAGGCGCGAGTGCAGGTTGTCAAGAAGAGCTTGGTGAATTTTGCGTTGGAGCATTGCGGGATTAAAGAGTTGCATGGGTTGGTGCCTTATGTTGATGACTCGACGGCGATTTTGTTTAGCGAGCGGGATGCGTTTGAGATTTCTGGGATTCTTGCGGATGAGAAGAGCCCGGCGAAGGCGAAGGCGGGGCAGATTGCTCCTCATGATATTGAGGTCAAGGCGGGGCCGACGGATTTGCTGCCTGGTCCTGATATTTCTGCGTTGAGTGCGGTTGGGCTGACGCCGAAAGTCGAGGGCGGAAAGATTGTGATTATGAAAGACAAGGTGATTGTTAAGGAAGGTGGTGAGATTAGCGAGAAGTATGCGTCGATTATGGCGAAGCTGAATATTATTCCGTTTGAGGTCGGCGTTGAACCGGTTGCGGCTTATATGGGTGGGAAAATTTATGTTGATATAAAGATTAATAGAGCGGGGACATTGGCTGAGTTGGTTGAGAGTTGTGGTCGCGGGTTGGCCTTTGCGGTTGAGATGGGAATTGTGAATTCGGAGAGTTTAGATTTTATTTTTAGGAAAGCGGTTTGTTATGAGGGCGCGATTAGTGGGTTGATTAAGGAAGGGGTTAGGAATGCTGAAGAAGTAAAAACTTCGGAGGAAAAATAAAAGTCAAATGAAAACATTTGTCATGTTTTTATTTTGACCCCAAAATAAAAAATGGAATATATATATGCGGCACTTTTGTTGCACAAGGTTGGGAAGGAAGTCAGCGAGGAGAACTTGAAGAAAGTTATCGCGGCGACCGGGGCTGACGTTGATGAGGCGAAAGTGAAGGTGCTTGTTGCGTCCTTGAAGGGCGTTAACATCGACGAGAAGTTGGCGAACGCGTCTATTGCTGCGACTCCGGTTGCTGGTGATGTGAAAGCGGAAGCACCTAAGGAAGAAAAGAAAGAAGAACCTCGGGCCGAGGCGGCTGAAGGTTTGGCTTCATTGTTCGGATAAGTTAGAACGCTACGCGGTAGAACGAAAACTTCGTTTTCGGTAGAACGGCTATTGCCGGTAGAACGCGCTTCGCGTGGTAGAATAACTTTGAATGGTGAGGCTAAGTTAGCGTCGCTGTTTTGACTTGAAGCCAAATTAGATGGGCTTTGGGTTTGCTTTGAACGAGGAAGTCTTGTTAGATTTGTTAGGGTGGTTTTGGATGTTCTGGGGAATATAAGTTTTTATAAATATCGTATTCTGTGAAGAAGAATGGAGAAAGTTAATATTATTTTTACTGGTATTGGTTTAGTTGTTACCCTTATCACTTTTATTCTTGTGATTAGTGGTTGGTCATATCAAGTCATGACGAATAACAATATAATTAAAGCCAATCTAAAATATGAAATAAGTGATAATTTAAGAAAAATTGATATATTTTTGGAAATTTATGATAGCGATATAAAAACTACGGGGAAATTAGAATTTAGATATTTGGAGAAATATAGAGATATATCTAAAGATAAAAACATAAGAGATAAATTGGCAAAAATTATGTCAGATATACAAACCTATAATAATGGAATAGATTTAATTAATAATAATGAGGTTGATAAAGTTTATAGGACTATAACACAGAATAGCAATGCTGAATTAATAAAAAGCAATTTAGAATTTATAAGAGATCTTATCTGATTATGGACGCCCGCACTCGGAATCGAACCGAGGAGTCCCGAAGGACCTGGTTTTCAAGACCAGTGCAATACCACTATGCGATGCGGGCTATTGTTTTTTAATGGATAAGGTTTTTAAATTTGTTTAGGTGCTGGGTTTTATGGGCTCGAAGATTTTGAAGAATAAGTTTGTCGCAATATTTATAATGGGTATTTTGATTGTTGGGTTTACGTTATTTGTGATGAAAATGGTGGATAATGTGTTCCCTGAAAATGTGAAGGTTAGATTGGAAACTAATTATGGGGGCATCGTTGTAGAATTATATTCGGACATGCCGATAACTGCTGGGAATTTTAAATCGTTGGCTGAGAAGGGAATTTATGACGGCGTGATTTTTCATAGGGTGATTCCGAATTTTATGATTCAGGGTGGAGATCCCACAGGAACTGGGTTTGGTGACCCGAGTATTCCGAAGATAAAGGATGAGTTTGTCGCGGGGCACTCGAATATTCGCGGGACGATTGCGATGGCGAACGCGGGGCCGAATACCGGAAGTAGCCAGTTTTTTATTAATTTGGTTGATAATAGTTTTTTGGATTATGACAAAGAGCCGTTGACTTCGAAGCATCCGGTTTTTGGCGAAGTTGTCGAGGGGATGGATGTCGTCGATAAAATTAGTGGGGTTGCGACGGGCGTTGGAAATAGACCGGTTGAGGATGTTGTGATTGTTAGGGCGAGGGTGGTGTAATTAACTATTAGCACCTTGGATACATGAAACTTTTAATCCTTGATTTACTCCCTGCTCGCTGACCTTTTCGCAAATTGAGATATCTTTTTCTACAAATGCTATTCCACTAAAGCATCTATCTTTAACTGCTAAGCTGTAAGAATCATTAGATATTTTTTCGCAAATTGAGATATCGTCTAATTTTTCTGCAACTCTCATTAAACAATATAGAGATTCGTCATAAATTTCAAGTTTCCAACATACCTCGCTATCAATAGTTTTTATGGCAACTTCTTCATAACAACTTGTTTTTTTATTTTTATTTGGCATATTGTCGCAAATTTTATAATCCTCTTTGCTGATTGCTAGATTTTCTATACAATCAATTTTATCATAATATGAGTCTCCATTGCAATTAATACTTGTTTCGGAATCGTTTTCCCAGAGATTTATAATTATAATTCCAATAAAAATAATTAATCCTATTATAATTCCAAATAAAATGGATTTATTCATAAGGAGTTGAGGAACAAATATTTTATAAACTTATCTAGGTCTAATCGGTTCAAACTCTTTGATAAATTTTAGTCCGTCTTTAAGTTTGTTTCGGCTTTCGGAATAGAGAGTCAGAACTGGTTCATGTTTTTTGATTTCGCCGACGTGATTGTGAAGGTAGACACCGGCGGATTTTGTTTCGGGAGTCCCGAGGATGCGGCAGAGCGAATTTATTTTATTGTTGTCTATCGAGATTATTTTTCCTGATTTTTTTGCCTTGATTATTTTTTTGAATTTTCCGAGTTTCAGATTTTCAATTCGTTTGTCGAAATCATTTTTTTTGTTTTGCGCGTTGATTATTTCCTTGAATTTTTCGTAGGCTTTTCCCGATGATAAAATTTCCTCGACTTTTTGTCTTGAGTTTTTTATTCCGCAGAGGCTAATTAGTTCTGATGATAATAGCAATGATTTTTCTCTTAAATCTTCTGGGGCACCTCTTTTGTTTTGCAAAACCCTTAACACGTCGAGCAATTCAAGAACTGGACCGATTCCGTTCCCGATTGGCTGTGAGCCGTCGGTATAAATTACTTTTAGTTTTAATCTGAAAATTTTTCCAACTTTTTCGAATTTTCTGCCGAGTTTTTTTGCGTCGGTTAAATTGTTTACTTTTCCTCCCTTGCCGTATGGGATGTCAATCAAAATATATTTCGCGCCGGCTGCAATTTTTTTTGACATGATTGATGCGATGAGTTGTGGCTCGATGTCTAAGTTTAGTAATCGTTCGACTTGGATTATTTTGTCGTCGGATGGCGCGAGTCCGAGTGAGCCACCCCAAGTCAAGCACGCTCCGGTTTTGCTGACTACTTTTTTTATTTCCTTGATTGAGAGCTCGACGTTTGAGATTGTTTCGATTACGTCTGCTGTTCCTGATGCTGATGTTATCGCCCGCGATGATGTCTTGGGAAGAATCAGCCCTGCTGCTGCGCAAATAGCGACGACGATTGGGGTTGTCCGATTCCCGGATATCCCCCCGATACAATGTTTGTCGGCAACATATTTTTCTTTAAATTTTAATTTTGAGCCAGTTTTTGTCATTGCTTTTGTCAGGTTGATTGTTTCTTCCAAATCCATTCCACTTATTTTTTCGGCGGCTGTGAAAAATGCAATTTCGGCTTCGGTTAAATTATTGTGCACTATTTCTGAAATTAGAAATGTTATTTCTTGCTTGTTTAATTTTTGGCCGGAAAGTTTTTTCTTTATTAGATGTGAGGCGTCGGATAATTCGGACACGCTGACTTCGACGACTGATTTGTTTTTTAGTTTTAGTATGCTGCTTAATTCTTGGGATACTCCTAATTCGTTTTCTTTTACTAATTTTGAAAAGATGTCTGTAACGGCGTAGATCTTTTTTGAGTTTGTTATCGCGATTCTGTCGTTGACGAAGACGTTTATTTTTTTCGCGGTTCTGTCGTTCAGGATTGCTACTGGTCGGCCGGCCAGCCAATTAAAATTTTTAATTTTTAATTTCATGATTTATTTATTGAACAAATCTTTTAATTTTCCTTTTTGGTAGAATTCTATAATTATCAGCACGTAGGCGAGAATGAGCGGGCCGAGGATGAGCCCGGCAATTCCGAAGAAGTATAATCCGCCTATAGTCCCGATGACGCTTAGAGCGATTGGGAGATTTGATTGTTTTGACAGAATGTATGGCCGCAATAAGTTGTCTATCATTCCTATGAACAGGGCGCCGTATAAAAGTAGAAATATTCCTGCGAACGTTTGATTGGAAAGCAGAAGAAATATGCTCACGGGCAACCAGACGAACCATGAACCGAGAATTGGAATTATTGAAACGAGACAGGCGACAAATGTTAAGATTATCACATTTGGGACTCCGAGAATAAATAGTCCCACTCCCAAGGCTAGACCCTGAATTATTCCGATTAGAACTTGGCCGAAAACTATTGCGTTAGTTATGCCCCTGAATTCTTTTAGGAATTTTTTTTCTGTTTCTTTAGAGAATGGGGAGAGTGTTGATAGATATTGTTTTAATTCGTTGCTGTCCCTGATTGCAAAGTAAAACGTGAAGAGGAAAACCGCGAATTGAAGAAGGAACGACGGGAAATTGATTAGAAGATTTTTGAATTGATTTAGGAATGCCGAGAATGTTTGTCCGATTATATTGTCGATGGATTTTCCAATTGTGGCTGATAAATCGCTTTGGGAAAATTTACTGAGGAAATTGACGAAATCGAAGCCTTGAAGTTGGACATATGTGTTGAAAGCCTGTTTGATTATTATCGGGACGAAATATAATACCGGTATCACGATTATGATGGTTAGGCCGATCATAAGAATTAAAGCCGGGATATTTTTGCCGCCTACTTTCGATTTTATTTTTTTGTGCACTGGGTTGAAGATGTAGGCGAAGAGGAGTCCGAAAATTATTGGGATGATTATTGGTTTTAAAATGAAAAAGGCGAGGACAAATATCCCTATGATTATTACCCCGACGATGCCACGCTTTATATCTTCGTAATCTGCCATAATAGTATATGAATTTAGAACTTATAAAGTTTAGTAGTTAGGTAAATTTATAAATTGGATTTCGTATTTTGGTTTATGAGTGTTGTGAAGAAAATTTTTGATGGTGTTTTTGACGACGAGGTGCACGGGGCTTTTTTGAAATTTGGGCGGGGTGGGTATCGAAACAAGTATTTGCTCGAGGGGAAACGGCAGTCCAAGAACTGGGGGGTCAAAGCCGGGGCCGAGTATGTGAATTTTTTGGTGAGGCGGTGCCTGGAGAAAATTAATGGGCGCGTCGCGGTCAAGGGGGTTATTGTTTCGACTTTGGATTTGAAGAACGAGATTAGTTTTGATATTGTCAAGGTCGGTAATTTTCAGGGGATTCGGAAAAATGTGATTGATAGCGAGGTTGAAGCGTCGGAGATTTTGAAACTGATGGATAAATTTCCGAGGGTTTTTTTTGCGCTGAGTTTTGGCGGAGGAGATTTTATTTTGAAGATTAAGGCGAAGGCGCCGAAAAATGGGAAACCGGGAAATGGCGACGATAAACCTGTTGTTGATTTTTGTTCTTTGAAGACGGGAGATAAATTGCTTGTTGATGATTTGTTTTTTGGGGCTGGAAATTTCAATGAAGTTAGTGTTAATCACACGATTGAAGTGCGCGAGATTATTTATCCCGAGAATGCCGACGAATTGAAGCCAGAGGAAGTTCGGGAGTTGTCGAAGAGGAAGGGGATTGTTATTAGGAATGTTTTGGTTGATGGAGTTTCGAAGGAATGGAGAGCGGAGTTTGTGGCGTGATTGAGCCAATTTAACTTGTCTGATTTTTGTAATTTTTTAATTTGTGCTTCGGCTTTGCAAGCGTCGGAGCGGTTGAGATATTGTTTTGTTGCTAATAATTTTTTGAATTTTTTTATTTTCACATATTTTGAACCTTTGCCTCCGGCGTGGGATTTCATTCGTTTGTCGATGTTGTTTGTTGTGCCGGTGTAGAAAGAGCCGTCGGTGCATTCGAGGATGTAGACGAACCAGTGAGATTTCATTAGTCATTTAGTCCTTTTTGTTTTGCGCAGGATGGGCAGATTAGAGCGGTGTCTTTGAGGGACATGTAATATCGGTTGCCTTCTTCGAGAATGTTGTTGAATTTTTCCCAGCCTTGCTCGATTGTCAGTTTGCCGTCGACAACTTCTTGCGGGACTCTTGACGCCTCTTCCAAAAGTTCTATTCTTTTCTTGAATATCTTGTAATGGTATAAATTTGGTTTCGTTGTTTTTGATAATTTTTTTTGACAGAGGAAACATTTGGGTTGGGTTATCAGGAGTTCTTGCTCGCGGACCGCCCATTGAAACTGGAAGTCGGCGTCCTGAATTAAATGTTTGTAGTTGCCGATGCCGCCGAGTCTTTTGAATTTTAAATTTATTTCTTCTTTTGCGTCTTTAATATTTGTTGTTATTTCCCCGATTTTTTTTGAGTAGCGCCAGATTATATACTTTTTATTTTTGTCTGGCGTGATTGACGGCTTGCCAATTCTATATCCTTTTGAGCCGGTTTTTATTTTTCCTATTGTTATTTCTTTTTTGCCCTGCTTGATTTTTTCTTTTTTTTCTTTTAATTTTCTTTTTATTGTTTTTTCTTTTTTTGAGATGTAGCCTTTTTCGCCGGGTAGAATGTCTGGAGTTTTTATTGGCATTTTGTGTAGAGGGATTTTGGGTTTTTAAGAGTTGGGATAGTTAGATTTATATAGGGAGATTTGTGTTTGTTTCTGGTTCGATCCAAAACTTAAATGTTTGGGTCAGGAGAATTTTGCGATTGGTTGGTCGCGATAAGCGCTTGAGTGCTATCAAGTTGGTTATCAAGTAGTTGGGCTACTGGACACCGCTCGGTGTACCCTAAAATATAAAGGGCAAATAAAATGACAGACAATAATGGAATACGAAGTGGAAGTTTGCAGTTTTACCCGAGGGTGCGGGCGAAAAAAGTTTTGCCGAATGTGAATTGGAAGCCGGTAAGGAGAGACGGTGTCGGGTTCATGGGATTTATTGGCTACAAGGTTGGGATGGTTTCTGTTTGGGCGAAAGATAACACTGCTGATTCGTTGACGAAGGGGAAGAAGATTGTTATTCCGGCGACGATTGTCGAGTGCCCGGTGATGAGAATTTATTCTGTCCGATTTTACAGGAATGGGAAAGTTTTGAAAGATGTCGTTGTCGCGAATGGGAAGGAGTTAAAGAGGAAGGTAAAGGTAGGGAAGAAAGTTGGCGAGATTAAAGACGATGTTGAGTTTGATGATGTGAGGGTGATTTTGTCGTCGGGAGTTGGGATGACCGGGATTGGGAAGAAGAAGGTTGACTTGATTGAGGTCGGGATTTCTGGGAGCAAGGATGAGAAGTTGGCTTTTGTAAAAGAGAGAATTGGGAAAGATATTTTAATTGGGGATGTGTTTTCTGTGGGGTTGGTCGACGTGAGGGGTGTGACAAAGGGGTATGGGACGATGGGTCCGATGAAACGGTTTGGGATTTCTTTGAAGGCGCACAAGTCCGAGAAGGGACGGAGGCGGCCAGGTTCTTTGGCACCGTGGCATCCGGCGAGAGTTACTTTCAGAACGCCGATGATGGGGCAGACGGGTTATCATAGCAGAATTAATTATAATAATTTAATTTTGAAAGTTGGGAAGATTGGCGAGAAAGATATTAATTTGAAGGGTGGGTTTGAACATTATGGCGTCGTGAAAAATGATTATTTGATTTTGAGAGGTTCGATTCCGGGGCCGAAGAAGCGGGGGCTTGTGATTAGTCAGGCGATTAGACCGACGAAAATTGTGGCGAAAAAAAAGTTTGAGGTGATGGAGTTGAGATGATAGCGAAATTATTTGACAAGAGTGGCGAGGTGAAGGGCGATGTTGATTTGCCGAAATGTTTTGGGGCGAGAGTCAGGAAGGATATTTTATTGAAGGTTTTTGAGGCGCAGAAGGGAATTTATTCGCAGGCGTATGGGGCGATGGAAGGGGCAGGGGCTCAATATTCAGCGTCGGGGATTTCGAGGAAGAAGAGGCACGCGTGGAAAGGAACTTATGGGAAAGGCATTTCAAGAATTCCGAGGAAGATTATGTCGAGGCATGGAGCGTCGTTTAATTGGATTGGGGCGACTGTTTCAAATACTCGAGGTGGGCGAAGACCTCATGCTCCGAAATCCGAGAAAAATCCATTCAAGAAAATTAACAAGAAAGAATTGACGATTGCGTTTAGTTCGGCGTTGAGTGGGAGCGGGAAAAACATAATTATTTTTGAAAAGAGTGTTTTGGATTTGAAGTCGAAGGAATTTTTTGGTTTGTTGAAGAAGATATTTGGGGACGCTAAGATTTTGAAGGTCAAGAGGATTCGGGCCGGGATTGGGAAAATGCGTGGGCGAAAGTATAAGTCGAATGCGGGTTTGCTTTTTATTATTGGTTCCGACGAGAAAATGGCAAGGAAAGGAATTGATGTCGTTGGCGTTGGTGATTTGAGGATAAAGGATTTGGTGCCGAATGGTGAGGTTGGGCGGATGATTTGTTATTCGGAAAATGCTGTGAAAGAAATTGGTTTGAAATTTGAGGGGAAGAAAAATGGCTCACGGATGAACACAGATAGACACGAATTAAAGAAAAAGGAAACTAAGAAAAAAGCTGGGGGGAAGAGATGAAGACTATTATATTGGAGAAGGTGAAGTCGACGGAAAAAATTGTGCGACAGATTGAGGCAGAGAACGTTTTGGTTTTTGTCGTCGATAGAGCGGTGGACAAGTTGGAGATTAAAAACGAGGTTGAGAAATTGTTTGGCGTGAAAGTGGTTAAGGTTCGGACGCACACTTTAAAGAACAAGAAGATTGCTTATGTTAAATTGAAGTCGGATTATCCCGCGGTGGATGTTGCGACGAAGTTGGGGATGATGTGATGAAATCGGATATTTCATCTGGTGATATTTTTGTTTCGCAAAAATGGAGATATGACGCTTTGCGTCGAGGAGATAATCGCTTCGCGATTGGTGATACGACTTCATCGTGGATGAAGATTGATGGAGGTTTGAATTGAGATGGGCAAAAGGATAATTCAGCAGCGACGGGGAAAGGGCGGGCATGTTTACAAGACGAGAGAGGAGGCGGGGAAATTTAGGCCGGGATATTTGTCGAACATGGACGGGGAATTTGAGTGCGTGAAATTGTCGTCGTCGGTTGGGCATTCGGTTCCGATTGCGAAGTTTATTTCGAAAGAGGGGAAGGCGTTTGAGAATTTTGCTGTGAATTTGTTGTATGTCGGGCAGAAGATTGTTTTCGGGGGGAAGAACGCCGGGGATGTTGCGCGACTTGGTGATTTGAAAAGTGGTACTGAGATTTTTAATATTGAACACAACCCGAAGGACGGCGGGAAGTTTGTCAGGACTGGCGGGAATTTTGCGACGATTATGGTTAGAGAGGGAGATGTGGTGAAGGTTATGTTGCCGTCGAAGAATGTCAAGAAATTTAATGTTGATTGCCGGGCGACTGTCGGGCGGGCGGCTGGGGACGGGCGGTTGGATAAACCGATTTTGAAAGCGGGGAAGCAGTTTTATATAATGAAGATGAAATCAAAGTTGTGGCCAAGGACTTCTCCTGTTAAGATGAACGCGATTGACCATCCGTTCGGGTCTGGACGAGGGAAAAGAATTAAGAGCAAGATTGCGAAGAGGAATGCGCCGCCAGGAAAGAAAGTTGGGATGATTAGACCGAGAAGGACGGGGAGGAAGAAGAGATGAAATCTTTGATTTCATCAGTTCGCTTCGCTGGAAGTTGGAAGTTCGCTTCGCTGGAAGTGGGGCTTCGCCCGACCTGGATTATATTTGGCTTGGAGGGATTTAGCTAAGATGGCGGAATTAATTAAGAGGAGCAAGGATAGGTTTTATCGAGGGAAGAAAGTCGCGGATTTGAAGGATGTTGATATTCGGGAATTTGCGAAATTGACGAAGGCGAGAGCGAGACGGGCGTTGTTGAGAAATTATGATATTGTCGAGGCGCTTGTGAAAAGATGGGAGAGATATAATGTGAAGAAGAAACCGATAAGGACGCATAATCGGGAAATTGTAATTGTGCCGAAGATGATTGGATGGACTATTGGAGTTTATAATGGGAAGGAATTTTTGAAAGTTGTTATTAGTGAGGAGATGTTGGGGCATCGGCTGGGAGAGTTTGCGATGACGAGGAAGGTTGCTAAACATACAAGCATTGGAGCGAAGAAGGCGCCGAAGGAAAATGGATAAAGAAAAAACTGGCGAGATTGAAAAAGAAGTTGTTTCCGAAGAGAAGAAAGAAGAGAAGAAAGATGTGAAGAAAGAAGTCGTGAGGGGGAAAGTTGTGAAGAAAAATATGGCATTCGCGAGAGGGGCTGGGTTGAATGTTTCGCCGAAGCAATGTATTTGCATTTGCAAAGTTATTCGGGGGAAGAATCCGGATGTTGCTGTTGCGCGGCTGCAGGATGTTATCGACGGGAAAGGGGTTATCCCGATGGCTGGGCTGGAAGTCGGGCATAGAAAAGGCAAGGGGCTGGCGGGCGGGAGATTTCCGAAAAATGCGTGCAATGCTGTTATAAATATTGTGAAGCAGGTTGCGGCGAATGCTGTCGTTGCCGGAATTGAGAATCCGGTGATTGCTGTTGCCAAGGCTGATAGGGCATCGGCTCCGTTCAGGCGTGGAGGGCGAAGAGCGAAGAGATGTAATCTTTATTTAGAAGTGAGAGATAAAACTAAATTGGCGGGGAAGAAATAGTGGAAGAAAAAGCGTTTGTTGGAGTGCGAAGGGATGAGTATAATATTCGGGAATTTGTAAAGCGGATGTTTGGGATGGGGAAAGTTTCGCGAGTGAGGATTGAGTATACTCCGGTTGGCGAAAAGGTTGTCGTGGCGACGCATAGACCTGGTTGGATTATCGGGAAGGGCGGGGAAAAAATTAATGAGTTGACCGAAATTTTGAAGAAGCGGTTTAAGATGGAGAACCCGCATGTTGATATCGAGGAGATTATGAAGCCCGAGTTTGATGCTCAACTGGTTGCCGACGACATTGCTTTGACGCTCGAGAGATTTGGGGCGCAAAAATATAAGGCGTCGAGTTATCGGGCTTTGGATAGAATTAAGAAAGCGGGGGCTTGGGGGGCTGAGTTGAGATTGTCAGGGAAACTGCCGAGCGACAGGGCGCGGAGTTGGAGATTCGCGTTTGGTTATTTGAAGAAAACTGGCGACGCTGCGAGTGTTGTTGATAGGGCTGAATCTGTTGCTGTTACAAAGCAGGGCGTTGTCGGGATTAAGGTTGCGATTTTGGCTCCGGGGGTTAAGGTTTATGACCAGATTGTAATTGACGAGGATTTTATGAATCAGATTAAGAAAAACGCGACATTTGAGGAAGTTGAGGAGACGGTTAAGAAAAAGAAAAGAAGTGTGAAGAAAAAAATTAAGGAGGGTAGGAAATGATGGCGGAGAAGAAAATGACGGTTAAGGAAATAGATAAGAAGATTATGGACTTGAAGATTGAGTTGCTGCGGAATCCGACGAAAAAGGGAAAGATTAAAAGGGAAATTGCGCGGCTTCTTACCATGGGGAACCGAGAGAACAGAGAATTAAAAATGAAGACTTTAACTAAACTGGAGGATGCGAAGAAGTAATGGATATTTGTCCGAAGTGTGGACTGCCTTTGGCGGCGTGTGTCTGCGGCGAGATTGCCAAGACGCAACAACAAATTGTTGTGAAGACCGAAAAAAGGCGTTTCGGAAAAGTTAATACGATTATAACCGGATTTGATAATGGCGTCGACGTTAAGGATCTCGCGAAGCGGCTCAAAATGAAGCGGGCTTGCGGTGGCACGACGAAAAACAATGTTATCGAATTACAGGGAAATCACAAAGGTCACATTAAACCGATTTTGGTTGAAATAGGATTTAGTGAAAATCAGATTGACGATTAGCGCGTTTGCGTGAGGTGATAGAGAATAGAATGGCAGAGAAAAAGGTAAGGAAGAAAATAGAAATAAAGGTCGAATGTAAAGATAGACTTTGTCCTCGGCATGGGGATAGGAAGTTGAAATTGAGGGGGCGGGTTTTTGAGGGGGTTGTGATTAGAAAATTTCCGAGGAGAGTCACGATTGAGTTTGAGAGGATGTTGAAGTTGCCGAAGTACGAGAGATATGAGAAAAGGAAAACCAAGATTCACGCGAGATTGCCGGATTGCATGAAGGATGAAGTTGCCGTTGGTGATTTGATTTTGATTGCGGAGACGCGACCAATTTCGAAGATGATTCATTTTGTTGTTTCGAAAGTTGTTCGGAAGGGGGCGGGGGAATGAGATATGCTTTGATAGAAAAAGGGCTTCGCCAAATTTTATTTAATGTTTTGGAGGTAGAAAATGAAGGCGATTAGTGCGCATCATGAGTATAAGGTGGGACTTAATTCTGGTAATTGGTATGGGGTTAGAGAGAGCGGGTTGCCGAGTGATAGAGAAGTTATTGGGGATTTAGAGGATGATAATAGTGTTTTTGCCTGTGGTCTTTTTGGCATTGGTACATCTAAAATAAAAAAACCTAAAGCGAGGAATGAAAATGAAGGCGATTAGTGGGCGGGTGACGAGGGGGTTGAATATTGGGAGTTTGGTTGATGCGTGTGATAATAGCGGGGCGCGGATTGTAAAAATTGTGGCGGTGAAACACGGGAAGACGTCGAAGGGACGGCAGGGTTATGCGAAGGTTGCGGATTGGGTGAAGGTTTCGGTGAGAAAGGGAGACCCGAAGATGAAGGGCGAGGTTTTTGATGCGGTGGTTGTTCGGCAGAGAAAATCGTGGCGAAGAAACACGGGCGAGAGAGTTTGCTTTTCGGATAATGCGGTTGCGTTGTTCAAGGACGAGAAGGGAAATCCGAAGGGGACGCAGATTAAGGGTGCGGTCGCGAGGGAAGTTCAGGAAAGATGGAAAGAAGTCGCTAAAATTGCGGGGAGTGTTTATTGATGGGAAAATTAAAAATTTTCCCATGGGGATACGAGAAACTTTGTTTCTCGAGGGGATATGGCTTCGCCATGGAGATAGACGCTTCGCGTCGGGTGATTGCGCTTCGCGCGGGTGAATGGAGGAAAGATGAAGTCGAAATTTAATAAATCGTGGAATGCGAGTGTGAAGCCAAGGAAACAGAGGAAGTTTTTGGTGAATGCGCCGAATCACATTAGGCGAAAGTTGATGGGAGCGACGCTGGATAAGAGATTGAGGGCGAAGCATGGGGTGAGGAGTATTGAAGTTCGGAAGGGCGATGAGGTCAAGGTTATGAGAGGGAAGTTTGCGAAGAAGCAAGGGAAAGTTGGGGGGGTTGATGTTAAGAATTGCCGGATTCAGATTGATGGATTACAAAGAGAGAAAAAGGGTGGAGAGAAAGTTATGACGTGGTTCCATCCGTCGAGTGTGAAGATTGTTGTTTTGGATGATAGTGATAAAAGACGGTTTAAACGGAAAGGTTTGGAATCTGGGAAAGTAAAATTAAGAGAGGGGAAAAATGGCTCACGGATGAACACGGATGAGCACGGATTAAAGAATAAGGAAAATAGAAAAGTTGATAGAATCGTTAAGGGGAAAATAGATAAAATGGAAAAGGAGATTAAGAAATAATGGCGCATATAAAGAAAACTGAAATGCCGACGCTGTGGCCGATTTCGAGAAGAGGGAAGAGAAAGAGATTTATCGCTGTTCCTGCTCACGCGACTTCGAAGGGAATTAGTTTGTTGTTTTTACTTAGAGATGTTTTGAGAGTTGTTGAGACGAGGAAAGAAGCGAGATATATGACGCTGAATGGGATGGTCAAAGTTAATAATGTTGTTCGGAAGGATGAGAATTTTCCGGTTCAGGTGTTCGATGTGTTAGGGTTAGAGAAGGGTGGATTGAATTATAGATTAGAGATTGTTAATGGAAAGTTTAGGTTGAATGAAATATCCGAGAAAGAGGCTGGGGAAAAAATTGTGAAGATTTCCGGGAAAAAGGTTTTGGGCAAGGATAAGATTCAGATGAATTTGGATGATGGGCAGAATGTTTTGAGCGGGGAGAAATTTTCCGTCGGTGATTCGGTTTTGTTTAATACGAAAGAGAAAAAAGTTGTGAAAATTTTGCCGTTAAAGAAGGGGGCAAAAGTTGAAATTGTTTTGGGAAAGCACGCGGGGGACAAGGGCGAGTTGGTTGGGTTTGAAGATTTGGCCCGCGGGCGGAATTATGAAATTAAATTGGGGGACAAGATTGTGAGATTGCCTTACAAAACTATCTTGGTGATTGGATGATGGGGGTAGACGATAGATGGTAGATGGTAATAATGTGATGAGAGAAATAAAACTGGAGAAGGTTATTTTGAATATCGGGGGCGTCGAGGATAAATTGAATAGAGGGGCGATTTTGCTGGAGAAAATTTCGGGGAAGAAAGTGGTGAAGGTCAAGGCGACAAAGAGGATTCCGAGCTGGAATGTTCGGCCGGGACTTGAGGTTGGTGTCAAGGTTACGTTGAGGGGCGACGACGCGCTGGAGATGGTGAAGAAGTTGTTGCCGGCGATTGATAATATTTTGAAGGAGAAGCAGATTCAGGATAATTGTTTTTCGTTCGGGATTCATGAGTATATCGAGATTCCGGGAGCTGAGTATATTCGGGAAGTTGGGATTATGGGGTTCGAGGTGACGGTTGTTTTTAGCCGGGCGGGAAAGAGTGTCGAGCAGAAAAAAATTAAGCGAGGCAAGATGCGAAGGTCGGTTGTGACGAGGAAGGAAATTGAGGATTATGTTGTAGATAAATTTGGGACGGAAATTTTGCGGAAGGAAAAGAAGTTGGAGGGGGAAGATGAGGAATAGAAATAATGGCTCACTAATGAACACGAATGAACACAGATTTAAATTAAATAGGGAAGTTGGGGGAGGATATGACGTCGAGTGATTGGAGGAAGATAACGAAGCAGTTGAGGGGGAAGCCGGCGGTGTTGAAAAAGTTTTTGAAACATAATAAACCGAAGGCGAGGAAATTTGGCGTCGCTGTTAATAAATGCGAGGTTTGCGGGCGGACCGGGGCTCATATATCAAGTTATAATCTAAATTTGTGCCGACATTGTTTCAGGGAATTGGCGGTTGAATTGGGGTTTAAGAAATACTCATGAGAAGGAAAATAGATAATAGAAAATTGGAAATAGGAGGAAATTTCAGATGAGTCATGATGTTGTTGCGGACGGGTTGAATCAGATAATGAACGCGAAAGCGGTGGAGAAGGGTGAGGTTGTGATTAGACGGGGTTCGAAAGTTTTGGTTAAATTATTTAAGATGATGAAAGAGTTGGGGCATATTGATTATAAGATTGAGGACGGGGATATTATTGTCAGGATTTTGAAGTTAAATGAATGCCGGGCGGTGAAGCCGAGATATTTTGTCGGGGTTGATGGGATTGACAGGTACCTTAGGAGATTTTTGCCGTCGAGAAATTTCGGAACTTTAGTTATTTCTACGAACAAGGGATTGATAACGCACAAGGAAGCTTTGAAATTAAATATTGGGGGAAGCGTTGTTGCTTATTTTTACTGATGAATAAAGATTTGATGAGAGAGATTGAAATTCCGACGGGGGTTGAAGTTTGTGTTAACGGGAATGAGGTTGTTGTGAGAGGGAGCGGAAAGGAGTTGAGAAAAAGTTTTGATAAAGGGAAGGTTGTGATTGAAGTCAAGGACGGGAAAATTGTTTTGAGTGTTTCGGGGGCGAGTCGTCGGGAATCGAAGATGATTGGAACGATTTGGGCGCATTTGAAAAATATGATTAAGGGAGTTGGCGAAAATTTTGTTTATGAGCTGGAGATTTGCAATATTCATTTTCCGATGAACGTTTCCGTTGTTGAAACAACGGAAAAGGGTACAGGCATCAGGAATCAGAATTCAGGCAAGGTTGTGATTAAAAGTTTTTTGGGGAGAGTGAAGGAGAGAGTTGCGCGGATTATGCCGGGGGTGAGTGTTGAAGTGAAAGGGAATAAGATTGTCGTTAGTTCAGGAGACATTGAGGCGGCAGGACAGACCGCGGCGAATTTAGAGAAAGCGACGAGGCTGGTTGGTCGGGATAGGAGAGTTTTTCAGGATGGAATTTACATAACTAAAAAACCTTATAGGAATATTTAAGATGGAAAGAAAGAAGCCGAAATTTTTGAGGAAGGACTGGCACAAGGAAATTAAACTCGGGAGGACGGTGAAGAAATTGCGGAAGTGGCGGGCGGCGAAGGGGAGACATAACAAGATTAGATTGAGTAGGAGAGGACAGTCGCGGAGGCCGAAGATTGGATGGTCATTAGGGGGCAGTAGGAAGGGAGTTGGTGGTAAGTATGTTTTGAATTTGAAGGATTTATCGTCGGTAAAAAAAGGTGAGGGAATTTTGATTGGGGCCGTTGGGGGGAAGAAGAGAAAGGAAATTGTTGCGAAGGCGAATGATATGGCTGTTAAGATTTTGAATAAATATAAGGTGGTGAAAAAATGAATTTGGCTAAGCGAAAAGAGTTGGCGGCGAAAGTTTTTGGGGTCGGGAAAGGCCGGATTATTTTTGTGAAAGATAATTTACCTGAAATTAAAGAGGCGATTACGCGGATGGATATTATTGATTTGCATAAATCGGGAGCAATTAAAATTAGAGAGATTAGGGGACGGAAGAAAATTGTGAGAAGGCGACATAGAAGAAGAGTTGGAAAAGTTAAAGGGAAGGTTAGTGATAAGAAGGCGGAGTATGTGATAATCACGAGGAAGTTGCGGAAGTTTGTGAGAGGATTGGTGAGGGCGGGAAAAATTAAGAGAGAGAGAAGCGGGGAAATTCGGAAAGAGATTCGAGCGCGGAAGTTCAAGAGCAAAAGACATCTTAAAGAAATTTTGGAGGAAGGGGAATGAAAGTTTTGGCGGGGCTTTGCCCGAGGTTGTTTGGCGGCGGAAGGAATTTAAATGATGGTTTGAGGGGATTGTGATGGCAGGATTAAGGACGATGAAGCGAAGGAGAAAGGAAGGGCGGACGGATTACAAGTTGAGACTGGGGCTGTTGAAGAGCGGGTTGCCGAGGATTGTGATTAGAAGGACGAACAAATATTTTATCGTGCAGGCGGTCGAGAGTGTTGAGGCACAGGACGGGGTTGTCGCGACTATTAGTTCGAAGGAGTTGTTGAAATATGATTGGGATGAGAAGAAGGGCGGGAGTTTGAAATCTATTCCGGCTGGATACCT
This sequence comes from archaeon, assembly GCA_043797265.1. Classification (GTDB taxonomy): domain Archaea; phylum Nanobdellota; class Nanobdellia; order Pacearchaeales; family GW2011-AR1; genus JAGVXH01. Next base: position 34,614 of record JAZDPV010000018.1, read on the forward strand.
CACGGGTTTTTTATTCGCCAAGAAACTGAAAAATAAAAACAAGTATATTGTTGATTTAGGGATGGCCCGGACCGAGAAAGGATGCAGGGTGTTTGCCGTCGTCAAGGGGTTGATTGATGGTGGCGTGAACATTGATGTTGATGAAAAAGTTTTTCCGTCTGGGGAAAGATTGGCGGGTGAGCATTTGGAAGACGGGATTAAAGAAATGATTGTAAAAGTTCGGGAGAAATTGAGGAATGGCTAAGAAAAAAGTTGCGGGGGATGCAGACGTCAAGGAGCAGTTGGAGGAGATGGTTGATGTGGTGGACGCCAAGGAGAAAGTGGAAGAGGAAAAGGTGTCGAAGGAATTTGACGAGAAGGCGAAGGTCGAGGAGAGGAGTGAATTTAAACGGGAGACGAAAGAGGAAAGATTTGCGAGAGAAGATTACGAGAAGTTGGAGAGATGGATACCGAGGACTGAGTTGGGGCGCAAGGTCAGGGCGGGGAAAATCAAGGATATTGACGAGATTTTGAAGGATGGGAAAAAAATTATGGAGTCGGAGATTGTTGATTTGCTGGTTCGTGGTTTGAAGGTGGACACTTTGTTTATCGGGCAGGCGAAGGGAAAGTTTGGCGGAGGGAAGAGACGGGCGTTCAGGCAGACGCAGAAGAAAACGAAGGAAGGAAATGTTTTGACTTTTGGAGTGATGGCTGTTGTTGGCGATGAGCATGGGCACGTTGGGCTTGGTTATGGGCGAGCGTCTGAGACATTGCCGGCGAAGGAAAAAGCGATTAGGAAAGCGAAATTGAGTATTGTGAAAATTCCGAGGGGGTGTGCGAGTTATAATTGTTCGTGTGATGGGGAACATAGTATCCCCTTGGCCGTCGAGGGGAAATGCTCTTCAGTGGTTATTAAGTTGATGCCAGCGCCTCAGGGAACGGGGTTGGTTGTTGGGGACGAGATGAAAAAGATTTTGAGGATGGTCGGGATAAAGGATGTCTATAGCCAGACCGAGGGAAAAATCAGGACGACGTTTAATGCGGCGAAAGCGTTGATGGTTGCGTTGAATAAATTGAATGAGGTGAGAATATGAAAATCGTAGATTTTCATGGTGATAATCGTTTTGCGATTGGATGTATGACTTTGTCATGGGTGGTTGTGAGATGATATTGGTCGTGAGGATTGCGGGGCAGGCGAGGAAGAAGGCGAAGGATAGTGAGACCTTGAGGCGGTTGAGGTTGGGAAAGAAGTTTAGTTGTATTCTTGTCGACGAGAAAGATGATGTGAGGATAGGGATGGTGCGAGCGGTGGGATACATGGTTGCTTACGGGAAAGTTGAGGACGATTTTGTGAAAGAGTTGAAGAAGATGCGGAAAGACAAGGATGGGGTTTATTTTTTGCATCCGCCTCGAGGTGGGTTTAAGAAGAGTTCGAAAGTTGCGACGCCGAAGGGAATCCTTGGGAAAAATGAAGATATCACTAAATTAGTGGAGAGGATGTTATGAAAAAATCGGGGATTTTTTCGGGCGTTAGGTTGCTTCGCTTGTGGGTGTTGGGTCACTTCGCTTGTGGGAACTTGAGTAACATTGCGGGAGTATTAAGATGAGAGTTCATAAGAGGAAGAAGTCATCGAGAATTCGTGGGGGAAAAACTTGCGGGTGGGGATTTAGGCAGAAGCACAAGGGGCATGGGAATAAAGGTGGGACTGGAATGGCTGGGAGCGGGAAGAGGGCGGACCATAAAAAACAATCTGCGTTGATGTCTGATGAGAAAGGGCAGTATTTTGGGAAGCAGGGGGCGACGTCGCGAGGAACAAAAAAGAAAAAATATGAAAAAATTAATTTGTGCGATATTCGGGCTAACTTTGATGGGAATAAGATTGATTTGAGTAAGCATAAGATTCTTGGGAAGGGCGAAGGGTTTAAGGCGGAAATTTTGGCGAAGAGCGCGAGTGTGAGCGCGATTGAAAAGATGGAGAAGGCGGGTGGTCGAATTCTTATTGTGAATTCGAAGAAATCAGGTGTCAGAAATCAGGTGTCAGAGGAAAATTAAAGTTAATTCTACAAAACTTTATAAAAGAATTTTATGTTCATTAAATCATGGGCTTAAAATGGTTATTGCATAATTTGCCTGAGGTTCGGGCGCCGACGGAGAAGAAGGTTAGTTTTAATGTTAAATTGAAATGGACACTGGTTATTTTGGTTGGGTTTTTTGTTCTTTGCAATATTCCGTTGTTTGGCATTACAGAGAGTGCGTTGTCGCGGTTTGAGTATTTGGCGATTTTGTTGGGAACGGATTTTGGTTCGATTATTTCGCTGGGTATTGGGCCTATCGTCATGGCTTCGATTATTTTGCAATTGTTGAATGGAGCGGGGATTTTGAATATTGATACGAATACCGACGAGGGCAAGAAGTTTTTTCAGGGGGTGCAGAAATTGCTGGTTTTTGCGTTTGTGATTTTTGAGTCGATGGTTTATGTTTTGATGAGAGGGATTGCGGCCGAACCGGGTTTTGCGGGGCTTGTTATTTTTCAATTGATTATCGGGGGGCTCTTGATTGTTTTTATGGACGAGGTTGTGCAGAAGTGGGGCTTTGGTTCGGGGGTTAGTTTGTTTATTGCGGCCGGGATTGGGTGGAGATTGTTTGCTCAGTTGTTCCAGTTTATCGGGCCGACTGGGGCGTTTGAGGCGACTGGTAAAGTTTTAGCGATTGTTGCCGCGATTATTTCTGGAGGGGCTGGGACGGGGACTGAGGTTTTGAGAAATTTATTTCCGATTATTGCTACTGCTGTTTTGTTTTTGGCGGTTGTGTTTGCGCAGAGTTTGAAGGTCGAGATTCCGCTGGCGTTTGACAGGATTCGCGGGCATTCGGTAAAGTGGCCGCTGCAATTTTTTTATGCGGGGGTTATTCCGGTGATTTTGGTTTCGGCTTTGGTTGCTAATTTGCAGTTGTTTGCGTCGCTGTTGCAGAATTGGCTGGGGCACGCGACTTTCCTCGGTGGATTTAGTTCGGGCGGGCAGGCAATTTCGGGTTTGTCTTTTTGGGTTCACTCTACTCCTATTTTGGAGACAATTATCACCGGGAGTTTTAGATGGATTTATGCCGGGCAGGCGGTGGTTCATATTTTGTTTTATACTTTGTTTTCGATTGTGTTTTCTTTCTTTTGGGTCGGGACTTCAGGGATGGACGCGAGGAGTCAGGCGAACAAGATTGTTCATTCTGGGATGAGCATGCCGGGGTTTAGGAAGGACGAGAGAGTTTTGGAATCGATTTTGAAAAGGTATGTGACGCCGTTGACAGTGATGGGTGGTGCGGCGATTGGGCTTTTGGCATCGGTGGCGAACTTGCTTGGGGCGTTAGTTGGCGGGACGGCGATTCTTTTGGCGATTATGATTTTGTATCAGTTGTATCAGAACATCGCGCAGCAGCATGCGGTCGACATGAATCCGGCGCTCAAGGGTTTCTTTGGTGCTTGAGCGCAGTTGGTAGTGAGTAGTTTTTAGTTGGTAGTGTTTAAAGATAAGGCAACTTTGTTGCCGATTTTTTTGACTTGGCTACTTGGATGAATTTATATATTTTGATTTGTTTTATTTTTTATGTGGGATTATAAAAAACTTGATGTTTGGAAGAGGGCGATTGATTTGATTCCTGTTGTTTATGAGTTGACGAAGAAGTTCCCAAAGGAAGAGTTGTATGGACTTGTTTCTCAAATGAGGAGAGCGTTTGTTAGTGTTTCTGCGAATATAGCGGAAGGGTGTGGGAGAAGGACTGTTAAAGATTATGTTTCTTTTTTGTATAATGCTTTGGGGAGCGTGAAAGAAGTTGAGAGCGAGTTGTATGTTTGTGAAAAGTTGGGATATATTTCTGGGAATAAATTGGATGATTTATTGAAAGAATTAGATGAGATTGGGAAAATGATTGTTGGTGTTATTAGTTATGTTTCTAGTAAAAATATTGAATAGACAAATTTAAAAAGAAATTTTTGTTGTTGATTGTATGACATTGAGTGAGGTGATGATTGCGAGCCCGAGGGTTTCTATCGCCGTTGTTTCGGTGATTGTGACTTTTGTTTCGACGTTGGCGCATAAGTGGTTGACGAATCAGGAGCATATGAAAAGTTTGAAGGCGAGGCAGAAGGAGATTCAGAAGGAATTGAGGGGATGTAAGGATGTAAATATTATGAAAGAGTTGAACGCGGAGATGATGAAGTTGACTGGGGTGATGATGAAGTCGTCGTTTCGTCCGATGTTCGTGACGATAATTCCGTTTTTGATTTTGTTCGCGTGGTTGAGAAATATTTTCACGCCGACGATGAGCTCGATGTGGATTTGGTATTATCTTGGATTTTCAATAGTTGCTTCGATTATTTTAAGGAAGATTATGAGGGTTGCGTGATTTTTTTAATAAATTGTTTTGGGGTTAAGATTCCGAATTCGGAGATTACGCCTGTTAAATTTTTTAATTTTGTCTTGTCGAAGGCGGGATTGATGACTTGAATTTTTTTGTTTCGTTTGTCCCAAACTTCTTTCGAAGAACGTTTTTCTATTTTGATTTTTCTTGTGAATTTTTGTGAGACGGCGCAAGTGTATCTTGGGATATTGTGAAGTTTTGCGAGTTTAACTAAAGTGTTTGTTCCGATTTTATTTGCTAAATATTTTTTTGTTATTGCGTCGGCGCCGAAGAGAAATAGGTCGCATTTTTTCAGGGATTGTTCGGCAGCGAGGTCGGGAGAAATTATTACTTTGATTTTTGCTTTGGCTAAATCTTTGGCTGTTTGCCGTCCTTGTAATAATGGTTCGACTTCAGTTGTGTAGACGACGAAATTCTTTTTTTGTTTTTTCTTGGCGTATTTTAAAATGTCAATTACCGTCGATGAATGGCAGTGGGTGTAGATGTTCATGTTGTTTTTGATTAGTTGCGCTCCTTTTTTCGCGATTTTGTCGTGAGATTTTTTCAGGTCTGATAGAAATTTTTTTGCTGTCAGATGCGGGCGTTTTGATTTTAGAAGAAGTTTTATTGCGTTTTGCATTAGTGGTTCGGTCGGTCGTGTCCTGAGAATTTTTTTTGCGGATTGTTTTGTCGGAATTAGAAGGAAAGCTTTGATGCCAGCTTTGGCTACATTTTCGGCTCCTTGAATTTTTATTGATTTAATGTCGTCGAGAATTTTGTTGAATTGTTTTATCGGGGGCTTTTTCATTTAATATTAATTAATGTTGGTATAAATATTTAACCAATAATTTATATATGTCTTTGTTTTCTTGTTTGCATGATTGAGATGTTGGTTAAGCCGAAGCGGGCCGAGAGGCGTCCGTGGGAAATGTTTTTTATCGGGATGTTTTATGCGTCGGTGGCTTTGCTTTTGGTGATGTTTGTTTTCGGGAAGGATTCTATTTTGAAAGAGGGGTCGGGTTTATTGATTGTGATTTTCACGGTGGTTTGTTGTCTGCCGTTTATGTATTATATTATTAAATTAGAAGAGGGGAAGGATGTGGAGATTAGTGATTCGGGGCGGTTGATTAAAGAGCATTCGAAAGCTCTTTATGCGTTGATGTGGTTGTTCCTTGGATTTGTTATTGCGTTCGCGTTTTGGTATATTGTTTTGCCGGAGTCGGCGGGGCAGAATTTTAATTTTCAGATAAAAACTTTTTGCGCGATTAATAGTCCGTCGCATTATAATTATTGCTTAGAGCAGCACGGGATTCCTGTTGCGACTGGTGCAGCGACGGGGACTACTGCGATTTTGAATATTTTTTCTAATAATATTTATGTTTTGATTTTTACGATTTTGTTTTCGCTTGCATTTGGGGCTGGGGCGATTTTTATTTTGGTGTGGAATGCGTCGGTTATTGCGTCGGCTATTGGGATTTTTGCGAAAGAAAACTTAATGAGTTTACCGATTGGGGTTTTGAGATACATGATTCATGGGATTCCTGAGATTGGGGCATATTTTGTGGGAGCTTTGGCTGGGGGGATTATTTCCGTCGCTGTTATTCGGAGAGATTTGAAAGGGGAAGGGCTTTGGAGAATTCTGCAAGATTCATTGCTGATGATAATTATTGCGATTGGGATTTTGTTTGTGTCTGCTTTTGTTGAGGTTTATTTTACGCCGTTGTTGTTTTAGTTAATTTAGTTAATTTTTTAAGGGATGATTTGTAGATTAAATCATGGAATATTTGTTTTTGATTTCAGTGTTGGTGAGTTTTTTGCTGACGATTTTGGTTTTGCCGAAGTGGATTAAGAAATGTCGCGCGATTGGGATGGTTTGGGAAGATATGAACAAGTTTGGGCATCCGAAAAATGTTGCAGCGTCGGGTGGAGTTGTTGTGGTTATGGCGTTCGTGCTTGGGGTTTTGTTTTATCTTGCTTTGAAAACATTTGTTTTTAGCGGGACGATTAAAGCTTTGGAAATTTTTACTTTACTTAGTGTTGTTTTGATTTTGGGGTTTGTTGGATTGACTGATGATTTGCTGGGATGGAAAAATAAAGGGCTGTCCGTGAATATTCGGCTTTTGCTTGCGGTCGTCGCGTCGATTCCCCTGGTTGTTATTAATGCTGGGAGTCATCTCATGAATGTGCCGATTTTTGGGGCGGTTGAATTTGGGGTTTTGTATCCGTTGGTTTTAATCCCGTTGGCTGTGGTCGGCGCTTCCACGACTTATAATTTTTTGGCGGGATTTAACGGGCTTGAGGCGGGGCAGGGAATTTTGATTTTGGGGTTCTTGTCTTTTGTTGCTTATGCCACTGGGGCGGGCTGGCTTGCGGTCGTCGGACTTTGCATGGTTGGGGCGTTGATTGGATTTTATTGTTTTAACAAAACACCGGCTTCAGTTTTCCCGGGGGATATTATAACTTATGTGATTGGAGCGTTGATTGCGGGGATGGCTATTCTTGGGAATTTTGAGAAAGTTGCTTTTGTTGTTTTTATTCCGTATATTATCGAGGTTATTTTGAAACTTCGCGGTGGGCTGAGAAAGCAATCGTTTGGTGTGCCTATGAAAAATGGGAAGTTGAAATTGCCTTATGATAAAATTTATGGGCTTGAGCATTTGGCGATTTGGGTTTTGGGTTCTGGCGCGACGGAAAAGAAAGTTACTTACTTGATTCATGTGTTTCAGATTTTGTTCATCTTGATTGCGTTTTTGATGTTGTGAGAATGTTTTTAAATGGGAATGGATATTTGAATTGATGGAGTATAATGATATAAAAAAATTTGTTTTAGAAATTGTATCTAATAAAAAATATCAGTGGATAGCGACGGTAATTGTTTTTTTGATTGTATTATTTGTAAGTTCTTCTATTAGGACTTCAAACTGGGATTTACTAAATGATTCGACGACGGGAGAAAAAATTCCGATGGCGCTTGACCCGTTTTATTTTTTGAGGGTTGCTGAAACTATTGTTGAAAATAATGGAGCGCTACCGCAGTTTGATATGATGAGGGCTGGTGGCATTGGTGTAGAATGGTCTTCAGAAATAATGCCTCAGGTTGTTGTAGAATTATGGAAGATGTCTAGTATTTTTGGGGATTATACACTGAGGGAGGTTGATGTTTTTTCTCCTGTTTTATTTTTTGGGATTGGTTTGGTTTTATTTTTTATTTTGGTTTATGTTTTGACAAATTCTAAATTTGCGGGGGTTTTAGCGTCGACGTTTTTGGCTTTTGCTCCGGCTTATCTTTATAGAACTATGGCTGGATTTGCGGACCATGATGTGATTGGGATGATTGGGTTTTTTGGAACATTATTGATTTTTAGTTTATCTATGAATTATTTAGATAAAATGAAGGATAGAAATTTTATTGGAGTGGGAATTTATGGAGTTGTACTCGGGGCGTTAACTGCTCTTGTTATTGCAACATGGGGTGGTGCTACTACTTTTCTTTTTATAATTATTCCTTTTGGATTTTTATTGTTTTGGATTGTCAAACTTAAAGATAAAAAAAGTGTAATTGGGGATGTTGGAATTTTATTTTATGTTTCTTGGGTTATTTTTACTATTGTTTTTGCAATGTTGCTTGGTTATAATGCGATGAATGTTATTAATAGATTCATTAGTTCGACTGGAATTATTGGAGCTGCAACACTTGGGTTTATTGTTTTAGACAGAATTTTTATTGCCATTGAAGACAAGATTAAAACGAGAAAATATAATGAGAAATATCGAATATTATATGTACTGGGAATTTTAATAATGGCTAGTTTTTTTGTGCTTCCATTGATAGGTAAGAATATTTTTGGTTTTTTGTGGGAAATTATAAATCGGTTACTCAATCCTTTTTGGGAGGCGTCGAGACTTGATATAACCGTTGCTGAGAATGCCCGAACTTATCTGACTAGTTGGATTGTAAATACTGGGAAGACCATGTTTTATTTGTTTCTTGCTGGGATTGTTTTTATAGGGATTGGATTTGTTAAAAATATTAAATCTATAAAGAATAAAATTTTGCTTTTATTTGGATTTTTGTTTATGGTTTCTGGAATATTGTTTAGCCAGATTTCTCCAAGTTCTGTTTTAAATGGAGCCAAGATTTTTGGCTTGAGTGGTTTATTTTATTTGGGTGGTTTTGGGATTTTTGCTTATTTATTTTTTAAGATATATTTCGAGGGTTGCGTTGATATTAATCCTATGATTATCGTTCTTTTTTCTTGGATGTTTGTAATGCTTGTTACTGGGAGGTCTACTGCTCGAATGTTTTTTGTTATAGCGCCATTTGTATGTTTTTGTGCGGCATATTTTGTAATTATGATTTTTAGATATTCTCAATTAAAAAGTAAGGATGAGGTATGGAATGTGTTGGTGATAGGACTTTTGATAATTTCTATTGTGGCCTCTTCGTTTGTTATTTATTCTTCTTATGGTTCTGCTTCTGAGCAGGCTAAGTATATGGGACCTTCGGCGGATGAGCAATGGCAACGAGCAATGGCGTGGGTTCGGGAGAATACTTCAAAGGATAGTATTTTTGCGCATTGGTGGGATTATGGATATTGGGTTCAGACTCTTGGAGAAAGAGCGACGATTGCCGACGGGGGGCATGCTCAATCGCGATTTGATGGTAATCATAAAATAGGAAGATATGTTTTGACAACTCCATCTCCCGAGACCGCTCTTAGTTTTTTTAAGACTTTTAATATTGATTATTTTTTAATTGATTCTACTGATCTGGGGAAGTATCCCGCGTATTCTGCTATTGGTGGAGGGAATGGGAGTGATGCGATGGACAGGTATGCGGTGATTCCTGTGATGTTGGCTGATGCGAAACAGACAAGGGAAACTGCTAATGGGACAATGATTGTATATGGTGGGGGTTCTTATTTGTTTGAAGATATTGTTTATAATCAGAGTGGAAAAGATATATTCTTGCCCTCGGGAAAAGCAGCTCTTATTGCAATTGTTATGGAGTTGAATGGTAATTCTTTGGGCCAGCCCGAAGCTGTTTATATTTATAATAATATTCAAACTCGAATCCCTGTTCGGTATGCTTATGTAAATGATCAATTGATTGATTATGGGGATGGGCTTGATGTTGTGATAGATATAATTCCTGTGGTTGATGGAAGTGGGACAAATCGAATGGGTGCTGTGATTTATTTATCTCAAAAGGTTTCGAAGAGTTTGTTTGCGCAGTTGTTTTTACTGGACGATGCGTTTGGAAATTATCCCACAATTAAAATTGCGCATACTGAGCCGAACTTGGTTGTTACTGCCATGAAGGCTCAAGGAGTTGATGTTGGTGATTTTGTTTATTATCAAGGGTTTAGGGGCCCAATTAAGATTTGGGATGTTCGTAATATTCCTGAAGAAATTAAAATTGTTGAAAAATTTAAGGAGCCGTTTAATGGAACGTTTGGGGCTTTGGATGGTATTGAATTTAAATAAAATTGTATTTGGGACGTGGGCATGTTAAGAAAATTATAAAAGGTATGGTAGTTTGTAGTAAAAATGAATTTGATTAAAATTTTTTTACAGTTTCCGTGGAGATATACTGATTCTTCTTATTATAAATATTTGAGGGAATTTCCACTAAAGAAAATTAGATATATTAATGAAAAAGATTTTAAATTTATTTTGAATAAGAATGAATTAAAAGTGAATAATTGGATAAAACAGTTAATAAAAAGATTAATTATAAAGTTTTGTTCGTCTATGTCGAATGCACATTATACGAGAATTAATAAAGAATACGATTTAATTCATTGTGCTCATTGTATTAGTAAAAATAAAAGTCCATGGGTTTGCGATATAGAATTTGTTGGTCAGTTTTGGGCGTCCGGACTTTGTGGGAATTCTTCTTCTAAAAAGCATATTATAAAATATATAATGGGGCCTTATTGCAAAAAAATTCTTGCATGGTCTAAATGGACTAGGAATGGAATTTTAAAAGAGTTCCCTGAAATCGAATGCAAATTAGATATTCTTTATCCAGCTGTTCCTCTTCGGGAGATGAAAAAACGTTCTTATTTAAAAATAAATTTGCTTTTCATTGGAAGAAATTTTGAGTTAAAAGGTGGCGTGGTTGCATTGGATATTTTTGATAAATTGACAAAAAAATATGATAATGTTAGCGCTACAATAGTTTCTGATGTCTCTAATGAAATTATTAAAAAATATGAATTAAATAAAAAGATTTTGTTTTGCGGGTTGATGCCCCATGAAAAACTTTTTAAAGAAATTTATCCCAGGGCAGATATTTTTGTTTATCCTACTTTTTCTGATACTTTTGGATTTGCTATTTTGGAAGCTCAATCTTTTGGATTACCTGTTGTGGCAATGAAAACTCGATCGACTCATACTATTAAAGAAACAATTTCCGAGGGGAAAACTGGTTTTATTGTTGAGAATTTAGAAGCTGATGCGGTTAATAAAATTGCCTCTGAAGAAGTTAAAAATCAGATAACTGGGAAAATTGAGGGGTTAATTACTAATAAAAAAAAATTGGGTGATATGTCGAAAAATTGCGTAAGAGAAATTGGGAGTGGGAAGTTTTCTATCAAAAAAAGGAATAAGAAATTAAAAAAGATTTATAGTGAGGCATTAAAATCTGAATAAATTTATCTTATAGGCATATTTTGAACTGATAACTATATAAAATCATTTTAAATATATTGACATGGAACAATTTCGAACTCCCATTCTTTATTTGGCTTTTAATCGTTTAGATGTAGTTAAAAAAACATTTCCGATAATTGTGAGACAAAGGCCAAAGAAGTTATTTGTAGCAGTTGATGGGCCTAGAACAAAAGAAGAAAAAAAGAAAACAGATGCTGTGAGAAAATATATTTTAGATAGCATAGACTGGAAATGCGAGATGAAAACCAGATTTTTGAATAAAAATTTAGGATGCAAAAATGCAGTTTCTTTAGCAGTAGATTGGTTTTTTAAGAATGTAAAAAGGGGAATAATTTTAGAGGATGATTGTGCGCCAAGTGAAAGTTTTTTTAAATTTTCTGAAGAAATGTTGAATAGGTATGAAAAAAGTTCAAGGGTATTTAGTATAAATGGGTATAATTTTTTAAAGAAATTAGATATTAAAGAATCTTATTATTTCTCAAAATATTATGGATGTTGGGGATGGTCAACCTGGAGAGATAGATGGTTTGCTCAAGATAAAACATTAAATGATTATATAAATGATGTAAAAACTGGTAAATTTAAAAAAATATTTAAAAACCCAATTGAAAGAATTTGGGCGAAGAGTGGATTTCAAGATGCTTTATTGGGCAGGGTTAGTGCATGGGATTATTCCTTTGGATATTGGCATTTTAAAAATAATGGGTTATGTATAAAACCAAAGATAAATCTTCTAGAAAACATAGGATTTATGAAGGATTCAACACATACTTCAGGAAATTTTATAGATAACAAGTTTTATTGCTTTAGAAAATATGAGTTAAAATTTCCCTTAATACATCCAAAAGAAATAAAAGTAAATTCGAGTGATTCAAGAAGGTTTTTTTTAAAAATTTTATTAAGGGTGTTTCTAAAAAAAATATTTTTTTATAGGCGACTTGGGAATTGGGTTATATTTAAAAAATTATAGTTTGCATTATTTTTTTATCATTATGCCTATGTGATCGTTATTTGTTATAGTTCCTTTTTCGGGCTTATCTTTCAAGAAATTTGTGCATGCCTTCTCTACCCCGGGTAAAAATTTCCATTGATAATCGTGAATTGCAATCCTGGAATTTGTAACCATTTTGGGATAAACCTTATTAAAGCTATCAAGGATTGAGGTATAAAAATCACCATCAAAAAATGCAAAAGCTATTTTCTCAGGATATTCTTCATTGGGTATTTCTCCAAACCATCCCGTATGGATTTTAGGCAATTTTAATTTTGCAAGTTTGAAATTATTAATGAGAACTTCTTTTTCTTTTTTACAAGATCCCTTTTCATATTGATATTCGGTATTACTTTTATCTTTATTATCTTTTTCTGGCAATCCCTCAAAAGAATCATAAACATGGAATTTTTTATTGGTCCTATAATAATCAAGCAATTTTTGAATAAATAAAGAAGTTGTTCCGGCATTACAACCCAATTCGACGATATCTCCTTCGACATTGTCATCTAGTACTTTTTTTAAATTAGTTAAAATAATTCTCATATGGTTCTCTGAAACCATTCCTGAAAGAATCATTGGATAATCCAGTAGTAGTTTTTCGATAATATTTTTATTTTTTGTAATTCTAAAAATTATCCTTTTAGGGGTTTTTTCGATTTTTTTTAATTTTAAATAACCATATGTATAAGTTGCCCTAGTAATTCTAAAAATTTTTGGGTATTGTTTTAAGAATGTGATATATTTTTGATTCATTATGATTTATATTCTTAGTTATTTATAAGCATATTGCTTAATTAAATATTTTTATTAAATCAATTAAGGTGATAGAAAAGTTTTATAAAAAGGGGTGATGTTGGTTCGCAATGGGGAAGCTGTTTAAAAATATAAAGAGGGGGATTGTAATTGGATGAAAATTAAACAATTACAATTTATAATTAAAAATAAAGAATTGACTCTTCATGGGTTTGAAGTAGAAAATCTTTTTAGAACATTAAAATTCAATTATATCAAAGCAATTTTTAATGATAAATGGAGTTGTTTAAATAAAAATAAAATGATAAAGATTTTATTAATTGCATTTACAAGAAAGTTATTTGGAAAACGAGGAATAACCCCCGAAATGCAACGCGAAATTATGCCATATATAGCAAATATTGTAGATAAAGATATTCTTTTTATTAAGGTGATTTTTGATAATAATAAAAATTTGGTTTTTGATACACTGGATATAAACACAATTGATATATTGTACGATATAAATGATATTATTTATAAAAACCAATATAATATTTCGAAAGAGAATATGAAGGATAAGGTTGTAGTTGATTGTGGGGCAAACAAAGGAGTATTTAGTTTGTTTGCTGTTTTTCTCGGTGCTAAGAGGGTGTATTCTTTTGAACCAGTTAGTTTGTCTTATGCAAATATGGGAAAATCGATTAATTTAAATAAAGCAGAAGAAAAGATTTTTACATTTAAAAAAGCATTAGGAGAAAATAAATATAAAGATATTGTTTCATTTAGATATACTGGAGATGGCGGGGGACGGATCGACAATGAATTTCAATCTAAAAAGGATTGGAAAAATGAACCAGTAGAAGTTATAAGATTAGATGATTGTAAGTTGGGAAAAATTGATTTTATAAAAATAGATACGGAAGGATTTGAAGCCAATGTTTTAAGGGGAGCAATGAAAAAAATAAAAAAATACAAGCCGATTCTTTCTTTTAGTGCATATCATAAACCAGAAGATAAAAAAGAATTACCTGAATTGGTAAATAGTATTAGACTAGATTATAAAATTGAATTAAATAAATTTTCTGAAGAAGTTTTTTATTGCTCGTAAAAATTAGTTTTGGAAAATATATATTAGAGATGGTTTGTTTTGTCTAATAATTTTTCAGGGGTTTGAGTTAAAAATGATACATTCCTTTTTATTTTGTTTATATTCCAATTCCACCATTTGAGTTTGAGTAATTTTTTGATTGTTTTTTCATCAAATCTTTTTCTGATTGTTTGACATGGGCTCCCTATTACAATTGAATAAGGTTCGACGGATTTGGCTACGACCGCCCCTGCTCCTATTATTGCTCCGTCTTTTATCTCTACTCCGGATAAAATCGTTGCATCTTGACCAATCCACACATCATTTCCGATTGTGACATTTCCTTTGGAAAATTCTGTCTGGACATCTCCCCAATTAAGTCTTTCTTTAAATGGATAAGTGGAAATTTTATTTGTTTTATGTTCTCCTCCGAGAAATATTTTAACTCCTTCTGCAATAGAACAAAATTTTCCAATTTTGAGATTATTGGTTGAATTATATTTTAATATTCTCGGTGTCCCATAGGTGAATTCTCCAATATTATATTTGCTAAATAAGGGATCATCTTTGGTTTGTAATAGCGGGTTGAAAAATCTTTTAATTTTCGATATTAATATTATGATTTTTGTATTAATTTTTTTTATAGGTCCCATACTTTTTATTATACAGGGGGATATATAAATTTTTATATTGGAAGAGTTTATTAGATTAATTTTTTGAGTTTTTATAGTAAAATATATAAGAAAGATTATTTTCTATTGTTTATGAAAAATAAAGTTTCAGTAATAATATTAAATTGGAATGGAAGCAAAGATACATTGGAGTGTTTAGATAGTTTGTTTAAATCGGATTTTTTGGATTATGAGGTAGTGTTAGTAGATAATGCTTCTTCTGATAAATCGGTTGAAGAATTTGAAAAAATAAAAAATAAGCGAGTAAGATTAATTTTTAATGAAAAAAATCTTGGATTTGCTTTAGGATTTAACAAAGCGGTCAAGAGTATTTTAAATAAAGAATCAAAATATGTAATGATATTAAATAGTGATGTGATTGTTGATAAATTTTTTTTGGGAAGATTAGTGGGGCTAATGGATAAAAATGATGATGTTGCGATTGCGTCGCCGGTGGTTTATGATTATTATAATAAGAAAGAGTTGAGTAAAATGGATTTTCCAGGAAGATTTAATTTAAAAAATGGCGGAGGGGAGCCATGGTTTAAGGATGCTGATGAAATAAGGAAAATAAAAAATTCTTTTAAAGTTGATTATGGGTGTGGTTCCTGTTGGATAATAAGAAAAAAAATCGTGAAAGATGTTGGATTTTTTAATGAGAAATTTTTTGCTTATGCGGAAGAAATTGATATGGCAATGAGATTGAAAAAGAGTGGATATAATTTTTATATTAATCCGAATTCTAAGATTTGGCACAAAGTTGGATCAGCGTCGGGTAAAATTTTGGGGTTTAGACTTTATTACTCAATAAGGAATATGATTTGGATAGAGAGGATTCATGCGACGAGAAAAGAGTTTTTGTTTTTTGTTTTGAATTTTTGTTTTAAAAAATTTCCAAAAAATGTTTATAATATATTGACGCAAAAAAACAAGTTAGTGAATTTATTTAAATTTACAAAAGCGATAATTGATGGATTTTTTAAGAAGAAAGAGAAATTTTGTTCTAGTAAATTTTATATGATTTAATAAGTTTTATTAAGGATATTTTTATATTTTCAGTATGAAAAACAAGATAAAGGTTTTTAAGAAAAAGGCAGACGAGTTGTCTAATTTGGAGGATAAACAAGAGAAAAATCGTTTGTGGTGGGAGTCTTTGCCCATGACTTATCAAGACTGGGGTAGTAAGGAGAGAATTCCGAAGACGAAAGGAGATTTTTTAATAGCGGAGAAGGAGCTATTGAATAGTAAATTTTTAAGTGAGTTTGATTTTGGAAAATTTTCAGGAAAGTCAGTTTTGGAGATAGGTTGTGGGGTAGGCGCAGCGAGTTGTTTGTTCGCAAGAAATGGAGCTAATGTGACGGCTTTAGACATAACTAAACAGGCGATGGAAATCACAAGGGCGAACGCCAAAATTCAGGGTGTAAAAATTAAGATGTTAAACCAAGATGTGGAGAAAATGACATTAGAAAATAAAGATTTTGATTTTATTTTTTCTTGGGGTGCGTTGCATCATTCGAAGAATACAATTAAGGCTTTTGAAAATGTTGCAAGGATCCTTAAAAAAGGGGGTAGGGGTTTGATAATGGTATATAATAAAAATAGCGCAAGATATTATATCAATGGATTGAATTGGCTTTTTCTTAAGGGGAAATTGTTTAGGGGGTATAATTTGGAAACTGTTCAGGATTTTTATACTGATGGATATTATCATAGACATTTTACCCTAAGAGAATTGAGGGAAGAACTTGAGAAATTTGGGCTTAAGTGTAATAAAATAAGTATAACTCATATGGGTTACAAAATGTTGCCGTTCGTTCCGAGGAGAATTGAGCAATGGGTAAAGGATAATTATGGTTGGTTGTTGGTTGCGGAATTTGAAAAAAGATAAACATGTAATTTTAAAAACTCTATTATCCCTATTTTTTTATGTGCGGAATAAATGGATTTAATTTTGTAAATAAAACAATTTTAAAAGAAATGAATGATTCTCTTTTTCATAGGGGCCCGGATGCTTCGGGAGAATTTTTAGATGTGAAGTTGAAGTTGTCTTTGGGGCAACGTCGTCTTTCTGTAATTGACATTTCAGAGAAAGGTGCTCAGCCGATGACTTATTCTCATAAAAAAAGGAGTGCGACAATAACGTTTAATGGAGAAATTTACAATTTTCAAGAGATAAAAAAGGGATTAGTTGGGAAGGGATATAAATTCAGGTCGGCTTCAGATACAGAAGTTATTCTTGCTTCATATTTAGAATGGGGGAAGGATTGTGTTAAAAAATTTAATGGTATGTGGGCATTTTGTATATATGATTCACAAAAGAAAATTCTTTTTCTTTCAAGGGATAGGGTTGGGGAAAAACCTCTTTATTATTATTTTGATAGGGGAAAATTTATTTTTTCGTCGGAGATTAAGGGAATATTAAAACATGATATATCCCAAAAGTTGAATGAGGATGCTATTGATTTGTATTTTTCGTTGGGTTTTATTCCTGCGCCATATTCAATTTATAAAAAGATTCAAAAATTAGAACAAAGGCAATCTTTAATTTTTGATTTAGATAAAAAAGAAATTAAAAAAGAGTACTATTATGATTGGCCGGATTTTAATCCGATAAAGGATAAATTAAAATTGAAAAAGGATTTTAATGATTTGATGATGAATTCTGTGAAGATGAGAATGATTTCAGATGTGCCACTGGGGGCTTTTCTTTCAGGGGGATTAGATTCGTCAACCATCGTAAATTACGCAAAAAAGTTTAATCAAAATATAAATACGTATTCAATAGGATTTGAGGGTTGTTTAGATGAGACACCGAGAATAGATATTTTGAAAAAACATTTTGGGACGAGGCATCATCATAAATACTTTAAAGAAAGAGATTTCCGGGAAATGCTTAAGGATATTTTTTGTTATTATGATGAGCCCCTCGCTGATTATTCGATGTTTCCGACGAGAATGCTTTCGAAATTTGCAAGGGAAAGATTGACTGTTTCTTTAAGCGGTGACGGAGGGGATGAAATCTTTGGAGGATATCCGAGATACAAGATGGCTTATCGAATGGAAATTTTGAGAAAAATACCTTATGTTATTAGAAAGATGTTGATGTGTTTGCCATTTGATAAATTAAAAGAAGGGCTAAGATTAAGTTTTCTTCCGAGAGAAACCTTTTATTCAGAAGCTAGAAAAAATTATTATAAACCAAAAATAACAAAAGATATTTTATCAAGTAAATTAAAAGGGTGCCTACGAAGAGCTAATGGGAATTTGGTGGAAGCTATTCGCCTAATGGATATAGAATTTTATACGTTACCAGATAATTTTTTGATGAAAGTAGATAGGGCATCAATGATTAATTCCCTGGAAGTTCGTTGTCCTTTTTTGGATTATAGGTTGATTGAATATTCAATGAGATTGCCGACGAGATATAAAGTTTCTTTGTTTGGGGAAAAGACATTTTTTAAAGAAATAATATCTGGGTTTTTGCCTAAGACAATAATAAAGAAAAAGAAAATGGGGTTTACTCCGCCGATTGGGGAATGGATGCAAAAAGATAATTATAAAAAAAAACTGAGTGCGATGCTGGGCAATCTCTATAAAAAGAAAATTATTTCTAAGCAGTGGTTCGATTTTTATAAAAAAGAAATTTTTTCGTGTAATTTGATGGTTCCAAATAATTATAAAATAAGATTATTTTTGTTTTATAGATGGTGCAAATATTGGAAGGTTATTTGAAAAATTTGAAAAATTTCTTCTCATATTTTTTTATCTCAAACTCTTTTAGAAATTTTCTTCTTCCTGTTATGCCCATTTTTTCCCAGTTTTTATGTTCTAAGATTTTTTTTACGATTTCTTCACTGGTATTTTCATTTAATAAAAATCCCGTTCTCCCCTCATTGATGATTGAAGGAATTGCTCCTTCTTTGTTTGCAATTATTGGGACTCCAAACATATAGGCTTCAATTAATACTTTCCCGAAAGTGTCCATCCCTGTTGGAAGAACTAAGCAATTTGCTTTTTCTAAGAATTTGTTTTTTTCTTTGCCTGTTTTTTTACCATGCGCGAATACCCCTTTTTTTAATTCATTTCTCTTTACAAAATCGGTAAAATATTCCTCATCGTTTTTATTTAGCCAACCTCCAACAAAATCACATCTAAAATTAAACTTTTTCTTATTTAAAATTTCACAAGCATCTAATAGATTCATCCATCCCTTGGTTTTATCCATATTTGACAAAAATAAAATATTAAACTGCTTATTTTTCTTTCTCTTTAAAAGAATATTTTTTAACTCATTGTTAGAAACTTCATTTTTTACAGCATTGGGTAAAACTCTTATATCTTTCCTTAGAATAATTCCTCGAAGATCGTTAATTAATTCTTTTCCCAAAACAATAGCCTTATTCTCCCTATAGATGTCTTTTAATAGTTTCCTTCCAATAACACTTTTCCAGGTTTTTTTTAAAATTCTACTTCTAATATGGAATAAGATTTTTCCCTTCCGATGTTTCTTAATTTCACGGACAAACAACCAATCCCGGATTAATCCAAAAGAATAAGTGGCGGGAACAAAATAGATAAAATCTGGTTTAAATTCTTTGATTATTTTTTTAATTTGTTTTTTGACATAAAATATTCCTTTAATTTTTTGCGAATTAATTTTTCCTACATCTGCTATATCTTTGGAATAATTTAATTTAATGTTTTTAACTTGGAATTTGTCGGATTCCTTTAAAATATTTAGACACATTTTGCTGGATACTGCGCTTCCGTAATGCGGTGGAGGAAGGGGGCTTAAAAATAAAATTTTCTTTTTCATATATTTTGATGAATAGAAATGATTTTAAATAGTATTGTGTCTTTGATTTGATGATATTGTATTTTGATAATTTGATAACGAATATTCCCTTAAACCCTGGAATATACACCGACCTTGATGCGATAAGGGATTCCTGCAAATCTTATTCAACAAGAGATAGATATGATGTTACTCTGTACACTTTGGCAAGTTATGCAGAAATAGATTGGGAGGAGGTGGTGATTGTGTATGAGTTTGGAAAGGATATGGTTGAAAGAAAAAAAGAATTTGAAAAGTTTGTTAAGGCTTTTTGGCCAAAGGCTTATTTGTTTTATGGGAGAAGTGATAATCAAAAAAAATTTCAGGAGAGGTTGAGATTTATTAATAAATTAAAGGGTGATTGGATTTTTTACGCTGGGAATAATGATCATCCTTTTGTTGCTCCAAATAAAAATCTTTTAAATTCTTGTTTAATAAAAGCAAAGTTACTAGCTAAAAAAAACAAGTATGTTTCCATTAGTTTTTCTCATTTTTGGGAGACGTACCATATGTCGAAAAAGGGTTCTGCTTATCGTGATTATATGTCTTTGCGTCCAAAAATACTGGAAGAAAATGATGACTATTTTATTTGTTTATTTTATGAAATATGGGGACATTCTATGCAAATTTTTAATAAAAAATTAATGAATTATATGTTGTTTTCTGAAGATTTGGGGGATGGTGTCTTTAAAAAAATAGAAGAAATTACATGGCACGAAAAAATGAAAAATAAAAAGATAAATCAAATTTCAGTGATACCGAAAGATGTTCTTTGCGATCACTTTGATGGTTATGGTCATACAAAAAATTCTCTTTTCCCTGTTCCAACGGATATATTTCCTCCTCTATTTATTCCTAGTGGATTTTTTGAAAATAAAATAAAAATTCGTTATGGGTATAATGATTATAAGGAGGGATGGGTTAATGTTAATCCCCTAATTAGAAAATATAAATTTCAAGATAAGAATGGGATTGATTTGAAAATTTCGATTGATGAAATCCCCCTATTCTGGGAAAAGAGAATTAAAAAGGTAGACGTTAATCCGAATTTAAATGAAAAACTTGTCAATAAAAAAAGAGGGGAGATAAAAAGAAAAATGAGAGATTCGTATGGGCCAATTAAAAAAAGGAGTTGTAGATATCGCTTAAAGTATAAAATTATTTCTGGTAATTACTTACCTTATTGCGTAGTGGCCCTTTTGAGAAAAAATTGGTTAATAAAAAAAGTGCGTCGAAGATTTTTTGCCAAGGTAAAAAAAGAGCTTGAAAATAATATGAAAAGTTTTTAAAAATTGTTTGATATTTATCAAATTATAAAAAGATGCATTCAATATTGGGATTTATGTCTTTAATTTGTTCAGATATTTCCTGATTAAATTGCACGGCGTTTAAAAAAATTCTTAAATTATTTCTATCTTTGGTAATAATATCTTCGGGTTTTCTGCATATAAGGTTTGTTCCATAAAGTCTTTTGTTTTGTTTTGGCGGACTATTATCCAAAACTCCTTTGAAAATTTTTTCGTCGAGACCGTAGGCAAAAAGTGGGTGGGCAATGAGACTTGCTCCGAATAGCCAGTTTTCTTTATCTGGTTTTGCGAATGTTTTTACTTTATTAATTCTTTCTAAAATTCTTTGTCCGTATTGATCAATCATTTTTTTCGTGTATTCTTTCATGTCGCTTAATTCGTATGATGATGGATGATCAATTTTTTCCGCAACAATCTGGATTGAGTAGTCAGTATAAAAAGATATTTCTTTGATATGAAATCCGTGTTTTAGATGCAATTGAATCCAATGTAAATTTGTACAAACTGATGTGTGTTCAAAATTTAATACATTCCCATATCCTTTTGAAAAATTATATTCTTGATTTGGGACAGTGG
Source organism: archaeon (assembly GCA_043797265.1). GTDB lineage: Archaea > Nanobdellota > Nanobdellia > Pacearchaeales > GW2011-AR1 > JAGVXH01. The sequence continues at coordinate 55,865 of JAZDPV010000018.1, forward strand.
TGATTAGTAGCCCCCCATTTTTTAATGCTTTTCGTGAATTCTCAAAATATTCATTAAAATCCATGAAATGTTCTAGGGTGTGGCATGAGATAATTGTGTCAAATTTTTCTTTGAGTTCTTTTGCGGTTTTACTATTAAAGAGGCCGTTATGCACAATTACATTTTCTCGTGGACCAAAGTAAAGTGGGTCAAATACTTCAACCCCAGAACTATAATAACTTAATAATCGTTGAGTAATTTTCCCTTGCCCGGCACCGATTTCTAAAATTCTTCCACTTTTGTGATGTTTTTTTATTAATTCAAAAAGTGAATTATATTGCGCTTCCCAAAACTTTCCTATTCCATCAGCATGAAAAATTTCATATAAAACTTCTGGGTCGATGATATCTTTTAGCGTTATGAGCCCACAGTCTTCGCAAATGCAAATGTTTATTGGGGCGAATTTGTCGTCTTCTCTTGGGGTGTCGATGCAAATCGGCAGAATTGGCATTTTTATATTTACGTGTGGTGGGATGCTTTCTGAGAGATTAGGAGAAGAACAAGCTGGGCATTTTGTTCTTTGGCTGATGTGTTTTGAAATTTCTTTTTCCATTTTTTTATATAATAAAATATTATTATAAATTTATGCTTTATTGTTCGAATTCTTGTCTTAGCTCTATTAATCTTTCTCTTGATGGGTGAGGCGGGGATGGAAGGTCTAGAACTGGAGCTCTGAAAAAATTGACTCCTTGGTCTTTGAATTCGTGGTCTTTGTCTATATAGCCTTTTTTGATACAAAGTTCTCTAATTTCAGTTCCGGGAAATGGGTGTAAAAATCTGACGGAGAATCTATCTGGCTGAACTCTTTTGTGTAAGGCGATTGTTTCTTTTATCATTTCTTCTGTTTCGCTAGGGAAACCAATCATATAATAGGCTGCGACTTTCATGCCCTCTCTCCTTATTGCTTCTACGGCTTCTTCGATAACTCCGTCTCTCATTGGTCGATTTAATACGTTTTTTCTTAAATCTGCATTCCCTGATTCCATGCCCATAGCTACCATTTTGCATCCCATCTCGGCTAAAATTTTTGCTTTTCCAGATTCCCCAATAAGGTTTTCGGGGCGGCTTTGAGTAAAAAAGCCGACGCCTATATTCCCTTTATATAATTCTGCAAATTTTTCAAAATCTTTTCGAGGCATTGCTGTTACATTTTCGTCAATGAGTTGAATGTGGGTAAATCCGGGTTCTTGTTTTTTCCCCATCATTCTTCTGATGTTTTCTTCTGGACTAAAAAATCTATAATTTCCTGGTTGAATGTCCCCTGGGGCTTTCATTTTGTGTAGTGCAGAATTTATGCAATAGCTGCATTTGTGGGGACACCCTCTACTCCATTCAAAAAATCCGTAGTTTTCTATTTTGCCTTCGAATGGGCGAATCCTATGTTTTTCGCTTAATAAGCTCCAGTCTGGGTCGGGGGTTTCGTCCATATGGAGAATGGGATAGCGAGAGTTGGTAATGATTTTGCCATTGTTTGTCTTCGTAACAAGATTTGGAATATTTGAAGTGTCTTGGTTTGTTTCTAATCTTTTTACTAATTCTAAAAGTGGTCTTTCTCCCTCTCCTACGCAAACATAATCGATTGCGGGATTTTGGATTGCTTCATATGGGACGACGGTTGCGTGTGAGCCTCCAATGATTACTGGAATTCCAAGTTTTCTTTTTGTTGGTAGAATGAAATCGGTTAATGAATGAAATTCGAAAGAAGTTGAAGTAGCGGCAATTAAATCTGGTTTGTATTTTTCTACTTCTTCGTGAAATTTTTCTGTTAAGTCGACTGTTTCTCTTGTGTGGTCATATCCTGCAACTTTTTTGTATCCCCCTTTTTTACCTTGTCTTATGTCTATATCGTCCTCTAAAAAAGGAGAATTTTTATCTCGATAAAATGTTGTATCGAATACCTTGGCTTCTATGCCGTTTCTTTTCAAAGCTCCTCCGAGGGTAGCTATTGATATAGGCATGAATCCGCCCTCTACCCGGTTGTGATAGACAAATATTACTTTCATTTTGTTATTGTTTTTTTTTATGCTTTATATATGTGTGTATGGTTCAGAATAATTATTTTTATAAACTAAATAGGGGTGGATTATTATGGTTGGTTCAACATATGGTTTGTTTATTGGAGAACTTGTTTCTGTAAGTTTGAATTATTCTATTCCTTCTCATCTTGAAAATTTAAGTGGTGATGAAAATTTAAGAAGGGTTGATTTGGAAAAATTGTCTGGGGAGTTGGTTTTGGCGGGTTCGTCCCTGGAGAAAAAGAAATCTGAGGGAACTATTTGGAGGATGGGATTCCCTGGAATGATTTTGGATGTTAATCATATTGGTCAAGCGAGATATGGAGAATTGACTGTTGATGTTTCGCCGATACATCCGCATAGAGCTGATTTGGCCTATAAGGGGGATAAATCTCTTTCGAGGACACCTGTTCCTTTGACTGTTGGTGCGATGCTTTTGGACGATGAGGGGAATGAGGTTTTGGCTGTTCGGGGTGGGAAGGTTGAGAGTGGGAAGGTTGTTTCTTTTCCTGGAGGACATGTGGATTTTGAAAATCCAAGAGTTGAGAGTCCGGTCGCAGGTTTGTATCGAGAATTTTATGAAGAAGTTGGGATGAAGTTTGATTCTTCAAACCATAAGGCTTCTTTGATTGGGGTTATGAACAATAGTGATACTAAAGGGATAAATGTACTTTATGCTCTTAAAACACCGTCCTCATTTAAAGAAATAGAGGACTCTTGGAGGAATGCGGGGGATAGATTTGAGCATGATTTGCTTTTCCCTGCTACTGGGTCGGATTTGAAAAATCTTGCGAAAGATGGGAAGATGACTCGTGGAGGTAGGGAGCTTGAGACAACTCCTTTTTTTAAGGATGTCTTTTCTCGTTATTTAGATTTTAAGAGTTTGGTTTAATCTCCGGTATATCCATCACCGAAGGGATAATTTTTTATTGAATATTCGTAGGCTTTTGGTGTGCCTGTGTCAAACCATGTAAAATTTTTTACTTTTAATCCTTTTTCGAGAAGTGGTTGCATACCATTTGAAATTTGAATTTCTCCGTCGATTATGCGATTATTTTTTTCTAAGGCGTCCCAAAATGGTTCATAGTCTTTGACGCCCAGTACTCCGATGTAAGCATATTTGTTGTCGGTTTTTATTTTATCGTCTATTCTGATAACGGTATCTTCGTTTAGTTTGACGGAACAAAATCTTTCTGAGTCTTTTATTTGAGCTTTGGAAATGCCTAGCCAATTTGAATCTGGGCAAGTGATGGTTTCTTTTACCAGGGTATCTCCTGCGATGTGTACAAATGGGCACATTAGATGATTTTTGCATGAGAGTAATGAGTATCCCGCCCCTGAGCCCTCTCCGACGTATGGGCTCACTTCAACGAATGTTAGTTTTCTGTTTGGATATGCGGTTTTTAGAAATGTGATTAGGGATTCTTTTTTGTGGCCCACTGCTATTACAATTTCTATATTTTCGGGGAATTTTTCTATTATATGGCAGATGGTTGGCTTTCCTCTTACTGGGAGTAAAACTTTGTTGAGATGCTGGCTAAAATGTTGCATTCGACTACCGACGCCTGCTGCCAAAATGCATACTTTGTAATCCATTTTTATATTTGATTTATTTGATTTATAAATTTTTGTGGTAAACCAAATGATATAAATGATTTTAAAGGGTAGATATTTGGTGGATAATATAAAATGGGAAAAAATAAATATTTGTCCTTGGGGGGTAAAGCTATTTTGATAACTGGTTCTTCTCGTGGGATTGGGGCAGCGACAGCAAGATTGGCGAAAGAGTATGGGGCCAATGTGATTTTGCATGGGAGGACTGATTCTGAATATTTAAGGGAATTATCAAATGAGCTTGATTCTAACTATATTTTTTGTGATGTTGGCGATGAAGATGAGGTGAGAAAAAAAGCTAGGGGTTTGGAGGTAGATGTTTTGGTAAATAATGCGGGGATTAATCCGTCGAAGACCTTTATGGAATTAACAAATAGCAACTGGAGAGATATTTTTGAAACAAATGTTTTTGGAACTGTTAATTTTTCAAAAGCGGTTATCCCTGGGATGATGGATAGGGGGCATGGAAAAATAATTAATATAGCTTCTGCTAAGGGTTATTTACATGTTCGTGGAAAACCAGCTTATGCTGCTTCAAAGGCGGCGATTATGAGATTGACTTCTAGTATGGCTGAAGAATTTGCACCCTATATTTTAGTTAATGCTGTTGCACCAGGTTTTACTGAAACGAAAATGACTAAGAATACTATGTCCTCTAAAATTCAGGAACAGATAAATAAAATACCTCTTAGGAGAATAGCCAATCCAAAAGAAATAGCGGAAGTCATTTTGTTTTTAGCAAGTGATAAATCGAGTTATATTACGGGGCAAACTATCGTTGTTGATGGGGGGTTTAGTATTGCAAGTGGCTAAAACGGAAAAAATTTTTATTTTCCGCAATAGCTTTCTCCATAAGGATAGTTTTTCTTTGCGTGTTCATATGAATTTGGAGTTCCATTGTTGTACCATGTAAAGATTTTTGCCTTGAGCTCGATTTCTTTTAATTTTTGAAGTCCATTTGAAACTTGAATTTCTCCGGTAATAATTTCTTTATTTTCTTTAAAGGCATCCCAAAAACTTTTATAATCATAAATTCCTAAAGGACCAATATGTGCGTGTTTATTGTTTGTTTGAATTTTTTGTGATTTATTTCCATAATTAATTAGCATGAAGGGGATTTTTAAACACTTGTATGTTTGGTTGTTTGGTTATTTTAAATGAATTTTCTTTTCCAATCAAGTATGGTTTTTCGTGTAATTCTTACTCTAAAAGTTTTGTTTAGATAATAAACTGTTTGTCCTAAGCTTGAACCTTCTTCTAATATTTTTATAGCACTTTTTATAATAATAGGGGAATATCTGAATTTTTTAAAACTATTGTCTATTGTAAAACGTTTCCGACAATTTTTACATCGATAAATTTTTTTTTCTATAGAAATATTTTTTCTTATTTGAGCAAAGCGTATATTCTTAGAATTGCAATGAGGGCATTTTTTTAGATTTTTATTCAAATCAAACATTTTTTATTAAATTTTATTCGAATATATAAATTTATCGATAACTAAACAAATATTTATATATTAAAACATTTTGTTGTGTAGAGATGAAATATAAGGTTTGTATTCTTGCTGCTGGAGAAAACAAACATGTTAGTTATGCTGAAAATTTTCATGTTGCGCTTCTTCCTATTGGGACAAAGGCGGCCATTAGCAAGATAATTGATAAATTTCCGGAAGATATTGAGATTATTATTGCTGTGGGGTATAATAGTGATTTGATTAAAAATTTTATAAATATGGTTTACCCGAGAAAAAATATAACTTTTGTTGATATTGCGAATTATTCTGAGCCGGGTTCTGGGCCGGGACGGTCTTTGTTGATGTGTAAGAATCATTTAATGTGTCCATTTATTTTTACTTCTGCAGATACTATAGTTTCTGAAGAAATCCCGGAGCCGACCAAAAATTGGATTGGGGTTTCTCGGATTTCTGATTCCGCAGAGTATTGTATGGCTGAAGTTGAAAATAATGTTGTGACAAAATTTTATGTTAAGATTCCTACCCCGATGCTTTTGAAGATATCTAAAAATTATAAAACAATTTTGAATAATGCATTTATTGGCATGGCGGGGGTACATGATTATGATGTTTTTTGGGATGGGCTTGAGAGAAATCAAGAATTGGTTGCGAAAAAATTGCAGGTTTCAAATGGTCTTTCTGAATTAATTTCTCATTGTATAGAAGCCATTCCTTTTTTTAACTGGTTTTATGTTGGAAATGAAGCGGGATATAATTTTGCTAATAGATTTTTTGAGAAGAATCCCGTTATTATTAAGCCGGATGAGTTTATTTATTTTGAAAACGGGAAGGTAATAAAATATTTTAAAGATAAAGAAATTGTTAAGCAAAGAATTGAAAGGGCATTTAGGCTTCGTGGAATTGTTCCTGAGATAGTTGATAAATCAGATAATTTTTATTCCTATGATTTTATTGAAGGACAAACCCTCTCAAAAATTAATGATGTCAAGGTGTTTCGAGAATTATTGGGATTTTGTGAAGATACTATTTGGCAAAAGAAAGAACTGAATGATGCTGATATGAGGAAGTTTTTTCAAGGTTGTAAAAAATTTTACTATGATAAAACGATGGATCGGATTGATAAGTTTTATCGGGAAAATAAAATCGAAGATAGGGAAGAAATAATTAATGGCGAAAGAGTTCCTCGCCTAAGAGAATTACTTAAGCAACTTGATTGGGAGAAAATTTCCCAGGGGGTTCCAACGATTTTTCATGGAGATATTCAGCCAGAAAATATTTTAATTTGTAAGAAGGGATTTCGGTTAATTGATTGGAGACATAATTTTGCTGGTAACATAGAATATGGAGATATTTATTATGATTTTGCCAAGTTGCATCATGCGCTTGTTGTAACTCATGATGTAATAAGGAAAAATCAGTTTGATATTCAGAGTAATAAAGATATTATTGGTTATGATTTTTTTATGAAAAGTAATTTAATGGAATATAAGGATATTTTCGAAAAGTTTGTTGCTGATAAAGGTTATGATTTGGATAAATTGAAGATACTCAGCGCTTTGACTTTTTTAAATATTGCACCATTACATCATTTGCCTTATAATAAGTTTCTTTATTATCTTGGGAAATATAGTTTATTTAAGGAAATCGGTCACAATAATTCTTATAAACTAAAAAATATGGCGGGTAGTGTTTAAAATGGTAAAAAAATTAATTGATGAAACTTCGCGTTATCGTTTTGAAAGGATTTACGAAGGAGGGAGTAATATGTGTGAGTTAGGATCTACTGATAAATTATCAACTACATTTATTCATCATGGGAGCGTTGCGTTGCGTTTCCCATCGCAAAAGAATCGCGGAGAAGTATTTAAACTTTCTCAAGGGCAGGGATTTATTCTTGCGCCAGGAATTTCATGCAGCCTCTATAATTCTGGAAGACTTGTTGCATATACTGTTTCTTCAAAAATTGATCGAGAAAGTCCAATAGTTGAAATTATAGAATTTGAAAGCGATAGGAAAGAGGTTGTTTTGGGGGATTTTAGGATTATTAGAGATCCGAAGAGGGTAGAAAAACCGTGGGGACATGAGTTGTGGGTAAGTTGGTTTATGAATCATCATGTATTGAAACAAATTGGGATGAGTAAAGGTATGCAATCAAGTTTGCAATTCCATCGAGAAAAACTTGAGACAAATTACCTCGAAAGTGGACGCGCTGACGTGATCGAAGGATATAAATTAAATCCCTTAACTCCCGAGGAAGAGGTGCTAAAATCTTTAGATGGGATTAATTTTGATGAATATAAAAAAAGAATGTCTCCTGGGGATCATTGGACCTCCCAGGCAGGAACGGCGCATCGAGTAATGGCGGTTACGGATTATTTGGCGTATGAAGTTTCAACGCCAGAGTTGGATGATGTTATTAGATTACAGGATGATTCGTGTAGAAATTCTGGGAGGATTGATTCTGAACATATGGTAGCTGGAGGTAAAAAATGGGAAAAGACAGAAGGGGGAAGCTGATTCAACTTTATATTAATGAAAAGAGAAAAATTTTAGATACTTTTCCGGTGAAAAATGTGGTTGATGCTGCTAATTTAGTAGTGAGTACTTATCTTAATGATGGCACTGTTTTTTCTTGTGGGAATGGAGGAAGTGTCTCTTATGCTGAATGTTTGGATCTTTATTTATCGAATCATCCGTTCGTAAGAAATGATAAGGGCCGCCCTCTTTCAGAGGATGTTAAAAGATTAAGAACTTATAATTTAACTTCTTCAAGTGGGGATTTAACGGGAATAGCTAATGATTTTGGGTTTGGGTTTGTGTTTGGGAACCAATTAGAGGCTCAAAGAATAAAGGAAGGTGATTTAGTAGTGGGTTTTACTAGTAGTGGAAATACGAAGAATGTTTTATATGCTTTTGAGATAGCGAAGAAACATAATGCAAAGACTTTCGTTATAACAAAAGGCAGTGGGGGAAGCGCAAAAGATTTGGCTGATTTGTGTATTGCAATTCCTGGCGATTCTAATTTCCCAGGACAAATAGGTAAGAATAATAATTGTTTCCACTATGAAGATTCAATAATGTCTATTATCCATATGATTACTGGTCTTCTTAAGAAAAGAATCCAGCAAATTTATGGACATAAAGAAGATTCGGGGAAAGCCTACTTATTTGATTGCGAATTGGTTCGTCTTTATTTAAAGGAGGCGAAAGAGTGTTTGGATAATTTCCCAGTGAGTGATGTTTCTAATATGGCAAAAATGATAGAAGAAGCTTATTTCAATGGGGGTTCTTTGTATTTGTGTGGAAATGGTTCTAATGCAACTTTGTTGGGGAATTTAAGTTGCGACCTTGGAATACATCCCTTTGTTGGGGAAGATAAATCTAAATCTAAGTTTGATGATGTAAAAAGATTTAGAGTAGTAAATCTTGCCGATTCGGGTTCAAGAATTTCGGGTTATGCGAATGATTATGGTATTAGAGAAATATTTAGCCAACAACTAAGAAATCTTAGAATCGGAAGGGATGATTTAGTAATTGGATTTACTGGAAGTGGAAATTCTTCTAATATTCTTGAGGCATTTAGAGTAGCAAAAAAACATCAATCAAAAACTGTGGGGATCATGAGAAGGGAGAGCGGTTGTGTAGAAGAATTGAGTGACTTATGTATTAAAGTTTCTACTGACTCAGAATTCCCAGGACAAATGGGAAAAAATCAAGGCAATTTTCATTATGAAGATTCTCTTTTGAGTATTAGCCATATTGTTACGGGGATATTATTATCTAGAATTGAGGAGATTAATTCAAAAGATTAAATGGGAAACATAGATAAAAACACAATTGATTTATTGAAAGAGATTGCAAAAGATATTAGAAGAAGAACTTTAACTTCAATTTATACGGCAGGATCTGGTCATTATGGGTCTTCTTTGTCTTGGTCGGAGATAGCTTCAACTCTTTTTTTCCATGAGATGAAACTTAACGCGAAAAGTTCACGAGCAAGATTTGCGTGCCCCCCCGTTGAGATTTCTAATTCTTTAGAAAGAGATGTTTTTATTTTATCTAAAGGCCATGGGGTTCCGACATTGTATTCTGTAATTTCTATTTTGAATCCTAAATATATCTCTCGGGAAAATATTTTAACCCTGAGAAAAATGGGTAGTCCTCTTCAAGGCCATCCCGTTAGGAATCTTTTGCCTTTAATTGATGCTAGCACTGGGTCTTTAGGTCAGGGATTATCCATAGGTGCGGGAATTGCATATGCTATTAAACAAAAAGGGGAAGACAGAAGGGTGTATGTTTTGCTTGGAGATGGAGAAATTCAAGAAGGGCAAAATTGGGAAGCATTTATGTCTTCTGCAAATTTGAGATTGGAAAATTTGACGATAATTGTTGATAAAAATAACTGCCAATTAGAAGGCCCTATTGGGGGAAAAATGCCGTTGGAAAATTTGCCAAATATCTTAGATTGTTTTGGTTTTTATGTTCAGTGTGTTGATGGTCATAATGTTCCACAAATATTAGATTCTTATGAAAATGCCAGACAAACATCTCTAAGAACTGGGAGGCCATCATTCATAATTGCTAATACCGTAAAGGGGAAGGGGGTTTCGTTGATGGAAAGGGAACCTTGGAAGTGGCATAGTAAATTAATGGATGTCGATGATTATCTTGTTGCAATGAGGGAGTTAGAATGACCGTATTAGAAAGAATTGCTACCAGAGATGGCTTTGGAAAGTCTTTGTTAGAAAATGGCGGTGATTTGAAAATCATTGTTTTTGGCTGTGATTTAACTGTGGCAACAAATACTAATGGTTTTGCAAAAAAATTCCCTAAGAGATTTTGTGAAGTTGGGATTCAAGAACAAAATGCTATTGGAATGGCTGCGGGTTTAGCGATTGAAGGTTTTAGGCCCGTTGTTCCAAGTTTTGGATCTTTTATTACAGGAAGAGCTTATGAGCAAATAATGATATCTTTGGGATATAATGATGTGGGTGCTTTAATTGTGGGAACTCATTCTGGATTGGCGATAGGAAAAGATGGTCAGACGCAGATGGGAATTACTGATATTAATGTAATGAGGGGGATTCCTAGAATGGAAATTTTTCAGCCAGCAGATGCCATAGAAGCACGCCAAATAACTGATTATTTGCTTAGGGCTTCTAATTTAGCTTATTTGAGATTGTCAAGGACCCCCTCTCCTTTTGTTTTGCCCGAAGATTATAAATTTGAATTTAATAAGGCGAAGATACTTAGGGGCGGGAAAAATTTAATCTTTATAGCAAGTGGTGATACTGTATACAATTGTTTGGAGGCCTCAAAGGAACTGTATAATCGCGGAGATATTGATTCGTCAGTAATCAATGTTTCTACCTTAAAACCAATTGATGAAGAAACGATTCTTGATTGTGCTAGAAAAGTCAAGGGCATTGTTATAGTAGAGGATCATTCTACGATAGGGGGATTGGCTACAATTGTTTCTGAAGTAATTACTAAATATGGCGTAGGAACTCGGGTAAAAAGTATAGGCATTGAAGGATTTGGGGAAAGTGGTGACCCAAAAGATTTATATGAAAAACACGGGATGAATGTTGGAGGGATAATAAAAACTGCTTTAAATTTTTATGAAAATTTAGATTAGATTCTGAAAGTGTAGTTAATAGAATAAAGAATCCCCCCTTGATGGAGTTTTTATGAGTTGGGGTTTTTGAAGAAAAATTTATTAATTCTTATACATGCGTCACAAACCGCACCTTCTCCTGATTTTGGAACGGTTACAAAATCTGCGGCCCTTTTTGCTTCAATTCTTGCGTTTGCGGGAGCAATGCCGATTTTACAGGCCTTGATTATTGGCGCATCAAATATTCCATCTCCCATAAAAATGGTATTTTCGAATCCAAATTTTTCTTTTATATAAGAATACCTCTCTTGTTCGGCTACGAGTTCTATCGGGTACCCCATATCATCAATTCTTTTTTTTGAGATTGGGAATCCCGTTTTATCGGCTGTTATAAAAAATATATTAACCTTGTCTTTGATTAGTTTTAACCCATCGGCATCGTGAGCCCCAAAAATTTTATATTCTTTTCCATCTTTGGAATATAAAAATTGTCCTGTGGTCATAACGCCATCTATATCCAATACAAAATTCATTTTCATGAATTTTTTTATTAAATTTGTTTTATTAAAATATATGTGTTAAAATATATATTATATTTTTTTGATTTGTTTTAAATACTTTAATGCAACAAAACTTTTCCAGACTTTTTTCCAAGAATATTTGAAATCAGTGATTAATCTATATGCCCATTCTACTCCCAATCTTCTAAATATTGTTGGAGATTCTTTCTTCTTTTCTAGCAAGAAATCCATTGCTGCGCCCACGGTGAAATAGAATGTTGGGTATTTTTTATACAATTGATTTGCCAAAATCTCTTGTTTTGGATTTCCAATGCATATCCAAATATATTTTGGTTTTATTTTTTTTAATTTGTTTAGGATTGTTTTTTCTTCTTTTTTTGGAAAAATTATTTCTTTTATATATGGCGGATTGTGTGTTTGAGAATTTTTTAGTTTTGGGAATTTTTTTATTAATATTTTTAGGTCTCTTTCTGATGGTCCAATGAAGAAATGTTTTTGATTATTACTCAACTTCTTTTCAAAGAAATTTTTTGTGAAGGATGGTCCCCTGATTTGTTTTATCCGTAAAAATAAACTTATCGTTTTCCCGTCTGGAAAGATGAAATTATTTGGGGAGGTTATCGCTTTTTGAAAAATTGGTTCATGATTGAATAGGTATATGGAATATAGATTTTGGAAATTTAAGATTCCATTTTTATTAGATCTCATAATTTCTTCTGGTGTTTTTTTTGTAAAAACTATTTGTTTTTTCATTTTCTAAAGAGTATCAAGCCACCAAGGTATCCTAATCTACTTATGATTGTTGCGATACATACTCCTATAACTGCATAGGACATTGAATACATTAGCCCAATGTTAATAAATATGTAATTTAAAACAACATTAAGAATTGTTGAGGATATTAATAATATTGAAATTATTTTTGTTCTCTTTTGGCTGATATAATATGCATTATAAAGTGAGATTAGTGGGAAAGTAACTATTAAAATTGTGAGATATTGAAAGTATATTGTTGATTCTACATAAGAATTTCCGTAGATTACATTAATTAATAGTTTGGCAGTTAAAATGGTGAATATTAGTATTATGATTGATATTGTGAATGTGGTGTTTTTTATTTTTTTAAATCCTCTTTCTAGCTGATTGCCCTTCATTCGTGAAAAAATTGGGAAAAGTGCCGATGAAGAAACACTTAAAATTGCCGTTATTGAAGAAACAAGATTAAGGGCTGCTTGATAGAATCCTATAAATTTTGAGCTAATGTAATGCCCTAGCATAAAAATGTCGATATACCCGAAGAAAAGCCCTGAAATGGCAATTGTACTTAGTAGTGTAATAAATTTCCAAAGTTTTTTTCTCTCTTTTTTTGTTAGTTTTTGTTTCTTAATATTTTTAAAGGGGTTGTGAGACAAAAAATAAATTAGATAATAAGTCCCTGTTAATATAAACGTAGCCGATAGTCCAATAAACATCCAGAAAAGAATTATATCATTGTTTGATGTTTTCGAGATTAATAATAGAATAAGTAGTGGCAGAATTATTAATTTAGAAATTTGTAATATTAATTCTCCTATAAATCCTACTTTAAAATTGTTTTTTGAAATGAAAATCACCTCGAGAAAATTGTATAATGTAGATAGTGGGAGATATATTGCTCCAGCGAGTAGAGCATAAAAAATTGGTTTTTGATAGTAGTTATTTGCGAGCCATCTTGCTAAAATTAAAATAATTAAGGATGCAAATATAACTAATCTAATCTTGATTTTACTTATATAATTAAAATATGCTTTTGCTTTTGCTTTTTTTTTTGTCGATTGTTTTAGAAACAAAGGTTAGCATGGTTGTAGAAATACCTAAATCTGAAAATGCAGAAATTAAAAGTATTGTTGATAGAGCTAGCCCATATAAACCAAAGAGTTCTGGCATTAATAATCTGGCAATTATAATTGTGAATATTATCGACCCTATTTTTGCTGTTAGTGTTGTTGCAAGTTGATAAGTTGAGTTTTTTATTGCTTGTCCAGAATTTCCCTTAAGGTCTCTTCTTTTTATTCTTCCGAAAATTACCCTTATTTCTTTGGCTTCTTTTTTTATAGCATTGTCCATAGTTTTGTGTTTATTCTTCTATTTGTTTTGCGATGTCGGCGAACGCTGGTCGTGAGATTAAAATTCCTGTCGTGATTCCAATTAGTGTTGTTACCGCGAAACCTTTTAATAGTCCTGCTGATGTTGCGCCTACTCCCATAAAACTTAGGAAGCCCGTTAATGGTATCATTGCGACGAATGTTACAGTAAAAGCTGTGACAATAATAAATAATGCTTTCTTGATTCTTTGTTTTAGCGATTCAAATTTGTCTCGTGCTTCGTCGAGAATGACTAACTGGTCATCTACTCCTGTTCCAATCGCGGCGATAATTCCTGCAATTGATGGGAGATCGAGATTCCATCCTATTAATGTTGCAACTCCGAGAATCATTAAAATTTCTGATAAAGATATTGTAATTAATGTGAGCGATATTTTAATATTTCTGTATCGGACAAATGTGACGAGCGAAACGGTTACGATTGCGAAGATACCTGCCAAGAATAATTGTTTTGTAAATTGTTTGCCGAGGTTGGGGGATATCTTGTCTATCTTTACAATTTCAAGCTTGAACGGAAGTGAACCTGTGATTAAAATTGTTTGAAGTTTTTTCATCTCGAGTTTTGCAGATTCTATTGCTTCGTTTCTTGTCGTGCCCGAGCCCGAGCCAGATATTTGGATTTGAGTTGCGACGTTGCCCTTCAAGTCTGCCCCGATGTTTAACGACGATGTTAATTTTTCGTCGATGTAGAAATCAAGTTGTTTGCTGAGATATGAGCCATTAATTGATAATTTGTTTGTAATGTCGGCGTGTCTTTGAGCGGCTTCTTCACTTAGAAAAATTACGAATCGAAAGTTGCACGCTTCTCCTTCTTGAACTGCAAAACATTCTGATATGAATGCGTCTTGGCCTGTTCGTCCGACGTGGGTTATGTCTTCTTCCCCTCCGATGAAAACTGTTTCGTTACCGATTTTGGCTTCAAATTTTCCTTGTTTTGCGATTAGTTCTTCTAAATCATTTGGTGATGAACCGGCGATTTCGATGCCCATTAAATTTTCGCCAGAAGAAGTTGTAGCTTTAAAAAATTTAACGTCGGATAAGCCATAAACATTTAGTCTCTCTTCTGATACTGCGATTAAATCATTTAGTTGTGCGTCGTTTAGTGGGATGTCTGCTTTGATGAATGCTCTTGCGCCACCACGAAGGTCAAGCCCTGTTTTAATTCTTGTTAATGGAATTTTTTCTACTGATATATCGTTGATTATTTCTTTTGTAAATAAATCTATGATTTCGATTTCCTTGGTTTGGATTGTTAGTTTTTGTGTTTCGTTTTCGGCTAAATTGTTTAGTGAGGATAGTGCTGAGGCGTAATCTTCAATTGAGTTGATTGGTTGTTCGTTAATTGATTGTATCGTCATGCCTTCTCGGAGCCCGTCCTGGAATATTGTCGAATTTTGTATGACTGATTTTACGATTATTCCTTTTTCAAATATTGTGGGCGGGAATGAAAAAATTGCGATTAGAGAAAGTAGGACCGCTATAATTAATATCCAAATTTTGAATGTTATTTTCATTGTTTCTCTATGTACCATTTAATTATTGAAGTGTTTGTGACCCATGTGTTGAAGATGTCAAAGACGAGGCCAATTAAAAGAATTATAAAAATTTGGTTCAGAACTGATTCAAATCGGAAGACGATGATGAGTGCCGCCGTGATTGCTATAATAGAAGTGACTGTCATTGTTATTCCGGTTTTGAATGCGCCGAAAAGTGCTCTGTTTGTGCTTTCGTGTTTTTTAATAAGTCGCGTCGTCAGAAGAATATCGGTGTCGACGGAATAACCGATAAGCATTAAGAACGAAATCACGCCGGCCGTTGAAAGTTTTATGCCGAGAAAATTGACAACTGCGAGTGTCATGGTAATGTCGGCGAAGGCGCATAACATAACTGCGAAAGCTGGGACTGAATTTTTAATGTATAATCGGATCAGAATTGTTGCGAAAGCAAGGAAAATAATTGCTGACGCGATAGGGTTAATTGACAAGAAAAAATTTCCCATGAAAAATCCGAGCGCGATATTTAGGATTATTGTCCAGAATTTTGTTTTCGCGCCCTTTGAAAAAATAATGAAAACCACGGAGGACATCCAAAAAAAAGCAATAAGAACCGCAACTATGAGTTGCTTGTAAAAATCAGCCGAGAGTGATGCCGACGTTGTTTCTTCTGACGCGCCGTTTTCTGTTGTTAATTGGTAGCCGAGAGTTTCTTCTAAAATTGATTTTAGCGATTCTATATTTTGTTCGTTGACTGTGATTACTAATTGAATTTGGTTGCCGACGTTATCAGATATTGTTTTTATTTCAAAATCAGATATTGTTTGTGAGATTGTGCTGGCTAATTCTTGCTGAGTAATTTGAGTTTTGATTGTGATTGTAGTTCCGCCGGTCAGGGAAACGTCCTTGTTAATTATGTCGCCGGTTTGGAGGTAAAATATTGTTATGTAGATTAGAGATATTGATAAAATTATGGCTGGAATAATGAGGAGTTTTCTGTAATTTTTGTTGTACCAGCGTCCGAATCTCATGGTATTTTATGGTGGGAGTGGTTTTAAAGTCTTTTGGGAATGTAGACTTGGTATACAAATGTTTATATGTATTGGTACCCTTAATTTTTAATGCCATATAAGGATGTAGATAAAAGGCGAGAGTTTAGAAGGAAGTGGTATGCGAAAAATAAGAAATCTGAAATTGCACATGTTAGGAGGAGAAAACTGGAAATTTATAAATGGTTTTTAAAATATAAATCTGGACTTAAATGTTTGAAATGTGGGGAGTGCCATGTCGCAACGATTGATTTTCACCATAGGGTTGGCGAGAAGGAGAATAATATTTCTAAGATGGTAGCTGAAGGATATTCGATTGATAGAATTAAAAAAGAGATTGAAAAGTGTGAGGTTTTATGCACAAATTGTCATCGAAAAATTCATTTTAAAAACAATAAGGTTTAAAATATTAAATTAGATATTTATTTTGTGCGTGGATAGTATAATGGTTAGTATAACTGGTTTCCAAATACTTAGTTCCAAAAGAATTAGATATGAAAATACCAGTTGATCGGGGTTCGAATCCCCGTCCGCGCATTTTAATCAATAACTTTTTATATAAACATTTCTCAGTAATTTTGTGAGGAGATGCCTACGCTATTTGCGATTTGCATTTGCTCAAGATAGAGAAGATTCGGTTCGCAAAAGCGAATCGCTCGGTCAAACTGTTTGACCGTAAATTAACGAGGAGATGCCGGAGTGGTCAAACGGGCCAGACTCAAGATCTGGTGGCTTATGCCTACGGGGGTTCGAATCCTCCTCTCCTCATTTGTCAAGGATAAATTGCTCTCGTAACTCAGCCTGGATTAGAGTGCGTCCCCCCTAAGGACGAAGTCGTAGGTTCAAATCCTACCGAGAGCGTTAAGTTTATAAAATGGAATTTTATTGAATTGTTAGACGGCCATAGTAACTTGGTCACACCCGATCCCATTCCGAACTCGGAAGTTAAGCTTGTTACGTTCGTGTTTGTACTGTCTTTGATGGGAAGGCACGGAGCTGTCTGCTTATTATATAAATAAATAATTTAATTTTAGAATTTCTTGAACTTATTAATTAATTCGAGAGTGTCGGTTTGGCCGAGGAATTGGGCGCGGCAGCAATATCGTTTTAGGCCGAGTTCGTCGAGGGCATCTTTTTGGGATTTACCTAATTTGATTAGTTCTTTGTATTTTGCGTAGAGATGGGCGACTGGTTTGCCGCAACTGAAGCATCTTATTGGGATTATCATAGATGGTAAGTGAAAATTTGGTTTATAA
Organism: archaeon; assembly: GCA_043797265.1. Taxonomy (GTDB): domain Archaea; phylum Nanobdellota; class Nanobdellia; order Pacearchaeales; family GW2011-AR1; genus JAGVXH01. The sequence continues at coordinate 73,090 of JAZDPV010000018.1, forward strand.
AACTTATGGGTAATTTTATATAGAAGATTTCTATTTGATTTAGATGAGAGAGGCGAAAGAGGTAATTCGGTTAAGGGATGTTTCGAAATTTTATCCGATGGGTGATTCGGTCGTGAAGGCGTTGAATGGGATTAATTTTAAGGTTTACGAGGGAGAGTTTGTCGCGATAATGGGACCGTCGGGTTCGGGAAAATCGACCGCAATGAATTTGGTTGGGAGTTTGGATATGCCGACACACGGGACGATTTATTTGGATGGTGGGGATATTTCTGAGTTGAGTGAGTCTGATTTGGCGCAAATTCGGGGAAGGAAGATTGGTTTTATTTTTCAGTCGTTTAATCTGATTCCGAATTTGACGGTTAAAGAGAATGTGATGTTGCCGATGATGTTTCAGGGGGCGAGTATTGAGGAGCGGACGAGGAAGGCGGAGGAGTTGTTGAAGTTGGTTGAGTTAGGGGATAGAATGGACCATTATCCGGGAGAGATTTCTGGTGGGCAGATGCAGAGAGTTGCGATTGCGCGGAGTTTGGCGAATGACCCGGAAGTTATTCTTGCCGACGAGCCGACTGGGAATTTGGATAGTAAGACCGGGGCGATTGTTATGGATTTTTTGGAGAAGTTGCACAAACGGGGGAAGACAATTATTATGGTTACTCATGATCCGGATTTGGCCGAAGAGTATGCGGAGGTTGTTTACTGGTTGAAGGATGGGGCGCTGGAGAAAGTGACGAAGAGGGTTGGTAAGAATTTTGTTGATGTCACGAAGCGGAAGAAAGAAGCGCATGAGGTGAAGTGATGAATCTTGATTATTTGATTCTTGCATTGAAGAATTTGAAGCATCGGGGGATTCGGTCGTGGCTGACTTTGCTCGGGATTTTTATTGGAGTGACGGCGGTTGTTTCTTTAATGAGTCTGGGGGCCGGGTTACAGGCGGCGGTTGGGGCTCAGTTTGGTATTAGTTCGACGCAAGCATTAACTATTCAGGCTGGGGGGTTGAATTCTTTTGGTCCTCCTGGGAGCGGGGCTGTGAATCCATTGACGAGAGAGGATGCGATGGCTATAGAAAAATTAAGCGCTGTAGAATTTGCGACGCCGAGAAATATTGAGACGATTAAAATAGAATTTAATGACAAGATTGTTATTGGGAATGCTTTAAGTGTTGACGATAATAGGGAGCAAGAAATGTATGAGACTATGGGTTTAGAAGCGGCGCAGGGGAGAATGCTTCAATCGGGAGATTTGGGGAAAGTGATTATTGGAAGCAGCCTCGCTGATGGTGGGAAAAATGGATTTGATGAAGATATTGTCCCGGGTAAAACTATTTTAGTTCAGGATGAAAAATTTAAGGTGATAGGTATTCTTAAAAAAATGGGGAGTTTTACTATTGATGGAATTGTTTTCATGTATGATGATGATTTGAATGGCTTGATGAATTATGGCGACGAGGTTGATATTATTGGCGTGAAGGTGAAAGATAAAGATTTGATGGACAAGGCGGTTGAAGAAATTAGTAAGTTGTTGAGGGAGAGGCGTGATGTTAAAGTTGGCGAGGAGGATTTTGAAATATCCACACCGGAATCGATGTTGGAAACTGTGAATAGTATTCTTGGCGGGGTTCAAGCTTTTATTATTATTATAGCGTCGATTTCGATTTTGGTCGGGGTGATCGGAATTGTTAATACGATGACGACTTCGGTTTTGGAGAGGCGGAAAGAAATTGGAATTATGAAAGCGATTGGCGCAAGAAATAGCCAGGTGTTTATGCAATTTTTTTTTGAGTCGGGAATGCTTGGGTTAATAGGAGGATTGGTTGGTGTTGTTTTGGGGACGTTGGTCGGAGTCGTTGGGGTTATGAGTATTAATAGTTTTCTTGGAGCGGAACTTTCTCCGATGATTGATTTTGTATTGATAGGCGGAGCGTTGGCTGGAAGTTTTGTGATTGGTGCCGTTGCTGGAATTGTGCCCGCGATGAATGCTGCTAAACAAAATCCGGTGGAGGCGCTGAGGGGATGAAATCTTTGATTTTATCCTCAAGGGTATTGGGGCGCTTTGCTTGTTGGTATTGGGGCGCTTTGCTTGTTGGTGATTTAAGTAACTTGAGGATACTGAAAAATGGTGATTAGAAAAGAGAGTGTGAAGTATTCGTTGAATAATATTTGGAAGAGTAAGGCGAGGAGTATCCTTACTGTTTTGTCGATTTTTGTCGGGATTGCTACGATTTTTATTTTTGTTAGTTTCGGGTGGGGACTTTATGATTATGTCGATGAGTTTACTTCTTCGTCTTCGGCAGATAAGTTGATGATTATGCCAAAAGGGGTTGGGGCTCCAGGGCTGGATAATACATTTAAACTTTTAGATAATGATTTGCGGGCGATTGAAAACACGCCGGGAGTTTACGAAGCGACTGGGGTATATATGGGCGTCGGGGAAGTTGTACAAAATGATTTGAGGAAGTATGTTTTTGTTACGAGTTATGACCCGGATTTGCCGTTGGTTATGGAGATTTCTAATATTGATGTGATTGAGGGGCGCGCTCTTCGTGCTGGGGATTCTGGGAAGGTTACGCTTGGATATAATTATTTAGTTAAGAATAAAATTTTTCCAAAGGCGTATGCTCTTAATAGCAAGATTGAGGTGCAGGGACAAGAGCTTCGGATTATTGGGTTTTATGAATCTGTTGGTAACCCTCAGGATGATTCTAATATTTATGTTACTAATGATTTTATGGCGGAGCTTTATCCTGAAAAGAATCTTTCTTATGGGATGATTCTCGCGCGGGCAGACAAGGACAATGTCGATGAGGTTGGGACAAGAGTTGAAAAAAAATTAAGGCAAGAGAGAGGTTTGGACGAGGGAAAAGAAGATTTTACCGTTGATTCGTTTGCTAGTTTATTGGAATCTTATATGATTGTTTTGGATATTATTATTGGGTTTATTCTTTTGATTGCGTTTATTTCAATTATTGTGTCGGCGGTTAATACTGCGAACACAATGATTACGTCGGTGCTGGAAAGGTTTAAGGAGATTGGGGTTTTGAAATCTATTGGCGCTCGGAATTCTGAGATTTTTAAAATATTTTTATTTGAGTCTGGGTTTCTTGGATTTGTTGCTGGCGTTATTGGGGTTTTGGCTGGATGGGGTGCGACAAATTTAGGGGCGAGAGTTTTGGATAATCTTGGATATGGTTTTCTTAGTCCGCATTATTCTTGGACTTTGTTTGTTGGATGTATTTTATTTGCGACGCTGACTGGGGCGATTTCTGGAGTTGTGCCGGCGTGGAGAGCGAGCAAGATTAATGCCGTGGATGCGTTGAGATATGAGTAGAATTATTTTTTGTTTTTGGATTTTTTTCGTCTCTTGTAAACCCAATAAACAATGCCCACGATTATTATAATTGAAACGATGTATGTCCAGATTGACGTTGTTGATTGGTCGGCTTTTCGGTCTGTGAAATATGCTGAATCGAAAGTTATTGTTTTTGTGATGGTTCGTCGCACGTTTATCGCGTCGGAATATGTTAACTCTAATGTTATTTCTCCGTCGGATGGAATTGCTTCGAAATCTGCTGTCGTGTATTCATTTGAATCGAGGTCCCCGACGATGTTCCGGCTTGCGCCTTTTATTATTATATTTTCTTGTTTTGGTATTTCGATTGTCAGAGCTTCGATGTTGGATTCTTTGACATTTAAAATTTCTAATGTTAATTCGTTTGTTGTGTAGTCATAGTTTTTGATGCTTACTTCGAAATCTGCTCGGACGTCTTCGATTTCGAGATTAAACGTTGCTATTTGCGGAGCGTCTCCTTTGTTTTGCATTTTGGCTTCGATTGGGTTCGCGCCGTTAAGCGCTTCCGGGTCGACTCTCACTTCATATGGGACCAATATGCTTGATTGATAGTTTCTAATGTAATCTGTTTGGTCAAATTTTCTTAGACCTAATTCGCCTGGGTTGAATTTTATTGGATAGTTTTCGAGGAGGTTGAATGTTATGTCGTTGCAATCCGCGCCGTTTATTCCTTCGATTTGGAAAACGAGTTTGACGTAGTCGCCGGGAACGGCTGGGTATGGATCTTGATTAAGCAGCGTTGTTGTTAAATCGCATGCTGCCGACGCTATTGTTAATGATAGCATTAGTAAAATTGGTATTGCTCTTTTTTTCATTGTGATATTTATCAAAGTTTATATTTAAGGTTTGTGATTATTATTTGTATGTAAAAATTTAAAAAGCATATTCGACAGGGAGATGACTAAGTAAGTTGAAGACTTTGGTTTTCATTTTACTAAGTAAAAAGATGGTGAAGAAATGTATTTATTGTTCTGCGAAGATTAATGATGGTTCGGTCGTGGATATGTGCGATGGGTGCATGTATCAGGTTTGGGGGGAGAAGATGGCGAGGGCGATTGTTGAGAATATGGAAAAGGAAAGGGTAAAAGGGAATTTAAATCTGGGAAATGTCGGTGGGATATTGGGTGCTGGGCGAATTGGCGAGGCTGGAAGAAATTTTAGGGAATCTCTCCCGGAGATTAAGGTTGAAGAAATTGACGCCGAAGATGCGCGGGATGGGTTTGTTTTTGAGAAAGGTTTTTAAATGAGATTTTTGTTGGGTTGTTAGGATAGAAATGTCCGAGTGTTACAGCGAATGGTTCTGTAATTTTTAAAATGGCGAGGCTGAGAAAACATGTTAGAGAGAATGGGAAGGTAAGGCTTAGTGGGTACTTTAAAAAATTTGATGACGGGAGCAGAGTTGGGGTTGTGATGGATTGTGGAGTTCGGGCTTCGTTCCCGAGGAGATTGCGCGGGATGAGTGGAGAAGTCGCCGGGAGCCGTGGGAATTTTAAATTAATTAAAATAAAGGACGGGAACAAACTGAAAACCTTTGTTATTCATCCTGTTCATTTGAGGAAGTTGTAAATGGCGGTGAAAGAAGAGACGCCGATTACTTTGGCTGAAGTTGTGGCTTCTGTTGGAGATTCTGATAAAGCCGTTGCTATCAAAAAATTTATTAAAGATTTTAATAGGATGAACATCGAGAAAGCGAGAGAGATAAGGGGCGCATTGAAGGGACTTGATTTGATTAAACTTAAAGATGAGCATATTGTAAAAATTGTTGATTTTATGCCGAGTGATGCGACCGAGTTAAATAAAGTTCTTGTAGAAGTTTCGCTGGACGGGGAAGAAGTAACTAAAATTCTGGAAGTTGTGAAAAACTTCAAATAGGCGATGGTGAAAGTAACATTAGAAATGTTTCATGTAGTCGCTTGCCCAGCCGTGGAGGTGGAAAATGACTAAAGTAACATTAGAAATGTTTCATGTAGTCGTTTGTCCAATTGCGGAGGTGGAAAATGACTAAAGAAGAGCATGCAATTATTTTAGATTTTTTACCTTATGGTTATCCATTGGATAAAAAAATGATGCCGTTGGCTCAGGCGATTGGAGTGGCTGGGCTCACGCTTTTACAATTAGTGCCTCGACGCGGGGAACGATTTGAAATCGGGGAGAAGGTTTATATCGGCGAGGGGAAGCGAGACAAGGTGCAATATATTCTTGGCAGATGTCCTCGGGAAAAGTTGACTGAGACGGCGAAGGTTCAATTGGAAAGTTTTGTTGAGGAAATTGTTAAAGGTAATGAAGAAAGATTTGTGAAATTTTTTAATGAAGCACAAGCTATAAATACCCGACTTCACCAGTTTGAGTTGCTTCCTGGACTTGGGAAAAAGCATACCAAGGCGATTCTTGATGCCCGTGGCGAGAAGATGTTTGAATCTTTTGATGATATTAAGAAGCGAGTTTATAATATGCCGGTGCCGGGGAAAATTATTGAGAAAAGAATTATGGAGGAATTGACAGAAATGCAAAGACATAATCTGTTTGTATTTTGATGGAAGAAAAGAAAAAATTTGAGAAGAAAGAGAAAGACGATGTTATACTGGTTAGAGTGCTCGGGCGGGATATTCGTGGAGATATTAAGTTGAGTTCTGCTTTGACGAAAATTAAGGGAATTTCTTGGATGTTTTCTAACGCTGTTTGTAAGATTTTGGACATGGATAAAAACAAAAGAATTCAAGATTTTGACAAGAAGGAACTGGCAAGGATTGAAGAATTTATGAAGAGTCCTGACGTGCCGGGGTTTTTGAAAAATCGGCGGAAGGATTTTGACGACGGGAAAGACAGACATATTAGCGGCGTTGATTTGAAGCTGAGAACTGAGTTTGATGTGAAGAGACTGAGAAAAATTCGTTCTTATCGCGGGGGAAGGCATGCTGTGAATTTGCCGGTTAGGGGACAAAAAACAAGGTCGCATTTTAGACATAATAGGAAACCGTCTGTTGCGAGTGCTAAAAAAAATAGAAAACAGGATGGGAGTTCTAAATGATTAAATTTTTTGGGAGGATGATTTCTGATGGGCGATATTAAGAAAAAACGGAAGTTGTTTAGCCGGCCAAAGAAACCGTTTGATAGAGCAAGGATGGATGAGGAGAATGTTTTGATAAAAAAATATGGATTGAAAAATAAGCGTGAGATTTGGAAAGCAAAAAGCGCTGTGTCGAAATTCAGACGGAGAGCGAAGGATTTAATTGGGGAGGACGCTGGGGAGCAACAGATTTTTTTTGATAAGTTGAACAGGATGGGATTTAATGTCCATAGTATCGCTGACGTTTTGGCTTTGACTGAAGAAAATTTATTTGAGAGAAGATTGCAGACTTTTTTGTTCAAGAAAAAAATGGCGAACACCGCAAGACAGGCGAGGCAGTTAATTGTTCATAAAAACGTTTTGGTCGACGGGAAAACTGTGAATATACCTTCCTTTGTTGTGACAAAAGAATTTGAGGGAAAAATTGCTGTTAGACCTAAACGAGAAAAACAAGAAAAGAAAGTGGATGAAACCAGAGGGGAGGTTGTTAAAGATGGCGAAGAGTGAGGAGAATGTTGGGATATTGAGTATTTATGCGAGTTTTAATAATACAATTGCGACGATGACAGATTTGGCGGGGAACACGATTGGGCGGGTTTCCGGCGGACAGATTACGAAGCATGATAGAATGAGGGCAAACCCGACGATTGCGATGTTTATTGCGAAAAGGATACAGGATGTTTGTCGAGATTATAAGATTAAGGATTTGTATGTGAGGATGAAGGGGCAGACGGGAGCGAGCGGGATTGGGCCGGGGGCGCATGCGATTGTTAAGACATTAACAAAAGAAGGATTTAGGATTTTGAGTATTACTGAGACGACTGCTGTTCCTCGTGGCGGGCCGAAGAAGAAGGGCGGGAGAAGAGGGAGGCGAGTTTAATGAAATCAAAGATTTTATTATGGTGGTCTGCATTTGGTCTTCGGTGGCTGGAGATAAATAACAAGTATAAATTTATAAATTGGGAAATGGATGGAACGATATGGAAATGATTGAGAATAGCGACGAGAGAATGGTTTTTGTTGGTGATGTCGATGTGAGTTTGGCGAATGCGATTCGGAGAAGCGTGGGAGAAATCCCGATTTTGGCGATTGACGAATGTGATATTTACAAAAATGATTCGGCGCTTTATGATGAAATTATTGCTCATCGGCTTGGGCTTGTAAGCTTGAAGAACCAGAAGATGAAGTCGGGGCAGAGTGTTGAAATGAAGATGAAAGCAAAAGGGAAAGGTGATGGGATTGAAGTTATGGCTGGGCTGCTTGGTGATGATATTATTTATCCTGAGACCCCGATTGTTTTGCTTGGGGACAAACAAGAGCTTGAGTTGGTTGCGAGGGCTAAAGCCGGGAAGGGGAATGAGCATGCGAAGTTTATGCCGGGGGTTATTTTTTATAAGCATTTGCCGAAGATTAAAGTTTCGGGTGAGGGGGAAAAGCATAGTGAGTTAGCGAATTTATATCCTGATGTTTTTGAAATGTTTGGGGATAAATTAAGGGTTAAGAATGCTGCGGCCTGTGATTTTGACGACGAGGACATGAAAAATTATCCTGGGGTTAATATTGAGTTTGGCGACGATTTGGTTTTTATGATTGAATCGTGGGGGCAGATTGGAGTTAAGGATGTTTTTATTGAAGCATGTAAGGCTTTGAAAGGAAATCTTTCTGAAGTCTTGAAAGTAGTTAAATAAGTGTTGGATATTTTATCTAATATTTTGTCCGCGGGTAGTGAGGAAATGCCGGAGTGGTCAAACGGGGCGCGTTAAGGGCGCGTTGGCTTATGCCTGCGGGGGTTCGAATCCTCCTTTCCTCATATGGACGGAGAATTCGAAACACGGGGTTCGATACCCCTTCGGGGCACGAGGACCTGCGAGCAGGTACCCCTTCGGGGCACGAGGACCTGCGAGCAGGTACCCCTTCGGGGCACGAGGACCTCTTCGAGGATCCTCTTTTCCTCATATGGACGGAGAATTCGATAAAACAAAATGGAAATAAAAATAAGTAAAACAAAAATTGAGAAGCGAATGAAACGCAAAATGGATGTTTCGTTAGTTGAAACTATAATTAGGTTGAAGAAAACGAACCCCGTCGTGGCGAAAGAGTTGGCGCGGCCGAAGCGTCGGTGGCCTGCTGTGAATTTGAAAGATATTGATATGGTCAAGGGCGATGTGTTAATTGTGGGAAAAGTTTTGAGTGCGGGGGATTTGAGTGGGGCGAAGAAGATTGTGGCATGGGCGGCGTCGGGGAAAGCGCTTGAGAAAATAAAGGGAGTGAAGGGAAGTTTTGTTACGATTGTTGACGAGATGAAAAAGAATCCTGAATTAAATGGTTTTGATATTTTGAGATAATGGGAGAGGTAGAATATTCTGGGATTGTGCAGGTGAGGGCGCGAGATGGGGATGTTACAAATTATTTTTTTCATGATTATCCTTCGTTCATTTTTGCGGCTGATTTTGGGAATGAACCTTGTGGGGAAGAGAGAAGGTCTTGTTTAGAGGATGGCCTAGTGCCAGAAAAATTATTGGAACAATATGTTGAAATTAGCAGATGGAGGAAGTGGGGGGAATGATAAAAATAATTTATGATGGCGAGGGTTGTGTTTTTGGTAGGTTGGCGTCGGTGGTTGCTAAGGATTTGTTGAAGGGGGATTTTGTTGATGTGATTAATTGTGAGAGGGTTGTTATTTCGGGGGACAAGAAATTATTTGTTGAGAAAATTTTAGCGAAGAGGAGAATGGGGAGTGGTGGTTCATTGAAGGGACCGAAATATATTCGGCAATCGGACAGATTGGTTAAGAGGATGATTCGTGGGATGTTGCCGTGGGACCGGGCGAGGGGGCGCGGGGCATTTAAGAGATTGAGATGTTATGTTGGGGATGGTGGCTTGAAAGATGAGGATTTGAAAAATATTGTTAAATTAAGCCACAAGAAGCCGATGAAATATTTTGCGATTAAAGAAGCCATGGAGTTGTTGAAATGATGGATAAAATTATTGTTTCGGGGAAGAGGAAGACTGCGATTGCGAAGGCGACGATTGAAGCGGGTGATGGGGTTGTAACTTTTAATAAGAGGCCGTTGAATTTTTTGACAGAGATGCAGAGGTTGGAGATTAGTGAGCCGTTAATTATTGCGAAGAATGTTCTTGGAAGTTTAAATTTTAATATTGCCTTGAATGTTAAGGGTGGTGGTATAGAGTGTCAAGTTGAGGCTGGGCGGTTGGCGATTGCGAAGGCGATTGTGAAATTTGTTGGGAACGAAAATCTTAGAAATGCTTTTTTGGCTTATGATAGAAACATGTTGGTTGCCGATACCCGACGGAAAGAGACATGTAAACCCGGGGATTCGAAGGCGAGGGCGATGAGGCAGACGAGTTTCCGTTGAAATAAAAATGTGGTGTTCCGCTTAAGATGGGGCTTGGCTTTTTTTTCTCGGTCTTAGATAAGTTTTAAGTTTTCTTTGGACGGCATAGAAAATTTCTGGCGAGATGAGTGGTTGATGGTCGGCTTTGTGAATTTTGCCATCGAATTTTATTTCGCCGAGATAGGTCCGGTTTGTGAGGACTTTTTTTAAACCGTTAATTGAAAGTGAAAAATTTTTTGCGAGAGAATTGAGGGAGTAATTTCTGGCAAGGAATGTTTTAAAGAGAGAATGAACTCGGATTGCGTTTTCATTTGGGATTAGGTTTCCGTTTGTAACATCGTAGCCAAGTGGTGCTCTTGTTACTAATTTACCGACGCTGGCCATTTTTTGCATCCCTTGTTTTTGTTTCTGCCCTTTTGACTGATTGTATTTTCTGAATGTGTCGAGTTTTTCCCAATCAATTTTTTCTGAGATATAATTTTGGAAATCGTATATTTTTTCTGGTGCGAACGCTGCACAAATCCCGCATAATGGGCTTCCGAATATTGTTTTTTCTTTTTTGTCGATGTAGCCACATTTTTTGCAGGTCATATAGTTAGATGAGAGGAGAATTTATAAAATGTTTTGTGCTGGATTTTTAATGGGAAGAATGTTGAAAATTTTTGGCGTTGTTTTTTTAGTTTTAGTTGTGTTGATTGCTGGGGCTGGATTTTATTTTTATAATTATTATGTTTTTAAGACGGTGAGGGTTTGTGTTGGGGAGGGTGCTGATAGTGGGACGTTTTGTAATTTAAGTTCGGATTGCATTGATTTTATCCGTGAGCAGGGGATTGATATTAATTTAAGTGGTGTACCGGATTTTGTCGACGAGATTTTTCAGAAAATTGTTAATAAGGCAGTTTATTGCAATGACACTTGTTTTGTTGGGAATGTCCGAGGATTAAGTTCTGATATGCAAAAATTAGGGACGATAGATTCTTGTGAAAATAATGAAGTTGAGTTTGTGATTGATATTCGAGGGAAGGAAGGAATTGAAATTTTTAGATATTTGAGACAAAGAAATGAAATCGTTTAGTATATAAATTTTTAAAAAGATTATTTTGTTTTTTTTATTATGAGGGAACTAACTTTATATGTTGGTGGAGATGATTCTAATCATGCCGGGGAAACAAAGGGGGAAATTATTGTCAGCGCTTTTTCTTTTTTGGATGGAGAGGATGGGATTGTTCATCCTGGTAATAAGAGAGATTGTAGCAGGGCATTGTCTTATGTTTCAAAAGAGGGAAGAGATTGGAGATTTACTATCAGGGCTGGGGATCAGCATCGACGATGTAGCCAAAATGTTCCAATAATTTTACCGACATTAATAAGTCATTATATTCATAGTATTCGTGATTCCTTGGATGGTGAAGTTGTGAAGGTTTGTGCATTTGCAGATGGTGAAGTCCAACGCGAAGAAAAAACGAGATTTATTGATGCTATAATGGATATCCCTGAATTTGAATATTTGGAAAGTGTCTCGATTTTGGGATTTGTGAAAAAAAGAGTCACGCGTGGTTGTGGATTTTCAAAAAGTTATGAATGCCCGAGATTGGTTTGGGTGGCTGACTCGATTGCGAGCTGGCTTTTTAGAAATTATTCCATTCAAGATTTATTTAAACATTCTAATATGATTGTTCCTTATGTCGACAAATAGATTTTTATAGTTGATTTGTTTGTTATTTTTGGAGGTGTTGGATGTTTAAAATTTTGGAAGGTGTGGATCAGTGGATGGTTTTTTCGATGAAGTTGGCGACGATATCTTTCGTACTTATTGTTTTGAAAATTTGGGGCGGTGCGATGAGGTGGGTTGTTGATACAAATGTTTGGTGGTTTGTTTTGGCTTTTGTAATTTTTGCGTTGAGGGCAGGGATGGGGACTGAATGTTGTAGAAGAAAAATCACTAAAGTAAAAGTTGTCAAAAAAAAGATTGCCAGAAGGAAATCTAAAAGGTGATTAATCGTTTAGTGTTTCTATTGGTGATTTTATTTTTTTGAGTTCTCCCGTCGAGATGTGGGTGTAAATTTGTGTTGTTGAAAGATTGGAATGTCCGAGAAGTTCTTGAATTTTTCTGATATCAATTCCATCTTCGAGAAGGTGTGTCGCAAAACTGTGTCTTAAGGTATGGCAATGCACTTTTTTTAATCCAGTTCTTTTTGCGACCGATGATACTATTTTTTGAATATTTCTGGTTGAAAGTTTGCCGTTTTGTCCCGTGAATAAATATTCTTCATTTTTTTGTTTCTCGGCTTGATATTGTAAATCTTCTGTTAGAAATTCTGGTATATTGAAAATTCTGTCCTTGTTTCCTTTTGCTTGTCTTATGTGCCCTATTTTTTCTGGGAAATTTAAATCTGAAATTTTTAAATTTGTTAATTCGGAAACTCTGAATCCGCAAGCGTACATTAGGCTTATCATAAGTTTTGATTTTTCGGTTTTGATTTCATTAATAAGTTTTTTGATTTCTTTTTTTGAAAGAGTTGTCGGCATTTTATTTTCTTTTTTTGGGCGCTTAATCGTCGCTGTGATGTTGTTGTGGAATATTGTGAAATATGCGTATTTAATTGCGGAAAGAAAAATGGTTATTGATGCTGCGGCTTTGTTGGTTAAATTTTCTGAGATGAAAAATTTGACATCTTCGGTTGTTATTTGGTCCGGTTGTTTTTTTGTGAAGTTTATTAAATCTTGGTTTGATTTTATATAATTTCTTATTGTGTATTTGGAATTTTTCGATATTTTGAGTTCGACTTCAAGTTTTTTTAAAAATTCGTTTGTGTCCATTTATTTATATTACTGAAGTGTTTATATTTTTTGGGATAAGTTTTTATAGGATAAAATTATATATTTTGATGGATAAAAAAATGTTCAGAGCGATTTGTGCTAGTTGTGGCGAGGAGTGCGATATTCCATTTGAGCCGACGGAGGGGCGACCCGTTAAATGTGATAATTGTTTTAAGGAGGGGCGAGGAGGATTTGAGCATGGCAGAAATCGTCGAAGAGATTTTAATGTTGTTTGTGCTAAGTGTGGGCGAGCGACAACTGTCCCATTTAAACCGGTGCGTGGAGACCCTGTTCTTTGTAGAAATTGTTTTGGCAAAAAGGTTGCCTAATTAGATTTCGTTTAACCGAATAACTATTATATTACTTTATTTATTTTTGGATTATTGAGATTTACCGTCGCTGATTTGAATTTTTATAAATTATGTTTTTTGAGAATATTTATGCTCACTTTTTTAAAAAAATGGATTTTGTTAACTCTCACTTTTTGGTTTAATTTTTAATAAATTTTGTTGGAATTTTTGGAATTTTAGTGAAAGGATGGGTTTTATTTGGTTTTGTTAAAAAAGTTTATCAGAATGGCTTAAATTTGATGTGTGGTTGTTTAATTTATTGATTATTGGGGTTATAAAAAAGAAGTTTTTCATCGATTGGTGTGTCAAATCCTTTTTCTTTGAGAATTTGGAAAATTTCGTTACGGAAATTGAGATTATGAATCATGCGATGATGATTGGGGCAAAGGCCTATAAGGTTTTTTGGGGAATTATTTTTTTTATTGGTGTCTATATGGTGTATGTCGACGATTTTGTCAAAGTCGCAAATAGCACATTGTTTCGTAACTTTCCTAAAAGTTTTAAGGTCTATATTATTTTTTTTGCGCTGATTATATGCTTTGTTTTTATCGAGGTGAAAAATGTAGTTATAGCAGCCAGCGCAAAAATTTTTGGCATGGATGTTGATTTTCCGTTTACATCGTCTGCATATTGCAAATTTTGGTTGCCATTTGATTTTTTTATAACAAGTGTAGCAAAGCCCCTTGGCGTGATGTTCTTTTTCTTGATTGCAATTGATGCATTTTTTTATCATGTTAAAAAATAGCGTTCGTACATTAAAAACCTTGTGCAAACGGGTTTTTTTCGTTCGTTTTATTATGTAAGAACGGCGTACAATGTATATTATGCGAACTTATGGGAAATTTATGGAGAATTAATAATTTTGATTTTAAATTGAGAAGAAATCTACATCCTTGAAGATGTAGTCTTCCTGATAAGTATTTATTTCTAAACACTTTGTTTTTTATATCGATATAAAATGTTTTGGGAGCCAGAGAACGCAAAACTTCTTAAAGCTTGCACTCGACGTTCAGCGACGAGAAACGAAATAAAAATAATCGAATTGAATGTTCAGCCCGAGCATGTTCATTGTATTGTTCTTATAAAATTCAGTGTTTCAGTGTCGAGAATTTTACAGATTTTAAAGAGCGGTTCTTCGAAATTGTTTTTTGAGCACAAAAAAATAAGACTTCAATATCCTCGAGGGCATTTGTGGAGCAGGAGGAAATTTGCGAGTTCTGTTGGATTTGTGCAACTTGACGTCGTGAAGGACTATGTTAGAAATCAGTAGGAAACTCCACGCTTTAGTGTGGAGAGTATGTCGTTTATATTTACCTGCTCTTCTGACTATTAAATTTTGTTGATATACTTGGACGTTGTGCACAAAGGTTAGGTTGATGCAATGATGTTTTAATAAAAAATAAAAATAAAAAATAAAGTTTGTGTTTATTTGTTAAAAATTGCTATAATTAAGCTCAGAATTGCGCCGATTACTACAACCCATCCGGCTATAACTGTTATTATTGCTGGGATTGCTGGGATTGTTAATGTGCCGTCAATCATACCCGAACCGACTGCAAGAGCTGATATAATCCCGATTATCCAGGTTAATATCCCAACTAAATTGCCTTCTTTCATTTTTTACCTCCTTTAAAAATTTTTTTTTCTCCCTGTGACAAAATGGAAAAATATCATCGTCACAATGAATGATATAAGGAGTGTTATTATGTATGCGTCGGTGAGTAATGTTGTATAGCCGAAATATTCTTTAATTAAATTTGGGTTTTTAATCAAATCTGGATTTAATGAACAGGCTACCCATTTGTGAATTGGACTTGGTATATTTGGGGCGATTCTACATGGAATAATTGGCACGAATATTGATATCATTAATATTGCTATAGAAATAATTCCTGAGTATATTAACTTATTTTTGAATTGCATATTTTTGCATAGTTTTTGAAGTTTATAATTGTTTGGTCTATTGATTTTTAATATTTTTTGATATGTTTAGACACGAATTTAATGTTTTTTAGTATTCAAATTGTATTAAATTATTATTTAAACGACTGTTTAAAATTAAATATTTAATTAGTAAAACATTTTTGTTTTTATTGACTATAAAAATTGATGTTTATAGATTAAACAGATTAAAATTTTTGATGTTTAAATGGTTGTTTTAAAGTGGTTTTGGGGTTAAAATGGTGTTTTTGGGTGTTAGTTGTTTAAACAACGCGAAAGATTTATAAAGAAAGTTGTTTGAATAAATGCAAGATGTTTGGTTTATTTGGGCACAGAAAAAGAATTAATGAGTTAAAACTTGAGATTCGAGATTCTTTTGATTATGTTAAAAAAGATTTTAATAAAGTTGGTGAATGGATTCGACATCTCGACGACAAACATGGTTCTTATGAAAATGAGATTGCTGAAATAAAAAATCAAATTTTAGCTATTCAAGATGATCTAATGGGGCTAAAAGATTTTGTTTCTTTTTTTAGTTCACAGTGGCCTAGGGGTTTATTTAAACAATCTCGAACAGATGAGGTAAAACAAACGATGGGGGGTGGTGCCCAATCACTTGTCCAAACACCCGTTCAAACTAATATTTTAAATAATCTTACAATAATGGAAAGGGCTATTGTTTGGACATTATTAAATTCTGAAATGAAATTAAGTTATGAGGATTTGGCCACATTACTCGGGAAAGATAAAAGTACTATAAGGGGTCAAATTAATACAATAAGGCAAAAAAATAATGATGTTATTTTAGAAACTCGTGAAATAAATGGGAAAAAAAGGGTATATATTCCCGATAATATTAAATTTAGTTTAATAAAGGGATTAAAAATTAAAATAAATAAAAAAATTGAAAAGTGAGAGTTAGAAGTGCGTTTTTTATTTTAAATATTTTGGGATTTCCGAGTTAAAATAAGAAGAGTGAGAGAATTAGATTAGAACTTGCCTAAATATGAGAGATTTAGGGTTATATAAATAGAATAATGTGGGATAGAGAGATAGTCGTTTAACCGAACAATTATTTAATTATTAAGAATTATGTGCTATAATTTTCGTAAATTTTGAATTGTAGATAAAGTGGTTATATTCTTAAGATATTGAGAGATTTTTAGGAGAATAATCTTGTTATTTTTTTTTATTTTTTCGATTGGAATACCCTTTTTTGTAAGTTTATTGATATAATCACGTATAGATGATTCACTGAGGTTGGTTTGGTTTGCGAGTGTACGATAAGTGATTTCGATATTATTTTCTTCTTCTAGAGTATAAAGGGTGCTAAAAATAAACATTTCTTGTGGAGTTAAGTGTTTAAATTTAAGTCGAATTCCTTTTTTTATATTATCAAGTGATTCAATTATATTATTTACTTGTTTAAATTCGGAAGAAGATGTATTTTGATTTAAATTGTGTGTTTGTTGGTGTGTTTGTTGGTGTGTTTGTTGGTGTGTTGGAACCCCATTGCTTCTTGTGGAACTATTTATATTTTGTTGGTATATGCTCTCTATTGGCAAAATATATGTCGGGTTGGTGTGTTGGTGTGTTGGTGTGTTGGTGTGTTGATTCTGGGTTATGTGTTGGTTTGGTGTGTTGGTGTGTTGATTGAAATTTTAATTGTAAAATTTCGTTTTTTAAAAATTGTATATCTTCTTTTATCTTAAAAAAGGCTTCTTTTATTGGATCCATATTTGATTTAAATTGGTGTTGTTTTTATTTTTAATTGTTTTTTAAAATATATTTTTATTATATTATTGATGTTGTTTGTAAACATTGTGGGCCTTGTTTGAAATGCGCCATCTTTCTCTGCGAGAATATTGAAATCCCTGGGGATTTTTAATGATTTTTATAATTAATTCTTTTTTTTCGAGTTTTTTTAATAAGTTTTTTGTAAATTCTTCGTCTCGCGCAATTTCTTTTGCTATTTCTGATGTAAAAATTTGTTTTGGGAATATTAAAAAAAGATATGATAAAATTTGTTCTGATATTTTTTCAATTTTTTGTTGAGATATTTTTGGCATTTGATATTTAGATTTTTATTTAATTATTTTAAGGGTCGCTTGTTTAATTTAATTTATATTGTACGCCCACACCCCGAATCGAACGGGGATACCCGAAAGGGTCGCGGGTTCGAGCCGCGTGCAATACCATTATGCGATGTGGGCATATAATATAAAAACAATATCTTTTATTAATTATTTGGTTTTTCTTGAAAATTAACCGTTGGGAATTTGATGTGGATTGGCAACCCAAGCTCTTCTTCTATCTCGAATGCTTTTATTGAGGCTTTTTGTATTATTAAATTGGTTATTGTAATATACTCTGGTGTATTAAATTTTTTTTCTTCTTGTAATTTAATAATATCTTTTATTGTTTTAGTGTTTGAGGATAAAAAAATAATGCCCCCTATTGATATTTTACCTAAATCTAAGTAATCTATATCAAAAATGTATTCTATTTTTATAATTTCTTTTGTTTCTTTAATTTTTTCGATTTTTTGTATTTTTATATTGGTTTTTAATTCTATTTTACCATTAAAGTTTGGATTTCTTTCTGCATTTATTTTTATTATTTTTGAGTTGATTAATTTCATTTCTGTCATTTTAGTGTTTAATAAAATTGTTTATAATTTATTTATTATAAAAGATCTTCTTCGGATACTACGATAAAATCTCCTACTGCTATAACTGAGTTATATGGTATTAACGCTTCTTTTTCTTTTGTTCTTTCAAGTGATAAGTTTATTGTGTATGTTGTCAAATCTTTTAAAACTATATGAATTAATTCTCCTGTTCTTGCTTCAAATGTTATATCTTTAACTATACCTAATTTTTTACCTTCTTTTGTGACTATTTGTTTTCCTAAGAGTGCTTTAAATGGTTTTTTATCCATGGTTTGTTTAGATATAAATTGTTTATAAACTTTTCTTTTAACTTTTATTTATTATAAATAGTAAAATATTGATTATTTTTAAAAACGTGACCCTTTGGTTTCTTATGGAAAGTTTTTTAAAAGTTTGTTTAATAATTATTTTTTGTTTAAAGTTTTTATTTATAAATATTTAT